>NZ_SRUX01000008.1:0-311835 GCF_004791545.1 Mesorhizobium sp. M4B.F.Ca.ET.214.01.1.1
GTCGGCAAGCCGAAGATCGTCGCCGTCGTGGCCGTCATGCGAAAGCTGCTGACCATTCTCAACGCCATCATCCGCGACCAAAAACCATGGCAAACAGCTTGACAGCCAAGACAGTCGCTCTCCCCGTATAGTGACGGGGAGAGGGGCGCTCTCGCCGGCGGTTTCGCAAACTCTCACGCGTCCACCAGCTCCCTCAGCGCCATGCGCTTGTAGGCCGCGACCAGCCTGTCGCCCTCCTGCCGGTCGACGGAGATCGCCAGCCGCATGGCCGCCTCGCCCATCTGCCAGACCAGGAAGGCTGTGGTTTCCAGTGCCACCGGATCGGCGTCGGGCCGCAGTCGCTTCAGCACCGCGACCAGGAATTCGGCATTGGCCCGGCTGTCGGCGAGCTCGAGCTCGCGCAACGCCTTGTCGGCCTGGGTGCCCGACCAGATGTCGCGCATCACCGGCTCGGCCAGGAACAGCCGGTAGTAAATATCGACCAGTTCCGAGAATGCCCGCCGCAAGCCCTCGGCGTCTGCGACATCCTTGAGCGCCGCGGCGATACAGGCCTGGCTTTCGGCCGTGTAGCGCTCGGCCAGCGCCCAGACGATCGCCCGCTTGTCGGGGAAGAACTGGTAGAGCGAGCCGATCGACACGCCTGCCCGCTCTGCCACCTCGCCCATGCGCATGGCGTCGCTGCCTTGCGCGGCGATCAGCGCCGAGGCGGCGGCGAGCATGCGTTCGACCCGTTCGCGGCTGCGCTGCTGGGTCGGGGAGCGGCGTGGCGAGGCCACTGATCCGTCCTGCTGATGCGGCGCGGCACTTCTGCCTTCCATGGAGCCCTCCGGAAAGATTCTGCGACGACTGGCTTGACTCACAAAATACGAGGGTTTATCACGTTTTGCAAATGTGAGGATTACTCATATTTATGAACCGAGGAGATCGAGATGACTACAAAACCTATTTTGATCCTGGGCGGCACCGGCAAGACCGGCCGGCGCCTGGCCGAACGGCTGACCGCCAGGAACATTCCCGTGCGCATCGGCTCCCGCGCTGGCACGCCACCCTTCGACTGGCTGGACAAGGAAACATGGGGCCGTGCGCTCGAAGGCGTCGGCGCCGTCTACATCAGCTACTATCCAGACATCGCCGTGCCGGGCGCCGCCGAAACCGTCGAGGCGTTTGCCCGGCTTGCCGTCGAACGCGGCGTCAAGCGCCTGGTGCTGCTCTCCGGTCGCGGCGAGCCTGAAGCCCAGCGCGCCGAGGAGATGTTGAAGGCCTCGGGCGCCGACTGGACCATCCTGCGTTGCCCCTGGTTCTCGCAGAATTTCAGCGAGGGCTTCCTGATCGAGTCTATCCTCGAAGGCGAGGTCGCCTTACCGGTCGGCAATGTCGGTGAACCTTTCGTCGATGTCGACGACATCGCCGACGTCGCCGCAACCGTCCTGACGGAGCCAGGTCATATCGGCCAGCTTTACGAGCTCACCGGCCCGCGCCTGCTGAGCTTCGCCGACGCCGTCGCCGAGATCGGCAAGGCCGCCGGCCGTGACATCCGCTACCGGCAGATCTCACATGCCGAATTCACCGAGGCGGTGGCGGCGCACAACCTGCCGCCGGAATTCGCCTGGCTGCTCGACGAGCTCTTCACGAAGGTGCTCGACGGCCGCAACGAGACGCTGGCCGACGGCGTGCAGCGCGCGCTCGGCCGCCAGCCGAAGGACTTTTCCGCTTACGCAACCGAAACCGCCGCCAGCGGCGTCTGGAGCAACTGAGATGATGAAACTGCTTCCCACACTCACCTTCATCGCCGCGATCGGCTCCGGCGTCGTCGGCGGCGTCTTCTTCGCCTTTTCCAATTTCGTCATGGCGGCGCTCGCCCGGCTTCCTGTCCCAAGCGGCATCGCTGCAATGAATTCGATCAACGTCACGGTGATCACGCCGACCTTCATGACGGCGCTGTTCGGCACCGGCCTCATTTGTCTCGTGCTCATTGCCGCCGTTCTCTTTGGCTGGAGCCAGTCGGGCTCGTACTGGCTTGTGGTCGGCGCCGTGATCTACCTGATCGGCAACCCGATCGTGACCATGGTCTTCAACGTGCCGCTCAACGACGCGCTCGCCGCCGTCGACCCGGCAAGTGCCAACGGCGCCGCCGTGTGGGCGAACCATCTGAATGCATGGGTGATGTGGAACCACGTCCGCACCGTCACCGCCATCGTGTCGATGGCCTGCTTTATCATGGCGCTGATTTGAAAGGCGTCTGGCTCAACGCAAAAGACCCGGCTTCAAGCCGGGTCTTTCGTTTTGTGGCCCTTGCGATCCGAGTGGCCGAGATCCCGCTCCGGATCGATGACGTCGCGGACCAGCTGCTTGAGCTTCGCGGCGTCGGGAAACCCGCCGTCGCGCTTGCGCTCCCAGACAAGCGTGTCGTTGCAGGAAATGCTGAAGATGCCGCCGGTGCCGGGCACCAGCGTCACTTCGCCGAGATCGGTGCCGAAGGTCGAGAGCAGCTCCTGCGCCATCCAGCCGGCTCTGAGCAGCCACTGGCACTGCGTGCAATAGGTGATGCGGACGGTGGGCAGCGGTTTGTCGCTCATTTCGGATTGAGCTTCGCTCATATTTCGGACTTAGGCCGCGCTGAGCTTGGCCATGGTCTCGTCGTCGACCTCGAAATTGGCGTAGACGCTCTGCACGTCGTCGTCGTCCTCGAGCGTGGCGACCAGCTTCATCAGCGACTGCGCGCGTTCCTCGTCGACCGGAACGTTGTTCTGCGGCTGCCAGATCGGCTTCACCGATTCCGCCTCGCCGAGCGAGGCTTCCAGCGCCTTCGACACGTCGCCGAGATTCTCGAAGGCGCAGTAGATGGTGTGGCCTTCCTCGTCCGATTCGACGTCGTCCGCGCCGGCTTCGATCGCCGCTTCCATGACCTTGTCGGCGTCGCCGGCCGATGCCGGATAGTAGATCTCGCCGGCCCGGTTCCACATGAACGACACCGAGCCGGTTTCGCCCAGCGCCCCGCCGGCCTTGGTGAAGGCGGCGCGCACGTTCGAAGCCGAACGGTTGCGGTTGTCGGTGAGCGCCTCGACGATCAGCGCCACGCCGCCCGGGCCGTAGCCTTCATAGCGCACGGCCTCGTAGTTTTCGCCGTCGCCGGCCGAAGCCTTGTTGATGGCGCGCTGGATGTTGTCCTTCGGCATCGACACGGCCTTGGCGTTCTGCACGGCAAGGCGCAGCCGCGGATTCATCGCCGGGTCCGGCGTGCCGGTCTTGGCGGCGACGGTGATTTCGCGCGCCAGCTTGGAAAACATTTTCGACCGCACCGCGTCCTGGCGGCCCTTGCGGTGCATGATGTTCTTGAACTGTGAATGGCCAGCCATGGCACCCCTGTCGTGTTCGGCTAGAGCATCCTGAAGCCAGGTGAAGACACCTCGCTCTTCTCAAAATGCTCGAATTCAAAATTTCAGAGCGTCCCTGATACGCCTGTAGGGCATATGGCGCTCGCTGTCGGAATGGCCGGCTTATAGATAAATCGGCTCAATTCGTCCAGCCGCGCGTGACATCGGATGCGCAAGGCATCTGCCGCAGGCCTCGGAGTTGACGACGAAACCTGCTTCGCTTCAATGCCCTTCGCCGGACCTTGCCTTCTTGCGCCGCCGCGCCAGCATGTTGAGGCCCTCGACCAGCGCCGAAAAACCCATCGCCGCGTAGATGTAGCCCTTCGGCACGTGGTAGCCCATGCCGTCGGCGATCAGCGTCATGCCGATCATCAAAAGGAAGCCCAGCGCCAGCATGACGATGCTGGGGTTCTTGGCGATGAAGTCGGCAAGCGGCCCGGCCGCCAGCATCATCACGCTCACCGCCACGATGACGGCGATGTACATGATGGCGATCTCGTCGGTCATGCCGACGGCGGTGATGATCGAATCGATCGAGAAGACGAGGTCGAGCAACAGGATCTGGAAGATCGCGCCGGCGAGCGAGATCTGCAGCGTCTCGCCGAGCATCGTGTCCTTGTGATCCTCGGGATCGACCGTGTGGTGGATTTCCTTGGTCGCCTTCCAGACCAGGAACAGGCCGCCGGCGATCAGGATCAGGTCGCGCCAGGAGAAGCCGTGGCCGAGCGCGGTGAACACCGGCGTCGTCAGTTGGACGATGATCGAGATGGTGGCGAGCAGCACCAGCCGCATGATCAGCGCCGCCGAAATGCCGAGCCGGCGCGCGCGCGCCCTTTGCGCCTCGGGCAATTTGTTGGTCAGGATCGAGATGAAGATCAGATTGTCGATGCCGAGCACGACCTCCAGCACCACCAGCGTCAGCAGCGCCACCCAGGCGGTCGGGTCGGAGACGAAGGCAAAGTGTGGCGCCAGGAATTCGATGAGCTGCATGGAGGTCGTCCCCTCTACGATCTGAAGCAGATGTCGCCGCCAGTTAGGTACTGACGCCGCTCATATCAATGTCACGACCAGAAGGACGGTGCGGTTTCCTCGAGCCGCGGCCCGCGACGAAACGGCGCGATCTTCTCGGCCAGCCCGGTGCGGTCGGAGATGTCGACGCCGATGCCGCACAGCGTCGCCGGCCCGCTCGCCGCCTCGAAGCGGCCTTTCGGCACTTTCGACAGGAAGCGGTTGAGCGGCTCCTCCTTGTCCATGCCGAGCGAGGAATCGTAGTCGCCGCACATGCCCGCATCCGACAGGTAGGCGGTGCCGCCGTTGAGGATCTGGTGGTCGGCGGTCGGCTGGTGGGTATGGGTGCCGACGACCAGGCTGGCGCGGCCGTCGACGAAATGCGCGAAGCACATCTTTTCCGACGTTGCCTCGGCGTGGAAATCGATGACGACGGCATCAGCCTGCTCGCCGAGCGGGCAGGCGGCGAGCTCGCGCTCGCCGGCCTGGAATGGATCGTCGAGCTCGGGATGCATGAAGACCCGCCCCATGATGTTGGCGACCAGCACGCGCGCGCCGTTCCGGGCGATGTAGACGCCGGAGCCGCGCCCGGGCGTGCCCTTGGGGAAATTGGACGGACGCAGGAAGCGCTCCTCGCGCGGCGCGAAGACCAGCGCGTCGCGCTGGTCCCAGACGTGATTGCCGGTGGTGACGACGTCGGCGCCGGCGGCGAGCGTCTCGCGAAAAATCTCCTCGGTGATGCCGAAGCCGCCGGCGGCGTTCTCGCCGTTGACGATGACGAAGTCGAGCTTGAAGTCGGAGATCAGGCCCGGCAGTTGCTCCCACACCGCCGTGCGTCCAGTTTTTCCGACCATGTCGCCGAGGAAAAGAAGTCTCATATGATCCCGTGCCGAAAGTCCGCCAAGCAAAAGCTGCATGACTTTCCGCAAAAGATCATGCGTTCTCAAACGCTTTTCTACAATTCCGGCGTGAACCGGCGCAACCCGCTCTCTGTCAGTATTTCCGGAATGATGACGTCGTGGTTCTCATCGGGGACCTGTGCCACCTCCTGGCAGTCGAAGGCGATGCCGATCAGCCTCGGCGTCAGCCCCTTGTCGGCCAGCTTGCCGATGGCACGGTCGTAGTAGCCGGCGCCGTAGCCGATGCGATGGCCGCGCGCGTCGAAGGCGGCGAGCGGCACCAGCATGACGGACGGATCGAGCACCGCCGCCTCCTCATGCGGTCCGACCGTGCCGAAGCCCATCTCGACCATCGGCGCCCCGCGCACCAGCTCGCGAAAGACGATCGTGCTCTTGTCGAGGATGGCCGGCAGGCAGAGCCTGGCGCCCTTTTCGCGGAGCGCGAACATCAGCGGCCGCACGTCGACCTCGGAGCGCATCGGCCAGAAGCCGGAGATGATCTGCCCCGGCTCGACGGCGATCTGGTCGCGCGCCGTCTCGGCCATCTCGAGCGCGATCTCCACGCGCCAGAATTCGTCGAGCGCATCGCGGCGCGCCAGCGCTTCCTTGCGCAGATGTTTTTTCAGGTCTTTGGAAGAGGTCATGCGCGGACGCTAGAAAAGGTCAGATCTGGAGGGAGCTTTAGGAGCGACGTTTTCTGACACATCATCCACGGGGAGTGGATCCTTTGCCGTCAGGTGACGATCCACACAACCGGTGGAGAGGTCGATCCCGGGTGCCTACAAAGTAGGTGGGCGCCGTGTGAGAAAACCCACGGGTCTTCCCAGGGACAGCTCCCTAAGGATCGATAAGGCCCCGGGGATAAGTTTCACCTGCCGGGAAGCGCAGACCGCCGAGACCAATATAGGCCGATGGCTGCCCGAGCGCCAGAGAAACGGCTGGCCGCACCGACGTTATTCGCCGCTTCCGGGACCGCCGAATGAAGCGTCCCCCTGCCCCGCTCTTGCGCCGCCGAGTTCGCCTCCTTACGGTCGCCGCAAAACGGCCAGGAGAAAAAATGCGTTTCGAAGGCACCGCGGCCTATGTTGCCGACAAGGATCTGATGGTTGCGGTCAACGCGGCGATCGCGCTCGAGCGGCCCTTGCTGGTCAAGGGCGAGCCCGGCACCGGCAAGACCGAGCTTGCCCGCCAGGTGGCGTCAGCGCTCGGGCTGGATTTCATCGAATGGAACGTCAAGTCGACCACCAAGGCGCAGCAGGGCCTCTACGAGTATGACGCCGTTTCGCGGCTGCGCGACAGCCAGCTCGGCGACGACCGCTTCAGCGACATCAGGAACTACATCAAGCGCGGCAAGCTCTGGGATGCTTTCGCTGCGCCGAAGAAGGTGGTGCTTCTGATCGACGAGATCGACAAGGCCGACATCGAGTTTCCCAACGACCTGCTGCAGGAACTCGACCGCATGGAATTCTTCGTCTACGAGACCGGCGAGACGATCCACGCGGCGCTGAGGCCGATCGTCATCATCACCTCGAACAACGAGAAGGAACTCCCGGACGCCTTCCTGCGCCGCTGCTTCTTCCACTAATATCCGCTTCCCCGACATCGAGACGCTGCACCGCATCGTCGACGTCCACTATCCGGGCATCAAGCAGAACCTGGTGCGGGCGGCGCTCACGCAGTTCTACGAGATCCGCGACGTGCCGGGCCTGAAGAAGAAGCCGTCGACCTCCGAGGCGCTCGACTGGATCCGCCTGCTGGTCGCCGACGACATCGCGCTGGAAGACCTGCGCGCCGACCCCAAGAACATGCTGCCGAAGCTGCACGGCGCGCTGCTGAAGAACGAACAGGACGTGCATCTTTTCGAGCGCCTGGCCTTCATGGCGAGACGGCAGGGCTAGGCCGCCAGCAACAGCGCTTTCCCCGGCTGTGGACCTTTGCCGTCAACCGGCCTCCGAGGCAGCGTCTTATCGGAAAAGTTCGGAGGAAACGAAATGACCCAGATCACCATCCGCCCGCTCGCGCAGTCAGACCATGCCGACTGGCGGCGCCTGTGGACGGCCTACCTCACCTTCTATGAGACCAAGCTGCCGGACGAGGTCTACGACCTGACCTGGAAGCGGCTGTTCACGGAAGGCGAGTTCGAGCCGAAGGGTTTTATCGCCACGCTCGACGGCAAGGCCGTCGGCCTCACCCACTATCTCTACCACCGCTCCTGCTGGTCGCTGGTCAACAACTGCTACCTGCAGGACCTGTTCGCTGACCCGGGCGTGCGCGGCAAGGGCGTGGGCGCCGCGTTGATCAAGGCGGTGCAGGACGAGGCCGGCAAGATCGGGGTGAAGAACGTCTACTGGATGACGCACGAGACCAACGCCACGGCGCGCCGGCTCTACGACCATGTCGCGCGCCGCACGGGCTTCATCGAATACGATCTGCTATAGATGGCCGCATGTTCATGCCCTTCTTCCTCGAATTGAAAGCCGCGCGGGTTCCCGTTTCGCTCAGGGAATATCTGTCGCTGCTGGAGGGGCTGGAAGCCGGGCTGGTCGACTATGATGTCGAGGGTTTTTATTACCTCGCCCGCGCGGCCCTGGTGAAGGACGAGCGCCATATCGACCGCTTCGACCAGGTGTTCGCGCATGTCTTCAAGGGCGTCGAGGCGCTTGGCGGGCCGGACGCCGTCGAAGTCGCCAACATCCCCGAGGAATGGCTGCGCCGGCTCGCCGAGAAGCACCTGACCGAGGAGGAGAAAAAGCTGGTCGGGGCTCTGGGGGGCTTCGAGAAGCTGATGGAGACCCTGAAGCAGCGGCTGGAGGAGCAGAAGGGCAGCCACCAGGGCGGCTCGAAATGGATCGGCACCGGCGGCACTTCGCCCTTCGGCGCCTACGGCTACAACCCCGAAGGGGTGCGCATCGGCCAGCACGAAAGCCGCCACCGCCGCGCGGTAAAAGTCTGGGACAAGCGCGAATTCAGGAATTTCGACGACGGCGTCGAGCTCGGCACGCGCAACATCAAGGTGGCGCTGAAGCGGCTGCGCCGCTGGGTACGCGAAGGCGCCGAGGAGGAGTTCGATCTGCCCGGCACCATTCACGCCACCGCCGAGCACGGCTATCTCGACGTCAAGACGCGGCCGGAGCGGCGCAACGCGGTCGAGCTTTTGATGTTCTTCGATGTCGGCGGTTCGATGGACGATCATATCAGAGGCGTCGAGGAGCTGTTCTCCGCCGCTCGCGCCGAATTCCGACAGCTCGAATATTTCTACTTCCACAATTGCCTCTACGAGCGCGTCTGGAAGGACAATCGCCGCCGCTTGGCCGAAACGATTCCGACCTTCGACCTCATCCACAAATACGGCCCTGACTACAAGGTGATCGTCGTCGGCGATGCCTCGATGAGCCCGTACGAGCTGGCGCATCCCGGCGGCTCGGTGGAGCACTGGAACCCTGAGGCCGGCAACGTCTGGCTCGGCCGCCTGCTGCAGCAATGGCCGAATGCGATATGGCTGAATCCGGAGAGCCAGAAGAACTGGGGCTACACCCATTCTATCGGGATGATCCGCGACACCTTCGGCGGCCGCATGTTTCCGCTGACGCTTGCCGGGCTGGAAGCCGCGACGAAGCAGCTTTCAAGGAAGCATTGAGCGTGGCGGTAATTCGCGGAAGTCGGCGCCGCCCCTCATCCGCCTGCCGGCACCTTCTCCCCGTATAGTGACGGGGCGAAGGGGGCCGGCCGCAAGCTCAACACTTCTTCCTGCGACGTTGGCGATTGGCGAAACCATCAATGAGAGCGCCCCTCTCCCCGTCACGATACGGGGAGAGGATGCCGGCAGGCAGGTGAGGGGCGGCGCCGACGACAATAAGGAGAGGCCAATTCGAAGCCAGCGGCGATTGCCTTGTCAGTCCCTGCGCTGGTCAGTGGTGTAACAAACACCTATCTTGGTGCGAATATGAGGCGCCAACCAACAACGAGCCGCCAAGGCCGAGGAGATTTTCATGGACACCCACGCCTATCCCGTCACCCGTACCGATGCCGAATGGCGCGCCCGGCTGACGCCCGAGCAATATGCCGTGATGCGCAATCATGGCACCGAGCGGCCCGGCAGTTGCGCCCTGCTTTACGAGAAGCGCGCCGGCACGTTTTCCTGCGTCGGCTGCGACCAGCCGCTGTTCGAATCCAAGCTGAAATTCGAGAGCGGCACCGGCTGGCCTAGCTTCAACGACCCGGTGCCGGGCTCCGTCGAGACCACGGTCGACCGCAGCTACGGCATGGTGCGGACCGAATGCCACTGCGCCCGCTGCGGCAGCCATCTCGGCCATGTCTTCGAGGACGGCCCGCCGCCGACCGGCCTGCGCTACTGCATCAACGGCGTGGCGCTGAAATTCGAGCCGGCCGCCTAGAGCAATTCCAGGAAAAGTGCGCAGCGGTTTTCCGTCCGGAATTGCGTAAAAATAAATAGTTAGGGCGGGTCAGCGATCTCATGAAACGCTGAACCGCACTAACGGCCGTCGCAACCTCATTGTCTGCAAAGGGCGGCTCCGGCCGCCCTTTTTCGTTTCAAGCCACGACTGTCGCGATCAGCCACAGCGCCGAGCCCAGCATCATCAGCGAGGCCTTGCCACCGCCTGACTTTTCCGCGGTTCGCCAGACGGCGAAGGTCAGGAAGAGATTGTAGGGCACCGGCGCGAAATGCACGCTCAGGACCAGCCAGAGCGGCAGCTTCAGCCCGAGCAGGATCAGCGCCAGCACCGACGATGCGATGTTGATGGCCGTGCCGACAAAGGCCATGTCGCGCCAGAACAGCCGCTCGAGCGGCGCCCGGCCCCGCCAGCGCGAGCGGAAGAAGCCGGCCAGGCCAACGAGCTTGCTGGACACCATGCCGGCCGGATGCGAATCGTCCATCGGTTGGGGCCCCGCTTGCGATCATGCCGCTTCGAAAATGCCGGAGCCTGCCGTCAAAGCAAGCCCCCGCGACACGTGACGCGAATATGACACGGAAATCTGGCATCAATGCTCAAGCGGGCCGGAAACCTGTGTTCCGCATTGCCAGCCAGTCATTTTGCAGCGCCAGCATGGAGGAGTTCAAAATGAGCGATCATGTCTACAATGTACTTTTTCTCTGCAATGCGAACTCGGCCCGGTCGATCATGGGGGAGGCCATCCTGAACCGGGTCGGCGCCGGTCGTTTCAAAGCCTATTCTGCCGGCTCGCAGCCGAAAGGAACCGTCAACCCCTATGCGCTGCAGCTGCTGGAAAGCCTGAAATACGACACGTCTTTCGCCCGGTCGAAAAGCTGGGAGGAGTTTTCCGGACCTGACGCGCCGGAGATGAACTTCGTCTTCACCGTCTGCGACAACACGGCGAATGAAAGCTGTCCGATCTGGCCCGGCCATCCGATGACCGCGCTTTGGGCGGTCCCGGACCCCGCCAAGGCATCCGGCACCGAGGCCGAACAGCATCTCGCCTTCGCCGAAGCCTATCGCATGCTGAGCAACCGCATCGCGGTGTTCACCAACCTGCCGATGGGTTCGCTCGACAAACTGGCGCTGCAGCAGCATCTGGACGAAATCGGCCGCGACGGGTCCGGGCCAAACTGAGAAGCAGGCAGGTCGGGAGAGCGAACGACCGTCGGGCCTAAGGCCGGGCTTCCCCCAAAACCATGACGACGGCCTGCTCGAAGCGCGAGCATTCCGTCACCAGCCAGTCGGCCATCGCCGGCCAGTTGTCCTCGGCGTAGCAATTCACCCGCCACATCGAATTGATGCCTAGGCCCTCGCAACTCTGTTCGGATGTGAGTTTCAGCCTGCCCTCGATCGCCGGCTGAAACGGCTTCAGCCGCGACCACGATTCGGTGGCGCCGAACTTTTCATTGCGGCCGAAGAAGACGCCGACATGGTTCTGCGCCGGCGCGACATACATGGAAAGGACCAGTGCGAAATCCGGCAGCCCGCGCTGCCAGAACCAGGGCCCGCGGCGCGCCAGCGAGGCCCTTTCCTCAGGGTGCCGCTCCGCGAACAGGGTCCAGAAGCCGCGCTGGCGGAACTCCGAGGCGCGGCGGCCGCCAAAGTCGAATTCGCTCATGGTCTGATGCTCGCAGCAGCCTGCCCAGAGCAATTCCAGGAAAAGTGTGAAACCGTTTCCGTCCGGAATTGCGTCAATGCAAAGGTATAGAGCCTGTCTTACAGCACAGCAGCCGGCCGGAGCACAACTGATACATCCCGGTCGCCAAGGGCGGCCGGGTCAATCATGTCGTGGTGAATGCAGTCGACGCCGCTCCGCCGGCTATCGCGCGCGGCAATGCCTCCAGGCTAAAGCGAGGAGGCTATGGGGCGAGGCTCCAGATGCCTCGCCCGCGTCAGTCCGAAAGAATTGCGAAAGCGGATCGGACCGCGTTCTCAGACCATGCCGAGGGCGGCTTTGTAGAGGTCGAGAATGGACTCCTCCTCCTGGCGCTCCGCCTGGTCCTTCTTGCGCAGCCGGATGATGCTGCGCATCGCCTTGGTGTCGAAGCCGGTGCCCTTGGCCTCGGCGAACACGTCCTTGATGTCGTCGGAAATCGTCTTCTTCTCTTCCTCGAGCCGCTCGATGCGCTCGATGAAGGCGCGCAGCTGGCCGGCGGCAACAGTCTGGCTGGTCTCGGTGATATCGTCGGCCATTTTTCTCTCCGCATCGTTTGGCTACCGGCGACTCGCGAAGGCCGGCCGGCAAATTGGAGCGGGTTCGATGCCCGAGCAGGCGCGGCGGGTCAAGACATTATCGGTGCGGCATGAACGGTTAGGCACGCCCCAAGGTGCGTTGAGATTCAGGTCAGGCCGAGTCGAGAATGGTGGCTTCCGAGAACCGGCGCGGAGCGTACTTGAAGTACGTGAGCACCGGAAGCGCAGGAAGCCGCCATTCGCAGGCCGGCATCACCTGAATGGCAACACACTTTAGCTGAATGCGATCAGCAGATCCTTGGCATCGATCTGGTCGCCGGCCTTGACCAGCACTTCGGCGACCACCCCGTCGCGCTCGGCATGCAGCGCCGTCTCCATCTTCATCGCCTCGATTGAAAGCAGCACGTCGCCGGCCTTGACCGCCTGGCCGGCGGCAACGGCAAGTGCCGAGACCACGCCCGGCATCGGCGCGCCGACATGCGCCTCGTTCCCGGGCTCCGCCTTGCGCCGCGCCTTGGCGGCTGACGCGCCATGCGCGCGGTCCGGCACCTTGACGCGCCGCGGCTGGCCGTTGAGCTCGAAGAACACGGTGACCATGCCCTTCTCGTCGACGTCGCCGATGGCAAGGCAGCGCACCACCAGCGTCTTGCCCTTCTCGATATCGACGAAGATCTCGTCTTCCGACTTCATGCCGTAGAAATAGGTCGGCGTCGGCAAGACGCTGACCGGCCCATAGGTTTCTTGCGCGGCGGCGAAGTCGGTGAACACCTTCGGGTACATCAGCCAGGAGGCGAATTCATACTCGCTGAGCCTGCGCTCAAGCTTTCCCTCGATGTCCTTGCGGCTGGCCTTGAGGTCGGCCGCTTTAAGCAGCGAGCCTGGCCGCACCGTGATCGGCTTGTCGCCCTTCAGCGCCTTCTTTTGCAGCGCCGGCGGCCAGCCGCCGGGCGACTGGCCGAGATCGCCGCGCAGCATCGAGACCACCGAATCCGGGAAGGCGATGTCGCGCGCCGGGTTTTCGACATCGGCGACGGTGAGGTCCTGGCTCACCATCATCAGCGCCATGTCGCCGACGACCTTGGACGACGGCGTCACCTTGACGATGTCGCCGAACATCAGGTTGACGTCGTGATAGGCCTGCGCCACCTCGTGCCAGCGCGTTTCGAGGCCGAGCGAGCGCGCCTGTTCCTTGAGGTTGGTGAACTGTCCGCCGGGCATTTCGTGCAGGTAGACTTCCGAGGCCGGCCCCTTGAGGTCGCTTTCGAAGGCCGCGTACTGGTTGCGCACCGCTTCCCAGTAGAACGAGATCTTGCGGATCCATTGCGGATCGAGGCCGGGATCGCGCTCGGTGCCCTTCAGCGCCTCGACGATCGAGCCGAGGCAGGGCTGCGAGGTGTTGCCGGAGAAGGAATCCATCGCCGCGTCGACGGCATCGACGCCGGTCTCGACCGCCGCCAGCACGGTGGCCGCCGACAGGCCCGACGTGTCATGGGTGTGGAAATGGATCGGCAGGTCGGTCGCCTCGCGCAAGGCCTTGAACAGCACGCGCGCCGCCGACGGCTTCAAGAGTCCGGCCATGTCCTTGACGGCGATGATGTGGGCGCCGGCGGCCTCGAGTTCCTTCGCCAGCCCGACATAGTATTTGAGGTCGTATTTGGCCCTTGCCGGATCGAGGATGTCGCCGGTGTAGCACATCGCCGCTTCGATCAGCTTGCCCTCGGCGCCGACCGCGTCCATCGCGACGCGCATGTTCTCGACCCAGTTCAGGCAGTCGAAGACGCGGAACAGGTCGACGCCGCCGGCAGCGGCTTGGCGGACGAAATGTTGCACGACATTGTCGGGATAGTTGGTGTAGCCGACGCCGTTGGCGCCGCGCAAAAGCATCTGCAGCAAAAGGTTCGGCGCGGCCTCCCGCACTTTGCCCAGCCGCTCCCAGGGATCCTCGGTGAGGAAGCGCATGGCGACGTCGAAAGTGGCGCCGCCCCAGCATTCCAGCGACAGCAACTGCGGCAGCGCCCGCGCATAGGTGCCGGCGATGCCGGCAATGTCATGCGTGCGCATGCGGGTGGCGAGCAGCGACTGGTGGCCGTCGCGCATCGTCGTGTCGGTGACCAGCACCTGGGTCTGGGCGCGCATCCAGGCGGCGAATTTTTCCGGGCCGAGCGCATCGAGCTGCTGCTTGCTGCCGTCCGGCACCTTGCCGTTGAGATAGGGCACCACGGGCGCCGCCGCATCGGCCTTGGGCATCGGCCGGCCGCGCGTTTCCGGATGGCCGTTGACGCTGACATCGGCAAGGTAGTTGAGCAGCTTGGTGGCGCGGTCCTGCCGCTTCACGTGCTGGAACAGTTCCGGCGTCGTGTCGATGAACTTCGTCGTATAGGAATTGTCGGCGAAGCTCGGGTGATTGATGATCGCCTCGAGGAAGGTGAGGTTGGTTGCCACGCCGCGAATGCGGAACTCGCGCAGCGCGCGGTTCATGCGAGCGATCGTCTCGGCCGGCGTCGGCGCCCACGCCGTCACCTTCTCCAGCAGCGGATCGTAGAAGCGGGTGATGACCGCGCCCGAATAGGCGGTGCCGCCGTCAAGCCGGATGCCGAAGCCGGTGGCGCCGCGATAGGCGGTGATGCGGCCATAGTCCGGGATGAAATTGTGCTCCGGATCCTCGGTGGTGATGCGGCACTGCAGCGCGTGGCCGTTCAGCCTGATGTCCTTCTGCGCCGGCACGCCCGAGTCCGGCGTGCCGATGGCGAAGCCGTCGAGGATGTGGATCTGCGCTTTGACGATATCGATGCCGGTCACCATCTCGGTGACGGTGTGCTCGACCTGGATGCGCGGATTGACTTCGATGAAGTAGAATTTGCCGGTATCGGCGTCCTGCAGGAACTCGACCGTGCCGGCGCCGATATAGCTGGTCTCGTTGGCGATCCTCAGCGCGTACCCGCACAGCTCCTGGCGCAGCGCTTCGCTCAGATAAGGCGCCGGCGCCCGCTCGACGACCTTCTGGTTGCGGCGCTGGATCGAGCAGTCGCGCTCGAACAGATGCACGGCATTGCCATGCGTGTCGCCGAGAACCTGCACCTCGACATGGCGGGCGCGTTCGATCAGCTTCTCGAGATAGACCTCGTCCTTGCCGAAGGCGGCCTTGGCCTCGCGCTTGCCTTCCATCACCTCGCGGGCAAGGTCGGCTTCGGCGCGGATGGCGCGCATGCCGCGGCCGCCGCCACCCCACGAGGCCTTAAGCATCACCGGATAGCCGATTTTCTCGGCAAGCTTCTTCACCGCTTCCATGTCGTCCGGTAGCGGATCGGTGGCAGGCACGACGGGCACGCCGACCTCGATCGCCAGATTGCGCGCCGCGACCTTGTTGCCGAGCCGGCGCATCGTCTCCGGCTTCGGGCCGATGAAGGTGATGCCGGCGGCGGCGCAAGCCTCCGCGAATTCCGGGCTTTCCGAAAGCAGGCCATAGCCCGGGTGGATGGCGTCGGCTCCCGACAGCCTGGCGACGCGGATCACCTCGTCGATCGACAGGTAGCTTTCGATCGGCCCCATGTCCTTGGCAAGATGCGGTCCGCGCCCGACCTGGTAGCTTTCGTCAGCCTTGAAGCGGTGCAGCGAGTACTTGTCCTCCTCGGCCCAGATCGCCACGGTTTTGAGGCCGAGCTCGTTGGCCGCGCGAAAGACGCGGATGGCGATTTCGGATCGGTTGGCGACGAGGATCTTCGTGATGGCCAAGGACAGGGCTCCAAAGGCTGGGAGGATGGGGGCTGGAGCAATGATTAGCGTGAAAATGCTGCAGTGCAAACGGATTCGCGCGACACCTAAACCGATTTAAATAGTTCGTTCGCGCCAACCTTGTTCGAACAAAAGAAAATGCCCGGCGCGTAGCGCCGGGCATTCGCAATTGAGGCCGTTTTGCCGGCTTATTGCTCGAAGTAGGTGTACTTGCCGTCGTCACCCTTCTTCCAGGTGTACAGCACGTAGTCAGGGCGGGTGATGTCGCCCTTGGCGTCATAGCCGATGTCGCCGATGGCGGTCTTCCACGGGCCGCTCTTCTTGATCTCGTCCGCAACCTTCTGCGCGTCGTCAGCGGAACCGACCTTGGCGGCGGCAGCGGCGACGATCTGCAGGGCGGCATAGGAGTAGAGCGTGTAGGCTTCCGGCTCGAAACCGGCGGCGCGGAACTTCTCGACGAGTTCCTTGGCGTTCGGGTTCTTGCGCGGATCCGGAGCGAACGTCATCAGCGTGCCGTTGACGGCGTCGCCGGCGATCGAGGCCAGTTCGTTCGAGACGATGCCATCGCCCGACATGAACTGGGCCTTGAGGCCCTGGTCGGCCAGCTGGCGCATGATCAGGCCGGCTTCGGTGTGCAGGCCGCCATAGTACACGACGGAGACGCCGGCTTCCTTCATCTTGGCGATGAGGGCCGAGAAGTCCTTGTCGCCGACATTGATGCCTTCATAGAGGGCTTCGGTGACGCCATTGCCGTTCAGCGCCTTCTTGGTTTCGTCTGCGAGGCCCTGGCCGTAAGGCGTCTTGTCGTGGATGACGGCGATCTTGGCGTCCTTGAAGTTCTTGGCGAGATAGTCGCCGGCGACCTTGCCCTGCTGGTCGTCGCGTCCGCAGGTGCGGAACGTGTTCCACAGGCCGCGCTCGGTCAGCTGCGGGTTGGTGGCCGAAGGCGTGATCACCAGGATGCCGTTCTCGGCATAGACTTCCGAGGCCGGGATGGTGACGCCCGAGTTGAAGTGACCGACAACATACTTGACGCCGTCGGCGACGAACTTGTTGGCGACCGAGATGCCCTGCTTCGGATCCGACACGTCGTCGCCGATCTCGAGCTTGATCTGCTGGCCGTTGATGCCGCCTGCAGCATTGATGTCGGCGGCGGCCTGCTCGGCGCCCTTCTGCAGCTGCGCGCCAAAGGCGGCGTTCGGGCCGGTGATCGGACCGGCGACGCCGATCAGGATGTCAGCCCACGCGCTGCCGCTGAACGCGACAAGCGCGGTCAGAGCCACGGCGGACAAGAGTGACTTTTTCATATAAACGCTCCCATTTACGGAGTGGGCGTGGATGATACTTTCATGCGATGCCCACCCTTATCGCAGAAAGCATAGTTTGCCGATTTTCAGGCACTTGTCACGCCGTTTCATCCCCGAGACGGCGTTAATCATGAACGTCAGCCTTTCGGCTTCCAGCTCAAAAGCGAGGCTCTTTCGTAGAGCCAATTATACTGTGTCACCATCTGGTTGGTGCGCGTGTATTGATAGCCAAGGAAGCCCAGTATGATCAGCACGATGGTGTCGACGATATAGTAATGCAGCGAGAACATCGTGCCGTCGAACAGCGCATGATGGATGAACCGGATGCCGATGCCGAGCCCGAGCATGTAGAGGAACAGCTGGAAGAAGCTGCGCCATGTCTGCGCGCTGGCCTTGCCGGTCATCCAGGCGGCCCAGCCGCCGAGCAGGCAGGTGACGAACAGGAACTGGAAGATCGAGGGTTCCTCGTAGAGAATGCCCTGCATGATGAAGTCTCCCTAGCACGATCCCGAAAAGGTGCAGACTTTTCGGACAACGATCATGCGACAAACAAACAAGGTGGAGCGGAATACCGGATGCACATATTCCGCTCCAATCTCAGTGGTGGCCGCCTTCGAGATAGGCGGCGCGCACTTCCGGATTGGCGAGCAGTTCCTTGCCGGAACCGCTCATCGTCACATTGCCGTTGACCATGACATAGCCGCGATTGGCGAGCTTCAGCGCGCCGAAGGCGTTCTGCTCGACCAGGAACACGGTCAGCCCTTGCATGCGGTTCAGCTCGCGGATGGCGTCGAAGATCTGCTTGACGATCAGCGGCGCCAGGCCCAGCGACGGCTCGTCGAGCAGGAGCAGCTTCGGCCGCGCCATCAGCGCGCGTCCGATCGACAGCATCTGCTGCTCGCCGCCCGACAGCGTGCCGCCGCGCTGGCCGATGCGCTCTTTGAGCCGCGGGAACAGCGTGAACACCTTCTCGACGTCCTCGTCATAGTATTTGAGGTTGTCGAGGCTGGCGCCCATCTGCAGGTTTTCCATCACCGTCATGCGCGGGAAGATGCGGCGTCCTTCCGGCGACTGGGCGATGCGCATGCGGGCGATTTCGTGCGTCGGCAACTGTGTGATGTCGGTGCCGGCGAATGTGATGGTGCCCGCGCGGGCGCGCGGCGCGCCGAAGATGGTCATCATCAGCGTCGACTTACCGGCGCCGTTGGCGCCGATCAGCGCCACGATCTCGCCCTGGTTGACGGTGACGTCGACGCCATTCAGCGCCCGGATGTTGCCGTAGTAGGTCTGGACGCCCTTGATATCGAGCAGCGTTGTGCCGGCCATTACTTGCGCCCTCCACGCGGCTTGGGTGTCGGGGATCTTCCGGTCGGCTTGGCCGGGGCCGGCGAAGCGGGCTTCGCGGCGGCAACGGGCTTCACAGGTTTGCTCGCAACGGCGGCGCGCGCGCGCGCATCGACCTGAGCTGCCTTCGAGGCGCCCCTCGACACCGTGACCCGCTCGCCCTGGTCCGCATGCTCGACAGAATCGGAAACCGGGCCCGCCATCATCGAAGCCGAGCTTCCTGGCCCGTGCGCGGAATCGGGGCCGGTGTCGAGCTGCTCGATCACGGCCTCGTCGCCGACCTCGGTCAGCACCGTCTCGACCTCCTCGTCGTCGACGCCGAGATAGGCGGCGATGACGCGTGGATCGGTCCTGACCGACTGCGGACTGCCGTCGGAGATCTTGCGGCCGTATTCGAGCACGACGACATGGTCGGAGATCTGCATCACCACCGACATGTCGTGCTCGATGAGCAGGATCGAGGTGCCGGTGTTGTCCTTGATGTCGTTCAGCAGCTCGTTGAGGGCCGCCGATTCCTTCGGATTGAGGCCGGCGGCCGGCTCGTCGAGGCACAGAAGCTCGGGGCCCGTGCACATGGCGCGCGCGATCTCCAGGCGCCGCTGCGCGCCATAGGGCAGGTCGCCCGCCGGATCGTCGGCGCGATCGACCAGGTTGGCCTTCTCCAGCCAGTGCTTGGCAAGCTCGATCGATTCGGCCGAGGCCTGCCGGTAGCTCGAGAAGCCGAACAGGCCGAGGAACGTGTAGCCGGAGGCCTTCATCAGCTTGTTGTGCTGAGCGACCAGAAGGTTCTCGAGCAGCGTCATGCCGGAGAACAGGCGGATGTTCTGGAAGGTGCGCGCCACCTTGGCGCGCGCCGGGATCTCATGGTTGGGCAGGCGCTCGAGCAGATAGCTTGAACCGTCTTTCCGGTTGAGCGTGATCATGCCTTCCGACGGCTTGTAGAAGCCGGTGATGCAGTTGAACACGGTGGTCTTGCCGGCGCCGTTGGGGCCGATCAGCGCGGTGATCTCGCCGCGCCTGGCCTGGAAGGACAGGTCGCCGATGGCGATGAGGCCGCCGAACTTCATGGACAGGTGCTCGACCTGCAGGATGAAGTCGCTCGAGGAAGGGGTCGCGTTCATCAGCCGTGACCCTCCTTGGTGAAGGAGCCTGAGACCGCTCTTCGCTCCTTCAGGAAGGCTGTCGGCTCGCGACTGCCGACGAAGCCGCGCGGCTTCCATAGCATGACGACGACCATCGCCACGCCGAACAAAAGCATGCGGTAGAGTTCCGGCGTGAAGTCGGGACCGAAGCCGGGAATGAGGGTTGTGTCGCCCCATCTCAGGCCGGTCTTGAGGAAGTCCAGCTCGCGCAGGATCTCGGTGCCGCCAATCATCACCGCCGCCGCGACCGCGATGCCTCCCAGCGAGCCCATGCCTCCCAGCACGACGATGGCAAGGATGATCGCCGATTCCAGGAAGACGAAGGACTCCGGACTGACGAAGCCCTGGCGGGCAGCGAAGAACGACCCGGCGAAGCCGCCGAACATGGCGCCGGTGGCGAACGCCGTCAGCTTGGTGGTGGTGGTGTTGATGCCGAGCGAGCGGCAGGCGATCTCGTCCTCGCGCAACGCTTCCCAGGCCCGGCCGACCGGCAGCCGGCGCAGCCTGATGGTGACGAAGGCGGTGAGCAGGCAAAGCAGCAGGATGAGATAGTAGAGGAAGATCTTGTAGTAGGCGCCCGACTGGGCGATGCCCAGCACCTTGGAGATGTAGTTCGGATCCGAGACGTTGAACGATATCAGGCCGAAGAAGGAGACTTTCGGAATGCCGGAAATGCCGGCCGAGCCGTTGGTCACCTCGCGCCAGTTGATCAGCACCAGGCGGATGATCTCGCCGAAGGCAAGCGTCACGATGGCCAGATAGTCGCCGCGCAGCCGCAGCACCGGGAAGCCGAGCATGACGCCCCAGAAGGCGGCCATGCAGCCGGCGGCCGGCAGCAGGATCCAGAACGACAGGCCGAAATGCGTGCCGAGCAGCGCGTAGGCATAGGCGCCGACCGCGTAGAAGGCGACGTAGCCGAGGTCGAGCAGGCCGGCCAGCCCGATGACGATGTTCAGCCCCCAGGCAAGCATCACGTAGATCAGGATCTGGATGCCGAAATTATCGACCCATTTCAGCGAGCCCTGGAAGCCGAAAAGCAGGACCATCGCGATCGGGTACAGGAACAGCACGGCGATGCCGATCTTGTTGAAGTTGCGGCGCACGAAGCTGGGTTCAGCCGCGACGGCGGGCGCCGCAGCCTTCTGCGCCTTGGCGCGCTCCAGCGCCGGCTGCCCGAAGCCGACATAGAGGAAGCGCCCGACGGCGGTGAGGATCACCACCAGGGCAAGCAGGCCCCAGCGCTGCACCAGGATCAGTTCGTTGGAGATGTTCTGGTCGGTCCTGAGACCGATGAACAGCACGAACAGGCCGAGCGAGACGGCGCCGGCATAGAGCGCCTCGCGGAAAGCGCGCTGGATGGGAGTGGCGACGGTATCGCTCTCCGGGGACACGGTAACGGCCATGAGCTCAGACCTTTTCGACTTCAGGCCGGCCCAGAATGCCGGAAGGCAGGAAGATCAGGACGATCGCCAGGATCGAGAAGGCGGCGACGTCCTTGTAGTCGATGGAGAAATAGGCCGACCACATGCTCTCGATGAAGCCGATCAAGAGGCCGCCGAGCACGGCGCCGGGCAGCGAGCCGATGCCGCCGAGCACCGCGGCGGTGAAGGCCTTCACGCCGGGCACGAAGCCGTCCGAGAACACCACCACGCCGTAATACATCAGGAACAGCGTGCCGGCGACGGCGGCCAGCGCAGCGCCCATGATGAAGGTGATCGAAATGGTGCGGTCGACGTCGATGCCGAGCAGCGCGGCCATCTTGCGGTCCTGCTCGCAGGCGCGTTGCGCCCGGCCGAGCGCCGTCCTGTTGACCAGGTACCAGAACAGCGCCAGCAGCACCACGGTGACCACCACGATGATGATCTGCTTCAGCGACACGCTGATCCCGTCGAAGCTGTAGACCTTGGACACCAGCGGCGGGATCGGCTTGTTGCGGGGGCCCTGCGTGACCTGGACGAAATTGGACAGCGCGATCGACATGCCGATGGCGGTGATCAGCGGCGCCAGCCGGAACGAACCACGCAGTGGCCGGTAGGCTACCTTCTCGATCGTCCAGTTGTAGAGGCTGGTCAGAAGCATCGCCACGATCATCATGATCAAGAGCGCGATGACGACCGGCACCGAATAGAACAGGGCGCCGAGGATGAGGAAGACGATGAGGGCGGTGAAGGCCCCGACCATGAAGATGTCGCCATGGGCGAAATTGATCATGCCGATGATGCCGTAGACCATCGTGTAGCCGATCGCGATCAGGCCATAGATCGATCCCAGCGTCAGCCCGTTGATAAGCTGCTGGACGAAGTACTGCATACTGCCGTGGCTCCCCTGGAATGTCGCCCGCTTTCGGGTCGCACTCCTTTTCGTATTTCCCCTAGTCGTAAAGTTTCGAGCCCGGATTGCAACGTGATTTTTCAATCGCCTCGCGTGTTTTGGAAGCACGCCGTCCGATTGCCCGTTTTACGCCGTCCGACCCCTGGACTATCGCGGACCCTATCATTGGCATAACGCAATGTCTTTGACGATTCGGCCGTATGATGCGCTTCGTTTCGAAGAAATCGCCGTCAAGATTAGGTGATGGAGCGATTCCTTGCGTCGGCGAAGGTCGCCCGTCTCGCGCTCCTTCGCCTTTCGCCAGGTCGGGATTCTTTGACATATGACATTCGTGTGACGGCTCGGCCGTGGGCGAGCGCCGGCCTGCTCGTTGGGGTTGCTTGCGGGGCATGAAGTTTCAGTAGGCGGAGCCGCCTTCTCCGCTCAGGCTGTGCCGCTCGGTGCCGCTCAGCGGCGGGTTGAAGACGCTGACCAGCACCATGTCGCCGGCGGCATCGGCGCGCAGGTAATGATCGTCATGCGCGTCAAGCACATAGATGGTCCCGGGCTCGATGCGATGGATCGCGCCCGACATATCCTCGACTTCGCCCTGGCCCGAGATGCAATAGCAGGCCTCGAGATGCCGCCGGTATTGCAGGCGCGACTCGCTCCCTGCCCGCACGACTGTATGACAGACGGTGAACCCCATGCCGTCTCGCTGGGTCAGCAGCCGGTGGCTGGTGCCGTTGCCCCAGTCGACGAAGAAGTCAGTTTTTTCTACATCGGCCAGTTGCCTGGTGAACATGGTATCTCTCTCTATGAAAGGGGCGTGGGACGACCACGACGACGGAATGATCTGGCTTCGCTCTGTTTTGGCTGCTATTTTCTGGATCAACATTCGAAGCTTCCTTCAGCATGTCGCGACCCGAGGCGGGTTTCAAATGACCGTTTTTCGTTAGACACATTAGAAAAATTTACAAATGGACTATCTGCCGCTGAACGCCATCCGCGCTTTCGAGGCCGCCGCGCGCCATCTCAGCTTCTCGGCCGCCGGCGAGGAGCTGCATGTCACCCATCCGGCGATCAGCCATCAGATCAGGCGGCTGGAGGAATGGTTGGGCGTGCCTCTGTTCCACCGGGATGCCCGCAAGGTCCGCCTGACCGATGCCGGCCTGACCCTGCAGCTCTCGGCGAACGCCGCGCTCTCCGACCTTGCCGCCGCCTGCCGGCGCATCCGCAGGAACGCGGCCGTAGCATCGCTGTCGGTGGGCTGCATTCCATCCATCGCCAGCCGATGGCTGGTGCCGCGCTTGCCGGACTTCACCGAACGCCACCCGGAGATCGCCATCCGCGTCGCCTACGCGAAAGCCGAAGACCGGCTCGAGGACGACGACAACGACGTCCTCATCACGCTTGGCGCGGACCCGTCTCCCACCGCCGCCAGCCTCAAGCTGTTTTCGCGCATGAGCCGGCCCGCCTGCAGCCCGCACTATCTGGCGCGCAAGGGCCGGCTCGGGTCGCCGGCGGAGATTGCCGCGGCGGACCTTCTGCATGACGAGACCCGTCAGGGCTGGCGCGAGTGGTTCTCGCAAGCCGGCATGGCCGGGGCCGACGTGGGCACCGGGCCTGTCTTTGCCGATTTCAACATACTGGCGACGGCCGTCATCGCCGGTCACGGCGTCGCCCTTTGCCCGATCGAGGTTTTTCGCGAGGAGCTGCGGCGCGGCGATCTCGTCGTCGTCTCCGACATCGCGACCGACACGGACAAGGGCTACTATCTGACCATGTCGGCGCAACCCTCGGCCGCCGAAATCACCTTCGCCGACTGGTTCCGCGATCAGGTCTCGACGAACGGCGAGGAAGCCTGACGCCCTCGAGCAGCGACGGCGTCGCCTTATTTGCTTTTTACGCAGTTCCGGACGGAAGGTTACGGCGAAGGCGCCGAACTTAACCGCTACACACTTTTCCTGGAATTGCTCTAGGTGACGACGAACCCGTGCGCGAACGGATCGCGGTCGTCGATGAAGATGGTGTTCAACCCGGTCATCCGCGCCCAGCCGCCGATCGAGGGGACGATCGCCGGCTTGTCCGCGACGACGACCTCCTTTTCGACCCTGCCCTTGAACAGCGAACCGATGATCGATTCGTGGACAAAGCTGTCGCCGGCCTTGAGCTTGCCCTTGGCGTGCAGCTGCGCCATGCGCGCCGAGGTGCCGGTGCCGCAAGGCGAGCGGTCTATCGCCTTGTCGCCGTAGAAAACGGCATTGCGCGCATCGGCTTCCGGATTGGTCGGCTGGCCGGTCCACAGCATGTGCGACAGCCGGTTGATGCCGGGGTTCTCCGGATGCACGAAGGAGTACTTCTCGTTGAGCCGCTGCCGCACCACCGGGCTCCAGGCGATGAGGTCGCCGGCCGAATGGTCGGCCATGTCGCGATAGTTCGCCTGCGGCTCGACGATGGCGTAGAAATTGCCGCCATAGGCGACGTCGACGCTGATCTCGCCGAGGCCGGGACACTCGACCGTCAGCCCCTCGGCATAGAGGAAGGAGGGCACGTTGGTGATGCGCACCTCCTCCACATACTCGCCGACCTGCTTGTATTCGGCGATGACCAGGCCGGCCGGCGTGTCGAGCCGCAAGATCCCCGGCGTCTTCGGCTGCACCAGCCCATGCTCGATCGCCATCGTCACCGTGCCGATGGTGCCGTGGCCGCACATCGGCAGGCAGCCCGACGTCTCGATGAACAGGATGGCGATGTCGCAGTCCTCGCGCGTCGGCGGATAGAGGATGGAGCCCGACATCACGTCATGGCCGCGCGGCTCGAACATCAGCCCGGTGCGGATCCAGTCGTACTCGGCGAGGAAATGCGCCCGCCGCTCCATCATCGTCTTGCCCTCGAGCAGCGGCCCACCGCCGGCGACCAGCCTGACCGGATTGCCGCAAGTGTGGCCGTCGATGCAGGAGAAGGTTTTCTTGGCCATGATGATGCTTCCTAAAGCAATTTCAGGAAAAGTGTGAAGCGGTTAAGTTCGGCGCCTTCGCCGTAACCTTCCGTCCGCAATTGCGTCAAGACAAGAGAGACCGGTCAGAACCGCTGCGGACTGAAGGGGGCGAGATCGACGGGCGGAGCCTGCCCGAGAACGAGATCGCGGATCAAGCGCCCGGTTGCCGCTGCCTGGGTCAGGCCGAGATGGCCGTGGCCGAAAGCATAGAAAGCGTTCGGCGCGCGCGCCCGGCCGATGACGGGCAGCGAATCCGGCAGCGACGGGCGATAGCCCATCCATTCGCGCCCGCCCGACGGATCGAGCCCCGGCAGGAAGCGCCTGGCCTTTTCCAGCATGGCCTTCGACCGCGCGAAATTAGGCGGGCGCTCGATGCCGCCGAGTTCGACGGCGCCGCCGACGCGCAGGCCGGTTTCCAGCGGCGTGATGACGAAACCGTGCCCGGAGAAGATCAGCTGCCGCCTGACATCGAACGCGGCCTTAGGCAGCGTGGTGTTGTAGCCGCGCTCGGTCTCCAGCGGGATGCGCTCGCCGAGGTCCCTGGCCAGAAGATGCGACCATGCGCCAGCGGCGATGACGAGCTGGTTCGCCTTCCGGGTCGAGCCGTCGGCAAGCACGATCGTCGCTCCATCCGCGCCGCCCACGATCCGCGCGACGAGCGCGTGCTCGAAGCGGGCGCCGAGCCGTGCGGCGTGGGCCCAGACCGCCTTGCCGAGCAGCTTGGGGTCGGAGACCGTTTTCCAGCCCGGCACGAAGGTGGCTTTGATGAAGCGCGGCGAAAGCCCCGGCTGCAGGGCAGCCATCTCCGCGCCCTCGACATGGTTGAAGCCGATGCCGTAGCGCTCACGTGCCGCCCAGCCGGAAAGCGAGGCGCGGAACTCGGCCTCGCTCTCGTAGAGTTCGAGCGAGCCGTCCTCGCGCAGCATCGGCCTCGTCCCGGAGCGGTCGAGCAGGCCCATCCACTCCGCTTCGGCAAGCCTCATCATCGCGGCCTGTGCGGCAAGGCTGGTCTCGTAGCGGGCGCCGCGCCCGGCGCGCCAAAAGCGGATCAGCCAGGGCAGCAGCTTCGGCAGATAGGCGGGCGGAATGGTGAGCGGGCCGAGCGGATCGGCAAGCCATTTCGGCAATTGCCGCACCATGCCCTTATGCGCCAGCGGCAGCACGTCGGTGAAGGCGAAGGCGGCGGCGTTGCCCGAGCTCGTTTCCTCGCAGATGCCCGTGCGATCGAAGATCGTGACGTTTCGCCCTGCCTCGGTCAGGTAGGTGGCGGCGCAGATGCCGATGATGCCGCCGCCGATGATGGCGATGTCTTGCCCTTCTCCCCGTTCACGGGGAGAAGGTGCCCGAAGGGCGGATGAGGGGCGGCGTCCCTCCTCGGTCTCATCGGAATTTTCCTGCACGCGATGCTACCCCTATTCGGCTGCCACCAGCTTGTCCGCCGATCGAGGAGACGCCTGCAGCGCCGGCAGTTTCGGCCGCACAGCCAGCGCATCCATGACGATCTTTTCCACCGCCTTGCGGCGCTCGCCCGACAGCGGCCGGCGCGGCATGCGAACGCGATCATTGGTATTGATCGCCAGCACTTCAGCAAGCTTGATGTTTTGGACCAGATAGGTCGAGACGTCGAGGTCGAGCAATGGCCGGAACCAGCGATAGATCGTCAGCGCCTCCTCGCGCCGGCCCTGCTTCATCAGCTGGTAGATCGCCACCGTCTCGCGCGGGAAGGCGGTGACCAGCCCCGCCACCCAGCCGATGGCGCCGACCGACAGTGCCTCGAAGGCAAGATTGTCGACGCCGGTGAACAGGTCGTAGCGGTCGCCGAACCGGTTGATGATCTCGGTCGAGCGGCGGATGTCGTCGGAGGATTCCTTGATGGCGACGAAGCGCGCGTCGGACGCCAGCTCCTCCATCAGGTCGACGGTGACGTCGACGCGGTACGCCAGCCTGTTCGAATAGATCATGACCGGCAGGTCGCCGGCCTCGGCCACGGCGCGCAGGGCGGCGGCCGTCTCTGCCGGGTCGGTATGGTAGATCGGGCTGGGCACCACCATCAGCCCGCTGGCTCCGGCCTGCGCGGCGCGACGCGCGATGCTTGCCGCCTCGCGGGTGCCGGGCTCGTTCACAGTGAGCAGCACCGGCTTGCCTCCGGCGACCTGCTGCGCCGTCTTCAGCACCTCGATCTTCTCGTCATGCGACAGCATTGGCCCTTCGCCGAGCGAGCCGCAGACGATGATGCCGTCGCAGCCGGCCTCCATCTGCAGCGAAAAGCAGCGCTCCATCTCGGCATGATCGAGACGGTCGTCCTCGGTGAATTTGGTCGTGACGGCGGGGAAAACTCCAGTCCACATGGCATCATCTCCAATCTGATATATCAGTGATATATCTAACAGGAAACCGGCTGTCAATGCGGAATCTGCTATGATATATGGAAAATATATCAGGAGGCCCAATGGCTCTATTGGAAGATATATCTCGTTTCGAGCCGGCGGCTGCGAAGGCCTATCGCGCGCTCGAGCACATGATCGTCACGCTCGAACTGGCGCCGTCGAGCTTTGTCACCGAGGGTGCGCTGATCGAGCGTCTCGGGCTCGGCCGCACGCCGGTGCGCGAGGCGATCCAGCGTCTGGCCTGGGAGGGCCTGCTCGATGTCCGGCCGCGCGCCGGCATCGCGATTGCGCCGCTCCATCCCGGCGACTGGCTGCGTGTCCTCGATGCCAGGCGCGGCGTCGAGGTGGTGCTGGCCCGCTCGGCCGCGCGTTTCGTCACCCGCGAGGCAGCCGACCTCTTTCACGACGCCGCCCTTGCCATGCAGAAGGCGGTCATCTCGGGCAATGTGCTGGCCTTCATCCAGGCCGACAAGGCGCTCGACGAGGCGCTCGCACTGGCCGCCGACAACCCCTTCGCGGCGCGGTTGGCGGCGCCCTTGCAGACCCACAGCCGCCGCTTCTGGTTCCGCTACAAGTCGGATACCGGCCTGGCCGAATCGGCCGAACATCATGTCGCGCTGATCCGCTCGATCCTCGACGGCGACGAGGAGGGGGCGGCCAAGGATGCCAAGCGGCTGATGGCGCTGCTGCGCAGCCATGCCGAGGTGGCCGCCACCCGCTGAGCGATGCTCGATCTCAGTATCGCGCGCTATGGTCGGCCGGCGCCGCCACGCTTTCCCAACTGTTGCCGGCGGCGATTATGCAGCTCGTGCCGGTAACGTCAGTGACGATGATGGTCCACGTTCCGCTCTGGCCGACAAACATTTCCATGATCGCGACTTGGCCGATCAGCCCGAAGGCAAACTGCCGTTCCTGGAAGTTCTCGCTCAGGTGGGTAACCAGAGCGCTGTGTTCGGCACAGTTTTGATATTGAGCGCCGGCGCTGTTCGTACCCATCGCCAGCGCGCTGGCAAGAACCAGGTTTCTCACCCAACCCAACAGGGATTTGCGTGCCATGGGGCACCTCCTTTTGCCATCGCGTCCCGGCAAAAGGAGACAGCCTCATTTTGCCGGAGCGGCCCAGCCCGGTTCCGACGTCATCATCGCGTCGTTCCTTTCTGCGTTCCGGTCTGCCACCAATGGGAACCTTCCGGATGTTCCCATTATGTTCCATATATGGTGACGGCGAAGGCAAAGCACAAGCGGGCACCCTTTCGGGCGCCCGCAATCCATTCGAAATGCCAAAAGACCCGGCCGCGGGCCGCCTCCCTACGACAGCGGGAACGACGTCCGCTCAGGTGCCCGGCAGGGCAGCCGCCATCATGGCTCCGTCCCAACCGTCGCCCGCCGTGATGATGCAGCTCAGGCCGTGCGTGTCGGTGGCCAGGATGGTCCAAGTGCCCTTTTCCGACACGAAGATTTCGAGAATCACATTCGGGTTGACCAGACCGCGCGCGGCCTCGCTTTCATGGAACTTCTCGCCGAGCGCCTTGATGACGTCGGCACGCGCGGCGCATTGTCCCCCCGCAACGGCCTGCGCGACACCACCGCATATCGCAAACACCGCAAAGCACGTTCCCGCCAAAAGACGTCGTGTCATCTGACAACTCCTTGCGCCAGACGAGAACCCCGGCAGCCACCGGCGCTGTTGGATTGGCCTGCAAGTTTGCAGGAATACAACCTAAGACGGATCGAGCCCGCTTGGTTCCATCACATCGGTGTTTTGGCGGATACCGGCCGCGATCGGAAAGCGTAAAGGCCCGGCGATGGCCGGGCCTTTATCAGTCGGTCGTCGGATCTGGATCAGTTCATCGTCGGGATGACGAACTCGGCACCATCCTTGATGCCTGCCCGCGCGCCCGCAGCCGCATCGCGGCGAGGACGCGCAAGCAGTAAACCGTCCGGCTAGTTCATCGTCGGGATGACGAACTCGGCACCGTCCTTGATGCCGGACGGCCAGCGCGAGGTGACCGTCTTGGTCTTGGTGTAGAAGCGGAACGCATCCGGGCCGTGCTGGTTGAGATCGCCGAAGGACGAGGCCTTCCAGCCGCCGAACGTGTAGTAGGCGATCGGCACCGGGATCGGCACGTTGACGCCGACCATGCCGACCTGGACTCTGGATGCGAAGTCGCGCGCGGCGTCGCCGTCGCGGGTGAAGATGGCGACGCCATTGCCCATCTCGTGGTCGTTGGCGAGCTTGATGGCGTTCTCGTAGGTCGGCGCGCGCACCACGGAGAGCACCGGGCCGAAAATCTCTTCCTTGTAGATGCGCATGTCGGCGGTGACGTTGTCGAACAGGCAACCGCCCATATAGTAGCCGTTCTCATAGCCCTGCATCTTGAAGCCGCGGCCGTCGACGACGAGCTTCGCGCCTTCCTTGACGCCGATGTCGACATAACCCTTGACGCGCTCCAGCGCCTGCGCCGTCACCAGCGGGCCGAAATCGGCCGAGGAATCGGTGGACGGGCCGACCTTCAGGCTCTCGACGCGCGGCACCAGCTTTTCCATCAGCCGGTTGGCGGTATCGTTGCCGACGGGAACCGCCACCGAGATCGCCATGCAGCGCTCGCCGGCCGAGCCGTAGCCGGCGCCGATCAGCGCGTCGACAGTTTGGTCCATGTCGGCGTCGGGCATGATGATCATGTGGTTCTTGGCGCCGCCGAAGCACTGCACGCGCTTGCCGGCGGCGGTGCCGCGCGAATAGATGTAGTGGGCGATCGGCGTCGAACCGACGAAGCCGACGGCCTTGATGTCGGGATCGTCGAGGATGGCGTCGACCACTTCCTTGTCGCCGTTGACGACGTTGAGGATGCCGGCAGGCAGGCCAGCCTCGATGAACAGCTCGGCGATGCGGATCGGCACGCCAGGATCGCGCTCCGACGGCTTCAGGATGAAGGCATTGCCGCAGGCGATCGCCGGCGCGATTTTCCACAGCGGGATCATCGCCGGGAAGTTGAACGGCGTGATGCCGGCGACGACGCCGAGCGGCTGGCGCATCGAATAGACGTCGATGCCGGGGCCGGCGCCGTCGGTGAACTCACCCTTCATCATGTGCGGCGCGCCGATGCAGACTTCAACCACTTCGAGGCCGCGCTGGATGTCGCCCTTGGCGTCTGCGATGGTCTTGCCGTGCTCGCGCGCCAGGATGTCGGCCAGTTCGTCATAGTCGCGCTGGACCAGTTCGAGGAACTTCATCAGCACGCGCACGCGGCGCTGCGGGTTGGTGGCCGCCCACTTGGGCTGCGCCGCCTTGGCGTCTTCGACAGCGGCGCGCAGTTCCGCCTGCGAAGCCAGCGCCACCGTGCCGCGCACGGAACCGTCCATCGGCTGCATCACGTCCTGCTTGCGGCCGCTGGTGCCGGCGACACGCTTGCCGCCGATGAAATGACCGTAGTCGATCATGGTTTCTCTCCCTGTTTTGGTGATGAGGCATTGTCCGCCTTTGCGGCGGCGATGGCAACGCGAGCGGAATCGCAACCGTTGTGCAGGAAATGGACAACGGCAGCCGACTGTGCATTAATTCTCGCAAATAGCGAGCTGCCGTGTCGTGAAGGATTTTTCAGGGTGAGTTGTCATCAAGGTCACTCCCATGAACTGGGATGACGTCCGCATCTTCCTCGCCGTGGCGCGCGCCGGCCAGATCCTCGGCGCGGCGAAACGCCTGGAGCTCAACCATGCCACCGTCTCGCGCCGCATCGCCGCGCTCGAGGACGCGCTGCGCACAAAACTCTTCCGCCGCCTGACCACCGGCAGCGAGCTGACGCCGGCCGGCGAGCGTTTCCTCGACATTGCCGAGCGCATGGAAAGCGACATGATCGCAGCGCGTGCGACCATTGCCGGCGAAGGCGACGATGTCTCGGGCACGGTGCGCATAGGCGCGCCGGACGGTTTTGGCGTCGCCTTCCTGGCAAAACGGCTGGGAGAACTGACCGCCCTCCACCGCGAGCTCACCATCCAGCTTGTGCCGGTGCCGCGCTCGTTTTCGCTGTCGCGGCGCGAGGCCGACATCGCCATTACCGTGGAACGCCCGACCGAAGGCCGGCTGGTGGCGGGAAAGCTGGTCGACTACACGCTCGGCCTGTTCGCCTCGCGCGCCTATGCCGAAGCCAATGGTCTGCCGGCGACAGCGGCCGAGCTCGGCCGGCACACGCTGATTGGCTACGTGCCCGACCTCATCGTCAGCCCTTCGCTCGACTATGCCGCCGAGTTCAGCGCCGACTGGAGTTCGAGCTTCGCCATCTCCTCGGCGCTCGGCCAGGCCGAAGCGGTGCGCTCCGGCGCCGGCATCGGCATCCTGCACACTTTCGTCGCCCGCTCGATGCCGGAGCTGGTGCCGGTCGATATCGTGGCGCCGATCCGCCGCGCCTACTGGCTGGTCTATCACGAATCGGTGAGGCCGCTGCGTCGCGTCCAGCTCGTCGCCAATTTCATCAACAGGGCGGTGGAGCGGGAGCGCGGCCTGTTTAGCTGATTTCACAAGCCTGCAACGCAGTTCGTGTTTCAAGGCGTGTCGAGAATGAACGAATTCACCACTCGTTCAGCCTTGTCCGCCAGCGGCGCCCACATCCGCGCCACCTGCTCGGCGCTCTCGCCCATCACGCCGCAGTTCACATAACCGTAGCGCGCGCCCGGACGGAGAACGCGAACCTGGAATGGCCATAAAAGGTGGCATTCCCGCTGAGAACCGTGAAGTCCACGTCGGCCAGGCGGACGGGGTAGCCGTCGGGAAACCTTGCAAGGCTATCATTGCTGAAATCGGCTGTGCTGAATGAGGTGCCTATTGTCTTTTCCCAATTATTCATCGACCAGCCCTCCATGAATTTGCCCGTATCGGACGGCGAGCCCGGTGCCGATTGATCGTAAAATGAAGCCGATACCATGCAGATGAGATCGGCAAATTTCACGCTCAGCCGTATCTCTTCTTCGGAGAGCGGCTCGTTGATCCATTCCTCTGGAAAGGTCAGAGAAAACCCGTTCTGCTGGTCGTGGACGGTCTTGTCCGCGGCGCTGACCACGGAGGCGTAGAACAGAAATCCAACACTGGTAGTCAGAAAGCAGAAACGCATCACGATGCTCGCGAAATGCCAAGACGGGAGCTATGCCCGGGTGGATGGGACAAGGCGGCATATCACAATCGGGCGATACACGCGGCCTTTTACTTGCCACAAAACCGGCCAGTGTGGCATCAGGCACGCGGCCGTCGGCGCGGGAACGATAGCCCGCGTGGGAAAGTCATTCAGAAAGCTGGCGCGGATAAAATGCGAGCCGTTCTTGCCATCCTGCCGCTGGCCTTCCTCTCGGCTTGCGCCAACCCGTGGACGAAAGTGCCGGAGGCTGAACTTCCGAAGCCGATCCGCACTGCGATGGCGCGCCCCTCGGCTTTCGTCTTCGGCAATTATTGCGGGCCGGGGACCCGCTCCGGCGATCTGTCGCTGCGGCCGGTCGGCCGCCTCGACGCCGCTTGCCAGGTCCACGACGCCTGCTACATCGCCCGCCGCAACCATTGCGACTGCGACGGTGCGCTTGTCGCCTCGGCGAAAGTGATCCGCGACGACAAGACCGCCCCGAGGACGATGCGCAACGAGGCCGAGCTTTTGATCGCCACTTTCGCCGTCCCGGTCTGCAAGGTCTTTCCGCAAGGCTTCATGCCGCCGCGCGACCCCGCTCAGCTCAAGGCGATGAACGGGGCGACCGGGTGAACGTAAGGTCCGCGGCAACAAAAGCGCTGTTCGGATTGGCGCTCGCGGCGATGGCCGGCTGCGCCGGCATGCCCGGCCGCTCCGCCTGCGCCTTCTTTCCAGGCGACGATGCCTGCGACCGGCCGCCGATCTCGGCCGACAGCACCGGCGCCGCGATCGCCACCGCGCATTACTTCAAGGCCGGCGACAGCGCCTACGAGAAACGCTTCCAGGCGCTGCTGGCCCAAAGCCGGCTCGACGCGCTCGACCGCACGAACGGCACCGGCCGTTTCGGGCATGACTGGCGCGACATTCACAACAGCCGTTTCCAGGCGACCTACCGGGCGCTGCAACAGCTGGCAAAGCCGCTCGACACGACCGCGGTGACGCCGGCGCGCGGCAAACCCGGCGAGGATCATTTCACCGGGCGCTGGCGCATGTCGCGGCAGACACTCTATCTCGATGCCGCCGCCCGACCCTTTGCGCCCAAGACATTCAGCTTTTCCGGACTGGAGGCGCGCTCGGTCGAGATTGTGCTCAGCCAGGCCGGCCAGAAGCCCCTCGACATCGGCGGCACCTGCGATGGGCCGTTGGCGATCCGCGCGTCGGGACGATCGAGCACAATCGCCGCGGGCTCGGCATTCCATCTCACCCTGCCGGCGGGCGAGGCATCCGCGAGCCTCTATCCCGGCGAGGCGCTCAGCCGCTGCGACCTCAGCGTCAGCTCCGGCCTGGCGCCGGCCGGCGCGCCGCTGACCATTTTCCGCGAGGAGGTTGCCGACCCTTGGGTCGCCGGCCTCGACAGCCGCTACGACCGCTGCCCGGTGCCCGATCCCGATGGGCTCAAGGAGCTCGACCGCGTTTTCTACGCCGGCCGCTGGCTGTCGCAGACTTGCGCGCTGCCACTTGGCAAACCGCTGCTGCTGCGCAAGTCGCGCGACGGCTTCAACGCCAAGGTCGAGGCGCTGCTGGGAGAGCGGCTTCCCGACAGCGCGTTCGACAAGGCCGATCCCGAGCTGCCGCTCGATTTCTCGCACGCGCCGAAACTCAGGCTGATCTATCTATCGTCGCTGGAGTTCAAGGCGGACTTTTCCGGCCGCATCATCGAGCGGCTGATCCGCCATCATGCCGCCTCGGGCACCAAGGTGCGCATCCTGGTGACCGACGTGCTGGAGCGCGAGAAGGACGACGCCATGCTGCACCGACTGGCGGCCGAATTCCCCAATATCCAGCTTCAGGAATACCGCTGGCGGGCCGACCACGGCGCGCCGATCGACGAGCAGATCTCACAGCTGCACAAGACCCACCACGTCAAGATGCTGGCGACGCTGGCCGAGGATCCCGGCCGATCGCGCGTCATCATCGGCGGCCGCAACATCCATGACGGCTTCCTGTTCCACAAGCCGGTCGACCTGTCGCGCTATCCGGACCTGCAGCAATACGGCAGGACCGACGGCTTCTCGCTGAACTACTATTCGAACTGGAGCGATTTCGACGTCGAGATCGCCGATCCGGCCACGGTCGAGACGCTGGCCGCGCATCTTTCGACCGTGTGGCTGCGCGATCCCGACACCAACATCTCGCGCCCGTTTTCGATCCCGGTCCGCGCCAGCGGCCGGCCGCCGCAAGGCGTCGCCCGGCATTTCATCTCCGTGCCCTATGAAGACGGGCACGCGCTGGAGAGCTATTTCGTCGAGCTGATCGACACCGCCGAGCACCATATCCAGATCGTCAACCCTTACCTGAACTTGACGCCAAAGCTTGCGCTGGCTTTCGACCGGGCGCTGGCCAGAGGCGTGAAGATCGACATTGTCGGCCGCATCGACCTCAAGGGCGACATCGGCGGCAAGTTCCTCACCGCGCTCAACAAGCTGTTCGTCGAGAAGTATGGCGACCGCATCGATATCCGCGAATTCAAGGCGCCCGACGTGGTCCTGCATTCCAAGATCATGATGATCGATGAGAGGCTGGTGACGATTTCGTCGGTCAACCTCAACAACCGCAGCTTCTTCCACGATTCGGAGAACGGCATGACCGTTCTCGACCCCGCCTTCTACGCCAGGATGAAACCGGTCTATGACGACTATCTTGCCCATTCAAAGCCGGTCGCCACCAACGTGACCATCCCCTGGGCCTACCGGCTGCTGTTCAGAGAGGGCTGGGTGAAGCAGGCGTTTTAAGGCAGGTCGCCCCAAAGCGCGCTGCGGTCCTGGGGACAACCTGAAGGAGCAGTTGCCCTACTTCAGGTAGCGTTCCGGCCCGAGGTCGTGGGCGTTGATCTCGGGCACCCGGCTGGAGATGATGTCTGCCAGCACCTTCGCCGAGCCGCAGGCCATGGTCCAGCCGAGCGTGCCGTGGCCGGTGTTGAGATAGAGGTTGGACAGCTCGCTGCGGCCGACCAGCGGCGGCCCGTCCGGCGTCATCGGCCGCAAGCCGCACCAGAAGGTTGCGGCCTTGAGATCGCCGCCGCCCGGGAAGAGATCGCCGACCGAATGCTCCAACGTGCGCCGGCGCGATTCGTGCAGCCTCATGTCGAAGCCTGAAATCTCCGCCGTGCCGCCGACGCGGATGCGGTCGCCGAGCCTGGTGATCGCCACCTTGTAGGTCTCGTCCATGACGGTCGAAACCGGCGCCGCCTCGGCATCCTTGATCGGCACAGTGATCGAATAGCCCTTGACCGGGTAGACCGGGATCGGCCGTTTCAGCCAGCGCATCGCCTGCGCCGAGTAGCTGCCCATCGCCATCACATAGGCATCCGCCGCCCTCCAGCCCGTGCTGGTATGCATGTTGTGGACGCGGTTGCGGCTGCGGATGATGCGCCTGATCAGGGTGTCGTATTCGAAGGTCACGCCGCGCGCCACGCAGAGCTCGGCCAGGCGGTCGGTGAACATCTTGCAGTCGCCGGTTTCGTCACCCGGCAGCCTGAGGCCGCCGACGAACTTGCCGCGCACGTTGGCCAGCGCCGGCTCGGCCGCGATGCAGCCTTCGGGATCGAGGACTTCATAGGGGACGCCGTATTTCTTCAGCACCTCGACATCGCCACCGGTGCCGTCGAGCTGCTTTTGCGTCCGGAAAAGCTGCAGCGTGCCCTTGGAACGCTCGTCATAGGCGATGCCGGTGGCCTGGCGCAGCGCCTTCAGCGTGTCGCGGCTGTATTCGGCAAGCGGCACCATGCGCGACTTGTTGAGCGCGTAGCGCTCGGCCGTGCAGTTGCGCAGCATCTTCAGCAGCCACGTCCACATATGCGGGTCGAAGGCCGGCCGCACCACCAGCGGACCATGCTTCATCAGCAGCCATTTGATCGCCTTCAGCGGAATGCCGGGGCCGGCCCAGGGCGAGGCATAGCCCGGCGAGACCTCGCCGGCATTGGCGAAGCTGGTTTCCAGCGCCGGACCTTTCTGGCGGTCGAACACCGTCACTTCGTGGCCGGCCTCGGCGAGGAAGTAGGCGGTGGTGACCCCGATCACGCCGCCGCCCAGCACGAAGATCTTCATCGCTTGCTCCCTCAAAGGCCGATCATGCCGCCGAAGGGCCCGGATCGTCTTCCTCTGTCTGCCGGATTTTGCCCGTCTCGCCAAGGGGCCTGCTGGTCGCTGAGGCGCTGTGGACAAGGGTCAGGCCCTGCGACAGACGTCCGCCGACGTTCCGAGCTGCTCGTCGCGCAGCCTCAGGCTGGTAAGGTACATCTTCGACCACAATCCGCTCGTTCCTGCCGTCGGGCCGTTCGACCAGTAGGCTCTGGCCTTTCCTCATGCCGAGTAGGCTGAGGCCCCGCCACGTGCTGACGGACAGGCCGGCCCCTATGGAAGCGAATGTTTCGCTCTGCACCAGCGTTCGCGTCTCCGCCGGGCCGCCATCTATGCAAAAAGTCACGCGGCTGGCCAACGTCGCCAAGTCGGGCCCGACCAGGTCGACCGGAACAATGCTGCTCTGCGAGAGCTTGCGCTCGAGCACTGGCACGATCGGATCGGCAAAGGCGCGCCTGCGCAACAGCATCACCTCAATCATCCCCAAATCCTTCGTCGTCACGCAGTAGATGGTCTTGGTCATGACGGCCTCCCGGACGGGAGTTGCTCGACAGCGTCGATTGTGCCCGACAGGACCCGGCCGTCACGGCTTTGCCAGTGCACCGACCCGCCGGCACGCGCTCCGATCAGCGCTGTTCCGAGCGGCGTCAGCACGGAAATGCGCTTCTCGGCGATGTCGGCTTCGCCGGGATAGACCAGCGTGACGCGTTGGCAACTTCCATCGCTGTTGCGCAAAGTCACTGTCGAGCCCATCCGCACTACATCTGCCGGCATGGCCGCCGCTGCCGCGACCCTGGCGCGGTCCATTTCCGCGAGCAGACCCTCGGCAATGTCGGGCGCTCGGTCGAGACAGGCTCTGGCTAGGCCGGTCAGCCTGTTGTGATCGGCGTCGCTGACGAGGAGCAGGTTTCGGTAACGTGATGGAGTTGTTGCAGGCATGGCAAACCTCATGGGCCCGGCGCACAGGACGACTGCGCTGGCGCCAAATCAGGGGCGGCGGACAAAGCCGGCAGCCGCACAAGGCCGGCCGGCTCAATGGCGATGTATGGAATTCAAATGCCCCGGTTCAGGCGGCCGCCAGCTTGGTGGCCGGGCCGGGGCTACGCTCCCGCGATGGGGCAGACCCTGAAAAAGGTTCTGGTATGGGCGAGGTTGCTCATCCCGGAACCCTTGCCGAGAAGCGCCTGCTTGTCAAGCAAGGCACTCGTTCAGCCGGTATAGCGCCGGTGAAAGCGCGGCCCGAGGCTGGTCAGGATCTCGTAGCCGATCGTGCCGGCATGGCCGGCTGCGGCGTCGACGCTTTGCGACGGTCCGAGCAGCTCGACCAGGTCGCCTGCGCCGAGCTTGCCCTGCGGCAGCGCGGAAATGTCGAGGATGATCGAATCCATCGACACCCGCCCGACAAAGGGCAGCCGCACGTTTTCGAACCAGGCGGCCGAGGCTGCGCGGCGATGCCAGCCATCGGCATAGCCGAGAGAGATCGTCGCCAGCCCGAGCGGATCCTCCGCGCGATAGGTGTGGCCGTAGCCGACGCCGGCACCTTTCTCGACGCTTCGCGTCTGTACCACCTTGGCCTGCAGCCGCACCACCGGCAGCATCGGATTCGGCTCCGCCGGCGTCGGATTGATGCCGTAGAGCGCCGCGCCGGGGCGCACGAGATCAAAATGGAAGGCCGGTCCGAGGAAGATGCCGGAGGAGTTGGCGAGCGACGCGGGCGCCTCGGGGAGCATCTTGCGCAGGCGCTCGAAGGCCAGCCACTGTCGCTCGTTGGCCGGATGCGCCGGCTCGTCGGCGCAGGCGAGATGGCTCATGACGAGGGTGACCGCGACGCCGTCGAAGGAAGTCGGCTCACGGCTCAGCGCCTCGACCTCCGCCGGCGACATGCCGAGCCTGGACATGCCGCTGTCGACCTGGATCGCAGCTGGCAGCTTGCGGCCGGCGGCCTGGCCGGCCTCACCCCAGGCCTTGAGCTGCGCGGCGCTGTTGATGACGGGAGCAAGTTCGGCTTCGACCGCCTCGTTTTCCGAGCCGGGCGGCAGCCCGTTCAGCACATAAATCGCCGGTCCGGGGCCGAGCGCCCGACGCAGCGCCACGCCTTCGGCGAGCAGCGCAACGAAAAAGCTCGTGCAGCCTTCCGCCGCCAGCGCCCGCGCCACTTCGGCGGCACCCAGCCCATAGCCGTCCGCCTTGACCACGCCGGCACATTGCGCGGCGCCGAGTCGCGCCTTCAGCCGCCGGTAGTTTTCCCTGATGGCGCCAAGATCGATGGTCAGGATCGCCCCGGCTGTGGCCTCGCTAGGCATGCAGCTACCCGCGTCAGGCGCTTGCGGCAAAGGCGCCTTGTCGCCGCTCATCGAGGCGACCGCGCCAGGGTTGCGCCTGTTGCGAAGACGCGCGATTGCCGACGCCGGCGCCGCCCCTCATCGCCCTGCCGGCCACTTCTCCCCGTATAGTGACGGGGAGAAGGGGCTGGCCGCAGCCTCGGTTGTCTTCCTGCAACGTTGGCGATTAGCGAAATCGGCGCCGACAGCTTCCCTCTCCCCGTCACTATACGGGGAGAGGATGCCGGCAGGCAGGTGAGGGGCAGCGCCGGCGCTCCTCTATGATGCTCTTGCCATGCATGGTTCATGTCAGCCTCTGGTACTTGCGGCGCACCGGCATCAATATCAAGAGTGCCCGATCCCGAACAGTGCGATCGAACGCGCCTCTACGGGACGAGATGCCGGAACGCCGCCACCACCTCTTCATAGACCTTGCGCTTGAACGGCACGATCAGCCCGGGCAGGTCCTGCATCGGCCGCCAAGCCCATTTGTCGAACTCGGCGGTGTGGCCGCCAGGCGGCGGGTTGATCTGGATTTCGCCGCTGTCGCCGTGGAAGCGATAGGCGAACCATTTCTGCGTCTGGCCGCGATAGCGCCCCTTGAAGGCAACGCCGACCAAGTGCGCCGGCAAATCGTAGTTGATCCATTCCGGCGCCTCGGCGAGCAGCGAGACCGAGCGCATGCCGGTTTCCTCGTAAAGTTCCCGTCCCGCCGCCTCGAACGGCTCCTCGCCCTTGTCGATGCCGCCTTGCGGCATCTGCCAGAGCTGCGTCGTGCCGGCGAACTCGCTGTCCGGCTCGGCAATGCGATGGCCGACCCAGACCAGCCCGTCGCCATTGAGGATCATCAGGCCGACGCAGGGACGGTAAGGCAGCGTTTCGGGATCGATATTCTTGGCCATCGTCGGACCTTCTGCGCTGCGGCGTGACGTCTGAGTAGTGAGTAGTGAGTAGTGAGTAGTGAGTAGTAAGTACCTATAGCTGGCAGAATCAGATCACGGCACCGAAACTATTCACTATTCACTATTCACTATTCACCCTTTTTGCGGATCGATGGCTACCGCCGAAATCGGCACGATCTCGATGCCGCGCTTCCTCGCCTCGGCCACCCAGGCCGAAACCGTATCGACGGTGAGATCGAAGGCCGAGCCGATGCCGACGGCAGTGCCCTTCGCCCGCGCGGTGGCTTCCAGCTCGTCCAGCTTCTTCAGGATCGCGCCACGATCCTGCACGGCGTCGATCGATGTGTCGCCGGCGACGAAGGGCACGCCGTCCTTCAGCGCCAGGTCGGGCGCCAGGCTGCGCGCCGACGAGCCGTCGTCGACATAGGCGAGACCCCTTTTGCCGAGCTCCGCCATGAAACTCGCCATCGCCCCTGGATCGGCCGAGAAGCGCGCGCCCATGTAATTCATGACGCCTGTATAGTTGGTCGTCCGCGACAGCGCCCAGTGCAGGTTCTTCAGGTTCTCGTCCGGGCTCGCCGCCACCGTCAGCGTGTTGCGGCCGGGATTGACGTTGGGGTAATCGAACGGCTCGAGCGGTATCTGCATGACGATCTCGTGCCCGCTCTGCCGCGCCGCCTGCATCCAGCGACCGATGCTGTTGCCTTGCGGAGCGAAGGCCAGCGTCACCTCGGCCGGCAATTTGGCGATCGCCGCCTGCGTGCCGGTCTGGGAGACGGCGAGCCCGCCGATGACGATCGCCACGCGCGCGCCCCGCGATCCCGACCACGGCCGCGCATAGACGTCGAACGGCCGCCTGCCGTCGGCGGCGCGGACCGGCAGCGGGCCGGTGTCGCTGGCTTCGATCAACGCCTTGTCAGGGATATGCGCGATCTTCAGGTTCTGGCCGATCGAGGAAGGATCGCGGATGACGATGGCCGCCTTGGGCGGGCCATCGCCTTCCTCGGTCTGGACATGGATGATCTGCGGTCCGCCGGTCTTGGGCGTTTCGACCTTGGGTGCTGCCGTCGCCGTCTCCGCGGCGGGTGCCGGGGCAGGCGTCGCGGCCGCGGCCGGCGTCACCTTCGGCGTCGACACCGCGACCTCTTGCGGCTTGCGGAACGGTTTTTCGCGCAAGGCGATCGCGCCGGAGACACCGATCACCGCAAGCACAGCGAGCGTCGCCGCGACCGCGCCGGTGCTGATGCCGCGCGAGGCAACGCGCTGCGGCCTGGGAGCCTGCCCGAGCGGTCGTTCTATGTCCTTGCCGATGTCCACCAAGCCGCAACCCCGAAGCGTTGGGACCGGCAGGTGGGCTCACCTCCCGGAACGCCACGCCAATCCAAGTCTCCTCGGCGCCTGCCACGCCTCGGGCGCGGCGCGCCGGCCGCGACCCCCCGAATCAAACTGCCGGAACCTCGCGGTCCCGGCAGCATCGCATTGCTTCGAACGGGCGGCCAGACCTCTCGGTCTGGTCCGCCGAATCCTTACTGGTTGAGCACGGCCTTCTGCGGATTCGGCGGGAACGCCGGATCGGTCTTCTGGCCGCGCAGGAGCTGCTCGGCGTAGATCAGCTGCAGGTCGTCCTTCGGATCCGGCGGCACATAGGCGGCCGAGCCGGAGCCGGTCGAGCTCTCGTCCGCGCCCTTGATATGGCCCTTGAGGTCCGATTCGCCGCGCGTCAGGTCCCTGCCCTGCAGGTCCGCCGGCAGCGGCTGCTCGACCTTGATGTCGGGCGTGATGCCCTTGCCCTGGATCGACTTGCCCGAAGGCGTGTAATAGAGCGCCGTCGTCAGCCGCAGCGCGCCATTCTCGCCGAGCGGGATGATGGTCTGCACCGAGCCCTTGCCGAAGGACTGGGTGCCCACCACGGTGGCGCGGCGCAGGTCCTGCAGCGCGCCGGCGACGATTTCCGACGCGCTCGCCGAACCGCCATTGACCAGCACGATCAGCGGCTTGCCGCCGATGTCGTCGCCCGCCCTCGCGTCGAAGCGGGTGACGTCCTTCGGATCGCGGCCGCGCGTCGAGACGATCTCGCCGCGGTCGAGGAAGGCATCCGACACGCTCACCGCCTGGTCGAGCAGGCCGCCCGGATTGAGGCGCAGATCGAGCACATAGCCCTTGAGCTTGTCGGCCGGCACTTGCTTCTTGATGGTGTCGATGGCGTTCTCGAGATCGTCGTAGGTCTTCTCGGTGAACGAGGTGATCTTCATGTAGCCGACGTCGTTCTCGACGCGGAACTTGACCGCCTTGACCTTGATGATGTCGCGCACCACCGTCAGCTCGATCGGCTTGTCGGCGCCCTGGCGCAGGATGGTCAGCTTGATCGGCGTGTTGACCGGTCCGCGCATCTTCTCGACGGCGTCGTTGAGGGTCAGGCCGCGCACCTCCTCGCCGTCGATCTTGGCGATGTAGTCGCCGGCCAGCACGCCCGCCTTGGCGGCCGGCGTGTCGTCGATCGGCGTGATCACCTTGACCAGGTCGTTCTCCATGGTGACCTCGATGCCGAGGCCGCCGAACTCGCCCTTGGTCTGCACGCGCATGTCCTGCGCCTGCTCGGCGTTCATGTAGGACGAGTGCGGATCGAGCGAGGCCAGCATGCCGTTGATGGCGTTCTCGACCAGCGACTTGTCGTCCGGCGGCGTCACATACTGCGCCCGCACGCGCTCGAAAATGTCGCCGAAGATCGCCAGTTGCTTGTAGGTCTCGGAGCCCGCAGCGTTCGCCGTCGAGCCTGGCGCGCCGTAGACCAGGCTCATCGCTGACGCGCCCATCAGCGCGCCGGCGAACAGAAGCGAAAGTTTCCGCATCATTTCACGTCCTTCCAGAAAAACGGTCCGCCCACCATGGGGTCGGATCGACGGGTTTTCCATCCTTGCGGAACTCGACATAGAGCTCCGGCGTGGCATTTCCATTCTGCGAGGCCGAGGTGCTCGCCACCCGGGCCTCTCCCATCGCGCCGACCGGTTCTCCTGCGAGCACCGACTGGCCAGTCGCGACACTGATTCTGCTCATCCCAGCCAGGACGACATGATACCCGTCGCCGGCATTGAGGATCAAGAGTTGACCATAAGAGCGAAACGGCCCCGCATAAAGCACATTTCCATCCGCCGGCGCGGTGACGATGGCTCCCGATTGTGTCGCAACCATGTCCCCTTGCATCACCGCGCCGTTACCGTCATCGGCGCCGAAGCGCCGCTTGATCTTGCCGGTCACCGGCAGCGCGATCTGTCCCTGCAGCGCCGAGAACGGTGCCGCGGCCGTGAGCCGGTTGCCTTCCGGCACCGGCAGCGCGGCCAATTCCGCCGGCGCCGGCGTCTTGCCGTCTCCTCCCGGAGCCTGGTCGCCATCGGCCGATTTGCGCTCGGCCGCCTTGGCCTGGTCTGTCGCCCTGCGCGCCTTGTCGGCCTCCAGCGAGGCGATCAGTTCCTTGAGGCTGCCCGCCCTGGCGGCCAGTACCTGTGAGCGCTGCTTCTCGGCGGCGATCTCCGTCTCGGTGTCGGCCTGAAGCTTCTGCTTGGCCTCGAGCAGCATACTCAGCCGCTTCTTTTCCGCCGCCTGTTCGCCGACCGCCGTCGTCAGCCTGGCCCGCTCCGCCTCGATCGAGGTCGTCACCCGCGTCTGTTCCTTGAGGTCGGCGAGCAGCACCTCGGTCTGCTGGCGCAATTCCGGCACCACCGCGCCGAGCAGGATGGCGCTACGCACCGACGACAGCGCGTCCTCCGGCTTGACCAGGATCGCCGGCGGCGGATTGAGGCCCATGCGTTGCAACGCGCCCAGCACTTCGGCCAGCACGTCGCGCCGCGCCGCCAGGGAGGCACGTATCTTCTGCTCTTCCGCTTTCAGGCCTTCCAGCTTGGCGCCGATGTCCTCGATGTCCTGGCCGAGCTTCTGCTCGGTCATCGCCGACTGGATCAACGCCGCGGTAATCGAGGCATGGTCCTTTTTGACCGCCGCAATGTCGGCGGCGAGCTTGGCCAGCCGCTCGGACGAGAGCGTGATTTCCTTCGAGACCTGTTCGTATTCGGCCCGGCTCCGGTCGGGATCGGGCGCTGGATCAAGGGTGTTTTCCGCCGCCAGCGCCGGACGGAACGCAATCAGCGCGGCGACAAATGTCAGGCCGCAGCGGCTGCGCCAGGCGCGCGTTCTCGAATTCCAGCCTTCAGACATCAGGCCCAGACTCTATCCGCCGCTTCGTTAACGAACCATCAACCATGATGGAGAACCCACAACTACCGTGATGTCGGGCCATTGAGGCGGAAATTCGGAGAACTACGCATCTTCCGATCGCGCTTCCAGGGTCCTCAGGTCCTCGGCCAGGCGTACAGGCACGTCCATCCGATCATGCAGGATGGCTCATGACGCCGATCCGGCCGCCGGAAAGCTTGGGCCGAGCGTGCTGACCCTGGCGTGTCCTTTGGCCGCGACATCAGGAGCGATGGTAGGGGTGTCCAGCAAGAATCGTCGCGGCCCGGTAGAGCTGCTCGCCCAGCATCACCCGCACCAGCTGATGCGGCCAGGTCAGCGCGCCGAACGAGACCACCAGATCTGCCTGGTCGCGCAGCGACTGGTCGTGGCCGTCGGCGCCGCCGATGGCGATCACCAGCGCCTTTCGGCCGCTGTCGCGCAGCAGGCCGAGGCGGCCGGCGAATTCCTCGGAGGAGAAGCTCCTGCCGCGCTCGTCGAGCAGGATCAGCGCCGTGCCTTGCTGCAGCATCGTCTGCAGCTTCTGGCCTTCCTCGCGCCGGCGCTCGTTGGCGGTCTGGGCGCGGCCTTCGGCAATCTCGACGAGGCCGGCATATTCCAGCCCCACCGCCGGGCCGCTCCTAGCGAAGCGCTCGAAATAGCGGTCGGCGAGTTCTCTCTCGGGGCCGGCTTTCATCCGGCCCACGGCATGAACGGTGATCTTCATCCTTGCCTCGAAGAGCCGCTAGTGCATGTCACCCAGGGATTCGGGGACACGCACCCCAACGGTTACGGCTCAGTGAAGGGTCTCTTCCTCGAGGTCCGGCGCCTGCCACATCTTTTCGAGATTGTAGAATTCGCGGACTTCGGGACGGAAGACATGGACGATGATGTCGCCCGAATCGATCAGGACCCAGTCGGCGCTGGCCAGCCCCTCGACGCGCGCCATGCCGAGGCCGGCATCCTTGAGCGCCTTGAGGAGATGATCGGCGACAGCCGAGACATGACGGTGCGATCGGCCCGACGCTACGACCATGTAGTCGCCGAGGCTCGATTTCCCCTGGATCTCGATTGAGACGATGTTTTCGGCCTTGGAGTCTTCCAGACTGGCAAGGACTGTCTTGATGGCGCGGGACACGGCGTCATTTCCGCTGATCCCGGCCGGCGAAGGCACGATGTCGGCCTTCTTCCGCAGTGCTGTTCTCAGTGTCTTTCCTTTCGCAGCAAGAACAACCAAATCACCCGTGAAATCAGGTGACACCACTTAGATAGGCAGAGTTCCGTTGCAGTTTCAAGACGGTGGCCCCGCGCTCGCCAACGCGACCCCCTCCGCTTGGTTCCGCAAAGCGGGAAAAAAGTCGGGAACCCATGGCGTCCACATGGGTTATCGGCTCGCCCACCAACCGGATTTCCCACCATGCCGATCGATCCCCAGGACACGCTCCTCTCCGTGCAGGCTGGCCTCGCGCAACTCAGCAGCCTGATCGTCTCCTACTCCTTCTCGGCCGTCGGCGCCGTCATCTTGCTGGTCGTCGGCTATCTCGTCGCCGGCCTTGCCGAGCGCTCGATCTTCGCCGGCCTCGGTCACATCCACGGCTTCGACGCGACGCTGCGCCATTTCTTCTCGAAGATCGTCCGCTACGCCATCCTGATCCTCGTCGTGATCATGGTGCTCGGCCAGTTCGGCGTGCAGACCGCCTCGATCATCGCCGCCATCGGCGCCATCGGCCTCGCCATCGGCCTGGCGCTGCAGGGCACGCTGCAGAACATCGCCGCCGGCATCATGCTGCTTGCGCTGAGACCGTTTCGCATCGGCGAGTATGTCGAGGTCGGCCCCATTTCCGGCACCATCGAGGAGATCGGCCTGTTCGCGACCCGGCTGCGGACGGTCGACGGCGTCTATGTGCTGGCGCCCAATTCGACGCTGTGGAACCAGCCGGTGCGCAACTATACGCGCAACGGCGTCCGCCGCGGCGACGTCACGCTGACCATCGGCTCCTGGAACGACATCGACCTCGCGCAAAAGACGATGCTCGCCGTCGCCGCCACCGAGCGGCGCGTCAGGCGCGAGCCGGCGCCGATCGCCTTCGTCGCCACGGTCGGCGACAGCGGCGTCGCCATCAGCCTGCGCTACTGGACTTCGTCCGCCGATTTCTTCGCCACCCAGATCGATCTCACCAAACGCGCCAAGCAGGCCTTCGACACCGAAGGCATTTCCGTCCCGGTGCCGCCGCCGGAAGCATCGCACCAGGAACCGCCCTCAACCAGGCAGTAGCGCAAGCTGTCGACAACGCGCCTCAATTGCCGGGGCGAGGCTGCTCGTCCGGCGCGAAGGCAAGCTCCACCGGCAGCGGCGCCTGCGCGCACATCGGCGCGAAGCTGCCTGTCGCGGTGGCTGGGACCGGCCGTGCCGCCAGCACCCGCCACGACACGAACAGGCAAAACGCCGAGGCGATGACAATCCCGACATAGATGAACGTCCCGGTGCCATAGACCGCGGAAAGCCCTGTCACGATGCCCGGCACCACAAACCCCGCCAGCGACCATGCAAACAGCATCGAGCTCGACAGGGCGAGCAGATCGTCCTTGCCGGCGCGGTCGGCGGCATGCGCGCTGGACAGCGAATAGATCGATTCCGACGCGCCATCCCAGATCAGATAGACCACGAGCAGAACGGCCAGCGCGCCGCCGTCGAAGGCGATGGCGAGCAGGCTGGCAACGAGGGCAAGCAGTGCCGCGCCGATCAGCACATAGCGCCGGTCGGTCCGGTCCGAGATCCAGCCGAGCGGTATCTGCAGGATCAGCGTGCCGACCGGCATCGCCGACAGCAGCAGCGCCACATCCGCCTGGCTGTAGCCCTTGGCGGTGGCATGGATCGGCGCGAAACCGGAAATGATCATCGACAGGCCGCCGACGGCGAGCATGCCCGCCACCCCGACCGGCGAGATCCGCCAGGCGCGGCCGAGCGCCACCGAGGCCGCCTGCGGCGGCGGCGGCTGCGCCAGCCGCGTCATGCCGACCGGCAGGATCGACAGCGCCGTGAAGGTGATGCCGATCAGCGGCGCTGCCGCGGTGCGGATGTCGATGGCGGCGAGCGTCGCATAGCCGACGCCGAGGCCGGCGACATAGGCGACGTAGAACACCGCCATGACGCGGCCGCGTATGGCATTGGGGACGGCATCGTTCAGCCAGCTCTGGGCGACGATGAACAGACCGCAAATGGCAAAGCCGTAAAGCGCGCGCGCCGCGATCCAGATAAGCGGGATCGGGCCAGCGCCGATCGCCGCGTTGGAGAGCGCGATCAGCGCCGAAAGCACCATGAACGCGCGGGCGTGACCAACTCTCCGGACGAGAGGCCCGGTCAGGATGCAGCCGGCGAGCCCACCGGCCGAAAGCCCGGTGACGATCAGCCCGGCCCAGGTCGGATCGAAGCCGTCGGCGCCGAGCCGCACCGGGATGAAGGCGAACATCAGCCCGTTGCCGATCGCGATCAGCGCCATCGACGCCACGACGCTGGCAATGGCGATCAGCGGCGCCGGCTGGTTGCCGTCATCTGGCTCGATGGTGGTGCGGTTCTTCTCCAGCATTCACGCAGCATCGCCGACCTGCCGGCGAAAGGCCGCCGCAAAAGCGACATGGCCGAACTTTCCCCTTCTCGCTAAGGGGGACGTTTCAGCTCCTTGCCGCCTTGCGGATGGCACTCGACGACAGCGACGAGCGCGGGCCGTGGATGAAAGTCCAGGCCGGCGCCTTCATACGAGCAAGCCGCGGCGCGTCACCCTCGTCGACGCGGGCGTAGTCGAAGGTCTTGGCGACCACCGAGGAGAGGAACGACAGCGTCGCGCCCGGGCGGTCGATGACGGCGATCGGGAAGGTCATGACGATCTGGCGCCAACGCTGCCAGCGATGGAAATCGCGAAGCGAGTCGGCGCCCATGATCCAGACGAAGTCGACGCCGGGATTGCGCGCCTTGACCAGCGCCAGCGTGTCGGCGGTGAAACGGATGTGTTGAGCGGCCTCGAAAGCGCTGACCTTGATCTTCGGATTTTTTGCGATCTGCTCGGACAGCTGCAACCGCTCGGCCAGCGGCGCCAGCTCGCGCGTGCTCTTCAGCGGATTGCCCGGCGTCACCATCCACCACAGCTGGTCGAGCGCCAGCCTTCTCAGCGCGATCTCGGCGACCAGCGCGTGGCCGGCATGCGGCGGATTGAACGAGCCACCGAACAGGCCGACGGCAACGCCCTTGCCGGCATGCGGCATGCGCAGATAGTGCGCTGGGACGGCGGGCTGAGGGGACGAGAGCACGGTGCTAGGCCCCCCTCTCTGCCCTGCCGGGCATCTCCCCCTCAAGGGGGGAGATCGGCAGATCGTCCGCAGGCGCAAATCTTATGACGTAGGCGATTGGCGAAGCCCTATGCGCAAGTCGATCTCCCCCCTTGAGGGGGAGATGGCCGGCAGGCCAGAGAGGGGGGCCTGGGCGCAAGCTTCAACCTCTAGCGGCAAATAGCATCAAGGCCTCACCTGTCCCGACCCGCGCACGCGGTACTTGAACGAGGTCAGCTGCTCGACGCCGACCGGTCCGCGCGCATGCATCTTGCCGGTGGCGATGCCGATCTCGGCGCCCATGCCGAACTCGCCGCCATCGGCAAATTGCGTCGAGGCGTTGTGCAACAGGATCGCCGAATCGATCTCGTTGAAGAAGCGCTCCACCGCTTCAGCGTCCTCGGCCAGGATCGCCTCCGTATGGTGCGAGGAGAAGCTCTCGATGTGCTCGATCGCGCCGGTGACGCCATCGACCAGCTTCACCGCGATGATGGCTTCGAGATACTCGGTTACCCAGTCGGCATCGGTCGCGGGACTGGCGTCGGAGAACGCCTTCAGCACCTCGTTATCGGCATGGATTTCGCAGCCGGCGGCCCGCAGCGCCTCGAGGATCGGCACCAGATGCGTTCCCGCCGCCGCACGGTCGACCAGCAGCGTCTCGGCCGCGCCGCAGACGCCGGTGCGCCGCATCTTGGCGTTGACGGCGATCTTCACCGCCATGTCGAGATCGGCCGATCGATCGACATAGACATGGCAAATGCCTTCGAGATGGGCAAAGACCGGCACCCGCGCCTCGCTCTGCACACGCTCGACCAGGCTGCGGCCGCCGCGCGGAATGATCACGTCGAGATTGCCGCCGAGGCCTTTCAGCATCTCGCCGACGGCGGCGCGGTCGGTGGTCGGCACCAGCTGGATCGCATCCTGCGGCAGGCCGGCCGCTTTCAGCCCCTCGACCAGGCAGGCATGGATCGCCGCGGACGAGTTGAGCGAATCCGAGCCGCCGCGCAGGATCACCGGATTGCCGGCCTTCAGGCAGAGCGCGCCGGCATCGGCCGTCACATTCGGCCGGCTCTCATAGATGACGCCGACGACGCCGAGCGGCGTGCGCACGCGCTCGATATGGAGTCCGTTCGGCCGGTCCCATTCTGCGATCACGTCGCCGACCGGATCCTTTAGCGCGGCGATCTCGCGAATGCCGTCGGCCATCGCCTCGATGCGCGACGGTGTCAGTTTCAACCGGTCCATGAAGGAACCGGAAAGGCCGGATTCCTCGCCATTCGAGACGTCGATTGCGTTGGCGTCGAGGATCGCCTGCTCGTTGCGAAGAATGGCTTCGGCCATGGCGACAAGCGCGGCGTTCTTGGCGGCGGTGGTGGCAATGGCCAGCGGTCGGGCTGCGGCGCGCGCCTGGCGGCCGATATCGGCCATCAGCGCCGCAGTGTCGTCTCGGGATTTTTCATGCAGCTTCAGCATGGCTCATCCTCCGCTTCGGCCGGCCAATACTTGATCAACGGCCAATACTTGATCACTCGAATGGCTCACCACAAGGTCGTCGCGGTGGATCATCGCCGAGCGCGCCTCGTAGCCGAGCACGGTTTCGATCTCGGCCGTCTTCAGGCCTGCGATCCTTACGGCATCGGCGGCATCGTAGGCAACCAGGCCGCGCGCGATCTCGCGGCCCTCGGGCGATAGGATCGCCACCGTATCGCCGCGCGAAAAATTGCCGCTGACCAGCTTGACGCCCGCCGGCAGCAGCGACTTGCCCGATAGCAGCGCGCCGATGGCGCCGGCATCGACGGTGAGCCGCCCCGCCGGTTCGAGCTGCCCGGCGATCCAGGTCTTGTAGCCCTTCACCGGATTGGCGCTCGGCTTGAAGAAAGTGGCGCGTTCGCCGCGTTCGATCGCCATCAGCGGCGACAGCCTGGTGCCCGACGTGATGACCATGGCGGTGCCGGCCGCATTGGCGATCTTGCCGGCGTCGAGCTTTGTCCGCATGCCGCCGCGCGACAGCTCGGAGGCGGCCGCGCCCGCCATCGCCTCGATGTCGGGGGTGATGCGGTCGACCACCGGGATGAATTTCGCTTGCGGGTCCCTGGCCGGTGGCGCCGTGTAGAGCCCATCGATGTCGGAGAGCAGCACCAGGAGGTCGGCGCCCATCATCGTCGCCACACGCGCCGCCAGGCGGTCGTTGTCGCCGTAGCGGATTTCCGAGGTCGCCACCGTATCGTTCTCGTTGATGACCGGCACCGCCTTCATCTTGAGCAAGGTCGAGATCGTGGCGCGCGCATTGAGATAGCGCCGTCGCTCCTCGGTGTCGCCGAGCGTGAGCAGGATCTGGCCGGACTTCAGCCCGCCCTTGCCGAGCGCATCCGACCAGGCGCCGGCCAGCGCGATCTGGCCGACGGCCGCCGCCGCCTGGCTCTCCTCAAGCTTCAGCGCTCTCTTTCCCAGGCCAAGGATCGTGCGGCCGAGCGCGATCGCGCCCGACGAGACGACGAGCACCTCGGCGCCGCCATGGGCAAGCCCGGCGATGTCGTCGGCGAGCGAATCCAGCCAGTCGCGCTTCAGCCCCGTGCCGCGGTCGACGAGCAGCGCCGAGCCGATCTTGACGGTGATGCGCCGGTATTTCTTCAGCGATTGCATGGTCACTGCCAGCGCGTGTCGACGGGCGCCGGAACGGCGTCGCGGGCCTCGGCCACGACAGCCATCAGCGCGCGCTGCACCGCTTCCACGCCTTCGCCGGTGACGGCCGACAACAGCAGCGGCGCGCGGCCGGCGGCGCGCTTAAGCGAGGCCGTCTTCTTCTTGCGCGCCTCGGCGTCGAGGATGTCGATCTGGCTGAGCGCCACGATCTCGACCTTCTCGGCCAGCCCGTGGCCATAGGCCTCGAGCTCGGCGCGCACGGTCTTGTAGGCTTTGCCGGGGTTCTCTTCCTGGGCGGAGACGAGATGCAGCAGCACGCGCGTGCGCTCGACATGGCCGAGGAAGCGGTCGCCAATGCCGACGCCCTCATGCGCGCCCTCGATCAGCCCGGGGATGTCGGCGATGACGAATTCGCGACCGTCGATCCGGGCGACGCCGAGGCCGGGATAGAGCGTGGTGAAGGGGTAGTCGGCAATCTTCGGCTTGGCCGCGGTGACGGCCGCGAGGAAGGTCGACTTGCCGGCATTGGGCAGGCCGACCAGGCCGGCGTCCGCGATCAGCTTCAGCCGCAGCCATATGCTGAGCTCCTCGCCCGGCAGGCCGGGATTGGCGCGGCGCGGCGCCTGGTTGGTCGAGGTCTTGAAATGCTGGTTGCCGAAGCCGCCATTGCCGCCCTTGGCGAGCAGGAAGCGCTGGCCGACGACGGTGATGTCGCAGATCAGCGTCTCATTGTCCTCGGCAAAGATCTGGGTTCCGACCGGCACCTTGAGCGTGACGTCGGCGCCCTTGCCGCCGGTCATGTTGCGGCCCATGCCGTGCATGCCGGTCTTGGCCTTGAAATGCTGCTGGTAGCGATAGTCGATCAGCGTGTTCAGCCCGTCGACCGCCTCCGCCCAGACATCGCCGCCGCGGCCGCCGTCGCCGCCATCCGGTCCGCCGAACTCGATGAATTTCTCGCGGCGGAACGACACCGAGCCGGCGCCACCGTCGCCGGAGCGGATATAAACCTTTGCCTGGTCGAGAAATTTCATCGGATCTTCGGGTTTCTGCTATTGCGCTTGCGGGATTGCTCTAAAGCAATTCCAGGAAAAGTGTGAGCGGTTTTCCGTCCGGAATTGCGTAGGAAGAACGAGATAGGGCGGGTCGCCGTTTCCGGGAAACGCAGACCCGGTCCATCAAGCGGGGCGAAGGGCGAGGGCGGTTTGCGACTAAAGCGCCGGATGCCCTTTTGCCAGGGACGCGGTAGCACTGTGGGCGGGCGGAGCTGGAGGGGCGCGGGAATGAAGCTTGTCACCTACAACATCCAGTACGGCATAGGTCTCGACGGCAGCTACGATGTTTCCCGCATCGCCGATGCCGTGCGCGGCGCCGATGTGATCGCCTTGAAGGAGGTCACCCGCAACAACCCCAGGAACAACAACCGCGACATGGTGGCCGAGCTCGGCGAGGCGCTGCCCGACTATTTTGCCGCCTATGGCAGCAATTTCGAGGTCAACATCTCCTCGCGCCTGGAGGCCGGCCGCGCCATCACCACCACCTTCCAGCTCGGCAACATGGTGCTGTCGAAGACACCCATTCATCTGTCGCGCAACCTTCTTCTGCCGCGCAGCCGCAGCCTGGAAGCGATGAACTTCCAGCGCGGCGCGCTCGAGGCGCTGATCGAGACACCGCTCGGCTTCATCCGCTTCTACTCCACCCATCTCGACCATCGCAGCCCCGTCGAGCGCCAGAGCCAGATCCGCTTCCTGCGCCAGCGCCTGTTGAACTATGCGCTGGAGGGCGGCGGCCTTTCCGGCATTCCCGAAATCGGCCTGCCGGACCTGCCCTACCCTGAAGCCTTCATCGTCATGGGCGACTTCAACATGCTGCCCGGCTCGGCGGAATATGCCGAGCTTGCCGGCCGCCCGGACCACGAATTCGGTATGCCCTTGACCGCCGACCTCGCCGTCGACGTCGCCGAGCGCCTCGGCGTCCCGGATCTCGCCACCTGGGTCGACCCGAAACGGCCCGACGATGCGAGCCGCCACAAGCGCATCGACTACATCTTCACCAGCGCCTCGCTCGCCAGGTCGCTGAAGCGCTCGTGGGTCGACCGGCAAGCGGTGGGTTCGGACCATTTGCCGGTATGGGTCGAGTTGGGCTGAGCGCCCTCAGATGCGCCCAAGATGGGTCGAGATTCAGGTCAGGCTGCGCCGAGAATGGTGACTTCCGAGACCCGGAGCGGAGCGTGCTTGAAGCACGTGAGCACCGGAAGCGCAGGAAGTCGCCGTTCGCAGGCCAGCCTCACCTGAATATCGGCCCATCTTTAGAAGTGGACCCAGTTGCGCAGGCTGGTCCACGTCTTGCGATCGAGCCGGTAGCGCTCGACCGGCACCTGGCCGGCGACGATCGAGTTCAGCATGCCCTGGCCGGCATACTGGAAGCCGCACTTGTGGATGACCCGGCGCGAGGCCGGATTGATGACCCGGGTCGAGGCGTGCAGCACCTGGGTCGAGGTGTTCTGGAAGGCGAGGTCGACCAGCGCGTGCGCGGCCTCCGTCGCATAGCCGCGCTTCCAGTAGGGTTCGCCGATCCAGTAGCCGAGCTCCAGCCCGCGATCGGTGGTGTTCAAGCCCGCGCAGCCGACGAAGGTGCCGGTGCCGGCTAGCGTCAGCGCATAGACGATGCCTGCCCGGCGCGATGAGGCCATGGCCAGGAAGGCGCGAGCCTCGGCCTCGCCGTAGGGATGCGGCATGCGGGCCAGCATCTCGGCCACATGACGGTTGTCGGCGAGCGCCACCAGTTGCCCGACATCGCTGTCGCGCGGGGCGCGCATCACCAGCCGCTCGGTGGCCAGCGCCGGGCAGTCTATCGCGTAACTTTCGTCGTCCGTGTCTTCCGCTTCGGCAACCATTTTCAGTCCTCCAGGCAAAGAAAAAGGGGAGATGGAAACCCATCTCCCCTGATCCTTTTCCTGGCCTGGCCAGACACCGGTTCCCGAGATGGGTGCCGGTGTTGTGGTGCGGAACCGGCTATTCCGCTGCTTTGGTAATCGGGTTCACCGAAACGTAGGTTCGGCCGTTGGCTTTTTTGTTGAAGGCGACTGCGCCGGCTTCGAGCGCAAACAGGGTGTGGTCCGTGCCCATGCCTACGTTGGTGCCCGGATGCCACGAGGTGCCGCGTTGACGAATGATGATGTTGCCCGGAATCACGGCTTCGCCGCCGAACTTCTTCACGCCGAGCCGCTTGGAGTGCGAGTCGCGACCGTTGCGCGACGAACCGCCAGCTTTCTTGTGTGCCATCTAACTAACTCCGATACGCCTCGAGGGGCGTTTGAATGGTCTTATGAACGCGTTCGCGTTCCGTTTCAAGTCCGATCCGGCGATCGTTTCGCCGGCTCCGCCTTACTTCTTCGCCAGCTCCTTGGCCTGCTCGCGCCAGTCCTTGATCTGGTCGGCGCTGAACGGCATGTGCTCGTCGATCTTGGCGACATCCTTGTCGGAGAGCTTGGCGAGCTGCGCGAAGGTGATGATGCCCTGCTCGTTGAGATCCTTGGCGGCGACCGGGCCGATGCCCTTGATCACGGTCAGGTCGTCCGGCTCGCCCTTCGGCGCCTTGAACAGCGGCGCGGCAGCGGCCTCGACAGTAGCTTCCGCCTTCGGAGCGGCTTCCTTCTTGGCCTTGGCCTCCTTCGGAGCGGCTTCGGCCTTCGCCTCGGCGGCAACCTCTGCCTTGGCCTCCGGCTTGGCGGCGGCCTTCTTCGCCGGCTTGGCGCCACCCAGCAGGATCTCGGCGATCCGGACGGTGGTCAAAAGCTGGCGGTGGCCGATCTTGCGGCGCGAATTCTGCCGGCGGCGCTTCTTGAAAGCGATGACGGTGCGGTTCTTGCCCTGCTCGACGACTTCGGCCGTGACCAGAGCGCCATCGACGAACGGCGCGCCGAAGGTGACGTTCTCGCCCTCGCCATGCGCCAGCACATTGCCGATCTCGACGATGTCGCCGACCTTGGCTTCGAGTTTCTCGATCTTCAGGAGATCGTTGGCGGCGACGCGATACTGCTTGCCGCCCGTTTTGATGACTGCGAACATTTTTTGCCTTTCGCTGTTCGGTCGGCCTCGATGAACCGCATCAAGCGGTTCGGCCGTCTTTTTGTCAGTCTGCGGGTTCAAAAAACAAGCGGCGCGGAAGACCCCTCCACGCCGATTGCGCGCGTTCCCTAACCGAAGGTCCGGTCAAAGTCAAGGCAAGCAGCCGACACCATGAACGTCGGGCGGTTAGCGGCGCCCAGGCCGGCCGCCGTCATCCATGTGAGAGGCGAACGTTGACGCCGCCGACTGGCCACCTGGCCGCCCCGCGGGAAGCGCTTGGCGGTGACCAAATCGACACCACGTCAAAGAAGCCTGACATCCGGCAGATTTGGCCTTGTAACCTTGACGTCCAGTCGTTATCTAGTGCGCCGCGCCGGCAACGGCCGACCATGACCGCGGAGAGGTGGCAGAGTGGTCGAATGCACCGCACTCGAAATGCGGCATGCTCGCAAGGGCATCGGGGGTTCGAATCCCTCCCTCTCCGCCATCCTGCTCGTTCTTCGAGCTTCGGGGAACAGCCCGCTCCTCGTGCGAAGCAGGTTGCCCCTCCGAAGCTTTGGCGCAGGCGGGCGGCTCGGAGCTGCCTTTCACTGACCCACATCGGCTTCGCGGATGAAATCGCGCAGCTTTTCCATGTCCCAGGACAGCGGGCGGTCATCGCTGTAGTGCGCGACGCGCTGGCGGATGGCGCGATAGATGGCATCGGTGCCTGGCGCCCGTGCCGCGCGGTCGGACAGGAAATCATGCGCCTGCGCGGCCGCCATGAGTTCTATCGCCAGAATGTATTCGGCGTTGTCGATGACGGCCAAAAGCTTGTTGGCCGCCACGGTCGGGTGGGCGAGGAAATCCTCCTGCAGGCCGGACGTGACGCCGCCGTCTGTCGCCGCCGGCGCGGCAAGGCGTCGATTGACGTTGCTTAGCGAAGTGGCGGTGTACTGGGCGATCATGAAGCCGGAATTGCAACCGCCTTCCGCCGCCAGGAATGCCGGCAGATTGTTGACCAGCGGGTTGACCAGGCGGTCGATGCGACGTTCGCTCATGGCGGCAACCTGCGCCAGCGCAATCGTCAAACTGTCGGCGGTCTGACCGAGCGCGGGCGCCACCGGATGCGCCTGCGAAAACACTTTCGGATCATCGATCGTGCCGGAGACCGCGGGATTGTCGGTTACCGAGGCCAGTTCACGATCGACCAGTAGCGCGGAACGCTCGAGGACTTCCCGCGCCGCGCCGTGCACATGCGGCACCGCGCGAAGGCTGAGCGCATCCTGCGTGCGACTGCCCTGCGCCGCCGCGATCAGCCCGCTGCCATCGAGCAGACGCCGCAACGACGTGCCGACTGCCTCGATGCCGGGCGACGGCCGCATGGCGAGCACATGTTCGTCGAAGGCCGCCATCTGCCCGCCCGCGGCCTCCAGCGTGAGCGCCGCCGCCGCATCGGCCCAGCACAGCAAACGCTCGGCGCGCACCAGCGCGATGCTTGTCAGGCCGGTAGCGCATGCCGTGCCGTTGACGAGGCTCAAGCCTTCCTTGGCGCCCAGCACCAGCGGCTCCAGGCCGATCTCGGCCAGAGCCTGGCGACCGTTCATCCTGCGTCCGGCGACCCTTGCCATGCCCTCGCCGATCAGCACCAGCGCGATATGGGCATTGTGCGTGAGATATCCGGCAGATCCCCGGGAAGGAACTTCCGGAATGCAGCCGCGCTCGAGGAAGGTGAGCAGATTGCGGACGATCTCGGGCCGCACGCCCGAATGGTCATGCGCGAAATTTGCCACCTGCACGGCGATAATGGCGCGGATACCGCGTTCAGGCGCCAGTTCGCCGACGCCGCAGGCGTGGCTGAGAATGATGTTGCGCGACAGCTTCTCCTGCATGGCTGGCGCCACCACCTGGCTTGCAAGCGCCCCGACCCCGGTGTTCACGCCATAGGCACGGATGCCCTTTTCGACGAGGCTTGCCACGATGCGGTTCGCATGGGCGATGCGATCCCAGGCGGCCGGCGCCAATTCCAGCTTTTCGCCGTCTCCGACGCGCGCGATGTCGCGCCAGTTTGCGGCATTGTCGATGATTATTGTCATTCGTGCATTCCACCCGGGCTGACGCCCTCAAAAACTGCGCTGGGTCCCAGCAGCGCCGTACCTAAGGCTTTCCGAGCATGCCTTTTGTAGGAATTTCGCCGCGGCGGGGGACAAAGGTGAAAAAAATCGGCGGAACTTGGCTCGTGCCGACCGGCGTTCGGCAACTGCCAGCCAGGAATGCGCCTTACGATCGGGAAACGTGGCCTGAGCCACCGCGATGGCGGGTTCTTCTCCGCTTTCCACCGTCGGCATAACGCCGTGTCAGCGGTTGAACTTGCCCTCGTAACCGTAGCTAATGTCGCTCGGCAGGCTGAGCGCAGCTTGCCGGAATTCGAGGTTGAATATCTGATCGGCATAGCGGCCATCGTTCAACAGCCCGTCCCATGCGAAGAACGCGGCAACCGCGACAAGGATGAGCATAAACGATCGCATCGCGATAATCCTCCCCCAAGGGGAACTAGGCGAACTGAAGCTTCCCGATAGAGTGCTTGCGCATCCTCAACACCAATAGGCGAGTAGCCGCGAACGGTGTCATGACGAGGAACGTCGTCGCGACGCTGACGAGCAACGACAACTGACAGAATGCACTGGGGACGTAACAAACAGCTTCCATAGCCCTAACCCCTTTGACCACCGTGTTTACCTTGGTGGCCTCCTCCGCCCTTCTACAAGCATGCTCCTCCTTCAGTAGAAATACAAGAGCTTGCTAATATAGGGATTTGGCGTTCTTGCTGGCCGATTTCGGATTCGTCGAACCCGCCAGCTATCATCAACGCCAAGGGAAAATCTGACAGCAACCGTTGCGTGCCATCCGCGGTGATGATGCGCAGCCGTTGCACTGTCTCACTGGGGCAACAGTCAGAAACTCATCGCGTTCGCCTCCCGCCGGATGTGGTCGGATGTCCCATGAACGCCGCGCTTTCATTTGAATTGTTGCGTCCAGCAGACGAGAGGCGCGCACCGGCGGCGCGAAGTCCAGGTTCCGTACCTGCCGCAGCATTGACGGCCCTTTGAGGTACCCGGCGTCGCAGAGATGCTCTCTAAGCGGCTACGCGCACTATTGAAGGGTATCGGCGCCGTCAAGCTCCGGATCCATGCCCGGCGATGGTTTCGAGAAATACCTCGCCGAACTCCCTGAGCTTGGCCTCGCCGACGCCGTTCACCTCGGCGAAGGCGTCGAGGTCGCGCGGGCGGCGGTCGGCCATGTCGATCAGCGTGCGGTCGGAGAAGACGACATAGGCCGGCACCTGGCGTTCTTTGGCCAGGCGCAGCCTCAGCGTCTTGAGCGTGGCGAGCAGCGCGGTATCCACGCCTTCCATGTCCGCTCCGCCACCCTCGGCGGAGCGCGCCTTGCCACGCATGGAGCGGTGCCGCGTCTCGACGCGATACTCGAACGAGCCCTCGCCACGACCGAGCGCATGGCCGCTGTCGGCGATGGCGAGGCCGCCATGGCCGGCCGGATCGGGCATGAGAAACCCGCCAGCGACGAGCTGGCGGATCAGTGACAGCCACGCAGGCCGTTTGTGCGCCATGCCGGTGCCGAAGCTGGCAAGCCTTTGATGGCTCCTGGCCAGCACCTTCTCGGTCTCATGGCCGAGCAGGATGTCGATGACATGGGCGGCGCCGAAACGCTCGCCGCTCTGTGCGACGGCGGCGAGGATGAGACGCGCCTCGGCGCTGCCGTCGGCGCGCGGCACCTGCTCAAGGCAGTTGTCGCAATTGCCGCACGGCTCGGCCTGTTCGCCGAAATAGCCGAGCAGCACCTGGCGCCGGCACTGCGCCGTCTCGCAATAGCCGATCAGCGTGTCGAGCCGGCCATGCGAGCGGCGCTTGTGCTCAGGCGCCGCATCTTCATCGTCGATGAACATGCGGCGCGTGCGGATGTCGCCGAGGCCGAACAGCATATGCGCCTCCGCCGCCCTGCCGTCGCGGCCGGCGCGGCCGATCTCCTGGTAATAGGCTTCGAGGCTGCCCGGCAGGTCGGTGTGGAAGACATAGGCGACATCCGGCTTGTCGATGCCCATGCCGAAGGCGATGGTCGCCACCATGACGACGCCGGAGAGCGTCATGAAGGCGTTCTGATTCGCTTCACGCGCCTCCTTGCTCATGCCGGCGTGATAGGCGAGCGCGGTGACGCCGTTCTTCTCGAGGAAGGCCGCCATCTCCTCCGTCTTCCGGCGCGACAGGCAGTAGACGATGCCGCTGCGGCCGGGATGCCGCTCGACGAAGCGCAGCAACTGGCGCTTGCTGTCCTGTTTGGCCTCGATGGCAAGCTTGATGTTCGGCCGGTCGAAGCCCAGCACCAGGGTCTCGACGCGTCCGGCGAACAGCCGGGCTTCGATGTCGGCGCGCGTCCCTTCGTCCGCCGTCGCCGTCAGCGCGATGACCGGCACATCCGGGAAGATGCCGCCGAGCCGCGACAGGTCCTCGTATTCGCGCCGGAACGCCGGCCCCCATTGCGAAATGCAATGCGCCTCGTCGACGGCGATCAGGCGGACGTCGAGCCTGGCGAGTGCATCGAGCATGCGCTCGGTCATCAGCCGCTCCGGGGCGAGATAGAGAAGCCGCGTCTGGCCGGACGCGACGCGGCGCCAGGCGGCGACGTTGGCGTCGCGGTCGAGCGAGGAATTGATCGTGTCGGCGGTCACACCTGCCAGGCGCAGCGCCGCGACCTGGTCCTGCATCAGCGCCACCAGCGGCGACACGACGATGGTGAGCCCGCCCAGCACCAGCGCCGGGACCTGGTAGCAGAGCGACTTGCCGGCGCCGGTCGGCATCACCGCCAGCACATGGCGCCCGGCAAGCAGCGCCTCCATCACCGCGGCCTGGCCGGGACGAAAATCGTCGAAACCGAAGACGTCCTTGAGGACGCGATGCTTGGCATCCCGTCCATCCGCCGGGACGCTCGCCGCCGATCTGTGCATCACCCGATGGTCCCCGGTTTGTTCGAGGCCATGGTCTTAAAGGCAAGATCGCCCGGGCGCCACCCGCCGCGTACGTCGCCTGCGTTCTGGTCGGCTTCAAGCGGCGGACCGTGCGCCGTTGCAGGCGCCCGATGCGACTCACTCTCCAGGTTCGCCCCTTCCGGCATTCACGTCTGCCGGCAGCTCGTAGCCGAATTCGCGGCAGAACATCTCGACGCGGGCGAGGAAGGCCGGCGGCAGACCCTGGAGATAGGTCCTGAGCGCCTCATTGCGTTCCCATTTCCGCAACGAGGTGGCGTGGACCGGATTGTCCGCATCGGCGCTGAAGCGGATCGCCGGCGCAATGCCGAACGCGCCGGCGATCCGCGCCTGTTCGGCATCCGGCTCGGCAATCAGGTCCTCATAGCGCAGATAGAGGATCTTTCGCGCCGGCTGGGCTTCGCGCAACCGGATCAAGCCGGCATACTCCGCCTCCCAGCGTTCGGTCGTGACATGGAAGGGGCGCAGATGCACCGTCTGCGGATGCGCGCTGGTCAGCACGTCGAAAGGATGGCGCACGCAATAGATCAGGCCGATGCCGGCGGGCAGCTGCCATAGCAGCTCATGGCTCTCGGCGGTGCGCTTGACGACGAGATTGGCATGCGGGCGCTTCAGTTCGAGCAGCTTCGGGAACGGCGATTCGAATTCATGGACATAGGTATCGTCGAAGCAGCCCATCAGCCGGCGAGCGAGCGTGGTTCCGCTGCGCGCGCAGCCGGCAATGAATATCCGCCTGGGCGCCCTGGTGCGGATGCCGAGGCGTCGAAGCCGTTCAGACAGCGGCGAGGTCACCCGGCGAAGGGTTCCGGGAAGCCGTTCCGCCATCCGCTCCTGCGCCGTATGGATTTCGGCCAGCGCGATACCACTCTCGCCGGCGACGGCATAGAGCAGCCATGTCCGGCCGTCTTCCTCGAAGGTCGCCGGATCGCGCAAGGCATTTTCCCGGCCTTTTGCCGCTCCTGTGCGGCTGCGCCGGACGGGCTCGCCATTGCCTTCGAACCCGCATGAAGGCCGCAGCAGCTCGGCCTTGCCCTGCACCTTCCAGCGTTGCCAGTCGCGGGCAAGATCGACGGTCCCGTGGAGGATCCGCTCCGGCGCATCGCCCCGGCGCGTGTAGTAGATCCTGAGCTGCTCGCCGCATGTCTGCACGGCGACATGCCTGGGGGAGAGACGGCGGCCCGAGGCAGGCAACAGCACGGGGCCCGGCTCGAAGCCCGAAAGCCCGTCGCTGGAGCGCGACAGCCTGACGGCGCCGGTGCCGAAAAGCCCGTACCACCAGCCGCCGTGACGGAAGATCCGCGCGTAGGATGGCCCGAGCGGCTCCGGATGGGGCTCGAAATGGATGCCGTCGCGCGAGGTCGCGGCAAAACTCGTCTGCCTGCGGCCGCCGGCCTCGGTCGGTCCGTGAAAATACATGACCAGGCGGCGGCCTTGATCGTCGACATGGACGTCCGGCGAAGCGATGTGTTCTCGCAGGAACGCGCACTGGTCGAGCGACAGCGACCCGCCGGGATGGACCCGCCACGGGCCCTGCGGCGAATCCGCGAAGGCGAGCCGGATGTATGTGCCGGTGTGGTGGGCGAAATAGAGATAATAGGCGCCGAGCCGGCCCGGCAGCCAGTCGGGGACCCTGATCAGCGACGGGCCGTTGATGTTGGCGCCATCGTCGCCCGGCAGCATGCCCGGCGTGATGATGGGCCCGTGCCGCCGCGCCTCCAGGACCACGCGAGCCCCAAGCTGAAAAGCCTCTTTGCGGCCTTCGTTCAAGCTTTGCCTCTCCACCCCCGTACATGGTCAGATACGTGCATTTCCAGAGGCCTGCAAATGGCCTGGTTTATCCACAGGCAGGAGAACCTCGATCGAGCCCGCGTTAAACCTATCTTCACCATGTTGCGGCACCGTCCCAGTCCTGCGGTGATGTTTTGAGTACCGCGGCGCGACACGCGCCCAGGCAACATACCCGCGCCTCCCCGGAGGCGCGGGTTTTCTGTTCCTGGATGCGCGGCAGATCGCCTTTGACTCGCCAGGACGGCTTCAGTATCAGCGGCTGGACCAGAGCGCGCCTTGATCGAGGCTCATTTCCGCCCTGAGCCACGGGTTCCGCACCGGCATGGATTCGACCGCACCGCTGCTGATCTTCTATGCCCGCAACGACGCCCTCGGCGACGGATTGCTGAGGCTGCCGGCATTGCGCGCCGCAAGGACGGCCTTCCCGCATAGCCACATCGTTTATGGCACAATGGGCAACTCCTCGCTTACCGGTGTCTTGAGGAAGCACGTCGCTTCCCTCATCGACGATTTCAGGCCGGTGACGCCGCTTTCGGCTGTTCTCGCCGAGTTCAAGCCGCGCGGCGCGCAAACGAGGCTGGTCGATTTCCGCACCGGTGTGCCCGGCCTGCTGGTGACCGGATTGCAGCTCATCGGCCGCGGCGTTCGCTACGAGCCCAATTTTGCCGGCTATTTGCCGTCCTGGCGTCCGGGCGTCCGATGGACGCTGCGTCCCGAACACAATGCCTGGCGCTACCATCGGCTGGTGGAGCGGCTGGCCGGCAGGCATCTGCCATTCGACCACAGGCTGGACGTTCCGCAGGCTGCCCGCGCCCTGGCGCGTCAGTTACGCGGCGCGGACCAGCGTCCGCTCATCCTTCTTGGCGGCAACGCCAAGGGCAACAAGTTCATGGGCAACGCCCAGGTCGCCGCCGTCGCCGGCAACCTCATCGATGCCGGCTACCGGGTGCTCTATCTGGTCACCCCGGGCAGCGGACCGAGCCCGCAGACCCTTGCCGCGAAGGAACCCCGTCTTCAACTGGTCGGCCCGGAGCTTGGGCTCGATGCCGAGGCGTTCAGCGACCTGCTGCTTGCGCTCGGCGAAATGGCGGCCGCCTATGTCGGCATGGAAGGCGGCCTGGGCCATCTGTTCGCCACGGTCATGACCCCGACGGTGATCATCAACAACGGCGCCAACATGGAACGTTGGCGGCCACTGTCGAACACCGTCGAGGTGGTCACCGCGCCAAGGCGCGGGAGATCGGCGAAAGTCTCCGATACGCCGGCCGAGGCGATTATCGAGGCCACGCATCGCTTGCTCGCCGCGAGCCGACGCGACCACGCCTTGCCCCGCTAGATCACCGTCAAGAAATCAGCCGAGGAAATCGGCGCGGTGCGGCGTGAAGCTGTCGACCAGGCGCCCGGCCTCCAGCGCCCTGACGCCGTGCAGCAGATTGGACGGAACGATGAAGCTGCTGCCCGCTTCCAGGATTTCGGTGCGGCCGTCGACGGTCACCTCGAAGCGGCCTTCGGCGACGTAGCTCGCCTGCACATGCGGATGCGAATGCAGCGCGCCGACGCCACCCTTGTCGAAGCCGAACTCGACCATCATCAGCTCGTCGGTGTGGAGGAGCACGCGCCGGCGGTTGCCGTCCTGCGTCGGCGTCCATGCTGCCTCGCCGGCATGCGAGAATATCTTCGCTTCGGTCATCGTCATCTTCCTCACCGCGCCAGCCAGCCGCCGTCCACCGGGACCACGGCGCCGTGCATATAGTCCGACGCCGGCGCGAGCAGGTACGCGGCGGCGCCGCCGATGTCTTCCGGCCGCCCCCAGCGCCCGGCCGGGATGCGCGCCAGGATCGAGGCGCTGCGATCGGGATCGGCGCGCAGCGCCTCGGTGTTGTTGGTCTCGATATAGCCGGGCGCGATGGCGTTGACGTTGATGCCCTTTTGCGCCCATTCGCAGGCGAGCAGCCGGGTGATGCCGAGCACGCCGTGCTTGGAGGCCGTGTAGGAGGCGACGCGGATGCCGCCCTGGAAACTCAGCACCGAAGCGATGTTGACGATCTTGCCGCGCCGTCCGGGTTCGGCAAGCACATTCCGGGCAAAGCCTTGGCTCAGCATGAACACCGTCTTCAGATTGACGTCGATGACGTCGTCCCAGTCGGCTTCGGTCAGCTCGACCGCATCGGCTCGCCTTATGATACCGGCATTGTTGACCAGGCCGTCGAGCGATCCGCTGTCGTGCCAGACCCGGTCGAGCATCGCCTGCGCGGCCGTCGAGTCGGCAAGGTCGCAGCGCACCGCCTCGAAGTGCCCGCCGGCCGCCTCTATCCTTTCGGCGGTCTCATCCATCGCCGAGCGGCCGACGCCGACCACCGTGCCGCCGGCACGCGCGACCGACACCGCGATGCCCTGGCCGATGCCGGTATTGGCGCCGGTGACCAGGATGCGCTTGCCGGCGAGGCTGAAGGCGGAAAGATCGGGCCCTGTACTGCTCATGATATCCAACATCTGTCTGTCATCGATGACGCAGTGCCTCCGTGATCGCGTCCAAGCCGCGCAAAAGCCGGTTCGCCGGTGTATGACCGTGCGGGCTGACGATGGGCAACTTTTCCACGCCGGCGCAAAGCGCGCCGGCAACGCGCGCATCCGCCTCGGAGGGAACAGCAAATCCGGATCGGTCAGCGCGATCATGGACATAGCGGCTCCCCCAGGATGGACAATCGGTACGGTCGGGCAGGAACGATGTCAACGCGGCCGGCATCCACCCGCCTGCTTGCGGCATTGGGGAACAGATGATACCCCGCATCCGATCCATCGCACGGGGACATCCGCATGCCGCTCCGCCGAAACCTCCCAGCGTTTTTGGTGCCATGACCCACGACCGTCTCTCCGATGGGACGCTGCGGTCCTTGCCAAATCAGCTTTCGGTTCCCGCCTACGATCGGGCCGACATCGCGCCGGGCATTGTCCATCTCGGCGTCGGCGCCTTCCACCGTGCCCACCAGGCCGCCTATGTCGACGACTGCCTGGCGGCGGGAGAGCGTGACTGGGGCATTGTCGGCGTCTCGCTGCGCAGCGCCGACACACGCGATGCGCTGGCGCCGCAGGACGGACTCTACACGCTGGCGATCCGCGACAGCGGCGGCGAGAGCCTGCGCGTCATCGGCTCGATCCAATCGATGCTGGTGGCGCCTGAGGACCCAGGCGCGGTGCTGGCCGTGCTGATCGACCCGCGCACCCGCATCGTCACGCTGACCATCACCGAGAAGGCCTATCTGAGGGCCGCCGACGGCCGGCTCGACGAAACCCACCCCGACATCGTCCACGATCTGGCCAATCCGGGATCGCCGCGCACCGCGCATGGTTTCCTGACCGAAGCGCTGGCGCGCCGCCGCGCCGCCGGCACGCCGCCTTTCACCGTTCTTTGCTGCGACAACCTGCCGGCCAACGGCGCCACGCTGCACCGGTTGCTGGTCGAGTTCGCCGCGCTTCACGATCAAGGACTCGCCCGACAGGGCGATGTCCAGCTCGCCCGACAGGGCGATGCCGGGCTCGCCCCACAGGGCGATGCCCCTCTTGCCAGCCATATCGCAAACGACGTGGCCTTCCCGTCGAGCATGGTCGACCGCATCGTGCCGGCGACCACGGACGCCGACCGGACACGCATCGCGGTCGAGCTCGGCGTCGAGGATGCCTGGCCGGTGATGACCGAGCCGTTCTGCCAATGGGTGGTCGAAGACGATTTTCCAGCAGGCAGGCCGGCCTGGGAAAAATTCGGCGTCACCATGGTCGCCGATGTCGGTCCCTTCGAGGACATGAAGCTGAGACTGCTCAACGGTTCGCATTCGGGCATCGCCTATCTCGGCCTGCTCAGCGGCCATGCGACCGTCGACCGCGCCTTCGCCGATCCGGCGATCCGGCAGTTCGTCGATCGCCTGTGGGCCGAGGCCATTTCGACGCTGCCCGAGGATGCCGGGCTCGACACCAGCGCCTACACGGCGGAACTCGCCCAACGTTTTTCGAACACCGCGCTTGCCCATCGCACCGCGCAGATCGCCAATGACGGCAGCCAGAAACTGCCGCAGCGCATCGTGGCGTCAGTCGTGGAGTGCCTGGAAGCCGGCACCGAGATGGTCCATCTCACGCTGGTGGTGGCCGCCTGGATCGCCGCCTGCGCGGCGCGCGGCAAGGCCTTGCCGGAAGCCCATTTCACGGATCCGCTCGACGCGCCGCTGACGGAACTTTTGAGCCAGCAGCTGCCGGCGAACGAAACCGTGACGGCCGTGTTCGATCTCGCAGGCTTCGCCAGGGACCACGCCGAGCGCCAGACCTTGATTGAACTCGTGGCGGTCCATCTCGTCCACTTGCGCCGCGACGGCCCCACCCTGGCCTTCGCCGCGCTTGGCATAGACGGCGAACGGCAAGGCGCCGACACCGAATAGACTTGCAGTTCCACGCACGGATGGCTCACTTATTCTACAGCCGAGCCATCCAGTGTTTGCCGGGACGAATAAACGGTGCCCTTGGAATTCCAGAACAGCCGCACGGCCTTGCCGACCAGGTTTTCGTAAGGGACGAATCCGACAGTGAATCGACTGTCTGAAGCATTGTCCCGATTGTCGCCAAGCACGAAATAGTGGCCTTCGGGCACCTCGAACACGCGCGTGTTATCACCAACGGAATTGTCCGCCAGGTCGAGAACGAAATGGCTGACACCGCCTGGCAAGGCCTCGCGTTGAAGCTTGGCCGGCTGCGACATCTCCTCGTACGGGAACGTGCCGGCATCCTCGAGACCGACGGGCACATCGTTGATGTGGAGCACGCCGTCGACCATCTGGATTTTCTCGCCCGGCAAGCCGACGATCCGCTGGATATAGTCGATGCTTGGGTCGGACGGGAATTTGAAGACCACGACATCGCCACGCTTGGGCTCTGCGCCGAACATGCGTCCTTCGATCGGCAGCAGAGTGAACGGCACGCTGTAGCGGCTGTAGCCGTAGGCGAATTTGGAGACGAAGACATGGTCGCCCTCCTGCAGTGTCGGCACCATGCTGCCGGAGGGAATCGAGAACGGCTGGAACAGGAACGATCGGATCAGTAAGGCAGGCACCGACGAGGTGAGCAGGACGAGCACCAGCACCGAAAGCCCGTGCGCATACCATTTGTCCGGCTTGAAGCGATGTGCAAAGGGCACGACGAGCGCCACCCACAGGATCATCAACACGAACCCTGAAAGATTGGCCAGCCCGGCAAGATCGGTGCCCGGCAGCACCGGAAACCCGATATAGACAGCCGCGACGCCGAGGGCGCTGAACACAATCAGGACGGCAAGCGCCAGCCTTCCGGCGCCGATCCAGAGAAACCCGCCGAACGGCCCGCCAAAGGCCGACACCAGCGCCGTCGACCACTTGGATCGCGGCGCGATTTCTCGCTGGTCTGATTGCTACGTCATCGCCACCCCCCACGCCAAGGCAGCCGGACTGTCTATCAGGCGAGAAACGGGGGCAAACAAAAAAGCGGGACAAGCCCGCTTTTTTCAATCTCCGGTGGAAGCCTGGTCTCAGGCCGGCAGGATGGCGCCTTCCAGCGTGGTGAGCTGGCTAAGGAACTGTTCCGCCTTGCTGCGCGCCTGGTCGTCCTTGGCGTCGGCGGCGTCTTCCTTGGCTTCCTGGATGCGGCGGGCGAGGTCGGCACGGTCGATGTCGCCGACCGCCACGGCCGATTCGGCAAGCAGCGTGCAACCGGAAGCCACGATGTCGGCGAAGCCGCCGAACACCACGTAGCGCTCTTCCTTGCCGCCGACGGTCTTCACCGTGACGACGCCCGGCTTGATCGTGGTCATGACCGGCGCGTGCAAGGCCATCACGGTCATCTCGCCTTCGGCGCCCGGAATGACGACGGACTCGACCTCTTCGGAAACCAGCAGGCGCTCCGGCGAGACCAGTTCGAACTTGAAAGCTTCAGCCATGTCAATCTAGTGAGTAGGGAATAGTGAGTAGGGAGTAGGGAGAGGACAATTGTCCGATCACCCAGCTGCTATTCACTACTGACTACTGACTACTCCCTATTGCCTTGATTACGCCGCTTCAGCCGCCAGGCGCTGTGCCTTCTCGACCGCTTCCTCGATGCCGCCGACCATGTAGAAGGCGGCTTCCGGCAGGTGGTCGTAGTCGCCGGCGCAGAGGCCCTTGAAGCCCTTGATGGTGTCGGCGAGGTCGACCAGCTTGCCCGGCGACCCCGTGAACACTTCGGCGACGAAGAACGGCTGCGACAGGAAGCGCTCGATCTTGCGGGCGCGGGCGACGGTCTGCTTGTCCTCTTCCGACAGCTCGTCCATGCCCAGGATGGCGATGATGTCCTGCAGCGACTTGTAGCGCTGGAGGATCGACTGCACCTGGCGCGCGACCTGGTAGTGCTCCTCGCCGACGACCATCGGGTCGAGCATGCGCGAGGTCGAGTCGAGCGGATCGACGGCGGGGTAGATGCCCTTTTCCGAGATCGCGCGGTTGAGCACGGTGGTGGCGTCAAGGTGAGCGAACGAGGTCGCCGGCGCCGGGTCGGTCAAGTCGTCGGCCGGCACGTAGATCGCCTGCACCGAGGTGATCGAGCCCTTGGTCGTCGTCGTGATGCGCTCCTGCAGCGCGCCCATGTCGGTGGCCAGCGTCGGCTGATAGCCCACGGCCGAAGGAATACGGCCGAGCAGCGCCGACACTTCCGAACCCGCCTGCGTGAAGCGGAAGATGTTGTCGACGAAGAACAGCACGTCCTGGCCCTGGTCGCGGAAGTACTCGGCAACGGTGAGGCCGGTCAGGCCGACGCGGGCGCGGGCGCCCGGCGGCTCGTTCATCTGGCCGTAGACGAGAGCGGCCTTGGAGCCGGCGCCGCCGCCCTTCTTGTTGACGCCCGATTCGATGAACTCGTGATAGAGGTCGTTGCCTTCGCGGGTGCGCTCGCCGACGCCGGCGAACACCGAGAAGCCGCCATGCGCCTTGGCGACGTTGTTGATCAGTTCCTGGATCAGCACCGTCTTGCCGACGCCGGCGCCACCGAACAGGCCGATCTTGCCGCCGCGGGCGTAAGGAGCGAGCAGGTCGAGCACCTTGATGCCGGTGACCAGGATCTGCGCTTCCGTCGACTGGTCGACATAGGCCGGAGCCGGCTGGTGGATGGCGCGCTGTTCGACGCCGTCGACCGTGCCTTCCTCGTCGACCGGCTCGCCGATGACGTTGATGATGCGGCCGAGCAGGCCGGGACCGACCGGCACCGAGATCGGCGCGCCGGTGTCATAGACCTCCTGGCCGCGGACCAGGCCTTCGGTTGAGTCCATGGCGATGCAGCGCACGGTGTTTTCGCCGAGATGCTGGGCCACTTCGAGCACGAGGCGGTTGCCGACATTGGAGGTTTCCAACGCGTTCAGGATCGCCGGCAGGTGGTCGCCGAACTGCACGTCGACGACGGCGCCGATGACCTGGCGGACCTTGCCGACGGCGCCGGTCTTCTTGACGGCGACGCTCGCCGCCTTGGCCGGTGCTGCCTTGGCTGGTGCCGCCGCCTTCTTGGCCGGAGCGGCCTTCGCGGCTGCTGCCGGAGCCTTGGCCGGTGCCGCCTTGGCGGCGGTCTTCGGAGTCGCTGCTTTCGCCATCGTCTTTGCCCTTTTTCGTCTTTCTGTTTCTCGCGCTGTCCGCATGGAGGTCAGCGACCTCCACATGGGCCCGCGACTAGAGCGCCTCGGCGCCCGAAATGATTTCGATCAATTCCTTGGTGATCTGCGCCTGCCGCTGGCGGTTGTAGGTGATCGACAGCTTGTTGATCATGTCGCCGGCGTTGCGCGTCGCATTGTCCATGGCGCTCATCTTGGCGCCCATCTCGCCGGCTGCGTTTTCGAGCAGCGCGCGGAAGATCTGGACCGAGATGTTGCGCGGGATGAGGTCGGAGAGGATCTCGCCCGGCTCCGGCTCGTATTCGTAGACGGCGTTGCCGCCATTGGTCGCCTCGGCAGCAGCCGGAGCGGCAGTCGCCGCCGGGATGATCTGCTGCGCCGTCGGGATCTGGCTGATCACCGACTTGAACTGCGAGTAGAACAGTGTGCAGACGTCGAAACCGCCCTCGTTGAAGAGGTGGATGACTTTCTTCGCGATCGCATCGGCATTGGCGAAGCCGAGCGTCCGCACTTCACGCAGGTCGACGCGCTCAAGGATCAGCGATGCGTAGTCGCGGCGCAGGATGTCGTAGCCCTTCTTGCCGACGCAGATGATCTTGACCTGCTTGCCGTCGGCCAGGAGCTTGCGGATGTGGTCGCGGGCAAGGCGGGCGATCTGCGAATTGAAGCCGCCGCAGAGGCCGCGCTCGGCGGTGCAGACGACGAGCAGTTGCACGTCGTCCCTGCCGGTGCCGGTCATCAGCGCCGGAGCATCGCCGCCGCCGCCGATCGCCTGGGTGATGTTGGCCAGCACCGCGCCCATCCGCTCGGAATAGGGACGCGCCGCTTCCGCCGCTTCCTGCGCGCGGCGCAGCTTCGCCGCGGCGACCATCTGCATCGCCTTGGTGATCTTCTGCGTCGCCTTGACCGAGGCGATACGGTTACGAAGGTCTTTTAATGAAGGCATGCTTCAAACCTGATCCCGTGCGTCCGGCTTCTTCTTAGGCGAAGGTCTTGGCGAAGGCGTCGATCTCGGCCTTGAGCTTGGCGCGCAGATCATCCGACAGCGCCTTCTCCTTGCGGATGCCGTCGAGCACGTCCTTGCCGGCCGAGCGCATGTGGCTGAGCAGGCCATGCTCGAACTTGCCGACCTGGTTGATCGCCAGCTTGTCGAGGTAACCGTTGACGCCGGCGAAGATCACCGCAACCTGCTCCTCGACCTTGAGCGGCGAGAACTGTGGCTGCTTCAGGAGTTCGGTCAGGCGCGAGCCGCGGTTCAGCAGGCGCTGCGTGGCGGCGTCGAGGTCGGAGCCGAACTGCGCGAAGGCCGCCATTTCGCGATACTGAGCGAGTTCGCCTTTGATCGAGCCGGCAACCTGCTTCATCGCCTTGATCTGCGCCGACGAGCCGACGCGCGACACCGACAGGCCGACATTGACCGCCGGACGAATGCCCTGGAAGAACAGGTTGGTTTCGAGGAAGATCTGGCCGTCGGTGATCGAGATCACGTTGGTCGGGATGTAGGCCGACACGTCGTTGGCCTGCGTCTCGATGATCGGCAGCGCGGTCAGCGAGCCGCCGCCCAGATCGTCATTGAGCTTTGCGGCGCGCTCGAGCAGACGCGAGTGCAGGTAGAAGACGTCGCCCGGATAGGCCTCGCGGCCCGGCGGGCGGCGCAGCAGCAGCGACATCTGACGATAGGCGACGGCCTGCTTCGACAGATCGTCATAGCTGATCAGCGCGTGCATGCCGTTGTCGCGGAAATATTCGCCCATGGTGGCGCCGGTGAACGGCGCCAGGAACTGCATCGGCGCCGGGTCGGAAGCGGTGGCGGCAACGACGATCGAATATTCAAGCGCGCCGCGCTCTTCCAGCACCTTGACGAACTGCGCGACGGTCGAGCGCTTCTGGCCGACGGCGACGTAGACGCAGTAGAGCTTTTCCTTTTCCGGGCCGTTTTCGTGCACCGACTTCTGGTTCAGCATCGTGTCGAGAATGATGGCGGTCTTGCCGGTCTGACGATCGCCGATGACCAGCTCGCGCTGGCCGCGGCCGACCGGGATCAGCGCATCGATGGCCTTGAGGCCGGTCGACATCGGCTCGTTCACCGACTTGCGCGGAATGATGCCGGGCGCCTTGACGTCGACGCGCTTGCGTTCGGTCGCCTTGATCGGGCCCTTGCCGTCGATCGGGTTGCCGAGCGCATCGACGACGCGGCCGAGCAGGCCCATGCCGACAGGCGCGTCGACAATGGCGCCGGTCCGCTTGACGGTGTCGCCTTCCTTGATGTCGCGGTCGTTGCCGAAGATGACGACGCCGACATTGTCGGCTTCGAGGTTCAGCGCCATGCCGCGGATGCCGCCGGGGAATTCGACCATTTCACCGGCCTGGACATTGTCGAGGCCGTAGACGCGGGCGATGCCGTCACCGACGGACAGCACCTGGCCGACTTCGGAGACCTCGGCCTCCTTGCCGAAATTCTTGATCTGGTCTTTCAGAATTGCGGAAATTTCCGCGGCGCGGATGTCCATCAGCCGACCTCTTTCAGTGCAAGCTTGAGCGAATTGAGTTTGGTTTTGAGCGACGTATCGATCTGGCGCGAGCCCATCTTGACCACCAGCCCGCCGAGCAGCAACGGGTCGACGGTGACCGTGATGGCCACGTCCTTGCCGGCAACGCTCTTCAGCGCCGCCTTCAGTTCGGTCTCCTGCGCGGCCGTCAGCGCATGCGCCGAGGTGACCTCGGCCGAAGCCTCGCCACGATGCTCGGCGGCGATGCGGCGGAAAGCCTTGATCATGCCGGGCACTGCGAACAGGCGGCGGTTCTTGGCGACGACGCGCAGGAAATTGCCGGCGAGCCCGCCGAGCTTTGCCTTGGCGACGATCGCGGCGATCGCCTTGGCCTGATCCTCGCTGGAGAACACCGGGCTGTTGATCAGCCGGGAAAGATCGGCGCTGCCTTCAAGCAGCGCCTCGAAACTGGTGAGGTCGGCCTCGACCTGGGCGACCGAATTTGCCTGCAGCGCGAGTTCGAACAGCGAACCCGCATAGCGTTCTGCGACAGCTGAGATTGGCGATGACGATTGAGCCACGGACCGTCTTTTCTCTTGTCTGACAGGCCGCAGATTGTTGGCGCGAGCGAGAACTCTGGCTAAATCTTTGACCTTACTGCATTTTTCCAAGCACGGAGGCGCGGCTTCCGCTATCCCCGGCCGAAAGTCGATTGCCGTCTAGCACAGGCCTTTTAAGACCGCAATGCGTCGTCCGGCATGGTTTTCAGGCACTTTTGTCGCATCCGGCGGTAGAGACCAACCGCAAGCGCCGGATTAGTCAATGATTCAGGGCAAAAAGCCGAAAGCAAAGGCCAGCGGCAATGCCGCCAGCACCAGCTCAACCACGATCGAAGCCCAGTTGAAAGGCGTATTGGCGCCGTCCGACATCATCGACAGCAAACGGCCGAAAGCGGTGAACAGCCAGGAGAAGCCGAGCGCCATGTAAAGCAGCGGTTGCGCGAGCAGGATGCAGCACAGGCTGACGCCGAGATAGAAGCCCGACATGCGGCCGCGCCCCTCGGCGATCGCCGCCGCCTTCTCCGGCCTGGCCTGCAGCCTGAGGATCCTGAAAGCGAGGTTCGGCGCCAGGAACAGCAGCAGGCCGATGAGCAAGGTCGCCACCGCGCTCGACCATGCCAGCCACTCGCCCTGGCTCATCGGCCACGGAAACGCAAATTCCATTTTGTCCCCTCGTAAATGCCTGTTTGAAAACCGGGGCATTCTAGCGGAGGAAAAGCCGTGCGCCAGATGGCGCCGGAACTTTAGGAAAGGCGTATCAAGACAGGGCGAATGCGACCGCCGCCTCGGCATGCAGGCGCGTCGTGTCGAACACCGGAATGTCGAAGTCCGCCTGGCCGATCAGCATGGTGATCTCGGTGCAGCCCATGATGACGCCGTCGATATTCTCATCGCGCCGCAGCCGGCCGACTTCCTCGACATAGGCCGCATGCGAATCGGGTTTGACGATACCCTGGCAGAGTTCGTCATAGATCACCCGGTGCACCATGTCGCGGCCGGCCTGGTCGGGCACGATAGGCTGCAGGCCATATTTCTCGGCGAGCCGGCCCTTGTAGAAATCCTGCTCCATGGTGAAGCGGGTGGCGAGCAGCGCCGGCCGCCTGACGCCGGCATCCCTGACCGCGACCGCGGTGGCGTCGGCGATGTGGATCAGGGGGATCGACACCGCCGCCTGCACGTCGTCCGCCAGCCTGTGCATGGTGTTGGTGCAGACCACCAGGCCCTCGGCGCCGCCCGCCTCCAGCTTGCGCGCGGCCTCGACGAGCAGCACGCCCGCGCCCTGCCAGTCGCCGGCATGCTGGCGCTCGGCGATCTCGGCGAAGTCGAACGACCATAAGAGCAGCTTCGCCGAATGCAGCCCACCGAGCCGCTCGCGCACGATCTCGTTGAGCAGGCGATAGTAGATGGCGGTCGATTCCCAACTCATGCCGCCGATGAGGCCGAGGGTCTTCATCTGTTCATGCCTCCGATCGCGTGATCAATCTCACAAAAAGCTCTGCGGATCGATATCGACCTGGACCCGGACCGAGCCGCGCAATTTCGGCCCTTCGGCCAGCATGGCGCGGATGAAGCCCTGCATGTCGGCGCGCCGCTCGCCCTGGATCAGCAGGCGGAAGCGGTGGCGCCCGCCGAGCAGTGACAACGGCGCCTCGGCCGGGCCCAGCACGAACAGATCGGCCGCCTGCGGCGCGGCGCGGCGCAGGCCGCGCGCATGCGCCTCCGCTTCGGCCCGCGTCGCGGCGCTGACGATAACGCCGGCGAGCCGGCCGAAGGGCGGCAGCGCCGCCCGCTCGCGCTCGGCGACCTCGCGCTCGTAAAAGGCCTCGGCATCGCCGGAGACGATGGCCCGCATCACCGGATGGTCCGGCTGGTAGGTCTGCAGCAGGCCGAGGCTCTTCTTGCCGGTGCGGCCGGCGCGACCCGTCACCTGGCTGAGCAGCTGGAAGGTTCGCTCGGCCGCGCGCGGATCGCCATTGGCGAGGCCGAGATCGGCGTCGACCACGCCGACCAATGTCATGTTGGGAAAATTATGGCCCTTGGCGACGAGCTGCGTGCCGATGACGATGTCGGCCTCGCCATTGGCGATGGCTTCCAACTCGAGCCTGAGCCGTCGCACGCCGCCCATCAGGTCGGACGAGAGCACGATGGTGCGGGCGTCGGGGAAGTGCGCCACCACCTCCTCGGCAATGCGCTCGACGCCGGGACCGCAAGCGACCAGATGGTCGAGCGTACCGCATTCGGGGCACGCCTCCGGCCGCCGCTCATTATGCCCGCAATGGTGGCAGACAAGCTGGCCGCGAAAGCGGTGCTCGACCAGCCAGGCCGAGCAGACCGGACAGCCGAAACGGTGGCCGCAGACGCGGCACAGCGTCAGCGGCGCATAGCCGCGCCGGTTGAGGAATAAGAGCGACTGCTCCTTCTTCTCCAGCGTGCGCCGCATCTGGTCGAGAAGCAGCGGCGACAGGAAGCCGCCGCGCGCCGGCGGCGCGCGGCGCATGTCGATCGACTTCAGGTCGGGCAGCGCCGCCTCGGCAAAGCGCGACGAAAGCACCGCCCGATGATAGCGGCCCTGGCTGGCATTGACCCGGCTCTCGACCGACGGCGTCGCCGAGGCGAGCACGATCGGGAAGCCGCCTATGTGGCCGCGAACCACCGCCATGTCGCGGGCATTGTAGAAGACGCGATCCTCCTGCTTGTAGGCGGGGTCGTGCTCCTCGTCGACGACGACCAGGCCAAGCTCAGGGAAAGGCAGGAACAGCGCCGAGCGCGCGCCGGCGACGACGCGCACGCCGCCTTCCGCCACCTGCCGCCAGACTTTCTCGCGCATCCTCGGCGGCAGGTCCGAATGCCACTCGGCCGGCTTGGCGCCGAACCGGTCCTGGAAGCGTTCCAGGAAGGCATGGGTCAGCGCGATTTCCGGCAGCAGGATCAGCACCTGCCTGCCCTGGTCGAGCGCCGCCGCCACCGCCTCGAAATAGACCTCGGTCTTGCCGGATCCGGTGACGCCATCGAGCAACGTGACGCCAAAGGCGTTCGCCGCGACGCCGGCACGCAGCATGGCCGCCGCATCCTCCTGGTCGGGCATCAGCGTCGGCTGCGCGTAGGCCGGATCGGGCGCCGCCACCACCGGCCGCGGCGGGATCATCACCGTCTCGAACACGCCTTGCGCCCGCAAGCCGTCGATGACCGCCGACGACACGCCGGCCGCATGCGCCAGGCCCGAGCGCGTCCAGGCGAGGCCGCCCTCGGCCGTCGCCAGCACGCGCGCCCTCGCCTCGGTCATCCGGTCGGGTCTGGCCAGGGTGAGCTGCAGGCCTTCGATCCAGGGCTCCGGGTCGAAGGCCTCCGGCGCACGAAGCAGCATGCGCGCCACCATGCCCGGCGCCGCCAGCGTGTATTGCGCGATCCAGTCGACGAAGCGGCGCATCGCGCGGTCGATCGGCGGGCAATCGAACACCTGCTCGATTGGCCGCAATTTCCTCGCGTCGACCGTCTCGACGGCGCCGTCCCAGACGATGCCGGCGACCTGCCGGGGCCCCAGCGGCACGCGCACGATCGAACCCGGCACCACGCGCATGCCGGCCGGCACCGCATAGGTGTAAGGCCGCTCGGCCGGCATCGGCACCAGCACCGGCGCGGCCGCGACAAAGGGCGAATCTTCCATCATGAGGCGTGACCTTGCCCCGACTTTGGTCTAGAGCAAAGGCCGACCCCCAAGCTGCATGTCATGCACATGAAAATCTTCAGGAGACCGCGATGAAATTTTTTGTCGACACCGCCGATATCAAGGAAATCCGCGAGCTGAACGATCTGGGGCTGCTCGATGGCGTCACCACCAATCCCTCGCTGATCCTGAAATCGGGCGGCAAGATTGCCGAGGTGACCAAGCAGATCTGCGACATCGTCGAGGGCCCGGTCTCGGCCGAGGTCGTGGCGACCGAATACAAGCAGATGATGGCCGAGGCCGAGGTGCTGGCCAAGATCGCCCCCAATGTCTGCATCAAGGTGCCGCTGACGCTGGACGGGTTGAAGGCCTGCAAGACCATCCGCACCGAGATGAAGCGCATGGTCAACGTCACGCTCTGCTTCTCCGCCAACCAGGCGCTGCTCGCCGCCAAGGCCGGCGCCTCTTTCATCTCGCCCTTCGTCGGCCGCATCGACGACACCGGCTCGGACGGCATGGAGCTGATCCAGGAGATCCGGCAGATCTACGACAATTACGACTACCAGACCGAGATCCTGACCGCCTCGGTGCGCACCGTGAACCACGTCAAGCAGGCGGCGCTGATCGGCGCCGATGTCATCACCGCGCCGCCGGCGACGCTGAAGGCGCTGGTCAGCCATCCGCTGACCGACAAGGGCCTTGCCGCCTTCCTCGCCGACTGGGCCAAGACCGGCCAGAAGATCGGCTGATCTCGTCTCAACGATACGAAAAAAGGCCGGGCGACCGGCCTTTTTTGTTGCAAACAGCAAAGTCGGAAACGCTCAGAGACCGTTTCGAAATTCGCTCTGGCGAGTCATATGGCGGTGGTTTCGAGAACCGGAGCGCAGCGGACATTCAGGTCCGTGAGCACCGGAAGCGCAGAAACCGCCGGCAGATGGCCGCCGGAGTAGAATTTCCAAACGGTCTCTCAGGCCTTCTTGCCGTGCTTGACCAGATCCTGCGCCACCGAGAGCCTGAGCAGGTCCGCCAGCTCGCGCGCGGCGCGGTTCTCGGCATCGATCTGTGCCCGGTAGGACGCGTATTCCTGGCGCGGCCGGTCGAAGGACGACGGCACCGAGCGCTTGCCGGTGGCGATGACCGTGCCGGTGCTCGCATCGGTCAGCACATAGGACGAGGTCAGCGTCACCGTGCCCGCGGTCGGCTCGTCCTCGTCGGTCTGTATCTGCACAAGTGCTGCCGATTCGACCAGTTCGGTGACGCCGAGATCGAGTATGTAGGCAGGCGTTGCCGGCTCGCCGGCGCCCTGGCCGAGGCCGAAGATCAGATTGTTGCGCACCTGCTGCGCGTAGCGGGTCTTGACCGGCTTGACCGAGATCGACGCCAGCTCAGCGGCGGCGCCGACTGTCGAGCCGCCGGTGAGCGGCGCGTTCGAATAGAGCGGCCTGACGGTGCAGGCCGACACCAATGCCAGCGAGGCGACCAGGCCGTACAGCGCGGTGCGGCCGAGCAAGCGCGTCACACCAGTCTTTTCCCGATCAGGCAACGACATTGACGATCCTCTGCGGCACGATGATCACCTTGCGGGGCGCCTTACCTTCCAGCGCCTTCTGCACGAATTCGAGGGCCAGCACCGCCTTTTCGACCGCACCTTGGTCCGCGTCGCGGGCAATTGTCAAATCCCCGCGCTTCTTGCCGTTGACCTGGACCGGCAGCACGATCTCGTTGTCGACGACAAGCGCCGGATCGTAGACCGGCCACGGCCGTTCGGCGACCATTTCGGTGCCGCCCAGCGTCTCCCAGCACTCCTCGGCCAGATGCGGCATGACCGGCGCGATCAGATGCACCAGGATCTCCACCGCCTCGCGGCAGGCGCCCTTCAGCGCGGCGTCGGCCTTGCCTTCGGCCGCCTCGTTGAGCGGCGTGGTCAAGGCGTTGGCGAGCTCGTAGATGCGAGCGATTGCGCGATTGAAGCCGAGCTTCTCGATATCCTCGCCGACCGCCTTGAGTATCTTGTGCGCGGCCTTGGAGACGGCGCCGGCCTCGCCCTCTCTCGCAGCCTCGGGCTTCACGCCGGCCAGCTGCTCGGCCGCGATCGACACCAGGCGCCAGATGCGCTGGACGAAGCGATGCGCGCCGGCGGCGCCGTCGTCGGTCCATTCCACGTCGCGCTCTGGGGGCGAATCCGACAGCATGAACCAGCGCGCGGTATCGGCGCCGTAGCCGTCGGTGATCTCTTCCGGGCTCACCGTGTTCTTCTTCGACTTCGACATCTTCTCCAGCGGGCCGATGACAGCCTCCTCGCCGGTGGCGATGTCGACGGCGCGGCGCTTGCCGCCGACGTCCTCGAGCCTGACCTCGCCCGGCGACAGCCAGCGTCCGTTGTTGGACGGCCCGCCGACACGGTAGGTCTCGTGCACCACCATGCCTTGCGTGAACAGGCCCTTGAACGGCTCGGCGAGATCGAGATGGCCGGTCTCGCGCATCGCGCGGGTGAAGAAGCGCGAATAGAGCAAATGCAGGATCGCGTGCTCGATGCCGCCGATATACTGGTCGACCGCCAGCCATTCGTCGGCCGCCTTCGGCTCAGTCGGATCGTTGGCCCACGGCGCGGTGAAGCGCGCGAAATACCAGGACGAATCGACGAACGTGTCCATCGTGTCGGTCTCGCGCCGCGCCGGCTTGCCGCATTGCGGGCAATTGACGTGCCGCCAGGTCGGGTGGCGGTCGAGCGGGTTGCCCGGCCGGTCGAACTCGATGTCGTCGGGCAGCTTGACCGGCAGGTCGGCCTTCGGCACCGGCACCACGCCGCAATCCTCGCAGTGGATCATCGGGATCGGGCAGCCCCAGTAGCGCTGGCGCGAAATGCCCCAGTCGCGCAGGCGGAAGTTCACCTTGCGCTCGGCCATCGGCCGGTTGCCGATCGTCTTCTTTTCCAGCAGCTTGGCCACCTCGTCGAAGGCCTTCTCCGGCTTCATGCCGTCGAGGAAGCGCGAATTGATCATCACGCCGTCGTCAACATAGGCCTCCTCGATGATCTGGAAGGTCTTGGCGTCGCCGCCTTCCGGCATCACCACGGGGATCACCGGCAGGCCGTATTTGTTGGCGAAGTCGAGGTCGCGCTGGTCGCCGGACGGGCAGCCGAAGATCGCGCCGGTGCCGTATTCCATCAGCACGAAATTGGCGACATAGACCGGCAGCGTCCAGTTCTCGTCGAACGGATGGACGACCCGGATGCCGGTGTCGAAGCCCTTCTTCTCGGCCGTTTCCAGCGCCGCCACCGAGGTGCCCATATGGCGCACCTCGTCGATGAACTTGGCCAGCTCGACATTCTCCTCGGCAGCCTTCTTTGCCAGCGGATGGTCGGCGGCGACCGCCATGAACGAGGCGCCGAAAATGGTGTCCGGCCTGGTCGTGTAGACCTCCAGCTCATGCTCGCCCGCGACCGGCTTGGCCAGCGGCCAGCGGATCAGCAGCCCTTCCGAGCGGCCGATCCAGTTGTGCTGCATCAGCTTGACCTTCTCCGGCCATTCGTCGAGGCCTTCGAGCGAATCCAGCAGGTCCTGCGCGAAGTCGGTGATCTTGAAGAACCACTGCGTCAGTTCGCGCTGCTCGACCAGCGCGCCGGAGCGCCAGCCGCGACCGTCGATGACCTGCTCGTTGGCGAGCACCGTCATGTCCTCCGGGTCCCAGTTGACCTTGGAGGATTTGCGCGTCACCAGCCCCTTCTCGACGAAGTCGAGGAACAGCATCTGCTGGCGGTGGTAGTAGTCGACGTCGCAGGTGGCGAACTCGCGCGCCCAGTCGAGCGACAGGCCCATGACCTTGAGCTGCTCGCGCATGGTGGCGATGTTCTCATAGGTCCAGTCCTTGGGGTGGACCTTGTTCTGCATCGCCGCGTTCTCGGCCGGCATGCCGAAGGCGTCCCAGCCCATCGGGTGCAGCACGTTGAAACCCTTGGCGCGCTTGTAGCGCGCCACGACGTCGCCCATCGTGTAGTTGCGGGTGTGGCCGATATGGATGCGCCCCGACGGATAGGGGAACATCTCCAGCACGTAGTATTTCGGCTTCGGATCGGCGTTGTCGGCCTCGAACAGCTTCTTTTCGGCCCAGGCCTTCTGCCATTTGGGCTCTGACGCGCGCGGATTGTATCGTTCGGTTGCCATCGGATGTTTTTCACTTAAAAGCTGGCACGAACCGCGGGGCAATGCCCGGCGGCCCAGGAAAATGTCGTCGCGGTGTTCACCATGGATTGCCGGACCCGTCAACTGCGGCGAGCCGGCGAGGACCAAAACTACAGGCAGGATATGGGCATGACGAGCGCCGTCGAACAGCTTTTTGCCGTCAAGGCAAGGATTGCCGCCGCCGCGCGCGACGCCGGCCGCGACCAAGGCGCGGTCACGCTGGTGGCGGTGTCAAAGACCTTCGAGGCCGCATCGATCAGCCCGGTCATCGAGGCCGGCCAGCGGGTCTTCGGCGAAAACCGCGTGCAGGAGGCGCAAGGCAAATGGCCGGCGCTGAAGCATCAATTTCCCGGCATCGAATTGCATCTGATCGGTCCGCTGCAGTCGAACAAGGCCAAGGAAGCGGTCGCGCTGTTCGACGTCATCGAGACCGTGGACCGCGAGAAGATCGCCGCCGAACTTGCCAAGGAGATCGCACGGCAGGGCCGGAAGCCAAAACTCTACGTTCAGGTCAACACCGGCTCGGAGCCGCAAAAGGCCGGCATCGAGCCGCGCGAGGCGGTCGCCTTCGTCAGGCGCTGCCAAGAGGTGCACGGCCTCGCCATCGAAGGCCTGATGTGCATCCCGCCGGCTGATGAGAACCCCGGCCCGCACTTCGCGCTGCTGGAGAAGCTCGGCAAGGAGGCCGGCGTCGCGAAGCTCTCGATGGGCATGTCCGGCGACTACGAGACGGCCATCGCCTTCGGCGCGACCGGCGTCCGGGTCGGCTCGGCGATCTTCGGCAGCCGATAGCTGGGCGATGAATCTTGCCGCAAAGGCTTGCCAGGCCTAGCGGTGGCTGCCCGACGGTTCTCTTGAGCCAGTTGCCCGCCTTGCTTGCTCCAGCACTTGAAACGGAACGTACCGTTCCTATTTGCTCAGCGTCATTCCCATTCCTCCCTGGAGCTCCCACCATGCGCTACAATCAACTCGGAAACACCGGGCTGTTCGTCTCCGAACTTTGCCTCGGCACCATGACCTTCGGCGCCGCCGGCGAGAACGCCCAATGGGGCCTGATCGCCAGCCTCGACCAGAAAGGCGTCAACGAGATCGTCGGCCGCTCGATTGCCGCCGGCGTCAACTTCTTCGACACGGCCGACGTCTACTCCTTCGGCGCCTCCGAAAGACTGCTCGGCCAGTCGCTCCACGACCTCGGCGTCAAAAGGTCGGACGTCATCATCGCCACCAAGGTGCATGGCGTCATGGGCGAGGGCCCGAACCAGCGCGGCTCCTCCCGCGGCCACATCATGGATTCGGTCGAGGCCAGCCTCGAACGGCTGCAGCTCGATCACATCGACCTCTACCAGCTGCACGGCACCGACACGGTGAGCCCGATCGACGAGACGCTGCGGGCGCTCGACGATCTCGTGTCCAGCGGCAAGGTGCGTTACGTCGGCGTCTCGAACTGGCAAGCCTGGCGCATCGCCAAAGCGCTGGGCATTGCCGAGCGAAAGGGATTTGCCCGCTTCGAGACCGTGCAGTCCTACTATTCGATCGCCGGCCGCGACCTCGAACGCGAGATCGTGCCGCTGCTCAATGAGGAGAAGCTCGGCCTGATGGTCTGGTCACCGATGGCCGGCGGCCTGCTCTCCGGCAAATACGGTCCGGGCGCGCCCGGCAATGGCGAAGGCCGCCGCGCCTCCTTCAACTTCCCGCCGGTCAACGAGGATCGCGCCTGGGCGGCGGTCGCCGTCATGCGCGAGATCGCCAGGAAGCACGATGTCAGCGTTGCCACGGTGGCGCTCGGCTACGTGCTGGCCAAGCCCTTCGTGATGAGCGTCATCATCGGCGCCAGCCGCATGGACCAGCTCGAGCAGAACCTTGCCGCCACCGCGCTGAAGCTCGACGCCGAGGATCTCGCCAGGCTGGACGAGGTCAGCGCGCTGCCCTCCGAATATCCCGGCTGGATGCTGGACCGGCAGGGCGCGGGCCGGCGCCCGGCGCCGTTCGTGCCGAAGGCCTAGTTCGTCCGCTTCGTCTGAGCAGCCGCGCGTCCCTCGGGCGCGCGGCTTCCTCGTTCAGAGCCGCACCGTTTCGACCAGAAAATCGAGAAAGGCACGCACCCTGGCCGGCAGGTGCTTGCCCTGGCCGACATAGACGGCGTGGGTCATTTCCTCGTCGCCGGGATTGAAATCCTCGAGCAACGGCACCAGCTGGCCGGCGGCGATGTCGGGCTCGACATGCCAGCGCGCCAGCCGAGCGATGCCCGCGCCGGCAAGAGCCATCAGCCGCATCGCCTCGCCGTCGCTGACCTGGGCATTGCCCGTGATTGGGACCACGGTGGCACGGCCGGCCCTGTCGGCAAACGGCCAGCCGTCGATATGGCGCGCGAAGCGGAAGCCCATGCGGTTGTGGCGATCGAGATCGGCCGGCGTGCGCGGCGTGCCGCGCGCATCGAGGTAGGAAGGTGCCGCGACCACCACCACGCCGCTCTGCCCGAGCTTGCGTGCCACCAGCCGTGATTCGCCGAGCGGCCCGGCGCGGATGGCGACATCGGCGCGCTCCTCCATCAGGTCGATGACATGGTCGGTCAGGACGATGTCGACCGAGATTTCGGGATAGCGCTCCAGGAAGCTCGGCAAAAGCGGGATCAGCCGGTGCTGGCCGAACGGCACATAGGAGTTGATCCTGAGCAGGCCGCGCGGCGCGGCACCCGCTGCTGCCTCGCGCTCGGCCGCCGCCATGTCGGCCAGGATGCGCACGCCGCTGTCGTGGAAGGCGGCCCCTTCCGGCGTGAGCTGCAGCCTGCGCGTCGAACGACTGACCAGGCGGGCGCCGAGCCGCGCCTCCAGCCGCGCGATCAGCTTGCTCACCGCCGACGGCGTCATGCGCAGCGCGCGCGCCGCCGCCGAAAAGCTGCCAGCCTCGACGACGCGGACAAACACCTCGATCTCGCCGGAGCGGTTTATCTCTGATCTCGCCATCTAAGAATCTATTTCACAACCGATGTGCCTCGGGCAAGTCTGGTTCACAGACGGCAGCAACACGATCTTCCGAGCCGGGACGCGGGGAAGTGCGTCCCGGCACCACCAACGGGACGATCGCCATGCCTCTTGCTCTCTATGCCCTTGCCGCCGGCGCCTTTGGCATCGGCGTCACCGAGTTCGTCATCATGGGCCTGCTGCTCGAGGTCAGCGGCGACCTTGGAGTCTCGATCTCGGCCGCTGGCCAGCTGATCTCCGGCTATGCGCTGGGCGTCGTTATCGGCGCGCCGCTGCTCACCATCGCCACCGGCCGCTGGCCGCGCAAGACCGTGCTCCTGGCGCTGATGGCGATCTTCACCCTTGGCAATCTGGCCTGCGCGCTCGCTCCCGATTACTGGACGCTCATGGGCGCCCGCGTGCTCACCGCCTTTGCCCACGGCACCTTCTTCGGCGTCGGCTCGGTCGTGGCGACGGGGCTGGTCGCGCCCAACAGGAAAGCCTCGGCGATCGCGCTGATGTTCACCGGGCTGACCGTCGCCAATATCCTCGGCGTTCCCTTCGGCACCTGGCTCGGCCAGGCCTTCGGCTGGCGCGCCACCTTCTGGGCGGTGACGCTGGTTGGCATCGCGGCCTTCGCGGTCATCTTGGCCCTGGTGCCGCGCGACCAGCCAGAGCCCCAGAAGAGCAATCTGCGCGCCGATCTCGCGGTGCTCGGCCGCGCACCCGTCCTGCTCGGCTTCGCCACCACCGTGCTTGGCTATGCCGGCGTCTTTGCCGTCTTCACCTACATCGCTCCGATGCTGACCGAAATCAGCGGCTTTCCGGAAGCGGCGGTGTCGCCGATCCTGCTGGTCTTCGGCGGCGGCCTCATCGCCGGCAACCTGGTCGGCGGCAAGGCCGCCGACCGCTGGCTGGTGCCGTCCGTGCTCGGCAGCTTGATCGTGCTGGCGCTGGTACTTGGCCTGATGACCTTCGCCCTGCAGAGCCAGGTGCTTGCGGTCATCTTTGTCGGCCTGCTCGGCGCCGCTGCCTTCGCCACCGTGGCGCCGCTGCAGATGTGGGTGCTGGAAAAGGCCGAAGGCGCCGGGCAGAGCCTCGCCTCCTCCTTCAACATCGCCGCCTTCAACCTCGGCAATGCGGCCGGCGCCTGGCTGGGCGGCGCGGTCATCTCCCATGGTCCGGGCCTCGGCGCAGTGACCTGGGTTGCCGCCCTGCTGCCGCTTTCGGCACTCGGCGTCACGGCACTGGCGCTGCGCCTCGATCGCACCACGATATTAGGCGAGCCGGCATCCGCCCGCTCGTAACAACCCGACAAACCCCTTCGACACCACAGGAGCAAAAAATGGACTATCGACGTCTTGGCGCCTCGGGCCTGAAGGTTCCGGCGCTCTCGTTCGGGGCCGGCACCTTTGGCGGCTCCGGCCCGCTGTTCGGCGCCTGGGGCAACAGCGATGCGCAAGAGGCGCGCCGGCTGCTCGACATCTGCCTCGAGGCCGGCGTCAACCTCTTCGACACCGCCGATGTCTATTCGAACGGCGCTTCGGAGGAGGTGCTGGGCGCGGCGATCAAGGGCCGCCGCGACGCCGTGCTGATCTCGACCAAGACATCGCTGCCGATGGGCGACGGGCCAGCCGACTACGGCTCCTCGCGCTCGCGTCTGATCAAGGCGGTGGAGGACGCGCTCAGGCGTCTCGGCACCGACTATATCGACCTCTTGCAATTGCACGCCTTCGATGCCGGCACGCCGATCGAGGAGGTGCTGTCGACGCTGGACGACCTCGTGCGCGCCGGCAAGCTGCGCTATGTCGGCGTCTCCAATTTTTCCGGTTGGCAGGTGATGAAGTCGCTCGGTCTGGCGAAGCAGCACGGCTATCCGCGCTACGCCGCGCATCAGGTCTACTATTCGCTTCTCGGCCGCGACTATGAATGGGAGTTGATGCCGCTCGGCCTCGACCAGGGCGTCGGCGCGCTGGTGTGGAGCCCGCTCGGCTGGGGCCGGCTGACCGGCAAGATCCGCCGCGGGCAGCCGTTGCCGGAAATGAGCCGGCTGCACGACACGGCAAGCTTCGGCCCGCCGGTCGAGGACCAGCACCTGTTCAAGGTCGTCGAGGCGCTCGACGCCGTGGCAGAGGAAACCGGCAAGACCGTGCCGCAGATCGCCATCAACTGGCTCCTGCAACGGCCGACCGTCTCCTCCGTCATCATCGGCGCCCGCAACGAAGAGCAGTTGCGCCAGAACCTCGGCGCCGTCGGCTGGGCGTTGACGCCGGAGCAGATGAAGAAGCTCGACACGGCAAGCGAAGTCACCGCGCCCTACCCGTATTTCCCTTATCGCCGCCAGGAAGGTTTCGCCCGGCTCAATCCGCCGACGATGTGAGGGCTGGCGCCGCCTAATCTCCCCCCTCAAGGGGGAGATGTCGCCAAAGGCGACAGAGGGGTCGCCGCGCGTGAAGCGCCGACTTGATCTTCACGGTTCCGCAAGGGCGTCGCGCTCTATGTGAGACGACCGCCTCTGGCCGCTTTGCGGCCATCTCCCCCTCAAGGGGGGAGATTAGCCTCAATGCAGCACGAACTCTCCATCCACCTTGCGCCACTCGTTCGGCGCGATCAGCGTCTGGTGCGTGTAGGTCACCGAATGCAGCGGCCCGTCGAGCTTGGCCTTCCAGAACTCGATGAAGCGGATCAGCACCGGAAACTTCGGCGCGATGTCGTAGTCCTGCCAGATGTAGCTCTGCAAGAGATGCGGATGGTCCGGGAAATGATAGAGAATCTTGGCCGTGGTCAGCCCATACCCCTTGAGCATCAGATCGATTTCGGAATGATCATACATTGCAGCCCCCTGCGACGATCTCCTTTCCTCCCAATGTCGGATTCTGCGCTCAGTTGCTTAACTGTCTATTGATTTTTTCTGATCGTATCGGCCTTTTCCTTCGCCAAAACATGCAGTTAGCAGCGATGGGCGGAGAGTGCTGACAGGGTGTTGCGATGCCCCTGCGTCATCCCGCCGCGCGAATCCAACGTCTAATATTGCCGTCGGCGCGGAACTGTTAATAATGCGCCCGAATTCGCGGCCGCGTCGCCGCGTCGCCGCCGGCGCTTCAAGCCAGCGGAACAGTCCGGGAGGAAAGCGAAGAATGTCCGAGGTTCACGTCCATCGGGTGCAGCCGGCGTGGAAGAAGAACGCGCTGATCGACAACGATACCTATCTCAAATGGTACGCCGACAGCATCAAGAGCCCGGACAAGTTCTGGGGCAAGCACGGCAAGCGCATCGACTGGTTCAAGCCTTTCAGCAAGGTCAAGAACACCTCGTTCGACGGCAAGGTCTCGATCAAATGGTTCGAGGACGGCGAGACCAACGTGTCCTGGAACTGCATCGACCGCCACCTGAAGAAGCGCGGCGACCAGACCGCCATCATCTGGGAAGGCGACAATCCCTATGACGACAGGAAGGTCACCTACAACGAGCTCTACGCGCATGTCTGCCGCTTCGCCAATGTGCTGAAGAAGCACGGCGTCAAGAAGGGCGACCGCGTCACCATCTACATGCCGATGATCCCGGAAGCAGCCTATGCGATGCTGGCCTGCACGCGGATCGGCGCCATCCATTCGGTCGTCTTCGGCGGCTTCTCGCCGGACGCGCTGGCCGGCCGCATCGACGACTGCAAGTCGACCATCGTCATCACCGCTGACGAGGGCCTGCGCGGCGGCAAGCATGTGCCGTTGAAGGAAAACACCGACAAGGCGATCGAGATCGCCGCCAGGGCCGGCACCGCGGTCGACAAAGTGGTGGTGGTGCGCCGCACCGGCGGCAAGGTCGGCTGGGCGCCGGGGCGCGACGTCTGGTACCACGAGGAAGCCGCCACCGTTAAGGCCGACTGCAAGCCGGAGAGGATGAAGGCCGAGGATCCGCTGTTCATCCTCTACACCTCCGGCTCGACCGGTAAGCCGAAGGGCGTGTTGCACACCACCGCCGGCTATCTCGTCTACGCCTCGATGACGCACCAATATGTCTTCGACTACCACGACGGCGACATCTACTGGTGCACCGCCGATGTCGGCTGGGTCACCGGCCACAGCTACATCGTCTACGGCCCTCTCGCCAACGGCGCCACCACGCTGATGTTCGAGGGCGTGCCGAACTACCCCTCGCAGTCGCGCTTCTGGGAAGTCATCGACAAGCACAAGGTCAACATCTTCTACACCGCGCCGACGGCGCTGCGCGCGCTGATGGGCGCCGGCGACAGCCATGTGACGAAGACCTCGCGCAAGTCGCTGCGCGTGCTGGGCTCGGTCGGCGAGCCGATCAATCCGGAAGCCTGGGAGTGGTATTTCAACGTCGTCGGCAACGGCAAGGTGCCGATCGTCGACACCTGGTGGCAGACCGAGACCGGCGGCATCCTGATCACGCCGCTGCCCGGCGCGACCAACCTCAAGGCCGGCTCGGCGACGCGGCCCTTCTTCGGCGTCCAGCCGCAACTGGTCGACGGCGACGGCAAGGTGCTCGAGGGCGCCGCCGACGGCAATCTCTGTATCACCGATTCCTGGCCCGGCCAGATGCGCACCGTCTATGGCGACCACGACCGTTTCGTGCAGACCTATTTCTCGACCTACAAGGGCAAGTACTTCACCGGCGACGGCTGCCGCCGCGACGCCGACGGCTATTACTGGATCACCGGTCGCGTCGACGACGTGCTCAACGTCTCCGGCCACCGCATGGGCACCGCCGAGGTCGAATCGGCGCTGGTCAGCCACGACAAGGTCTCCGAGGCCGCGGTCGTCGGCTATCCGCACGACATCAAGGGCCAGGGCATCTACTGCTATGTCACGCTGATGGCCGGCGAGACGCCGAGCGACGGCCTGCGCAAGGAATTGGTCGACCATGTCCGCAAGGAGATCGGCGCCATCGCCACGCCCGACAAGCTCCAGTTCGCGCCGGGCCTGCCGAAGACCCGCTCGGGCAAGATCATGCGCCGCATCCTGCGCAAGATCGCCGAGGACGATTTCGGCGCGCTTGGCGACACCTCGACGCTGGCCGATCCGGCCGTCGTCGACGACCTCGTGGCCAACCGGCAAAACAAGAAGAGCTGATGGCCGACGCCGCGGCCCTGGGCACGGTCAGCCAGCTCTGGCGCTATCCGGCAAGCTCGCTCGCCGGTGAGCGCCAGGACGCGATCGAGGTCGGGAGCCGCACCGTCGCCGGCGACCGCCTGTTCGGCCTCGTCGATGCGACAAATGGTGAGATCGCACGGCCGGACCGGGAGGCGAAATGGCACAAGGTGCCGTTGATCCGCACCCGGCTGTCGAAGGCCCGCGAGCTGGAAGTCGCCGTCCCCGGCGGCGGCTGGCTGGCGGCGCCCGGGGCCGAAAGCGATCGCGCCGTGTCCGCCTTCCTCGGCTTCGAAGCCTCGATCCGGCCGTTCGACCAGGATAACGCCGCGCCCTCCTATGCCGGCCCGCTGACCGAGGCGCGCTATGCCAAGGCGCCGATCCATCTGCTGACCACCGCCTCGCTGGCGCGGCTGAAGGCGCTGCATCCGGAAGGGGCGGCCGACCCACGCCGCTTCCGCCCGAACATCGTCGTCGACATGGAACCGGTCGAGGGCTCGTTTCCCGAAACCGAATGGATCGGCCGCAAGCTGGCCGTCGGCGACCTGCTGCTGACGGTCTCGGAGCCGTGCCGGCGCTGCGGCTTCACAATCATCGCCCAGGACGGTTTCGACAGCGATCCCGGCATCCTGCGCAATCTGGTGCGCCACAACGCCCACAATCTCGGCGTCTACTGCACTGTCGACCGGCCGGCGCGGGTCGAGATCGGCGCGCCGATGCGCTTCGTCTGACCAAGGCGCCGCGCACCGTTTTCGTCTGCCCCTTGTCTTTTGCTGCAACGCACCCCATCATGAAGGTGTGTTCAACAGATCGAAAGGAGGTGATCCGATGTCGAGTGATTTCGTTTTCCAGAACGTGGCCTCAGCGGATTGCACTTTCGGGAAGCAGTCTTCCCGTTAAGGCGCGAGAAGCGCGGCAGGTGATGCGATGGCATCACCGCCAGAGACCGCGCCATGGACGGAAACACGGAAGGCCGCCGGCTTCGTCAAGAAGCGGCGGCCTTTTCCGTTTGTGGGAGTTGCGCAGGCTCGCCGGGGAACGCCTCAGCGATTGATCGTGAGCTTCTCGATATTCTTGGTGATCTTGCCGAAGGCTTCGGCCAGTTCCGGACCGTTCGCCGCCTCATAATAGTGCTTGAGCGACGACGTATCCGCCGTGGCGCAATCCTTGAGCAAGGTCTTTGCCTGGTTGCGCTCCGTCGTTGTCATCGACGGATCGTTGAGATCGAAGCCGATGGTGAAGATCTCGATGCCGTCGCGCTTCATGTTGGAGCAGATGCTTTCGGCGTTGCCGCGCGACATCTGGCCGGCGTCCTGTGATTTCGGCGCGCCGCGTGCTCCGGCGAAGGCGGTGTTGAACTGGCCGTCCGTCATCAGGATGGCGATCTTGGCCACCTTCCTGCTGTCGAAATTGGCGGGACCGGCGCCGAGGCCGGCATCGGCGATGGCGGAGCGCCACGCCGGGGAGAGCATGTAGTAGCCCCACTGCGCGGCGATCCCGCCGGACGTGACGCCCGCGGCGCTGAAATGATCGATGGCGGTGAGCAGCTTTGCTTCATCGGCCGTCAACGGAACGAGGGCCGCCGAAGGGCATACTTTCATGCGGTAGTCGCGGTTGACCTTGGCCTGGTAAGTCTTGCCCTTGTTGTCGAGACGCAGCGTGTAGGGTCCGTCGGAGGAATAGTCTGCATAGCCGTCCTTGTCCTTGCGCTCGGTCGCGCATTTGTCCGGCGCCGACGTCGCCGAAGCCGAGACAGGCGCATCGATCGGCGGCGGAACCTTCGGGCCATTCGTCGTCTCGACGAACACGGTGCCGGCCAGGCCGCCTGTGTTGACGGCCTCGGCATAGGGGACGATTGATACGCGCACACGCGGGTTGCTGGGGTCGCGGTTCTGGCCGAGCAGATCGCTGACGGCGTTCGAAGCGGCGGCCTGCAGGTCGCCGATCTTGTTGGTCTTGGCGCGCTTGTCGGGAGCCATCGAACCGGTGACGTCGAGCATCATCGCCACCTCGATCGTCTTGTCGGAATAGAGCGCCGTGGTGGAGGCCGCGACGCGCTTGGTGTCGCCCATGCTGAACAGCGGGAAGTAGAAGGCGACATCGACATGCGCGTCCGCCCGGACGGTCTTTGCGGTCTTGTCGACCGTCAGCCTGTCGAGAACGATCTGATCGGCCTCCAGGATGCCGGCCGCGCTGTTTGCGTCGAGAAACGCCTGCACCGACTTGTTCGCATCGGCTTCCTTGATGACGCCGGTGGTCAGATCCCGCGCCGTCGAGGTGACCGCTGCGTCGACCACGCCCTGCAGGCTCGATTGGGCATTATAGAGCTGGGTGATGTTGACGCCGAAGCCGACGCCGAGCGCCAGCACCGACGCGGCAAAGCCGAACAGGATGGCGAAGTTTCCGCCGCGATCCCTGGCAAAGCCGCCCTGAACAAGACCTACAAAACGCCGCATCTTCCGCCTCCATTCGCTATCGGCCTCGAAGCCGTCTGACGGATGCGGTGCAGGATTCCGGCCGGTTGGGCCGTCACGCCGGATGGAATCCGGCGTCCTCTGGTCAAGCTCTTGTTTTTGCTTGTGTTCTAAGCGGCACAAGGTGAACGGCCGGTAAACAAAAAACCGCAGGCGCGCCGTCGTTTAGGAAGCGCTTACCATGATCGGCCTTGGCGCCGCCGAGCCGCGGAACGCGGTCCCAGTCCGGCACAGGCGCGCTGTGCCGAAGCGGATCATGGCGTTTGGGCGATCAGGCAGTCGCGGCGGGCGACCAGGGTTGTTCATCGTTTCATGAAAACGCTGACCACCTGCCTCTTGTTTTGACGCAATTCCTGACGGAAACCGTGTCACCCTTTTCCTGGAATTGCTCTACGCCAGCATGCGCGCGCTGGCCGTCCTGTCGAGACCGTGATGGGGCGGACTGAACAGATTGCGTTCCTGCTCATAGGTCCAGACCTTGAACAGGGTGAGCCGGTGCGGGCCGAAACTGTGCAGCAGCGGCACGTCGGTGGCGTCGCGGCCGCGCGCGATGACGATGCGACCGATCCTCGGAATGTTGTGGCGGGGATCGAACGCGTACCATTTGCCGTCGAGGAAGACTTCGATCCAGGCCGAGAAATCCATCGGCGCCGGGTCGACAGGCACGCCGATGTCGCCGAGATAGCCGTTCACATAGCGGGCCGGGATGTTCATGGCGCGGCAGAGCGTGATCGCCAGATGCGCGAAGTCGCGGCAGACGCCGACACGCTCCTCATGCGCCTGCGCCGCCGTGCGGGTGGCGCGCGCATAGCCGTAGCCGAACGACAGCCGGCTGTGGACATAATCGACGATCGCCTGCGCCCGTGCCCAGCCCGGCGGCAGGTTCCCGAACAGCTGCCAGGCGAGATCGCTGAGATGATCGGTCTCGCAGTAGCGGCTGCCGAGCAGATAGACCAGCGCGTCGTCGGGCAGTTCCGCCACCGGCGTTTCCCCGGCCAGCGTGTTGACCTCGTCCGGCTCGCCGCTGTCCTCGACGACCGCGTCGTAGAGGATGCGAAAGCCCCCGGCGGGCGCGGTGAAGCGACGGCAGCTGTTGCCGTGGCGGTCGTGGTAGACCCTGGTCGGCACCGAAGGAGATGTCAGCACGCGCGTCTGCCGCTTGATGTCGGGCTGGCGCTCGCTGTGGATGTCGAGCAGTGAGATGATCGGCGTGGCTCCGGTGCATTCAATGGCGATTTCGTAGCCGAGCCGTATCAGCATCACGATTACCCCCTGCGGTCATTCTGGAAGACAGTCTTTTCAAACGCGGCAGGCCTGCCATGGTTCCGCTTGGAACGCTTTCAGGAACAGTGCGTAGTGGTCTTCCGTACGGAATTGCGCAAAACAGATATTGGAGCGGTTCGCACCGCTCCGGCGTGTCAAAAGGCAGCCTTGCGCCTTTCCACGGGCCGGCCATGAGGCTACGGTCGATCGCAGCTTAGTCCCTCCCGAAAACGACCTCCAGGATTTTAGATGTTTGCAGGCAGAAAATTCGCGGCCTTCCTGTTCGATATGGACGGCACGGTGATCAATTCCATTGCCGCGGCCGAAAGGGTGTGGACTGACTGGGCTCAGCACCAGGGCCTCGACGTGGCGGCCTTCCTGCCGACGATCCACGGCAAGCGGGCCGTCGAGACCATCGCCGGACTGATGCTTCCGGGCATCGATCCGGTGCTCGAGGCCGACACGTTGCTGAAAGCCGAAGCGGCCGATCTCGAAGGCATCGTGCCGATCGCCGGCGCGGTGGCGTTTCTGAGCTCGCTGCCGCCGGAGCGCTGGGCGATCGCCACCTCGGCGCCGCGCGAACTGGCGCTGCTGCGCATGGAGGCGGCCGGCATTCCGGTTCCCGCCGTGATCGTCGCGGCGGAGGATGTGACACGCGGCAAGCCGGCGCCCGATTGCTTCCGGCTGGCGGCCGAAAAGCTCGGCGTCGATGCGCGCGACTGCCTGATCTTCGAAGACGCGCCGGCCGGCATCGCGGCGGCGGAAGCGGCGGGTGCCACGGTGATGGTGATCAGCGCCACGCACACGCACCCGCTCGCGACGCCGCACGTCAGCATCGCCTCCTATGACGCGCTCGGCGTCGCGACCGACGACGGCTGGATCGTCCTCGAACCACAGCGCGATGCAGCCTAGGATGCGTGAGATTCAGGTCAGGCCGGCCTCACCTGGATATTCTCTCAGAAATCGCTGGTGAGACCCTTCACCTCCCAGTCGCCGTAGCGGCCGGGTTCCTTGCCGCCGCGGCCGCCGATTTCCTTGGGCATCGCGGCTTCCTTTTCGCGATATTTCCGGCGCCTCGCCTCAGCCTCCGCCAGCGCGCGGCTGGCCGCCGGCGTCAGGGTCTTTTGTGGCGCGTCGCTCGCCGCCGCGGCATCGACTTTGCTGGTCTGGTCGGTCATGCGATAGTCCCGGCGCATTGAAACAGGGGCAGGTGTCTCCCATCATATAGCCATGAACTCGCAAGGATCGACCCCTTTCGCCATCACGGACGGATCTAGACGATGAACACCCTTCGCACCGCCATGCTTCTTGCCGCGATGACGGCGCTGTTCATGGGCGTCGGCTTCCTGATCGGCGGCTCCGGCGGCATGGTGATCGCGCTGCTGATCGCCGCCGGCATGAATCTGTTCAGCTACTGGAACGCCGACAAGATGGTGCTGTCGATGAATCGCGCCGTCGAGGTCGATGCGAAGAACGCGCCCGAGTTCTACGCCATCGTCGAGGCGTTGGCCAAGCAGGCCGGCCTGCCGATGCCGAAGACCTATCTGATCGACAATCCGCAGCCGAACGCCTTCGCCACCGGCCGCAATCCCGAGAATGCCGCGGTGGCCGCCTCCACCGGGCTTCTGGAACAGCTCTCGCATGAGGAAGTGGCGGCGGTGATGGCGCACGAGCTCGCCCATGTCCAGCACCGCGACACGTTGACCATGACCATCGTCGCGACGCTGGCCGGCGCCATCTCGATGCTCGGCAACTTCGCTTTCTTCTTCGGCGGCAACCGCGACAACAACAACCCGTTCGGCTTCGTCGGCGTGCTGGTGGCGATGCTGGTTGCGCCCTTCGCCGCCATGATCGTGCAGATGGCGGTGAGCCGCACCCGCGAATACGAGGCCGACCGGCGCGGTGCCGAAATCTGCGGAAATCCGCTCTGGCTGGCATCTGCCCTTGACAAGATCGCCCGCGGCGCCGAACGCATCCGCAACCCGGATGCCGAGCGCAATCCGGCGACGGCGCACCTCTTCATCATCAATCCCCTGCACGGCGAGCGCATGGACAGTCTGTTCTCCACCCATCCCAACACCGACAACCGCATCGCCGCCCTGCAGGAGATGGCGCGCGAGATGGGCGGCCGCCCAGCGCAGGCGCCACGGCAGGCGCCGACATCCGATCCGGCGGATGACGAGCGGACGCCAGGTCCATGGGACCAGGCCGCGCGGCCGGAGCAGCCGGCGCAACCCGCCAGGCCTAGGCCCAATCCTTGGGGCCGCAACCCGACCGGGCCCAAGGGTCCGTGGTCGTGAGCGGCGCCAAACGCCGGCAGCGCACCCCAGGCGATCGTGACGACAGGACCGAGGCAGTCGCGGGCCTCGCCGCGCGCAAGGCGGCGGCGCGCTTGCTTGCCGCTGTCATCGACGCGCGCACGCCGCTCGACGGGCTGACCGACCACGAGAACGGCCACCCGCAATATCGGGCGCTCGACATGCGCGACCGCGCGCTGGTGCGCGCCATACTGGTCACCGCGCTGCGCCACCGGATGACGATCGCCGGGCTGCTTTCCCGCCGGCTGGAAAAGCCGCTGCCGCAGAACGCCACCGCGCTGTCGCACATATTGCATGTGGCGGCGGCGCAGATCCTGTTCCTCGACATTCCCGACAGCGCCGCCGTCGACCTTGCCGTCACCCATGCCAAGTCCGATCCGCGCACGCTACGCTTTTCCGGCCTCGTCAACGGCGTGCTGCGCACTCTGGCGCGGGCCAAGGACGCCGAACTCGCTCCCGCGCTGGCCGCCATCGAGGAGGCGCCGACCTGGTTTTCCGGCCGGCTGAGGGCCGCCTACGGCGCGGACAAAGCGATGGCAATCCTTGCCGCGCATCGCCACGAGGCGCCGGTCGATTTCTCGGTCAAGTCCGATCCGGTGGTCTGGGCCGAGCGGCTCGGCGGCATCGTCCTGCCGACCGGCACGGTGCGGGTGGAAAGGCTCAGTGCCTCCGTCCCCGAACTGCCCGGCTTCGCCGATGGCGCCTGGTGGGTGCAGGACGCCGCCGCCGGCCTTCCCGCCCGCCTGTTCGGCGACATCAATGGCCTGCGCGTCGCCGACCTCTGCGCTGCCCCCGGCGGCAAGACGGCGCAGCTCATCCTTGCCGGCGCGCGCGTGACCGCCGTCGACACCTCGAAGAACCGGCTGACGCGGCTGGCGCAAAATCTCGAACGCCTCGGCCTGGCCGCTGAGCTCGTGCAGACGGACCTGCTCGACTACCGGCCGGCGGAGCCGTTCGACGCCGTTCTTCTCGACGCGCCCTGCTCCTCGACCGGCACGGTCAGGCGGCATCCCGACGTGCCGTGGACCAAGACCATGGCCGATGTCGAAAAGCTCGCCGCGCTGCAGCGCAAGCTGCTCGACCGCGCCGTCGGCCTGGTCAGGCCCGGCGGGCGCATCGTCTTCTCCAACTGTTCGCTCGACCCGCTCGAAGGCGAGGAGCTTTACCGCGCTTTCCTCGCCGATACCGCCGATGTCGCCGACGATCCCATCCACCCCGGCGAGATCGCCGGCATCGATCCGTTCCTGACGCCGCACGGCACGCTGCGCACCACACCAGCCGATCTACCGCACGAATCGCCCGGACTGTCCGGTTTGGACGGCTTCTTCGCCGCCCGTATGCGGCGAGTGGCCTAGCGCCAAAGGCGGGCTGAGATTCAGGTCAGGGCGGGGACGAAAATGGTGGCTTCCGAGAACCGGAGCGGAGCGTGCTTGAAGTAAGCGAGCACCGGCAGGAAGCCGCCATTTGCAGGCTGGCCTCACCTGAATATCGGTCCGCCTTTAGAGCATGTCGTCTAGCGACCAATGCTTGCCCCACCGGGCATCGATCTCGTCATCGACGTTCTGATAGCGGATATCGGTGGAGAGCCGGATCCGCCCGGTCAGGCTTTGGTTGGTCGTCGAGGCATGGATCATGTAGGGCGAGTGAAGAACGACATCACCCGCCTCGTAGTCCGCCATCAGCCAGCGCGTATCGAACCGTTCCGCCATATCGGGCAGGTCCTTCGACACCCAGCCGCCCTCGCCCATATTGCGATTGTAGGCGCTGATGCGCTCCTCGGCGCTGAGCCCGGCATTGTCCTTCATGAACTGCGCCTCCATGGCGGCGCCGACGACGTGCGAGCCTTCGAGATAGACGAGCCCGCCCATGTCGACCGGGATGTCGCCAATCGGGATCCAGGCGGTGACCACGCGGCTGCTGCCGCCACGCAGATAGACGAGGTCGTAATGCGCCGGCGTGGCGACGGACGTGCCGGGCTGGGTGAAGCGCATGATCTTGCGCTTGTGGAGATAGGACACCCCACCCACGAACGCATCCATGAGGCGCGCCATCAGCGGCTGCGCGCAAAACCCCTCATAGGCGGTCGAGCGGACCAGCGACATCAGACGGCGATCGGCGAGCTGGCGGTCGAACGCGCCGACGGCCGCGATGCCGAGCGAAGGGTCGTGCCCGGGCATCAGCAGACCGCTCTCGGCCAGATGCGACAGCACCCAGCCGCGGAAATCGATCACATCGCCGCGCGGCAGCAAGCCCTTCAGCCAGACATAACCTTGCCTGCCGAAGAGTTCGCGGATGGCCTCGATCCCGGCGCAAGCATCGGTGGGCATCAGATACCCCAACCGGTTCGGAGCCGTCGACAGCGCCTTGCCATTGGCCGTCAGCGCGACCGGAGGGACGATGTCGGCCGATCTTGACATTTCAATCATCCTCGACGGTTATCAGCTCCCGTGTATGTGCCTTGAACGTGGCATTGCGGCCATGGACGGAACAGCAGAGCTGGACTTTTCGCTCATGCTCGATCGACATTTTGCGCTGTACAGATCGCCGCCGGCGGCCGCGGGCGGCCTGTCGGTGACCGGGGTCGGCCGCCATCGCGTCACGCAGGCAATCACCAAGCGCAGCCTGCCCCATTTTGCCCTGGTGCTTGTGGAGGAAGGGCGCGGCTGGCTTGAAACCAGGGCCGGCGGCAAGCAGGCGATCGAGGCGCCGTCCCTGTTCTGGCTGTTCCCAGGCAGGACGCACTCCTATGGGCCGGACGGATCGGGATGGCTTGAGCGCTGGGCGCTCTTCGAAGGCGCCCTGACGCGCGATTTCACGCGGCAGCGGCTGATGATCGACGCGGCGCCGGTGGTCCCCTTGCGGGATCTTGGCGAGATGCAGCGCCTGTTTGACAGGCTGCATGCCGAACTGTCGCAGGATAGCGTGCTCAGCCGGTCGGAAGCCGCCGCGACCATGCACCAGATCGTCGTGCGGGCCGCCCGGCAAGCGGCGGGCTGGAGCGGCCGGGAGCCAGATCGCCAGGGCGCGGCCGACTTCCAGCATGTGATCGACGAATTGCGCAATCGCGCGGTCGGGCAAATCGACCTCGACGCCTTCGCCGCGGAATTCGGCGTCTCGCCGGCGACGCTGCGCCGCAAGGCCGCGCGGCTCACCGGCATGTCGCCCAAGGCATTTCAACTGCGCATCCGGCTCGATCTTGCCAAGCAAATGCTGGCCGCCTCGGATTCACCCATCGAATCAATCGCAGCCGCGGTTGGTTTCCACGACGCGTTTTATTTTTCCCGGCTGTTCCGGGATCGCGAAAATTGCTCCCCAAGCGAGTTCCGCGGCCGCCACAGGCGGAAGTGAGCGCCGAGAAACGACGCGTCAATCGGCGAGATGAACCGACTTTTTCAGGGAGGGCCGTGTCCGGATTGCGTGCACGGCCTCACTTCCGCGAAATGCGCCTTCGCATAAGTTCTTGAATCATATAAGCTTGTGCTTGGGCAGGGACATCAGGAGGGGCTTTGGCACTTGTTGCCGGAAACACGACGCGTCTATGGACGCTCGTCGCGAAGGAGTTCTGGCGCAAGACGCGCCGGCGTTTGCGCGCCGGTCCAGTCTACCGCTGGCGCTATTCCGGCCGCACGCCCGAACGCGTCCTGATCGCGCCGCCGGACCTGAGACTCGCCGATCCGCAGATCGCGCTTGAGATCTACTATGGCCGCTATCCGCTGTCCGGGCATCTCGTCGAGACCGGCGGCAAGTCCCCCTTCCAGATCGAGGTGCCCAATCGCGGCTGGCAAAAGACGTTGCACGGCTTTCGCTGGCTGCGCCATATGCGCGCGGCCGGCACCGAGCTTGCCGCCGCCAATGCCCGCGCCCTTGTCTCCGACTGGATCGCCATCCACGGCAACCAGATTTCCGGCATCGCCTGGGAGCCCGGCACCACCGCAAAGCGGGTGATTGCCTGGCTGCAGCATTCCTCCGTCGTGCTGCAGGGCGCCGAATTCCCCTTTTACCGCGCCTTCCTCAAATCGCTGGCCGTGCAGATCCGCTATCTCCGCTCGATGGCGCGGGCGATGCCCGAAGGCAAGGACAGGCTGCGCGCCCGTATCGCGCTCGCCTTCGCCGCTCTGTCGCTGCCGGCGCCGGCATCGGCGTTGCGCGGCGCCACCCGCAACCTCGCCGAGGAGCTCGACCGCCAGATCCTTCCCGACGGCGGCCATATCTCGCGCAACCCGATGACGGTGCTCGAGCTTCTTGCTGACCTTTTGCCGCTGCGCCAGACCTATGCCAACCAGGCCGAGACGCCGCCGCCGGCCTTGATGGGCGCCATCGACCGCATGCTGCCGGCATTGCGCTTCTTTCGCCATCAGGACGGCAGCCTCGCCCGCTTCAACGGCATGGGCGCGACCATTCATGACCGCATCGCCACCATCCTGCGCCACGACGACACCGTCGGCGCACCGCTGCTGCACGCGCCGCATTCCGGCTATGAACGGCTGTCGATGGGCGGCGTCACCGTCATAGCCGATACCGGCCTGCCGCCGCCGGTCGACGTCTCAAACGCCGCGCATGCCGGCTGCCTCGCCTTCGAAATGTCCTCCGGCCGCCAGCACTACATCGTCAATGCCGGCATCGACACCTATGGCGCCGCCGAGTTCCGGCCGCTGGCCCGCGCCACCGCGGCGCATTCGACCGCCACCATCAACGACACGTCCTCGGCGCGCTTCAGCCACTCGCTGCGCGTCAACGACCTGCTCGGCTCGCCCTTGATCGGCGGCCCGCAGCATGTGCCCTGCAAGCGCACCGATCAGAAGGGCAGCCAGGGTTTCCTTGCCCGTCACGATGGCTATGCCCAGCGCTTCGGCTTTCTGCACGAGCGCGAACTGAAGCTGTCGACCAATGGCAATGTGCTGGCGGGCCGGGACCGCTTCCTGCGCCCCGGGGGAGCCGCGATCCGCAACAATGGCCGCGACTTCGTCACCGTCCGCTTCCACGTCCACCCCGACATCAACCTGCTGCAGGACGAGCATGACCGGCTGGTGCTCGCCGCCGACCAGGGCGACACCTGGGTGTTCACCTGCACCGAGGTGGTGCCCGAGGTGGAGGAATCGATCTATTTCGCCGGGCTCGGCGGCCCGCGCCGCAGCCGCCAGATCGTGGTTGCCTTCAAGGCCTCCGAGCTATCGGAGGTCCACTGGCAGCTGACGCGCACGACCATCGCCGGCTACCCGGAAAACAGCTGACGGCGCGCAACGGCGTGCGATGCCAACCGCACGGTGCTTGATTTCCTGACCTCATATGCTACGGCGCGGGCTGCTTCCAATCCAGCCTTGAAAGGCCGCCAGCCCATGGCCGTCGCCGCCAAGAACATTCCCGCGCCCGACCTGGTTCCCGTGCGCCGCGCGCTGCTGTCCGTCTTCGACAAGACCGGCCTGATCGACTTCGCCAGGGCGCTCGCCGCCGGCGGCGTCGAACTGGTCTCGACCGGAGGCACCGCGAAAGCGATCGCCGATGCCGGCATGGCGGTGCGCGACGTCTCCGAACTGACGGGCTTTCCCGAGATCATGGACGGCCGCGTCAAGACGCTGCACCCCTCGGTGCATGGCGCGCTGCTCGGCGTGCGCGACGATCCCGAGCATGCCAAGGCGATGCACGACCATCACATCGAGCCGATCGACCTCGTCGTCTGCAACCTCTATCCGTTCGAGGAGGTGCGCCGCTCCGGCGCCGGCTACGCCTCGATCGTCGAGAACATCGACATCGGCGGACCGGCGATGATCCGCGCCTCGGCCAAGAACCACGCCTATGTCGCCATCGTCACCGATCCCGAGGACTATGCCGCGGTGCTCAACGCGCTGGAGATGAACATCGGCTCGCTGTCGCTGGATTTCCGCAAGAAGCTGGCGGCCAAGGCCTTCGCCCGCACCGCCAGCTACGACGCGGCGATCTCCGGCTGGTTCGCCGAAGCGCTGGACATCGAGCATCCGACCTGGCGCGCCTTCGGCGGCCATCTCGATCAGGTGATGCGCTACGGCGAGAACCCGCACCAGAGCGCCGGCTTCTACCCCAACGGCGACAAGCGGCCAGGTGTCGCCACGGCGCGCCAGCTGCAGGGCAAGCAGCTCTCCTACAACAACATCAACGACACCGACGCCGCCTTCGAGCTGGTCGGCGAGTTCGATCCGGCCCGCGCCGCGGCCGTCGCCATCATCAAGCACGCCAATCCCTGCGGCGTCGCCGAAGGGACCTCGCTGAAGGCGGCCTACGCCAAGGCGCTCGCCTGCGATCCGGTCTCGGCTTTCGGCGGCATCGTCGCCATGAACCGCACCCTCGACGCCGAAGCGGCCGAGGAGATCGTCAAGACCTTCACCGAGGTCATCATCGCGCCCGACGCTTCCGAGCAGGCGACCGCGATCGTCGCCGCCAAGAAGAACCTGCGCCTTCTGGTCACCGGCGGCTTGCCCGATCCGCGCGCCGCCGGCACTTTAGCGAAATCGGTCGCCGGCGGACTGCTCGTCCAGGGCCGCGACAATGCGGTGGTCGACGATCTCGAACTGAAGGTGGTGACCAGGCGGGCGCCGACGTCGGCCGAGATGGCCGACCTGAAGTTCGCCTTCCGCGTCGCCAAGCATGTAAAGTCAAACGCCATCGTCTATGTCAGGGACGGCGCCACGGTCGGCATCGGCGCCGGCCAGATGAGCCGCGTCGATTCCTCGCGCATCGCCGCCCGCAAGGCGCTCGACGCGGCGGAAGCCGCGGGGCTCCCGGAGCCGTTGACCAAGGGTTCCGTGGTCGCTTCAGACGCGTTCTTCCCTTTCGCCGACGGCCTGCTGTCGGCGATCGAAGCCGGCGCCACCGCCGTCATCCAGCCGGGCGGCTCGATGCGCGACGACGACGTGATCGCCGCCGCCGACGCGCACGGCATCGCCATGGTGTTCACCGGCGTCAGGCATTTCCGACACTAGCTCCCGGCTGAGAGACGTTTGAGAATTCGCTCCGCTGAGTCGGATGGCGTGGTTTTCGAGAACCGGAGCGGAGGGACATTCAAGTCCGTGAGCACCGGAAGCGCAGAAAACCGCGTCAGGCGGCCAGCGAAGTAGAATTATCGAATGTCTCTCATTCCACAGGCTGGTCCGCCGGATATGGCGTCCTGATCAGGATCGCTATGCCGATGCCGAGGAACAGGATGATGACCGCCATGCCGAGCCGGGCCGAGTCGGTGGCCCAGCTGATCGTCGCCAGCAGGAACGGCGCCAGGAAGCTGGTCGCCCGCCCGGACAGGGCGTAGATGCCGAAATAGCGGCCGGATTCGGCGGCGGTGACGCTGCGCGCCATGTAGGAGCGCGACGAGGCCTGCACCGGTCCGAAGGCAAGCCCGATCAACAACCCGTAGAGGATGTAGGCCTTCTCGGCCGCGGTGCCGAACAGGCCGCCGGAATCGACGGTGGAAAGCTGGATCAGGCCCAGCAGCGTGAAACCCGGGCCTGTCGAGACGATGCCGGCGGTGGCCACTGTCAGCATCACCAGCGCGATCATCACCACCGCTTTGGAACCGAGCGCGGTGTCGAGGCGGGCGGCGATCCAGCAACCGAAGATGGCGACGACATTGAGGATGATGCCGAAGATGCCGATCTCGGTGATCGACCAGCCGAACATCGCCGCCGCGAACACGCCGCCCTGCGTCAGCAGCGCATTGACGCCGTCCTGATAGATCATGCGGGCGACGAGGAAGCGGAAGATGCCGACGCGCTTGCGCGCCTCGGCCAGGGTCGACTTCAGCTCGGACAGACCCTGGCGCACGGCCGGTCCGATCGGGATGCCTTTGGCGGCATCGGGGGTGAAGAAGAACATCGGCAGGATGAACAGGAAATACCAGCCGGCCGACATCGGCCCCGTGGCGCGGGCATCCTCGCCAAGCTTCGGGTCAAGCCCGAGGATCGGGTCGAGGCCGATGATAGTCTTGCCGGTTTCGGGATTGCCGGCCATGAACAGGATGACGAAGATCAACGCGATCATGCCGCCGAGATAGCCCAGCCCCCAGGCGATATTGGAGACGCGGCCGATCTCGCTCTTCGGCACCAGGCGCGGCATCATCGAATCATTGAAAACAGTTGAGAACTCCGCCGCCACCGAGGCCAGCGAGAACAGGGCCACGATCAGGAAGACGTTCGAGCCGGGGGCGGCGAGCCACAGCAGCGTCAGGCTGGTGATCTTGATCGCGGCGAAGCAAGCGATCCACGGCTTGCGCGGCCCGGTCTGGTCGGCGATCGAGCCCAGTATCGGCGACAGCACGGCGATGACCAGTCCCGCGGCGGCGATGCCCCAGGCCCAGGCGGCCTGGCCCATCACCGGATCGCTGACCATGCGCGAGGCGAAGTAAGGCCCGAAGATGAAGGTGGTGACGACGGTGAAGAACGGCTGCGCCGCCCAGTCGAAGAACATCCAGCCCCAGATGCCGCGCCCCGACGCCCGCTGCACTGTCTCTATTGCCGCCATGCTGATTCCCTCGGCCCGCCCCGCGTCGGGCGCCATGTCTGCATGTTTTTCATGAGCATGCAAACTGGCAAATGTTCGTGCTGCCCCTCACCTGCCTCCCGGCATCCTCTCCCCGTATAGAGACGGGGAGAGGGGCGCTGTCGCCGCAGATTTCGCCAATCAACAGCGTTGCAAAAAGGAGCGCCGAGGCCACGGCCAGCCCTTTCTCCCCGTCACTATACGGGGAGAAATGCCCGGCAGGGCAATGAGGGGCGGCGCCGGTGTTTCGGAGATGCCTACATCCCCGTCAGGTCGCTCATCAGCCCGGATGCCACGGACAGCCGTGACACGGTGATGTCGCCGCCCTCTGTCAGCGCTTGCAGCCGCTCGCGGATGCGCGCGACGCGTTCACCACCGGCTTCCAGCCAGGCCGCCACCGGATCCGCCGCCTTGGCGTGGGCGGTTAGCGCCGCCACTGCGATGCCGCGCCGTGCCGCGCCGATCGTGTCGGTGGCGCGCGAAAGCGCCAGCTGGTCATAGTAATCCGGCGGCGAGATCGCCCGCGCCGCCTCCTCGACGCGCGGAATGCGGAAGGCGTCGCTGACGGCGAAGAAAGCTCTCGCGGCGGCGACGATATCGGCATTGGCGGTGCGCGCGGTCAGCGCGATGTCGGGGATCAACTCGGCCAGATCGGCCAACGCCAGCTGCCCGGCCAGCCGTTCCGGCGCCCCGCCCTTGAACAGGCTGTGCCGCCGCTCCTCGATCCGCTCGCGCGAGTAGGCCGGCAGCAGCGAGGCGAGCTTCGGCTCCAGCGCCCTGCGCGCCTCCTGCAATTCGGCGATGCGCTGGCCGAGCGGCGCCGTGCCGGCATGGTTCTTCAGATACCAGCCGCTGGTCATGAAGATAAGCCGGCTAACCGCCTGGTAGAGATCGAGCTGCACCTGGCCGTCGATCTGGCTGTCGAGCGCGTCGATTTCCTTGGAGAGCGCCGGCAGCGCGAAGCCGTCGCGCACCACGGCGAAGGTGCGCACCACATCGGCGGCGGTGCGCCCGGTGGCCTCCTGCAGCCGGTTGACGAAGGACGGACCGCCGCGATTGACGAGGTCGTTGGCGACCACGCGGGCGATGATCTCGCGGCGCAGCCGGTGGCCGTCGATCTCGGCGGCGTATTTCTTCGCCATCCGCTCCGGGAAATAGCCAAGCAGATCGCGCTCGAAATGCGGATCGTCGGGCACGTCGCTGGCGACGATGTCGGAGAACAGCACGATCTTGGCATAGGCGAGCAGCACGCCGAGCTCGGCCCTGGTCAGCGGCTCGCCGCGCGCCTCGCGCTCGGCAAGCGCCGCCGGTGACGGCAGCGTCTCGACGGCGCGGTTGAGCAGGCCGCGCGCCTCCAGCGCCGTCATGAAGCGGCTCTGATGCGCGATGTCGGCCAGCCCGCGCTTGCGCGCGATCGAGAGCGCCAGCGTCTGCTGGTAATTGTTGGACAGCACCAGCCCGCCCACCTCGCCGGTCATCTCCGAGAGCAGTTTGTTGCGCGCCGGCCGGGCCAGCGCGCCCTTGCGCATGGCTGAGGCCAGCGCGATCTTGATGTTGACCTCGACGTCGGAGCAGTTGACGCCGGCCGAATTGTCGATGGCGTCGGAATTGCAGCGGCCGCCGGCAAGCCCGAATTCGATGCGCGCCCGCTGCGTGACGCCGAGATTGGCGCCCTCGCCGATGACTTTGGCGCGCACATCGAGCGCGGTGACGCGGATGGCGTCGTTGGCGCGGTCGCCGACATCGGCGTTGGTCTCGTTCGATGCCCTCAGATAGGTGCCGATGCCGCCGAACCACAGAAGGTCGACAGCCGCCTTGAGGATGGCGTTCATGATCTCGACCGGCGTCGCGGTGGTCTTGCCGAGTCCGATCGCGGCCGCGGCGGCTTGCGGCAGCGTGATCGACTTCTGGTTGCGCGAGACGATGACGCCGCCTTCCGACAGTTTCGACTTGTCGTAGTCCTGCCATGAGGAGCGCGGCAGCGCGAACATGCGTTCCCGCTCGGCCATCGACGCCGCCACGTCCGGATCGGGATCGATGAAGATGTCGCGATGGTCGAAGGCCGCGATCAGCCGCGTCTGCGGCGACAACAGCATGCCGTTGCCGAACACGTCGCCCGACATGTCGCCGACGCCGACGACGGTGAAGGGCGAGGTCTGGATGTCGCGGTTCATCTCGCGGAAATGCCGCTTGACCGCTTCCCAGGCGCCCTTGGCGGTGATGCCCATCTTCTTGTGGTCGTAGCCGGCCGAGCCGCCGCTGGCGAAGGCATCGTCCAGCCAGAAGCCGTGCTTCTCGGAAATCGCGTTGGCGGTGTCTGAGAAGGTCGCTGTGCCCTTGTCGGCGGCGACGACGAAATAGGGATCGTCAGGATCGCGCCGCACCACGCCGGCCGGCGGGATGACGCCGTCGATGCCGATATTGTCGGTGATCGACAGCAGGCTGGAGACATAGTTCTTGTAGGCCGAGGTGCCGGCCTCGAAGATCGCGTCGCGGCTGCCGCCGACCGGCAGGCGCTTGGGATAGAAGCCGCCCTTGGCGCCGACCGGCACGATGACGGCGTTCTTCACCTGCTGCGCCTTGACCAGGCCGAGCACCTCGGTGCGGTAGTCCTGGGCGCGGTCCGACCAGCGCAGGCCGCCGCGCGCCACCGGGCCGAAGCGCAGATGCACGCCTTCGACCTCGGAACCATAGACGAAGATCTCCCGCCACGGCCGCGGCGCCGGCAGCCCGTCGACCGCCTGCGAATCGAGCTTGATCGCCAGCGACTGGCCCCGCTCTTTCGTTCCGGCAACGAAATGATTGGTGCGCAGCGAGGATTCGATCAGATTGAGGTAGCGGCGGATGATGGTGTCGTCATCGATGTTCGGCACCTCCTCCAGCGCGTCCTTGATCTTGGCCTTGAGGTGCTTGGCCGCCACCACGCCTTCGGTTTCGGCCGTCGGCCCGAGGCGGGCGACGAACAGCGCATGCAGGCCGCGCGCGATGTCGGGATAGCGGTTGAGCGCGGCGGCGATGAAGTCCTGGCTTTGCGGAATGCCGGCTTGCTGCAGATAGCGGCCATAGGCGCGCAGGATGGTGACCTCGCCGGACCACAGGCCGGCGGTCTGCGCGAGACCGTTGTAACCGTCATTGTCGACATCGCCGCGCCACACCGACAGGAACGCGTCCTCGAACAGCGCCCCGCCGTCCGTGAGGTCGATCGGCTTGCCGTAGCTGTTCTCCAGCTCCATGTCGTGGATGAAGACCATGCCGGACGGATCGTCGCCGACCTCGAAGGTGCGCTCGCTGATGACGCGGAAGCCGATGTTCTCCAGCACCGGCACGCGCCGCGACAGCGCCACCGGGCTGCCATGATGATAGATCTTCAGGGCCGCCTGGTGCGGCTTCTGGTCGGCATGGCGATAGTAGTCGATGGCGATCGGATTGGCGGCGTCGATCCTGGCGATGCGCCCGGCATCGGCCAGCGCCACCGCCGGCGAGAAGGAGTCGCGATAGCTTTCCGAAAAGCGCGCGGCGATTGCCGTCAGGGCTCTGTCCGTGCCCGTTTCGGCCGCGGTCTCCCGCAGCGCATCGTCCCAGGTCCGCACGATGTCGCGGATCGCCGCCTCGATCGCCGCCTGTTCGACCTTCGGCGTCTTGCCGCCGGAGCGGCCGATGATGAAGTGGACGCGCGCCAACCCGCCTTCCGGGAAGGCGGGGTAGTAGGCCGAGAGCCGGCCCTCAAACACGGTCTTGAGATAGGTGCCGATCTTCTCGCGCGCGACGCTGTCGTAGCGGTCGCGCGGCACGAAGACCAGGATCGAGACGAAGCGGTCGAACTGGTCGGCGCGCACCAGCGCCCTGACGCGCGGCCGCTCGATCAGGCCGAGAATGGCCTCGGCGTGCTTGCGCAGGATCGGTACCGGCACCTGGAACAGCTCATCGCGCGGATAGCTTTCCAGCACGTTGATCAGCGCCTTGCCGGAATGGTCGCTTGGGTTGAAGCCGGACTTGGTGATGACGGTTTCGGCCTTGGAGCGCAGATAGGGGATCTTCATCACCGAGCGCGTGTAGGCGGTCGAGGTGAACAGGCCGACGATGCGCAATTCGCCGAGCAGCGTGCCCTTGGCGGTGTAGGTCTTGACGCCGATGTAATCGAGATAGATGCGGCGGTGCACCGACGATTTGGCGTTTGCCTTGGTTACGATCAGTGGCTCCGGACCGTGCAGGAAGGCGCGGATCTCGGGCGTCGTCGTCACCGCTTCGGTGCCGCGCCTCAGCACCAGCACGTCGGGATCGGACAGGATGCCGAGGCCGGGCTTGTCGGCGCGCTCCAGCGTGCCGCTCTTTTCGCCGCCGGTGTATTTGAACTCGCGCATGCCGAGGAAGGTGAAATTGTCGTCGCGCAGCCATTCGAGGAAGGCGATCGCCTCGGTGACGTGCGCCTTGTCGAGCGGCACCGGCGCGTAGCGGAATTCCGAGATCGCCTGGTCGAGGCGGGCGAGCATCGGCTTCCAGTCGGTGACGGCGGCGCGCACCTGGACCAGCAGCTTCCTCAAGCGCCCGGCCAGCGCTTCGGCCTGGTCGGCGGACAGCCGGCCGATATGGACATGCACGACGCTCAGCCGGTCGTGGCTGCCGTCGCCCTTGGCGAAACCGCCATCGCCGAGGATTTCCTCGACGCCAGCCTTGCCATGCCTGACGGTGACGACCGGATGCGTGACCAGCAGCGGCTCGCCGGCGCTCTCGGTGATCTCGCCCAGGATGGAATCGAACAGGAACGGCATATTGTCGTTGACGACGGTGACCACCGTCACCGGCCGGCCCTGGCGCGCCACGCCGGAATCGACGTCGATCGCGACGATGCAGTCGCCCTTCTTGTGCCTGGCGACGGCTCGCCCGGCAAGATCGGCGGCACGCTCGAGATCGGCAACCTCGTACGCGGCGACGTCCTCGGCCGGCGCGCGGGCAAGAAGATAGTCGGCAAGCCGACCCGGTCTTTCGCCTCCCTTCGCCGCGCCTCCCTTTGCTGGAACCGTCTTCTTCGGCTGGCTTGCGGTTTTGAGGCTGGCCATGATGTGAAGTCCCTCCCGTCACATGCTTTTGCGATTATGGTAGCAGATGACCGCCGTTTGGCGACAAAGGTTTGACGGCTTGCAAAGATTCTTCGGAATTTTGATCGCAAATCGGCAGCGAATGAGAAGGACGAAGCCCAATGAGTGCAAGCAAGACCGCCAAAACCACCGGCAAGATCACCGCGCTCGACCTCGCCCAGGCCGAGCTCAGCGAGGCGACGAAAGCCTACTTCGCCAAATGCGAGGAAAAGCTCGGCCTCGTCCCCAACGTGCTCAAGGCCTACGCCTTCGACGAGAAGAAGCTGCGCGCCTTCACCGACATGTACAACGACCTGATGCTGGGCGAGTCCGGCCTGTCGAAACTGGAGCGCGAGATGATTGCCGTCGTCGTCTCCTCGATCAACCACTGCTACTATTGCCTGGCCGCGCATGGCGCCGCGGTGCGCCAGCTTTCCGGCGACCCTTCCCTCGGCGAGATGATGGTGATGAATTTCCGCGCCGCCGACCTTTCACCCAGGCAGACCGCGATGCTCGAATTCGCCGTCAAGCTGACTGAGGAGCCGGCGAAGACCATCGAGGCCGACCGCGCCGCCTTGCGCAAGGCAGGCTTTTCCGACCGCGACATCTGGGACATCGCCTCGACCGCCGCCTTCTTCAACATGTCGAACCGGGTAGCGGCCGCGATAGACATGCGCCCGAATGACGAATACCACGCTATGGCACGCTAGGCGGCGGCACTATTTTAGCTATCGCGCATTCTCATTGCTTCTCCGCCGTTTTGGTCCGATGATCAACGATTGCGGCATCGCCGCATATCAAGGATTGCGGCATCGCCGCATATCAACACGATTGCGGCTGAGCCGCATATCGCCAAGCGGCATGGCCGCATGCCGGTTCGATGCCGCCGATCAAGGGAGGAGAACATGGCGAAGTTTCTCTATGTCTATCATGGCTCCGGCAAGATGCCGACCGACGAGGTTGAGCGGAAGGCGGCCATGGATGCGTGGACCGGCTGGTACGACAAGCTCGGCCCGGCCGTGGTCGACGGCGGCAATCCGGTCGGCATGTCGAAGACGGTGCTGGCGAGCGGCAAGGTCGAGAACAATGGCGGCAGCAATCCGACCGCCGGCTACACCATCGTCGAAGCCAGGGATATCGACGACGCCGTCGCCAAGGCCAAGGCTTGCCCGATCCTGATGGACCCGGCCTTCACCGTCGAGATCGCGCCGATCATCGAGATGATGTAGCCGTTCAGGAACGGGCCGCGATCGCGGCGGCGGCGCCTGCCATGGTGGCGGCGCTGACGCGGTTGGCGATCTTCATCGCCCGCCTGCTTTTGAGCAGCTTGCGGGCCTGCGCGGCGGCGAGCACCCAGGCAAGATCGATGGCGACCAGGACCACCGCCATGGTCGCCGTCAGTTCCATCCAGCCGACGACGCTGACCGAGGCAAGATCGATGATGGTCGGCAGCAGTGCCAGATAGAACATCATGATCTTGGGGTTGCCCAATGTCACCGCCATGCCGGCGAAGAACAGTTTTGCCGGCGAATCCTCGCGCGGCATCTCGCCTTCCTTCGCCTCGATGGGCGCGGTCCACATCTTCCACGCCAGATAGGCGAGATAGGCGACGCCCGCCCATTTCACGGCGACGAAGGCGAGATGAAAGGTCTGCGCCACCACGGCCAGCCCGAACACCGCCAGCGACAGCCAGATGCCCTCGCCGATCCACATGGCGAGCAGGAACGGGAACACGTCGCGAAAACCCTTCGAGATCACCCTTGCGACAAGGGCGGCGATCGACGGGCCGGGCGACCCGGCGGCGACGAAAAGCGCGGCGGCGAAGATCAGCAGCGAGGTGAGATGCATGGCCAAAATCTCCGATCTGAGGTTTGGCTGCCAATCTAGCCAGCAACGGCAGCTTTGGCAAAGAACAGGCAATCGCTTCGGTCGCGGCGGCGCCGATCTCGACAATTGCCGTCTTGCCGTTCCCGTCGGCCACGGCTAGAAGAGCCGCCCCGACATTCATTCCGAGCTTCACTTTGCCTCAGTAACCGCCGGTCTCGTCAACTCTCCTGAAAACACAGGGCGCTGCAGCTGCGGCGTCCCGATCATTTCATGTGTTCCTCAGGCGGCGGTTCGAGACCGGCTTGGCATTGCTGAACCTGTCGCGCGCCGCGCGACGCCTGATTTCCTTAAAGCCGCAGCTCTCCAGCCACGCCGTGCCCGCCCGGGCAACTCGACATCGCCGACCTGGCGAACTTCCCGACGGGAAGGGCTTTCGGCATGTCTGGACTCTTGCGTATCCGCTGGGCGATCGCGCCCGAGATCGCGCCTCGACCTCTCATCACCTGCAATCGCTGCGGCGGCCTCAGGCCATATCGATCGAGCGGCAAATTCCGCGTCAACGCCAACGGCAAGCGCATCGACGCCGGGCTGATCTACCGCTGCGTCGATTGCGACAATTCCTGGAATTTCGCCATCTTCGAGCGCCGCAACCGCCGCGACATCGAGCCGGCGCTGCTCGCGGCGCTCGAAGGCAACGACCCGGCGCTGGCCCGGCGTCATGCCTTCGATGCCGCCGTACTGAAGAGCCACGTCGGACGCATCGAGGAGTTCTCAGACGTCGCCGTTGAAAGGCATGTGCTGGAACGGCGGCCGGAACATGCGACCGTGCTGGACCTGCGGCTCACTCTGGAAATGCCTGTGCCCTTGCGGCTCGACCGGTTGCTGGCCGGCGAACTCGGCGTCTCGCGCTCGCGGCTTCAGGCCTGGGAAGAGCGGCGGCAGCTTTGCGTCGAGCTTGATGGCCCCAGGGCGCTGCGCAGGCCGCCGCGCGACGGCATGGCCATCCGTATCGATCTGAGCGACGAACCGGATCGCGACACCATCGTCGCCGCTGCCGGCGCGTAGAAACGAAAAAGGGAGGGAGCAGTGCTCCCTCCCTCGATGATTGCTCCGTCGAAAACCTTACGCCGCGCCGACCGCCTTGGCCGACTTCTCGAAGCGCTTGCGTTCGTTCGGGTCGAGATAAAGCTTGCGCAGCCGGATCGTCTTCGGCGTCACCTCGACCAGCTCGTCGTCCTGGATCCAGGCCAGCGCGCGCTCCAGCGTCATGCGGATCGGCGGCGTCAGCTTCACCGCCTCGTCCTTGCCGGCGGCGCGGATGTTGGTGAGCTTCTTGCCCTTCAGCACATTGACCTCGAGGTCGTTGTCTCTGGAGTGGATGCCGATGATCATGCCCTGGTAGACCTTGACGCCCGGATCGATGACCATCGGGCCGCGATCCTCCAGGTTCCACATCGCATAGGCGACCGATTCGCCCTGCTCGTTGGAGATCAGCACGCCGTTGGTGCGGCCCGGCAATTCGCCCTTGTAGGGCTCGTAGGCATGGAACAGCCGGTTCATCACCGCGGTGCCGCGCGTGTCGGTCAACAGTTCCGACTGGTAGCCGATCAGGCCGCGCGTCGGCGCGTGGAAGACCAGGCGCTGGCGGTTGCCGCCGGAGGGACGCAATTCGACCATCTCGGCCTTGCGCTCCGACATCTTCTGCACGACGACGCCGGCATGCTCCTCGTCGACGTCGATGACGACTTCCTCGACCGGCTCCAGCAATTCGCCGTTCTCGCCCTTCTGCATGACGACGCGCGGCCGCGACACGGCGATCTCGAAGCCCTCGCGGCGCATCGTCTCGATCAGCACCGCGAGCTGCAATTCGCCACGACCGGAGACGAAGAAGGAATCCTTTTCCGGCGATTCCTCGATCTTCAGCGCGACATTGCCTTCGGCCTCGCGCAGCAGGCGGTCGCGGATGACGCGGCTGGTCACCTTGTCGCCTTCCGTGCCGGCGAGCGGGCTGTCGTTGACGAGGAAGGACATCGTCACCGTCGGCGGATCGATCGGCTGCGCGTGCAGCGGCTCGGTCACCGTCGAATCGCAGAACGTGTCGGCGACGGTGCCCTTCGACAGGCCGGCGATGGCGACGATGTCGCCCGCCTGGGCTTCGTCGATCGGCTGGCGCTCGAGACCGCGGAAAGCGAGGATCTTGGAGACCCGGCCGGTCTCGATCTGGGTGCCATCATGGTGCAGCACCTTGACCGCCTGGTTGGCCTTCAGCGAGCCGGACTCGATGCGGCCGGTGATGATGCGGCCCAGGAAGGGATTGGCTTCCAGGATGGTGCCGATCATGCGGAACGGGCCGGGATGCACGGTCGGCGCCGGCACATGCTTGACAACGAGGTCGAACAGGGGCGCCAGCTGCTGGTCCTTCGGGCCTTCAGGATTTTCCGAAACCCAGCCGTCGCGGCCCGAACCGTACAGGATCGGGAAGTCGAGCTGCTCGTCGGTGGCGTCGAGCGCGGCGAAGAGATCGAACACCTCGTTGACCACCTCGACATGGCGGGCGTCCGGGCGGTCGATCTTGTTGATGACGACGATCGGCTTCAGGCCGACCTTGAGCGCCTTGCCGACCACGAACTTGGTCTGCGGCATCGGCCCTTCGGCGGCGTCGACCAGCACGATCGCCGAATCCACCATCGACAGGATGCGCTCGACCTCGCCGCCGAAATCGGCATGGCCGGGCGTGTCGACGATGTTGATGCGGGTGCCGTGCCAGTCGACCGAGGTCGCCTTGGCCAGGATGGTGATGCCGCGTTCCTTTTCGAGGTCGTTGGAATCCATGGCGCGCTCGGCGACACGCTGGTTGTCGCGGAAGGCGCCGGACTGTTTCAGGAGCTGGTCGACGAGGGTGGTTTTTCCATGGTCGACGTGCGCGATGATCGCGATATTGCGGAGGTTCATGTGTCTGGTCTCGGGAGCGTTGCAGGCAGCAGGCCCAGAGGCGCCGCCTTTTTCGGTTGCGCGGCTCATACAGGGTTTTTCGCATTTGCGAAAGGGGAGGCTCGTACCCAAATATGTGGTTACCAATTCTTAAGCGTCTTTGCGTCAAATGTATCAATTCACCAGGGCGGAACCTTTCGGGGTCCGGGCAGTTCGACTCCCATGACCGATTCTTTCATCAGATTGCGTCCGATCCTGGCCTGGGCAGCACTTACCGTGCTGCTGGCGGTGGGCGCCGCGCAGTCGGCCGCGACACTCAAGGGAAATCCCGCTCTGCCCCCCGATACGCAGACGGCGGAGCAGATGTTCGCCGATGCCCCCGATGGCGTCGACCCCGTCGTGACCGGCCCCGTCAGCGCCGCCTTCAAGCAGCGGCAGCAGGATGCCGGCTGCGACAGCGCCGTGTGGCCGAAGATTCCCGCGACTTGCTATCCGGACTGACGACCACCGGTCGCGGTCGTCCTCCCAGAGACTGTTTCGAAATTCGCTCCGGCGAGTCAGAAAACGCCAGCAGATGGCCGCCGGATTTCCAACAGTCTCCTAAGCCGAGCGCACCGGGTCGAGCGTCACCTTGTAGAGCTCGTTGTCGTCGCGATCCATCAGCCGCACCGTCAGCTGTTCGGTTGCGCCTGAAATGTCGACCAGGCCGAAGAACTGCAGGCCGGCCGACGGCGGCAGGTTCTGGCCCTGCTCGGCGGTCGGCGCCTTGATGAACTTCAGCTCCGGGCCGAAGGTCATGTCGAAATCGTTGGGACCGAACGTGCCGGCATGGATCGGGCCGGAGACGAATTCCCAGAACGGATTGAAATCCTGGAACTGCGCCTTTTCGGGATTGTAGTAATGCGCGGCCGTGTAGTGGACGTCGGCGGTCAGCCACACCGTGTTGCTGATGCCGGCGTTCTTGATGTAGCGCAGCAGGTCGGCGATCTCGAGCTCGCGTCCCCTGGGCAGGCCGTTGTCGCCATTGCTGACGGCCTCGCCGCCCACCTTCTTGGTGCCGTCGTTCCACACCACCAGCCCAAGCGGCATGTCGGCGGCAATGATCTTCCAGGTCGCCCTGGAATTCGCGAGTTCCCGCTTCAGCCATTTGGTCTGCTGCTCGCCCAGCATGCGCGATTCCGGCGTCATCGTGTCCTGCATGTCCGGGCCGTTCGGGCCGCGATAGGAGCGCATGTCGAGGAAGAACACGTCGAGCAGCGGCCCATAGGCTATTTTGCGATAGACGCGGCCGGGCTCGGCCGGCTCGTAGCGGATCGTCGTCATCTCGTGGAAGGCGCGCGCCGCGCGTGCCGCCAGCACATGGATGGATTTCTCCGAGTAGCGGTCGTCGCTGCCGAGATCCTTGGAATCCGACCAGTTGTTGACCACCTCGTGGTCGTCCCACTGGTAGAAGGTCGGGCAGATGGCGGAGAGGGCGAGCACATTCCTGTCCATCATGTTGTATTTCCACTGCGCCCGATATTCGTCGAGCGTCTGCGCCACCTTGCGCTTCTCGTCGATCAGCACGGCGTTCTTCCACTTGCCGCCGCCGGGCAGGTCGACCTCGTCCTTCATCACGCCATCGGCATAGATCGTGTCGCCGGAATGCAGGAAGAAATCCGGCGTGTGCTTGCCGATGGTGGCGTAGGTCTTCATGCCGGTCTCGTCGATGCCCCAGCCCTGGCCGGCGGTATCGCCCGACCAGGCGAAGCGGATGTCGCGCTTGGAGGCCGGCGCGGTGCGGAAGCGGCCGACGATCGGCTCGGAAACGGCGTTGATGTCGGCGAGGTCGGCCGCGGTCATGCGATAGAAGATGTCCTGGTCGGCGGCGAGATCGGTGAGCAGCCGCTTCACCGTGTAGTCGCTGGCCGGCGACGTATCGAGCGGCGCGAGCCTGGTGGCGTTGGCGAAGCTCTCCGTCGACGACACTTCGAACATCACGCGCGCCGGACGGTCCGTGCGCGTCCACACCATGCCGCTTGAGGCGTCGACGTCGCCGGACTGGACGCCATGGGTGAAGGCAGGCCGCTGGCTGGCGCGCGAATAATAGGGCAGCGCGAGGCCCGAGGCGCCGACCAGGCCGAATGCGCTCGCCGAGGTGACGAAGGCGCGGCGGGTCATCGAGATCTTGTTCATGGCTGTCTCCTGGATGGCGTTTAACGTCGCCCCCAAGCTCCCGCCTCAATGTTTCAGGCGCATCTCGGAACCATGAAGTTTTGATAACAATGAACAGGCCTTCCCTTCTTCCCTTGTGGGAGAAGGTGGATCGGCGCGCAGCGCCGAAACGGATGAGGGGTGCGCGACTGAGTGAGACGGTGGCGTTCCCTGGAGCACCCCTCATCCGTCGCCTTCGCCGACACCTTCTCCCACAAGGGAGAAGGAAAAGTCGCGCCCTACGCCGCCTGCGGCTCCGGCTCGAACGCCGGCCTGCTCGTGTTGATCAAGAGCGAGATACAGGCCGCCGCGATTGCTGTCATGCCGGCGATCATGAAGGCCAGCTCGTAATTGCCCTGCAGCTCGCGCATCGTACCGCCGAAGGCGGCGGCGGCCGCAGCACCCACCTGGTGGCCGGCGACGATCCAGCCGAAGACGATCGGGCCGCTGCGGTCGCCGAAGGCCTCGTTGGCGAGCCTCAGGGTCGGCGGCACGGTGGCGATCCAGTCGAGCCCGTAGAGCACGGCAAAGATGATCAGGCTGACCGCCGAGAAGCCGGAATAGGGCAAGTAGATCAGCGACAGGCCGCGGACGGCATAGTAGACGCCGAGCAGCTTGCGCGGGTCGAAACGGTCGGTGAGCCAGCCGGACAGCGTCGTGCCGATCAGGTCGAAGATGCCCATCATCGACAACAGGCCGGCCGCCTGCACCTCGCCGATGCCCATGTCGCCGCAGAAGGCGATGAGATGCGTGCCGACCAGCCCGTTGGTGGTGAAGCCGCAGACGAAGAAGGTGGCGAACAGGTACCAGAACACCCGCGTGCCGGCGGCGCGGCGCAACGTGCCGAGCGTATGCGCCAGGAAATTGCCCTGCGAGGCCGGCGACACCGGCGGCACGTCGTTCGGCTCGGCGCCATAGCGCACCTGGCCGATCGAGGCTGGACGCTCCGGCACCAGCAGCCACACCACCGGCACCAGCGCCGCGGTGGCGATCGCGATGGCGATGGCGACCGGCTTCCAGCCACCCGCCTGCGCCAGCGAGGCGAGCAACGGCAGGAAGACAAGCAGGCCGGTGGCGCTCGAAGCCGACATCAGGCCCATCACCAGGCCGCGATTGGTCTTGAACCAGCGATTGACGATGGTGGCGCCGAGCACGGTGGCGACCGCGCCCGAGCCGATGCCGGAGAACACGCCCCAGGTGATCAGCAGATGCCACGGCTTGGTCATCAGCAGGCTGAGCGCCGTCGAGCCCGACATCACCAGCAGTGAGATAAGCACCGTGCGGCGCAGCCCGATCCGCTCCATCAGCGCGGCGGCGAACGGCCCGGTCAGGCCATAGAGGAAGATGCCGATCGCGGCCGCCAGCGAGACGACGTCGCGCCGCCAGCCGAAGCTCTCCTCCAGCGGCAGCATCATGACCGACGGCGCCGAGCGAAGCCCGGCCGCGATCAGCAGGCAGAGAAAGATGACGCCGACCACGACGAAAGCGTAGCGCTGGCCAAACGGACGAGACTGAGCTATCATGTTACTGACCGGTACGTTGCAATTGGATGGCGCTATGAATACGTACCGGTCAGTAACATTGTCAAGCGAGTCGTTGCATGCCACCGGACAAAAAAATTGAAGCGTCCATCAGCACGGCTCACGCCCCGAAGGCGGCCGACAAGATCCTCGACGTGGCGCGCGACCTGTTCTATCGCGAGGGCATCCGCGCGATCGGCGTCGACGAGATCGTCAAGCGCGCCGGCGTCACCAAGCCCAGCCTCTACCGCAGCTTTCCCTCGAAGGACGAGCTCGCCGCCTCCTATCTGCGCAAATACGACCTCGAATTCTGGGAACGCTTCGACGAGGCGGTGGCTGCGCATCCGGGCGACCCGCGCGCGCAGATCGTGGCTTTCCTGACCCGCGTCGGCAAACGCACGCAAAAGCCCGACTATCGCGGCTGCGGCATGACCAATGCGGCGGTGGAATATCCCGACCATAGCCATCCGGCACGCGTGGTCAGCGAGGCCAACAAGCAGGAACTGCGCCGCCGCCTGCGCGCCATGGCGAGCGCGATGGGCGCCGCCGATGCCGACACGCTGGGCGACGGCCTGCTGCTGCTGATCGAGGGCGCCTATATCAGCGGCCAGCTGTTCGGCCGCGGCGGACCGGCGGCGTCGGTCGCCCGCAACGCCGACTTGCTGATCGAGGCGAGCTTGAAGAAATAGCGATTGGCGGTACGCTGCGGCACCTCACCGGAGTTGTCCGCCATGCGCGCTGTTCTGATCCCGCTTGTCCTTGCCGGTCTCTGCCAGGGGGCCCATGCCGGCGACATATCCAGCGCCTACACCGATCTCGACTGGGAGAAGGACTGCGTGACCTATGCGCAGGCTGCCGAGGGCGAGGGCGATTGGGCGAGCCTCGCCTGCTCAGGCTATCGCGGCTATCCGGTGCTGATCGGCTACGACGACGCCCGCGAATCGCTGTTCTATGGGTTCCCGTCGAGCGACATGACCTCGGTCTGGGAAAGCTTCTCCGGTCTCAACACGGCCGGGCTCAAGGTCGAATGGCGCATCGAGACCAATGGCGACGTCGCCATTCCATTCGCCGTCATCCACCGCCGCGAGGTCAGCAAGCCCGACGGCGAGGACAAGCCGATCCAGGTCCTGGTCGTCGCCAAGGTCGCCCAGCCGGACACCCAGCAGGGCTGCACGATCGGCCTGGTGCTGGCCACCGGCAATCCGCAGGCCAACGACCAGGCGCGCAAGCTCGCCGACGAGAAGGCGAAAGGCTTCGCCTGCGGCAAGGACAAGCGCGTGCTGATCGGCAACCCGCCTGACTTTGGCCGCGTGGATAACTGACTTATTACGTCTCGGGGACGACCGCATGAGGAGGGCCGTTCCATCGCAGATAGGCGCTGCCGCCCATTGCCCTGCCGGGCATTTCTCCCCGTATAGTGACCGGGAGAAAGGTGCTCTGATCGATGATTTCGCCAATCGACAACGCCGCCAAACGAACGTCGAGGCTGCGGCAATCTCCCTTCTCCCCGTCACTATACGGGGAGAAGGTGCCGGCAGGCGGATGAGGGGCGGCGCCGACGCTTAGCGGTTTGCGCACATCCCCAGCATATCCTACTTCGCCGCCTTCGCCCGTTCGATCGCGTCGACGATCATCTTCTTGGCGTATTTGGAATCGTGCCAGCCCTCGATCTTGACCCACTTGCCGGGCTCGAGATCCTTGTAGTGCTCGAAGAAGTGCTGCACCTGATCACGCGTGATCTCGGGCAGGTGCGTGTATTCGGTGACGTTCTCGTAGCGCAGCGTCAGCTTGGGCGACGGCACCGCGATCACCTTCTCGTCCTGGCCGGCATTGTCTTCCATGATCAGCACGCCGATCGGCCGCACGTTGATGACGCAGCCCGGCACCAGAGCGCGCGTGTTGCAGACCAGCACGTCGATCGGATCGCCGTCGCCCGACAGCGTGTGCGGCACGAAGCCGTAATTGCCGGGATAGCGCATGGAGGTGTGCAGGAAGCGGTCGACGAACAGCGTGCCGGCCTCCTTGTCCATCTCGTATTTGATCGGCTCGCCGCCGATCGGCACCTCGATGATGACGTTGACGTCTTCCGGCGGGTTCTTCCCGGTGGCAATCGCTTCGATGCGCATGGCTCAAATCCCTCTCTCGATTTGTCAGACCGATAGCGGCGGAAGCGTCATGGTGCAATGCGGCGAATCGTGCGGGGACAATAACGACGCCGGAACGCGGCATTCATTCCCAGACGAAGGCGACCTTCTTCAGCGCCTTTTGCTCGAAGATCTCGACGCCTTCAGCGATGTCGCGGCCGCCGGCGCCGGCATAGAAGGCAAGCGCGTTCTGGTTGTCCTCGAGCGCCCACACGACCATACCTTTCAGCCCGTGATCGGCGAGCCGCGCGCGCGCCGCCCTGAACAGCCGGCTGCCGAGCCCGATCCCCTGGTATTCCGGGCGCAGGTAAAGCTCATAGATTTCGCCCTGCTGCCTGAGCTCGCGGGCGCGGTTCTTGCCGATCGTGGCGTAGCCGGCGATCGTGCCGCCGATCTCGACCACCAGCACGGTGGCGGCACGGCGAATCGCATTCGCCCACCAGTCGGGGCCGCGGCGGTTGATCATCGAGGTCAGCGTGCGATGCGGGATAATGCCTGAATAGGCGCCGCGCCAGGCCTCCTGGTGCACGTCGGCGATCGCGCCGGCATCGCGCGGCTCGGCTTTCCTGATATCGATGATCAGCGTGTTCATGATTGCTTAACCATAAACCCGCATCGCCCGATTGCAAAGAGTCCGGCCAGCCACTCCCATCCTTTCGCACAGGCGGATGATACGCCGACGAGGAGGGCAGAGCCTGGCTGGAAACGCGCTCTGCCGAGGCGGATGGCGTGGTTTTCGAGAACCGAAGCGAAGCGGACTTTCTGGTCCGTGAGCATCGGAAGCGCAGAAAACCGCTTCAGGCGTCCGGCAGAGTAGCGTTTACAGGCAGGCTCTCAGATCTCGACGAGATGATCGTCGAGCTCGTTGGCATCGCCCGCCGTGACAGGGAAATGTTCGGCCAGTACCGCGCCCACCGATTCGACGGCCTTGATGAAGCCGTCGGCGAGCCGGTCGTCGCCGGCGTGCGCGGTAAGGTCGCGGACCACGCCGTCCCAGACATTCTGGCCGACCTTGCTGTTGATGCCGGCATCGGCAACCACCTCGGCGTAACGCTCGGCGATCGAGACGAAGATCAGCACGCCGGTACGCGCCGCGGTGCGATGGACGTTGCGGGCAAGGAACTGCTTGACCGCGTTGAGGTGCGCCGCCTGGTAGCGCAGGTGGTGCGGCACGAAATGGATGCGCAATCCCGGCAGCGCCCACAAAAGCAGCAGCGCCGAGGCCAGCGCCAGCAGCTCGGCGAAAACGAAATGCGGCAGGCGGATCGACAGCCACCAGGCCTCCAGCCCATAGGCGACGGCAAGGCTGACGATGAGCGTGCCGAGCGTCACCATGAAGGCGGCGGGAAAGAAATAGCCGTCGCTGGCATGCGCCACCACGCAGTAGATCTCGCCGTCGGTCCTCGTCTCGGCGGCGCGGATCGCCCCGGCGATGCGCTCATGATCCTGCGGGCTGATCGGTCGTGTTGCCATCTTTCTCACCAGCTCCCTGAAGACCCGCCGCCGCCGGACGAGCCGCCGCCGCCCGAGAATCCGCCGCTCGAACCGGACGACCAGCTCCCGCCTGAACTCCCGGACGACCAGCCGCTGTCGGAACTGCCCGTCGACCAGCCGCTGCCGCCGCTGGTCGTCCAGCCACGGCTTGAAGTCCGCGCGCCGCGACCATAGCGAAAGGTCATGCCCAGCCATCGATACACGCCCGGCGACAGTTGCGTGCCGAAGATCGGCGGCAGGAACGCCATCGCCAGGCCACCGAGAAATATCGTCGCCCACAGGATGATGAACAGCATGAGGATGGGATCTGCCGGGCTGTCATTGGCCGGATTGCGCTTGCCGCGCGCCTCGAGCTCCTCCGGATTGCCCGCCAGCACCATGATCATGTCGTCGACGGCTTTGCTGATGCCGCCGGAGAAATCGCCGGCGCGGAAGGCCGGCACCATGTCGTTCTCGATGATCAGCTTGGTGTGCAGGTCCGTCAGCGTGCCTTCGAGCCCGTAGCCGACCTCGATGCGCATCTTGCGGTCGTTCTTCGCCACCAAGAGAAGCACGCCGTTGTTTTCCTTGGCCTGACCGAGCTTCCAGAAGCGGAACAGCCGGTTGGCGTAGGGCTCGATCTCCTCGCCACCGAGGCTGGGGATGGTCGCGACGACGATCTGGTCGGAGCCTTTTGTCTCGAAATCGGCCAGCTTCTGCGTCAGCGCGGCCTTGGTCGCGGCATCGATCAGGCCGGCATTGTCGACGACACGGCCGGTGAGCGCCGGCAGTTCGGCGGCATGGGCAGCTAGAGGAGAGAAAAGAAACGCCACGGCGACCAGCAAGGCGCCCGCGGTGCGGCATGGGAATCCTGGCAGGGCGCGGCCGCTCATCGCCTCACCAGCTTCCCGAGGAGCCGCCGCCGCCGGACGAACCGCCGCCGCCGGAAAAGCCGCCGCCGCTCGAGGACCCGCTGGAACTTCCCGAGGACCAGCCGCCGCCGCCGGACGAGCGCTTGCCGGGCTCGAAGGTCATGCCGAGCCAGCGATAGCGGCCGGGGCCGATCCTCTGGCCGAAGATCGGCGGCAGGATGGAGCTGGCAAGGCTTAAAACGAGGATGGTGATCCAGACGGCGATGAAGATCGAGAAGAACAGATCGTCGGGATTGAACGGCGCCTGCTCGTTGCGCTTGCCGCGCGCCTCCAGCTCTTCCGGATTGCCCTCCAGCACCATGATCATGTCGTCGACGGCCTTGCTGATGCCGCCCGAGAAATCGCCGGCGCGGAAGGCAGGCACCATGTCGTTCTCGATGATCAGCTTGGTGTGCAGGTCGGTCAGCGTGCCTTCCAGCCCATAGCCGACCTCGATGCGCATCCTGCGGTCGTTCGGCGCCACCAGCAGAAGCACGCCATTGTTCTCCTTCGCCTGGCCGAGCTTCCAGAAGCGGAACAGCCGGTTGGCGTAAGGCTCGATCTCCTCGCCGTCGAGGCTGGGAATGGTCGCGACGACGATCTGGTCGGAGCCCTTCTGCTCGAAATCGGCCAGTTTTTGCGTCAGCGCGGCCTTGGTCGCGGCGTCGATGATGCCGGCATTGTCGACGACGCGGCCGGTGAGAGCGATGAGATCGGCGGCGAAGGCGGTGAGCGGGAGGAGGAGGAGGCTGGCAAGAAGGCCAAGAAGAGTGAGGTAGGCGCGAGGCCCCCCTCTCTGTCCTACCGGACATCTCCCCCTCAAGGGGGGAGATTGGCAGTTTTGACGCCGGCTCTCCCCTTGCAGTGTTGGAGATTGGCGAAGGCTAAGACGACATCTGATCTCCCCCCTTGAGGGGGAGATGTCCGGCAGGACAGAGAGGGGTGTTTGCACGCCTGCGGTCCGTCTTTTCGCGGAATTGTCTTGCGACGACAGCCGAAACTTAACCGCCCTGCTTGGTGCCGAAATCGACCTTCGGCGGCTGCATCTTGTCTTCGTCGACGGTGAAGTTGGCGAAGGGCTCGTTGCTGCGGAACCAGAAGGTCGCCCACAGCACCGACGGGAAGGTCCTGAGCGTCAGATTGTAGTCCTTGACCGCCTGGATGTAGTCGCGTCGCGCCACCGCGATGCGGTTCTCGGTGCCTTCGAGCTGCGCCTGCAGGGCGAGGAAATTCTGGTTGGCCTTGAGATCGGGATAGGCTTCCGACACCGCTATCAGCCGCGACAGCGCGCTGGTCAGCCCGGCCTGGGCATCCTGGAACTTCTTGAGGGCTTCGGGATCCTTCAGCGTTTCCGGCGTCACCGTGATTTGCGTCGCCTTGGCGCGCGCCTCGACCACCGCGTCGAGCGTATCCTTCTCATGCGCGGCGTAACCCTTCACCGTCTCCACCAGGTTGGGGATCAGGTCGGCGCGACGCTGGTACTGGTTCAGCACCTCGCTCCAGGCCGCCTTGGCGTTCTCCTCCGCCGTCGGGATGGTGTTGTAGCCGCAGCCGGCGAGCAGCGGCAGCACGACGGCCATCACCAGCAGGGCCGGCAGATGACGGAAGGGGGAGGAGAGGCGCTGGGCAAACATGATCTGGGTCCCTCGTCGGAAGTTGCACCCGAAGCATTACCACAATCCGCCCGCAAGAAAATGACCTCGGCCGCAAAGCTTCCGCTGCCATCCCGCTGCCATGCAGCCAGGCCCTGTGAATGGCCGGGCGAACAGGCTAAGGTCCCGGCAAAACAGGACATTGCCATGGCCAAGCGCCAGGACAGCGACACCGAATCGCGCCGCATTCTCGAGCGCGTGGAACGGGAGACCAGCCCGGGCGGCACCTCGTTCATCACCCGGACCGCCAAGGGCGCGCGCGACCATGTCAGCGCCGCGGACGCCGACCGTTCGGATCCGATCGACTATTGGGGCACCCGCATCGGCCGGGTGCTGGGGCTTCTCATCGCCATCGGCCTGCTCGCCTGGCTGGTGTATTTCGCCACGCGTGGCGGTTAGGACTGAAAATCCATGAACGCTGAAAAAGCCGGCGCGCCGCGCGCGGTCATCGTCATCTCGAGCCATGTCGCCCGCGGCTCGGTCGGCAACCGCGCCGCCGTCTTCGCGCTGGAGACGCTCGGCTTCCCGGTCTGGGCGGTGCCGACCGTCGTCCTGCCCTGGCATCCGGGCCACGGCCGGGCGACCCGCATCGTGCCGCCGCTCGACCAGTTCAAGGCGCTGATGGCCGATCTCGAGCGCGCGCCCTGGCTGGGCGAGGTCGGCGCGGTGCTGTCCGGCTATCTCGGCGAGGCTGGCCAGGCCGAAGCTGTCGCCTCGCTGGTCGCCGCCGTCAAGGAAAGGACGCCCAACGCCGTCTATATCTGCGATCCGGTGATGGGCGATTCCGGCGGGCTCTACGTGCCGGAACCCACGGCCATCGCCTTGCGCGACCGGCTGATGCCGATCGCCGACATCGCCACGCCCAACCGCTACGAGCTGGAATGGATGGCCGGCGCGCCGCTCCCAGACCTGAAATCGGTGGTGGCGGCCGCCCTTCACGCCGGCCCCTCCACCATGCTGGTGACCTCGGCGCCGTCGATGATGGCCGGCGGCACCGGCAACCTGCTGCTCGATTCCAGGCAGGCGCTGCTTGCCGAGCATCGCATCATCGATAAGCCGCCGAACGGGCTGGGCGACCTGACGGCGGCCGTCTATCTGGCACGCGTCCTCTCCGGCCAGTTGCCGATCAAGGCGCTGCAGTCGACCACGGCCGCCGTCTACGAGATCCTGGCGCGCACTGCCAAGCGCGGTGGCGACGAGCTGCAGCTCGAGACCGATGCGCAGAGCCTGTCGCACCCGATGGCGATGGTGCAGCTGCGCCACCTCCTGCATCCGGGGCGGGACAAGCGGGCGTGACCACCGACGGCCGCATGCTGGTCGGCGTCGACGGCTGCAAGGCCGGCTGGATCGCCGTCCATCGTCATCCGGATGCCGCCCCTTCGGTCTCCGTCTTTCCAGGCTTTGCCGCTTTGCTTGCCGCATTGCCCGCCAGCGCCACGATCGCCGTCGACATGCCGATCGGCCTGCCGGATTCTTCGCAAAAAGGCGGGCGCGGGCCGGAAGCGCTGGTGCGGCCACTTCTCGGCGGTCGGCAATCCAGCGTGTTCTCGATCCCCTCGCGCGCAGCGCTCTATGCCGAGATCGATGACTTCACCACGGTCGAGGCCTGGTATGAAGCGCATCGACGCGCCAGCGAAGTCGCCAAGGTGCGTTCGGATCCGCCGCGTGGCGTGTCGATCCAGGCCTTCGGCATATTCTCCAAGATCCGTGAGATCGATTCCCTGCTGATCGCGCGGCCGGACCTGCGCGACCGCGTCTTCGAATCGCATCCCGAGGTCGCCTTCTGCCGGCTGAACGGCGGCAAAGCCATGGCGCTGCCGAAAAAGGTCAAGGGCGCGATCAACCCCGCCGGCATGGAGGAGCGCAAGGCGCTGCTATGCCGGCATGGCTATGAAAAGAGCTTCCTCGACCAGTCGGCGCCCAAAGGTGCCGCCGCCGACGATTTCCTCGACGCGGCAGCGATGATGCTGATCGCTGGCCGCATCGCCAGCGGCGAGGCAAGACCGCATCCGGACCCGCCGCTGACCGACCGTTTCGGCATTCCCGTAGCCATCTGGGCATGACCCGGCCATGCGCGCCGCATCGCGATTGCGACGGAGCCATCCGCAATTCGGCATTGCTCGCGACGGGCTTTTGCCGTTAGAGGGCTTCCGGATTGAACTGTGCAGCTGCCTCCAGCCCCCCGGAAAGGCTTTAGCCGCCCATGCCCCATCTTCCTGAGCATCTCCTCAACGGCTATCGCAATTTCATGAACGGCCGCTACCTCGCCGAAAGTGGGCGCTACCGCTCGCTGGCGCGCGAAGGCCAGGCGCCCGAGACGATGATCGTCGCCTGCTGCGACTCCCGCTCCGCCCCGGAGGCGATCTTCGACGCCGGACCGGGCGAGCTGTTCGTGCTGCGCAATGTCGGCAATCTGGTGCCCCCCTATGCGCCGGACGGCGAGTTCCATTCGACCTCGGCCGCGCTCGAATTCGCCGTGCAAAGCCTTAAGGTCAAGAACATCGTGGTGATGGGCCATGGCCGCTGCGGCGGCATCCGTGCCGCCCTCGACCCCAACTCGGCGCCGCTCTCGCCCGGCGACTTCATCGGCAAGTGGATGAGCCTGATCGCCCCAGCCGCCGAGACCGTCTCGTCCAGCACCTTCATGACGGCGACCGAGCGCCAGACCGCCCTGGAGCGCATCTCGATCCGCTATTCGATCGCCAACCTCCGGACCTTCCCCTGCGTTTCCATCCTCGAAGGCAAGGGCAGATTGTCGCTGCATGGCGCCTGGTTCGACATCTCGACCGGCGAGCTTTGGGTGATGAACAAGGAGACCGGCGATTTCGAGCGGCCGGATCTGGGGTGAGGCCGGCGATGCGGATCGTTTTCCGGGGACCCGCGATAGCCGCCGCGCTGCTCTTTTCGGCGCTCGCCGCCCGCGCCGATGACGGCGCGCTGATCGATCGCTGGTATTCGGCGCTGCTCGTCGCCGATCGAACGGAGCTGTCGGATTTGCTCGCCGACGACGTGCGGATCAAGCTCGACGACCTCGGCGTCGTGCAGACCAAGCAGGAGTTCATCGCCTCGATCGACGATTGGCAGGGCGCTGTCGCCGGCGCCACGATCCGTCATCGCATCGAGAAGTCGGAAGCCGGTGTCACCACGGTGATCGCCTGCTACGACTTCCCCAGCAATGACATGCTGATGCGCGAGACCTTCTCCGTCGCCGGCAATCGCATCACCGCCAGCTCGCAGGCTGCGATCGCCGAGAGCTGCGAAACCTACTGACCAATCCCGATCCGGTTGCAAGGTTGCGCGCGACAGGCCCGCACCCTACATCGGTCTCGCCTCCCATTGCCACCAATCGAAAGTTCTTCCATGTCATCAGCCGTCGATCTCGTCGCCCATCCGCTGACCAAATGGCAAGGGCCGCTCGACCTGCCGGATTTTGCGCGCATCGGCGACGGCGATTTCGGCCCGGTCTTCGACGCGGCGCTGAAGGCGCATGAGGCCGAGATCGATGCGATCGCGGGCAACAGCGAGACGCCCACCATCGAAAACACGCTGGCCGCACTGGAACTCGCCGGCGAGCCGCTCGACCATGTCTCATCGATCTTCTGGTGCCGGGCCGGCGCCCACACCAATGAGGACATCCAGGCGCTGGAGCGCGATATCTCGCCGAAAATGTCGCGGCATTTCTCGGCGATCTCGATGAACGAAAAGCTGTTCGCGCGCATCGACGATCTCTACCAACGCCGCGAAAGCCTGAAGCTGGACGCCGAGACGCTGCGCGTGCTGGAAAAGACCTGGAAGGGTTTTGTCCGCTCGGGCGCCAGGCTCGACGCCGACGGCAAGAAACGACTGGCCAGGATCAACGAGGAGCTGTCCTCGCTCGGCACCAGCTTCGGCCAGAACGTGCTGGCCGACGAACGCGACTGGGCCCTGTTTCTCGACGAAGCCGATCTTGCCGGCCTGCCGGATTTCCTGAAAAGCGCCATGGCGCAAGCCGCCGAGATGCGCGGCCAGAAGGGTCGCTATGCCGTGACGCTGTCGCGCTCGATCTACGAGCCGTTCTCGACCTTCTCGGAGCGCCGCGACCTGCGCGAGATAGCCTTCCGCGCCTTCACCATGCGCGGCCAGAACGGCGGCGCCTCCGACAACACGTCGGTTGTTCGCGACATGCTGAAGCTGCGCGCCGAGAAGGCAAAATTGCTCGGCTACGGCTCCTTCGCGGCGCTGAAGCTCGACGACACGATGGCCAAGACGCCGAAGGCGGTGCACGCGCTGCTCGACCCGGTCTGGGAGAAGGCGCTGGAGAAGGCGGCGAGCGACCAGAAGGAATTGGAGCGGCTGGCGGCAGAGGCCGGCAGCAACGAAAAATTCGCCGCCTGGGACTGGCGCTTCTACCAGGAGAAGCTGCGCGCCGAAAAATTCGCCTTCGACGAGGCGGAGCTGAAGCCTTATCTGCAGCTCGACCACATCATCGAGGCCTGTTTCGATGTCGCGACGCGGCTGTTCGGCATCAGCTTCGAGGAGAGAAAGGGCATCGCCGCCTGGCATCCGGATGCGCGTGTTTTCGTGGTGAAGAATGCCGACGGCAGCGAGCGCGGCCTGTTCCTCGCTGACTATTTCGCCCGGCCGTCAAAACGATCCGGCGCCTGGATGAGCGCGCTGAAATCCGGCTACACGCTCGGCCACGGCTCGCAGCCTGTCATCTACAACATCATGAACTTCGCCAAGCCGCCGGCCGGCGAGGCCGCCCTGCTGTCGGTCGATGAGGCGAAGACCCTGTTCCACGAATTCGGCCATGCGCTGCACGGCATGCTGACCGGGGTCACCTGGCCCTCGGTTTCCGGCACGTCGGTGAGCCGCGATTTCGTCGAACTGCCCTCGCAGCTCTACGAGCACTGGCTGACGGTGCCGGCGGTGCTGGAAAAGCACGCGCTGCATGTGAAGACCGGCAAGCCGATGCCGCAGGACCTGCTCGACAAGATGCTGGCCGCCCGCACGTTCGGCGCCGGCTTTGCCACGGTCGAGTTCACGGCCTCGGCGCTGATCGACATGGCCTATCACGCACGCCCGGACGCGCCATCCGAGCCGCTTCGTTTCGAGACCGAAACGCTCGACAGACTGGACATGCCCGACACCATCGCGATGCGCCACCGCACCCCGCATTTCGGCCATGTCTTCGCCGGCGACGGCTATTCGGCCGGCTACTACTCTTACATGTGGTCGGAAGTGCTCGACGCCGACGCCTTCGCCGCCTTCGAGGAGACAGGCGATCCCTTCAACCCGGCGCTGGCCGAGCGGCTCAAGCAAAACATCTACGCCGCCGGCGGCTCCAAGGATCCGGAAGAGCTCTACACCGCGTTTCGCGGGAAAATGCCGTCGCCGGAGGCGATGATGGTGAAGCGCGGGTTGGTGTAGCGCAGATAATCTCCCCCCTCGAGTGGGAGATGGCCGCAAAGCGGCCAGAGGGGGTCGGTTCGACTGGACGCGACCTCCTGCGGCAGATGGAGGCTAGCGCTTCACGCGCGAGGACCCCCTCTGTCGCCTTTGGCGACATCTCCCCCTCAAGGGGGGAGATTAGAGCCACGGGTCCTTCACCCTCGGCCAAACCGGCCGCGTCAGCTTCCTGTAATCCGTCACCGCCGGATTGCTCGGATAGGAACTCGGCGCCGAGACATAGATGATCTCGGCGGCGATCGGCGCGAAGCCGGCATAGAAATGGTTGGTCGATTTGATCAGCAGGATGTCCTTCGACAGCGGATCGATGCCGATGTTGGAGAAAATGTCCGGTTCGAAGGTCTGCGTGCGGTTGGTGTTGAGGATGACATCGACTTCGGTGCCTTCGATGCGAACCACCGCGGCCGACCCAAGCGTCACCCGGCTTGGCCCGAAACTCTGCCAGCCTTCGCCGACCGCCCTGAGCACCTTGACGCGCGCATCGATCGGCTCGCCTGCCAGTGGCCCGGCCTTGCCGCCGAAGCGCAGATCGATGACGGCGCCCTCGCCTGCCGCATGACAGAACGTCACCGCGATTGGATCCCAGATGGTCGCCATGCCGACATTGCTGATGCCGCGCACGAGCAGCTCGCGCAGCACGACGGTGCCGTCGCCGGCAACGCCGCCGCCGGGATTGTCCCAGATGTCGGCGATGACCACCGGCCTGTCCGGATTCTCCTTGCGCACGGCAAGCGCGCGCTCGATGCCGTCGGCCGTGTTCAGCATCGTCATCGCCGTCTTTTCGCGCATGGCGTAAAGCTCGCGCCCCAAGCTTTCCGCCAGCGCATCGCCCTTTTCCTTGTCGTTGTCGGTGACGACCAGGATGCGCGTGCCCATCTCGGGCACGTCGGCGGCCATGAAGCCATGGATAACCGAGACCGACAGCACGCCGTCCTTGCCGTGCAGCGCCTTGATGCGGTCGACGAAGGAGCGCATCGGCTCGCGGCTGGTCGGCAGCACCTGGATCATGCGGCAGTCGAAGGTCGAGATGACCGGCTTGATCTCGCCGCGCGCCGCGGCAAGACCGAGCTCGACGACATGCTCGCCGCGCTCGTAGAAGTCGGTGTGCGGGAATTCGAGGAAATAGGCTATGATGTCGGACGCCGCCACGCGCTTCGGCGTCAGATGGCTGTGCGGGTCGAATTCGCAGGCGATCACCCCCTTCGGCCCGACGATGGCGCGCACGCGTTCGAGCAGATCGCCCTCGCAATCGTCATAGCCCTGCGCCACCATCGCGCCATGCAGCCCGAGGATGACGGCATCGACCGGCAGCGCCGCCTTGAGCTGGTCGAGGATCTCGTCACGCAGCGCCTCAAAAGTCTGCCGCTGGACCAGACCGCCGGGCTCGGCCCAGGTGGCGGTGCCTTCGATGACGGTCAGCCCTTCCTCAGCGGCGCGCCGGCGCAGCGCCACGATCGGCGAGGAGCACAGCGTCGGCGTTTCCGGATGCTTGCCCGGTCCGGCATAGAAGGCCATCTCGAACGAAGCCCGGTCGGTCGGCACCGGCGAGAAGGTGTTGGTTTCCGTCGCCAGCGAAGCGGTGAAGATACGCATGAAAGCTCCGTGATGAACTTTTGTTTTTCGCAATTCCGGACGGAAAACCACTGCACACTTTTCCTGGAATTGCTGGATTGCTATTTGACAGCCCCGAGCGCCAGGCCGCGGACCAGGTAGCGCTGCAGCCAGATGAACAGGATCGCCACCGGCAAGGTGGCGAGTAGCGTGGCGGCCATGACATGGTGCCATTCGATCGTGTAGCGGCCGGCGACCAGCGAAAAGACCTGGATCGGCAGCGTGTAGCTTTCCTGGCTGCGCAGCATGGTGAGCGCGACGACGAATTCGTTCCAGGCGTTGATGAAGGTGAAGATCGCCGTCACCGCGATCGCCGGCAGGCAAAGCGGCAGGAACACTTTTCGCAAGGTCAGCCAGCGGCCGGCGCTTTCCATCCAGGCGGCCTCCTCGAGGTCGCGCGGGATGGTGTCGAAATAGCTCTGCAGCATCCACACGGTGAAGGCGACGTTGAAGGCCATGTAGATGAAGCCCAGCGCCGTCGTCGATTCGACCAGCCCCCAGGCCGCCATTAGCCTGAACAGCCCGAGCACCAGCACGATCGGCGAGATCATCTGCGAGATCAAAAGGAACTGGCGGAAGGCGCCGTAGCCGGCAAAGCGGAAGCGCGACATGGCGTAGGCCGCGGGCACCGAGATTAGGATGGCGCCGACGGTGGCGATCACCGACACATAGAGCGAGTTGACGAGCGCCTGGCCGAAGCCGGTCGCCACCCACATGTCGGCAAAATTCGACCAGCGGAATTCGCTCGGCCACCAGGTCGGCGACAGCACTTCGGCCCGCGGCTTGACCGCGGTAAGCAGCATCACCGCGAACGGGAAGATCGTCACCACGATCAGCGGCGACAACAGCAGCCAGGCGATGATCGTGCGCTTCAGCTTGCCGTTGCTCATGTGCGCTGCTCCCGCATCGCGAGCCGCACATAAATCATGGTGAAGACGAGCAGGATGGCGAACATCACCAGCGACACCGCGGAAGCCTCGCCCAGTTTGCCGATGCGGAAAGCGAGCTTGTAGAGGTGTGTGACCAGGATGTCGGTGGAGTTCGCCGGCCCGCCCTGCGTCATCACCCAGATGATCGGGAAGGAGTTGAAGACGTAGATGGTGTTGAGCACGATGGCGATGTTGATGAACGGTTTTAAGAGCGGAAAGGTGATCTCGCGGAACAGCTGCAGCGGCGTGGCGCCCTCGAGCGCCGCCGCCTCGTAGAGGTCGTCCGGGATCGACGACAGGCCGCCGAGGAAGATGGTCGTGGTGAACGGCACCGTCACCAATATGCCGATCAGCACCTGCATCGGGAAAGCGGTCTCGGCGCTTGCCAGCCACTGGATGTTCTGGCTGATCAGGCCGAGCCCCATCAGCGCCGAATTCAGCATGCCGCTTTCGCCGTTGAGCGCCCAGCGCCAGACCACCGCCGTCATCGTCAGCGACACCGCCCAGGGCAGCATGATGATGACCCGGGCGAGGCCGCGGCCGTAGAAATCGGTGTTGAGGATCATCGCCACCGGGATCGACAACAACAGCGCGCCGCCGACCACCAGCACCGTCCACAGCCCGGTGCGCCAGAGCGCGGCCATGAAATCGGGATCGGCAAACAGCGCCGAGAAATTGGTCAGGCCGCTGAAGTCGCGCAACTGGCCGAAGCGGCTGACGTCATGCGTCGAGATCTGGATCAGGTCCCAGACCGGCCAGAAGATGACGACGGCCGCCAGAAACAGGCTGGGCAAGGTCAGCAGATAGGGCAGGAAACGATTTTGCATCGGCTGGTTTGTACCGCTTTGCCGGTGGAGATTGGATTTCTGGCTTAACAGATCGACATAATCCCGCCTCGCTCTTCTCGGGGCGCCGTTTCAAGGATTCCTTGCAAGCGTCGACGCTGCTCTCACCCACCTGCCGGTCCTCCGCAGCGGCTGCGGTAGATCGCCCTTCGATCGGGGGAGAGGAAGGTGTGGCGCGCTCCGACGGGGGTGGGGCGCGCCACGGGCGTCGGGAGTGAACGCCCTATTTCTTCAGCACGCCATTGGCCTTCTCCGCCGCCTCCTTCAAGGCAGCCTCCGGCTCGGCGCTGCCGAGATAGATCTTCTGCATCGCGTCGGAGGTGATCTGGGCGATCTCCTCCCAGCCCGGGATGACCGGCGCGAAGCGGGCGTCGGGCAGCAGCGCGGTGAAGGCGGCGAGGTCGGCATTGTTGACGTAATAGTCCATCTTCGCCTCCTCCTTGTTCACCGGCAGGAAGCCTTCGCCTTGCGTGAACTTGGCGCGCTGCTCCTTGGTGAACAGGAAGTCGAGCAGCTTCCAGGCCTCGTCCTTGTTCTTGGAGTTCTTGAACATGATGATGGAGTCGGTGACGCCATAGGTGCCGCGCGCGCCGGTCGGCCCGGCCGGGATGGCGGCGACGCCGTATTTCAGGTTCGGCGCTTCTTCCTTGATCTGGTTGGACAGGAAGGGCGCGGTGATCATCATGCCGACCTTGCCCTGCTTGAACAGATTCTGCACGTCCTCGCGGTTGTTGGAGGTGACGCCGGGCTCGGTCAGGCCCTCGTCGATGATCGACTTGTAGAGCTTGGCGGCATCGAGCGCGCCCTGCGTGCCGAGGCCCGACGTGCCGTCCTTGTTGAGGATCTCGGTGCCCTGCGACCACATCGCGTAATAATAGTAGACGTCGGTCTCGATCTCCTTGCCCTGCAGGCCGAAGCCGAAAGTGCCGGAGCCCAGCGCCTTGATCTTGCGGGCATCTTCCTGCAGCTCGGTCCAGGTGGCCGGCGGCTTGGCGATGCCGGCCTTCTCGAACAGTTCCTTGTTGTAGTACATGGCGCGCGCCGAGGCGGCGATCGGCAGGCCGTAGGTCTTGCCCTCCATGATCGACGGCGACAGGAACGTGTCGATGAAGCGGTCCTTGAAGTCGGGCGTGATGTAGCCGTCGAGCGGCTCGGCGACATCCTGCTGCACGAAGTCGATCAGCCAGCGCGTGCCGATGATCGACAGGTCGGCATTGGTGCCGGCGGTGATGTCGGTGGTCAGCTTCTGCAAGAGCACCTCCCACGGCACCACTTCGAACTTGACGGTGATGCCCGGGTTGGCCGCTTCGAATTCCTTCTTGACGTCCTGGAAATAGGGGCCGGTCTTGGCGCTGTATTCGGCAACGGTGACGCGCACCTCGCCAGCGTCGGCCGGCGCCGCGAAGGCCAGCATGCTCATTCCGGCCATCAGGCCGACAGTCCATTTCGCAAGGCTCATCTGATCTCTCTCCCATTTGATGCGCATCTGCGCCTGCGCTCCAAGGGGCACAGGATTTATGTCACTTTCCTACATTATCCATCATTTTGCCTTCTGCAAGCAATTTTTCATGTTGCTTAATTACATATCGTTCAGTAGCCTTCTGCCGTATGTCTGACGTGGGCGGAGGAGCGAGCGCGGTGGTTTCAAAGGCCGAATTCGAGGGCAGGACGGCCGTGGTACAGGGGCTGGCGGCGGCCTTGGGTCGGCGATCGTGGCGCTGCTTGCCGAACGCGGCGCCCGCGTCGTCGGCTGCGACCAGTCGAACGAGGCGCTGGCCAGCCCGCATCTTGCCTCGCGCCACGTCTTCGACCTGCTCGACCGCGCGTCGGTCGAAACAGCCATCGCCGAAATCCTCGATCGCGACGGCGTTCCCGACATCCTCATCAACAATGCCGGCTGGACGCGCGCCGAAACGCTTGGCGCGCTGACGGCGGACAGGATCGAGCGTGAGCTCGACCTCAACCTGACCGGCGTGATGACTTTCGCCGACCCGCTCATCAAGGCTATGGCCAAGCGCGGCGCGGGCAGCGTCGTCTTCATCTCCTCCGTCAACGCGATTTCACATTTCGGCAATCCCGCCTATGCCGCCGCCAAGGCAGGCATCAACGCCTACGCCAAGGCGGTCGCCGTCGAACTCGGCCGCAGCGGCGTGCGCGCCAATGTCGTCTGCCCGGGATCGATCCGCACCGCCGCCTGGGATCATCGCCTGGCCAAAGACCCCGAAATCCTCGCCAAGCTGAAGCGGCTCTACCCGCTCGGCCGCATCGTCAACGCATTGGAAGTGGCGGAGGCGGTGGCCTTCCTTGCCTCCGATCGCGCATCGGGCGTAACAGGCGTGGTGATGCCGGTGGATGCAGGGCTGACCGCCGGCTGCCTGCCTTTCATTGACGGCATTTTGGGAGCGTGACCATGACCGACGTCCAGTTCCGCAACCTGTCGAAATCGTTCGGCCACCACCAGATCCTCGAGAACATCGACCTCGAGATCGAAAGCGGCGAGTTCGTCGTGCTGGTCGGGCCTTCCGGCTGCGGCAAGTCGACCTTGCTGCGCATGCTGGCCGGGCTGGAGACGATCAGCTCGGGCGATCTCATGATCGGCGGACTAAGAGCCAACGACCTGCCGCCGCAGAAGCGCAACATCGCCATGGTGTTCCAATCCTACGCGCTGTTTCCGCACCTGAAGGCCGCCGACAATATCGGCTTCGGCCCGAAGATCCGTGGCGAGACGCGCGCTGCAGTCGACGATAAGGTGAAGAAGGCCTCCGGCGTTCTTAACCTCTTCTCCTATCTCGACCGCTATCCGAGGCAACTGTCGGGCGGCCAGCGCCAGCGCGTCGCCATGGGCCGCGCCATCGTGCGCGAACCTTCGGTGTTCCTGTTCGACGAGCCTTTGTCCAACCTCGACGCGCAATTGCGCGTGCAGATGCGCACCGAGATCAAGGCGCTGCACCAGCGGCTGAAATCGACCATCGTCTATGTCACCCACGACCAGATCGAGGCCATGACCATGGCCGACCGCATCGTGGTGATGGATCACGGCCGCATCCAGCAGGTCGGGCCGCCGCTGGAACTCTATGACAGGCCGGCCAACAAATTCGTCGCCGGCTTCATCGGCTCGCCGTCGATGAGCTTCGTGTCCGGAGCATTGAAATCGACCGCAACCGATGCCTGGTTCGAGACCAGCGGCGGCGGCCGCCTGGCGCTTGCCGGCAAGGCGGCGCCCGCCGGCGATGCGGTGGAGGCTGGCATCCGCCCCGAGCATTTCGTCATCGGCGGCGCCGGCGAAGCGATCGCCATCGATGTCGACGTCGTCGAGCCGACCGGTTCGGAAACCCATGTCTACGGCTCGGTCGGCGGCGACACGGTGCGCGCGGTGTTCCGCGACCGGGTGCAGGTGCGGCCGGGCGACCGCCTGCCGGTCACGGTCGAGCCGCGCAACATCCATCTGTTCGACAAGGCGACGGGCCTGCCGCTATGAAGTCACCCCGATGAAGACGAAGCCACGCACATGAAGACGCCTGCCGACATCATCACGCGGCTGCAACTGATGTCGCAGGACGGCACCAAGTCGGACCGTCGGCTGGCCGGCCTCGTTCTGTCCGACCTCGACTTCGCCTCCAAGGCGGCGATCTCGGAGATCGCGGCGCGTGTCGGCGTCAGCGAGCCGACTGTCACCCGCTTCTGCCGCAACCTCGGCTGCGAAGGCCTGCGTGATTTCAAGTTCTACCTGGCGCAGGCGATCGCCATCGGCGGCCAGTACCTGTCGCCGGAGCCGCTGAGCCGCGACGCCCGCGAGCAGCGCATCGCATCCGCCATCACCGAGGCGGCGATATCGGCCATCCAGCGCGCCAGCGAGAGTCTCGACATGACGACGCTGGTCGGCGTCGCCGCGCGCATTGCAACCTCGGGCAACGTCTTGTGCATCGGCTCCGGCGGCATCTCCTCGATGATGGCGACCGAAATGCAGAACCGGCTGTTCCGGCTAGGCCTGCCGGTGCTGGCGCAGATCGACGGACAGTTGCAGCGCATGTATGCCGCCGTCGCCACGCCCGAGACCACGCTTGTCGCCTTTTCGGTGTCGGGCTATGCGCGATCGGTCATCGAGGCGGTGCAGGTCGCCCAGCAATATGGCGCCACAACGGTCGCCGTCACCGCCCCGGACTCCGCGCTCGCCAAGGCCGCCGACACGGTCATCCATCTGCAGTCGTTCGAGGACGGCAACATCTACAAGCCGACCTCGTCGCGCTATGCGCTGCTCGCCATCATCGACATGATCGTGACCTCGGTCGCCGAGACACGCGGCCCGAAGGTGCTGGAGAACCTGCGCCGCATCAAGCAGAGCGTGAACACGCTGAAGGTCGACGACCCGCGCCTGCCGCTGGGGGATTGAGGGGTCATCTTTCCATGGTCACGGGATGCCGAATGGGGACATTCGGTGAGAACCGAGCCAATCCTGGAATCGTCGCGCCGCCCTCATCCGCCTGCCGGCACCTTCTCCCCGTAAACGGGGAGAAGAGGGCTGGCCGCGCCCGCAGCGCAATTTTCTGCAACGTTTATGGTTGGCGAAAACGCCGGCGACGGCATCTTTCTCCCCGTCACTATACGGGGAGAAATGCCCGGCAGGGCAATGAGGGGCAGCGCCGACCGACGATATGATTAGCAGCCATCAATGCGGTTTGCCTTGGCCGCCGCTCAATGCCTCGATGCGCTTCGCCAGCTCAGCCGCATCTCCCACTATCCGCAGCGTCTTCAGCCGCGCCGTGCCGCCGGCGACGACCGCGACGGCCGACGCCGGAACGCCCAGCGCCTTGGCAACCAGTTTTACCAGCGCGGCATTCGCGGCGCCGTTTTCCGGCAGGGCGCGCACGCGGGCCTTGAGGTGGCTTCTGCCGTCGGCTGTCGTCTCGACGCCCTCGATCCGATCGAGCGCCGCCTTCGGCGTCAGCCGGACGCACAGGTCGATGCCGTCGTCGCGCGAGCGGAACGGCGGCATGCTCATGCCTCAGACGACCAGCGACAGCACCGTGGTCAGCAGGAACTGGCGGATGAAGAAAATGATCAGCAAGAGGATGATCGGCGAGATGTCGACGCCGCCGAGATCGGGCATGAAACGGCGGATCGGCCTGAGCGCCGGTTCGGTCAGCCTGTAGAGCACGTTGCCGATGGTGCCGACGAACTGGTTGCGCGAGTTGACGACGTTGAAGGCATAGAGCCAGGAAAAGATCGCCGAGGCGATGATGATCCACCAGTAGAGGTCAAGCGCCATGACGATGGTCTGAATAAGGGCGATCATGCCGGTCTCCAATTGTTGCCGACATGTAGCCATTGCCGGCCAAAGCGGCAAGAGCCGCCTTGCGCGCATGCCGGAGCGGACGGCAAATGTCGGGTCGTTTCGCCTTGACACGAAACGGTCGCGCCCGATAAATGCGCCATCCGCTGGACGGGGCTGTAGCTCAGCTGGGAGAGCGCATCGTTCGCAATGATGAGGTCAGGGGTTCGATCCCCCTCAGCTCCACCAGCGGATCTAAAATCAAAGCCTTAGCAATGGGTTTTCGCTGGTGGGACAACCAAGTGAGCCATTGCTATGCGCATGCCCGCCTACCTGTCACGCTCCCGACACGGAATCTTCTACTATCGATACCCCATACCTAGACCGTTGCACCCCAAGGGAGCTGCGACAGCTATTCGACTATCTCTGGTTACCAGGGATCGTTGCGAAGCATTGCTAGCAGCGCACAGCCTCAGCTGCGTAGCCCCTCTGGTGGGGCGCAACGGATCCATCAGAGAGAACGGGCACCTATCCCCGCTTGTGATATCGAGTTTCCAGCACGCTATTGCAGGCGCACGCGTTCCGAACGCCGAGACTTTCAAAGAAGCAGCGGATGTGAATTCTCTCGACAACTTCATGATGGATCGGATTCTTGAGGAGTTTGGTCGGTCCACGGATATGCCGGATAAGTCGCGGCGAATGCTCCTCAACGAGTACCGGCGCGCGAACGGTGCGTACTGCCAAGCCGTACTCGATTTCGATAGCGCGTTTGGCAGCTACGATTTCGGCACTGACAATCAGGCCACTGTCCCTTTGCCTTCGTCGCAAAAGTCATCTGACTTCACGTTTACGAGGTTTTGGGAAAAGACCTAGACGCCCGGACAGTCGACCATCCGAAGGCGCGCAGAGTGATAGAAGTTCTCGCGTATGGCTGAGCAACGCGGTCGTCGACACATCCGATCGTTTTGCCGATTTCGACAGCCGCCTGATATTCGTCAACGCCTGGAACGAATGGGCCGAGGGGGCCTATCTGGAGCCCGATGCCCGCTACGGCTACGCCTATCTGCAGCAGACGCGGGATGTCCTGTCGGCCCCGCCGGCAGCCGACATGTGACAAAGGATTCCGGAGCCGTTCTTGCCGCTTCGCCGGGATTGTCCTGACAGCAAGGCGATCGAAGTCATTTGCATGCCAATGTTTCCAAACCGATGATTCCGGAAACAGCCCGTGCCTTTTCGTGCCATCCCCCCGAAACGGACCCGGCACATCCTTCCTGCATCATGCGACGGCGATCACTTCGCCGTCGCAACGACGCGAAGGACAATGCCGATGTCGATGCTCGGAAGCCTGGCCGACTACAGCCGCCTGATCATGCGTGCGCACAACAGCGCCAAGACCAGGTACATGATGGACGCCCTGCCGCCGAACCTGCAGCAGGACGTCGGCTGGCAGGCCGGCCCCGCCATGCATGAAAAGAAGAAGCTCGCGCAGATGATTTTTTCGGGCAGGCGCTGAGGCCGGCCGGTCAGGCCGCGCCGATCGCTGCCCGAAACGCCGAGCCCATGTGAGCTACGTCATAGTCTCTCGCGGCCCAAAGGTTCATTAGCGTCAGTGCATGTTTTCGTCGGATGGGAGGAAGCCGTGCCTTATTCACAACGCGAAGCGCGTGCCTATCTGGACCGCTATGGCGGCCCTTCGGGCACACGGATTGAACTGGTCGAGACGGACAGGCAATGTTTTGTCCGGGTCCTCGAGGACGAGGAGGAACGCACCTACTCGTTCGAGCCGGGATCCTTTGCCCTGGCCTTCGCCGAAAGCCAGCGGATGCGCCTCAAGCTTCCGGCGATCGTGCACCTTTAGGGCTGCGCCGCGGGGACAAGTCTCCACGCTTTAGTTCCGCAGACTGAAAACAAACGGCGCGGTGCGGGTGACGCGGGCGCCGAGTTCGGGGGGCGGGGCCGGCACCGAGGCGCCTTGCAGCGCGCCGAGCGCCGCGCGGTCGAGGTCGGCGTCGCCGGAAGACCGCGCCAGCCGGGCGGAGACCACCCGGCCGGAGGAATCGACCGTGAAAGTCACGTTCGGGTTGCCTTCTGCCCGCCTCGACCGGGCCGCGCTCGGATAGCGCGTGTGCCGCCTGATCCACGCCGCCAGGCTGGAATTCCACCGCGCCGGGCCGGCGCCGAACCGTTGCGCTCCCTCCGTTGCCTTCGGCGCCGCCGTGCGCGCGGCCCGCCTGGCGTCGACGCTTGCCGCCATCGCCGTCTTAGCCGGCGCCGGCTTCTCCTTCTTCGGTTGCTGCTTGTCGACGGGCTTCTTCGCCTTGGCCTCGACCGGCTTCTTGGGTTCCGCCGGCGCATCCACCGGCTTCGGCTGCGGCAACGGGATGACGACTTCGGGCGCCACCGTCTCGACGACGTCCGGGACCACTTCGTCCAGCGGCTGCTGCTCGCTCAGCGCGGCGACCGTCGGCGCCGCCGGCGCGGTCGCCGCGGCCTCGACCGGCTGTTCGGCGGTCGGTTCCGCCTCTTCGGTAACCGGCTTAGGCGCCGGCTCGGTCACCGGTTTCACCGCCGTCACCGTCTCCGTTTCCTCGACCGGCTCGGCCTGGTCAGGCATCACCGTATCCGGCACCAGCGCCTCTTCCTGCACCGCGGGCGCGACCGCCAGCGGCGACATCTCGATCGCCAGCGCCGGCGGCGGCCCGCCATCGGCGGAATCGGCAAGATTGAAACTCTGCACCGCATAGGCGACAGCCACATGCGCGATCAGGATCAGGGCGGCGGCAGCGGCCCACAGGCCGGTCTCGCGCACGCCGAAACGCGGCTGACCGATGCCGGACAGAGCAGCCGCTGCGCCAGTCATGGGACTGCGCCTCCGCTCGCCGGCGCATCGGCCGAAGGCAGCGTCTCCAGGCCGACTAGCGCGATCTTGAGATAGCCGGCGGCGCGCAGCAGGTTCATCACTTCCATCAGCTCGCCATAGCCGACCGTCTTGTCAGCGCGCAGGAAGATGCGCGTCTGCTTGTCGCCCTTGGTGCGGCCGTCGAGCGAGGTGGCGAACATGGCGCGCGGCACGCTGTCATTGCCGATGGCGAGCGTAAGATCGCTCTTCAGCGTCAGGAACAGCGGCGTCTCGGGCCGCGGCGCCGGCGTCGCCGTCGAGCCCGGCAGATCGACATTGACATCGACCGTCGCCAGCGGTGCGGCGACCATGAAGATGATCAACAGCACCAGGATGACGTCGATGAACGGGGTGACGTTGATCTCGTGGCTTTCCTCGAGATCCTCGCCCACCGTTTCGCGAATCCGCGCCGCCATGTCCGCTCACCCCGCCGCGATCGTGCCTGCCGGCGGCACGGTGCGGAAATCGAGGTCGCGGCTGACCAGCCGCTCGACGCCGGCGGCGGCATCGGCAAGGATCTGCCGGTAGCCGGCTATGGAGCGGGCAAAGACGTTGTAGATGACCACCGCCGGGATAGCCGCCACCAAACCCATAGCGGTGGCAAGCAGGGCTTCGGCGATGCCGGGCGCAACGACCGCCAGATTGGTGGTCTGCGCCTGCGAGATGCCGATAAACGCGTTCATGATGCCCCACACCGTACCGAACAGGCCGACGAAGGGCGCCGTCGAGCCGATCGTCGCGAGCAAGCCGGTGCCGCGCGACATGCGCCGCGCCGCCGCCGCCTCGATGCGCGACAGCCTGGAAGTGACGCGCTCCTTCAGGCCGTCGCCGGAGACATGGCCGAGCGCGCCGGCCGAAAGCGCGGCCTCCTCCTCGGCCGCGCGCACCAGCAGCGCGCCAGGGCCATTGTTGTGGCCGAGCGCGCGGCCCGCTTGCATTAGCGTCGCGGCATTGCCGATCGCCTGCGCGGCGCGGCGCGCCCTCAGCTTGCCGCCGAGGATCTCCAGCGACTTGGCCAGCCAGATCGTCCAGGTGACCAGCGAGGCGAAGGCGAGGCCGACCATCACCGCCTTGACGATGATGTCGGCGGCCACGAACATGCCCCAGGGTGACAGATCGTGCGGCAGTGTCAGCGCGATCGCCGTCGACGGCTCACCGCCGGCGGCGGTCGGAGCCGGCTGAACGCCCGGCTGCGGTGCAACGGGAGCAGCCATGGCGGGAGCGGTTGTCGCGGGCGCCGCCGCAGCCGGTTGCTGCGTGGCAGGGGTCGCCGCCGGCGCCTGCACGGCCGGAGCTGGCGTCGACGATTGCTCCTGCGCGACGACCGCGCCTGCCGACAGGATGAACGCTGCGGCCAGCGCCGCGAAAAGACCATGTCCAGCCACGCTCTGGCCTTCCTGCAACTCGGGCTTGCGCGATCGTCGACAACCGGTTTCCGGCTGCCATCAACGGTTGACTATAAAACATGAGTTTACTAGTCAACTATGAAGATGACTTTTTGGATCAACAAAAAATGTCATGGCGTTCCAACGCAAGGCCGAATTGCGCCTTGCTGCCCAACGTGCGCCTCTGCGGAGGGCAATGATCCTGCCTATGGACTGCGGTGCCATCTCCGGCCACGATAGCGGCGGCAAGCGCGAGGCAAGCCGATGATCAAGGCGATCCCGTTCGATTTCCCCTATGACGGCCGGCTGGTGCCGGGACACACCGCGCTGCTGGTCATCGACCTGCAGGAGGATTTCCTGTCGCCGACAGGCTACTTCGCCAGAAAGGGCTATGACCCTTCGCCGCTCAGGGCGATCCTGCCGGCGGTCAACCGGCTGATCGCGGCTGCGCGCGCCGCCGGCCTGACCATCGTGCACACCAGGCAAGGCTACCGCGCCGACATGGCCGACATGACGCCTTACGAGAAATGGCGCCGCCAGCGGGCAGGGCTCGACGGCACCGACATCCTGCTACGCTCCAGCCCCGGTTTCCAGATCGTCGCCGATATCGAGGTCGCGCCGCAGGACATCGTCGTCGACAAGACCTGCAACGGCGCCTTCACCTACACCGACCTGGAGCTGGTCCTGCGCGCACGCGGCATCACGCATCTCCTGTTCACGGGATGCACGACCGACGTATGCGTCCACACCACGCTGCGTGAGGCGTGCGACCGCAACTTCCAGTGCCTGACGATCTCGGACGCCTGCGCCAGCGGCGACTGGCAGGCGCATGAAGCCGCGCTTCACATGGTGACGGTCGAGGACGGCGTCTTCGGCGCGCTGGCGGATTCGGACGCCGTTATCGAAGCGCTGGCCCGGCTTGCCGGCGGGCCGCGCTGACGACCCGGTCAGGCCGGGGCGCGGGATTGCGATGGCAGGCGCGGCACGAATGCGCCGGGCTGCGTCACGCTGTTCTCGAGACGCGCCAGTGAATTGGCGACGAGCGTGACCATTTCGCGGCCCGTCGTCGCGATCTCGCGCGGACGGTCGATCCCGCCGACCATGAATTCATGGATGCCGAGCGCCGCATAGGGCAGCAGCGACAGCGCGATCTCGGCCGGCGACCCGGAAACCGCGACCGCCTTGTGCTCGGCGATACCTTCATCCTTTTGCGAACGGATGCGCACGGGCAGCGCGAAGCGCAGTTTGCCGACCCTTCCATGCTCGGCGGCGGCGGCGCGCACGCGCTCGATCAACTGGCCGACCTCGTCCGGCGAACCGGCCGACAATTCGAACACATCCGCGTGCCGGCCGGCGACCCTGAGCGCCGTTCCCGACTGGCCGCCAAGCCGGATCGTCACGTCGGCGCCGTGCGGGCCCTTGCGCGGCACATAACCGCCTTTGACGCTGTAGAAGGCGCCTTCATGGTCGAACGGCCTGTCGTTCGACCACAGGCGCTTCAGAAGCACCAGATATTCATCGATGCGCTGCCACACCACGGTGTGCCCGACCGGCCGCGCCTCGGCATCCTCGTCGCTGAGCGGCTCGCTGAGCATCCTCAGCGACAGGCGGCCACCGCTCCTGGCAGCGAGCGCCGCAAGCTGCCTGGCCGCCACCGTCGGCTCGACGACGCCGGCCCAGTGGGTCAGCACCACCTCCAGCGACGCGGTGCGCTTCAGCGCCTGCGCGGCTATGTCCATATTGGTGAGCAGGCCGGCCGGATCGTCGACGACGATCTTCTGGAAGCCGACATCCTCGATCAGCGACAGTTTCGTCGCGGTCTCGGCGAAATCATAGAAGAAGCTGCCATTGGCAGACTTGCCCGGAACATGCGTGAACTCGATCGGCATTGCCATCTCCTCCATCACGTTTGGAATCGCATATCGAAACCACAGGGCGCGGGAAAACGCGCCGCTGACGCGGCTCACTAAACTCCGGTTGCCTGAAAGCGTTAGGCCGCCACCCCGTGGTTCCCGCGCCTCAGGGAATGAGCCCCAGAACGACTGCCCCGGTGAACGCGAACGCAAGCGTGAAAACGAGATAGGCGAAGGCCCCGCCATAGGCCGGCCGCCAGCTCTGGCCGATGGTTTGGCCTCTGCGGTCTGTCTGGGTGTTTTGGTAATAGGACATATCGGCCTCCGTCTCACCCTTAATCTATAAAGTTAGTAGACTTTGTCGATTGCTATTTTCCCGCGATCCGCAGAACGAATTTCTCATATCGCGCTGGACATTGGTTTGGCTTGCTGCGTCTGCCCTATCCAGGGGAAACGGCTGCGGAGACGATCACGCCTGGGGTTTCCGTGGTCGTGCTGGAGCCGGTGTGGCGGGGATGCGGCCAGCGAGCTTGGCCATCCGACACGCGCGGGTTAGCATCGCTGCCGGTTCACGCGTGAAGCATCAACAGGAGAAAACAATGGGCGGAAGGCTGGCGGGCAAGGTTGCCATCATCTCGGGCGGCGCGACGGGCATGGGCGGGGCGGCTTCCGAGCTGTTCGCGGCGGAAGGCGCAAAGGTGGCGATCGTCGATCGCAACGGCGAAGCGGCGGCGGCGACCGCGGCTGCGATCCGCGCCCGCGGCCATGTCGCCGAGCATTTCGTTGCCGATGTTTCCGACGAGGCGCAGGTCGAAGCGGCGGCGATGGCGGCGGCGGCAAAGCTTGGTCCGGTCACCGTGCTGTTCAATCACGCCGGCACCATCGTCATAAAGCCGTTCCTGGAGACGACGCTCACGGAATGGGACTGGCTGCATGCCGTCAACGTCCGCTCGATGTTCCTGATGACGCGCGCGGTGCTGCCCGGCATGATCGCGGCCGGCGGCGGTTCGATCGTCTGCACCTCGTCGATCTCGGCGGTGGCGGCGACGCCGAACGAGGTGCTCTACGACACCACCAAGGGCGCCTGCCACATGTTCGCCCGCGCCATCGCGGTCGAGTTCCGCGACCGCAACATTCGCTGCAACGCCGTCTGCCCCGGCTTCATCCGCACCCCGCACGGGCTGCGCGAGGTGGCCGACCTAGGGAAACTTGGCGTCGACGTCTCCGACGCGGCACTCGCCGCCCAGCAGGGCCGCATCGGCGAGCCGGAAGAAGTGGCGAAGGCCGCGCTGTTTCTGGCCAGCGACGAATCCAGCTTCGTCAACGGCGCGCATCTCTTCGTCGACAACGCCTTTACGGCGATGTGAAGCGTCCCAAGCTTGGCGCCCTTCCTCTCCCCCGTCGATCGGGGGAGAGGTGTCGAGCGCAGCTCGACGGAGTGGGGGTCGACCCTCGACGCGGTGCAGGGAGTTTCCTGCGCATCGGTTGGCGACGGGTGCGAGGTGGTTCCCCCGCTCCGGAGGGAGAGGAAAGGGCGCCAAGTCCTCTAACGCTCCTCCTTGCGGAACGGCTTGAGCAGCGCCGAGGGCGCGACCGCGTTGCGCGACATGAAGGCCATAGCGACGATGGTGAAGATGAAGGGCAGCATCAGGAAGGCTTCGTAGGGGATGTGGCCGAGCCCGCTCGCCTGCATCCTGAGCTGCAGCGCGTCGACGAAGGCGAACAGCAGCGCCGCCCCCGCCGAGCGCCACGGGTCCCAGCGGCCGAACACGACCAGCGCGATCGCCACCCAGCCGCGCCCGGACACCACGCCGAAGGTGAAGGCGTTGAACTGCGCCATAGTGAGGAATGCGCCGGCAAGGCCCATCAGCGCGCCGCCAAGGATCACCGCCTGGAAGCGCGTGCCAATCACGCTGACGCCGGCCGAGTCAGCGGCGCGCGGGTTCTCGCCGACCATGCGCACGGAGAGCCCCCATGGCGTGCGGTAGAGCACAAAGGCGGCGAGCGGAACGGCGATGATCGCCAGATAGACAAGCGTGAACTGGTTGAACACCGCCGGGCCGAGGATCGGAATGTCCGAAAGCAGCGGGATCGGCTCGGGCTGGAAACCCTTGATGCTCGGTGGCACCGACTGCTGGCCGAAGATCAGCCGGTAGAGGAAATACGCGAGCCCTGAGCAGAACAGCGTCACGCCGATGCCGCAGACATGCTGGCTGAGGCCCAGCGCCACCGTGAACAGCGCATGCACCGCGCCCATCAGCGCGCCGGTCGCCACGGCCACCAGCACGCCGAGCCACAGGCTGCCGCTGAGGCTGGTGGCGGTGAAGCCGGCCATTGCCGACAACAGAATGATGCCTTCGATGCCGAGATTGAGCACGCCGGCACGCTCGGAAAACATTTCGCCGAGCGTGGCGAAGGCGAGCGGCGTGGCGATGCGGATGATGGCGGCGAGGAAGCCGACCTGGAAAATCTGCTCGAACACCGCGCTCATGTCGCTACCCGCCGAATTCGATAGGCGGTGAACAGCAGCGCCACCAGCATGGCAAGCAGCGCCGTGCCCTGGATGACGTCGCTCAGGAAAGCCGGCACGCCGGTCGCCCGCGACATCGCCTCGGCCCCGGTCATCACCGCGGCAAGGAAGAGCGCCGCCGGCACCACGCCGAGCGGATTAAGCCTGGCCAGCATGGCAACGACAATGCCGGAATAGCCGTAGCCGGGCGAAATGTCGCTCATCACCTGGAAATGCACGCCGCCGACCTCGCCGACGCCGGCCAGGCCCGCCAGCGCGCCGGAGAGCAGCGCGGTCGAGATGAGCACGCGCTGCACGTTGATGCCGCCGTAGCGGGCGGCTTCCGGATTCTCGCCGGTGACACGGATGCGGAAGCCGAGCGTCGTGCGCGCGATCAGGAACCAGACCAGGGGCGCCGCGATCAGCGCCGCCACGACGCCGAGATGCAGGCGCGTACCCTCGACCAGCACCGGGAAATTGGCCGAATCCTCGATAGGCGGCGAGATCGGATAGCCGCTGAAGCTATCCTTCCACGGCCCCTCGATCAGCGCCATCAGCGCGTAATAGATGACCGAGTTGAGCAGCAGCGAACTGACCACGTCGTCGACCTTGAATTTGACGCGCAGCGTCGCCGGCACCAGCGCCACGGCGGCGCCGGCCGCGGCACCCGCCAGCGCCATCAGGAGCATGGCGAGAGTGCCCGGCATCGGGATGGCGCCGACGAAGCAACTCGCCACGGCGCCCGCCAGCAACTGGCCCTCGGCACCGATGTTCCAGAATTTTGCCCGGAAGGCGACCGCCACCGCCAGGCCGGTTAAGATCATCGGCGCGGCGCGCACCAGCGTCTCGGTGATGGCGTAGCTGTCGCCGAGCGAGGCCGACAGCATCACGCCATAAGCCTCGATCACGCCGGCGCCGGCCACCGCTATCAGCCCGCTGCAAAGGACGAGCGCGGCGCCGATCGCAAGCAGCGGCAGCGCCAGATTGAACCAGGCCGGAGTGCTGGTGCGGGCTTCCAGGCGAAACATCAGGCGTGGCCCTCCGCTCGCCAGATGTCGGCGCCGCCCCTCATCCGCCTGCCGGCACCTTCTCCCCGTATAGTGACGGGGAGAAGGGGGCTGGCCGCAGCCGTCACACCCTTCTTGCAACGCTCGCGATTGGCGAAATCATCGATGAAAGCGCCCCTCTCCCCGTCACTATACGGGGAGAGGATGCCGGCAGGCAGGTGAGGGGCGGCGCCGACGTTCGAAATCAGAGGCAAACCCACGCTCTACGCCCTCCCCTCCGCGCCGGTCATCATCAGGCCAAGCCTTGCGACGGTGGCTTCCGCGCCGGCCAGCGTGCCGGCGATGCGGCCCTCATACATGACCGCGATGCGGTCCGAGAGCATCAGCAGCTCTTCCAGATCCTCGCCGATGACGACGATGCCGCAGCCTTTGGCGCGCATGGCGAGGAACTTTTCATGGATGAAGCGGGCGGCGCCGATATCGAGGCCGCGCGTCGGCTGCGAGACGATCAGCACCTTCGGATCGAAGGCGAGCTCGCGCGCCAGCAGTGCCTTCTGCAGATTGCCGCCGGAGAGCGCGCCAGCGCGCACCATCGGTCCGGGACAGCGTATGTCATAGGCCTTGATCTGGGTTTCGGCGAAAGCACGGATGGCGGACGGATTGAGCAGACCCTTGCGGCTGAACGCCTCGGTGCCGATGCGCGGCAGCACCATGGAATCGGCAAGCGGCAGGTTGGTGACCAGGCCGGTCGTCATCCGGTCCTCGGGGATGCGGCCAAGGCCGAGTGCCTGCACCGAGCGCGGCGAGAATTGCGCAACTGCTTTGCCGGCTATCGTCATCGTGCCGGTTTTCGGTGGCAGCATGCCGGAGATGACATCGGCCAGCGCCCGCTGGCCATTGCCGGAGACGCCGGCGATGCCGAGGATCTCGCCGGAGCGGACGAAGAGCGACACCTCGCGCAGCGGCGTGCCGGCATGGCCCGAGGTCGAGATGCGATCGAGCAGCAGCACGGAGCCGCCCGGTGTCGAAGCCACTTTGGTCGGCGGCACGATCTCATGACCGCACATCAATCGCGCCATCTCGGACGACGTCGTGTTGGCGGGGTCGTCGACGCGGCCGGCGACCTTGCCGTGCCGCAGCACCACGCAACGGTGGGTCAGCGCCCTCACCTCGTTGAGCTTGTGCGAGATGAAGATGATGCCCAGTCCCTGGCCCGCCATCGAGCGCAGGGCGGCGAACAGGCCGTCGACCTCGCTTGGCGCCAGCACCGCTGTTGGTTCGTCGAGGATCAAAAGCTTGGCGCCGCGAAACAGCGCCTTTATGATCTCCAGCCGCTGCTGCTCGCCGACCGACAGCGCCGAGACCGGCAGGGCGGGATCGAGGCTCAAGCCGTGCTGGCGGCCGATCTCCTTCAGCCGCGCCAGCCCGCCGGCGCGGTCGATGCGGCCTGACTTGCCCGGAATGCCGATCAGGAGGTTCTCCAGCACCGTCAGCCGCGGCGCCAGATGAAAATGCTGGTGCACCATGCCGATGCCGGCGGCGAGCGCGTCGGCCGAACTGTGGATGCCGACCGGCCGGCCCTCGACCAGTATCTGACCGGCGTCCGGCGCATAGGCGCCGAACAGCACGTTCATCAGCGTCGTCTTGCCGGCGCCGTTCTCGCCGAGCAGCCCAAGGATCTCGCCCGGTGCGACGCTGAGATCCACGGCCTCGTTCGCCTTGACGGCGCCGAAGCTCTTGGTGATGCCGCGCATTTCGATGAGTGAGGCGGACAAGGGTGCTCCTGACTGAAGATCCGGCTAACCGCGAAGGGCAACGCGAGGCCCCCCTCTCTGGCCTGCCGGCCATCTCCCCCTCAAGGGGGGAGATCAGATGTCACGCCAGCTTTCGCCAATCTTCTACGTCGCAGGTAAAGCGGTAAGACCGAAACCGCCAATCTCCCCCCTTGAGGGGGAGATGCCCGGCAGGGCAGAGAGGGGGGCTTGGCGCCAACCTCAAGCCGAAGCGCTCAATCCGAAACCGGCGTGTTCTCGTCGACGTCGACGCGGAAATTGCCTTCGAGGATCTCCGCCTTCTTCTTCTCGACCAGTTCCTTGACCTCGGCCGGCAGCGTCTTGTCGAACTTGTGATACGGCGCCAGGAACGAGCCGCCCTTGGCCATGCGCGAGAAGTCGCCATAGTCCTGCGCGGTGAACACACCCGCCTTGACCAGCTTGATCGCCTGCTCGACCGTCGGATACATGTCCCACACCGGGCCGGTGATGACCGTATCCGGGCCGAGGCTCGACTGGTCGGACATGTTGGAGATGGCGAGGATCTTCTTCTCCACCGCCGCCTCGATGACGCCGAAGCGCTCGGCATAGATGACGTCGACGCCGGCGTCGATCTGCGCCACGGCGGCTTCCTTGGCCTTCGGCGGATCGAAGAAGGAGCCGATGAAGGCGACCTTCTTCTTGACGTTCGGGTTGACCTCCTTGGCGCCGGCGAAGAAGGCGTTGACCAGCCGGTTCACTTCCGGAATGCCCATCGCCGCGACCGCGCCGACCGTGCCCGACTTCGACATCTTGCCGGCGATCAGGCCGGACAGATAGGCCGGCTCATGGATCCAGTTGTCGAAGACGCCGAAATTGGGCTCGGCCGGCCCGGCGCCGGAGCCGAACAGCCATGCCGTCTTCGGGAACTGTTTTGCCGTGCGGCGCGACTCGCGCTCGGCGGCGAAGGCATCGCCCAGCACCAGCTGGTAGCCGCCCTGCGCATATTCGCGCATGACGCGGCTGAAGTCGGCGGTCTGCACCTTCTCCGACCATTTGTATTCGATGCCGAGCTCCTTCTCGGCCTTCTGCAGGGCGACGTGGATCTGGTTGTCCCACGGCTCCTCGATCGGCGTGGCGAAGATCGCCGCCACCTTCAGCTTCTTGTCCTTGGCGAAGGCGGCATTCGGCAGCACCGCCGCTGCCAGCCCAAGCGCGCCGAATTCCAGCACGGTGCGCCGCGACAGGCCGGCGCGTTGCGTCTTGCTATGATCGTCTTTCATGGAAGTGCCCCTCTGCTTGACAGCCGTGTCGAGCCGGCCGTTCTCAGGAATGTCAGACGCTGGACTATGGAACGACGCCTGAGTTTTGTCCACATGGTCAAATTTGGCAACGAAGGGTCGCTGTTGCGACCGGGAAACGTCGACGGGACAGCGCCCCCCTCTGGCCTGCCGGCCATCTTCCCCACTTGGGGGGAGATCGGATGTCACGCCGGCTTTCGCCAATTACCAGCGTGGCTAGAAGAGGGAGGCGCCAAAACCACTAATCTCCCCCCTTGTGGGGGAGATGTCCGGCAGGACAGAGGGGGGCGCGAAGGAACGCGGCGTTCGTTCTAGACGGCTACTATCCTCCAGCACCCTCCCAAGCCCCCGTCTCCGCGAACCTTCTCAGCATCGGCGCCGGCTCGAAGATCACCCGACCGGTTAGCCGGTGCCAATGCTCCAGCCGCTCGACGATCTTCGCAGCCCCTTCGAGGCCGGCCCAGAACATCGGCCCACCCTTGCCGATGGGAAAGCCGTAGCCGTTGACCCAGACGACATCGATGTCCGACGCGCGGGCGGCAATGCCTTCCTCCAGGATCTTCGCGCCCTCGTTGACGAGGGGATAAAGCGTGCGCTCGAGGATTTCTTCCGGGCCGATCGCGCGGGGCTCGATGCCAAGCGCGGCCGCCTTGGCCCGAACCAGCGCCTCGACCTCCGGATCGGCAAGCTGCTCGCGCGAGCCGCTTTCATAGCGATACCAGCCCCTGCCGGTCTTCTGGCCGAAACGGCCCTGCTCGCAGAGCGTGTCGGCGATGACAGCTATCTGGCCGCGCGCCTTGCGATTGCGCCAGCCGATGTCGAGGCCGGCGAGGTCGCCCATCTGGAACGGCCCCATCGGCCAACCGAAATCGGTGAACGCCTTGTCGACCTGGCCGGGCGTCGCCCCTTCCAGCAACAGCGCTTCGTTCTCCGTGCCGCGCGCGGACAGCATGCGATTGCCGACGAAGCCGTGGCAGACGCCGACGACGACCGGCACCTTGCCGATGCGCCGCGCCAGCTCCGCAACCGTCGCCAGCGCGTCGGGCGCGGTCCTATCGGCGCGCACGATTTCCAGGAGCTTCATGACATTGGCCGGCGAGAAGAAATGCATGCCGAGCACATCTTGCGGCCGCGACGTCGAGGCGGCGATCTCGTCGACATCGAGATAGGAGGTGTTGGTAGCAAGGATCGCGCCCGGCCTGGCCACCGCGTCGAGTTTGCCGAACACCACCTTCTTGACCGCCATGTCCTCGAACACGGCCTCTATGACCAGGTCGCAATCGGCAAGGTCGGCATAGTCGGTGCTGCCCTTGAACAGGCCAAGCCGTTGTTGCCTGGCCTCTTCCGTCAGCGAGCCACGCCCGACCGAGACGGCGTAGTTCTTCTCGATCATCGCCATCCCGCGCTCCAGCGCCTCCTCGCCGGTTTCGAGCAAGGTCACCGGAAAGCCGCCATTGGCAAAGGCCATCGCGATGCCGCCCCCCATCGTGCCGGCGCCGATGATGCCGACGCGGGCGATCTTGCGCCGCGTGCCGTCCTTGCCTTGTATCTTTGCCGCTTCGCGTTCGGCGAAAAACAGATGCCGCTGCGCGCGCGACTGGTCGCCGGCAACGAGCTTCAGGAACAGCTGGCGCTCGGCGGCCAGCGCTTCGTCGAAGGGCAGCGTGATCGCGTTGCGCACTGCCTGCGCGCAGGCAAGCGGAGCCTCCAGGCCGCGCGCCTTCCTGGCCAGCTCGGCCGCCTTGGCGTCGAAAGCCGAAAGATCGGTTTCGGCAAGGCGCTCATTGCGGTCGCGAACTGGTGGGAATGGCCCGCCGTCCGCAACCATTTCGTTGGCGAAACGAATGCTCGCCGCCAGGAGTTCTTCCTCGAAGACCGCGTCGACGAGACCCGCCGCTTTGGCCTCGCCGGCCGAAATCGGCGTTCCCGAAACGATCATGCCGAGCGCCTTCGCCGCGCCGACCAGGCGTGGCAGGCGCACCGTGCCGCCGCCGCCCGGCAGCAGGCCGAGCTTTACCTCGGGCAGGCCGAGCCTGGCGGCTTGGTCGGCGACGCGGAAATGGCAGCCGAGCGCCAGTTCCAACCCGCCGCCCAGCGCCGTGCCATGGATGGCGGCGACCGTCGGCTTGGCGATGGTCTCGAGCAGCGCCACGATGGCGCGCAGCTCCGGCTGCTGCACCGGCTTGCCGAATTCGGTGATGTCCGCGCCGGCGACGAAGGTCCGCCCGGCGCAGGCGAGGACGATGGCCGTGACGGAGGCATCGTCGCGCAGGGCGGTCAGCGCCTCGAACAGCGGCTGGCGGACATGGAAGCTCAGCGCGTTGACTGGCGGGTTGTCGATCGCGACCACCGCGACGCTGTTGTCCCTGGTGACGCTGACGAAACTGGACAAAGCTGGACCCTCCCGAAGATCGCTATTCACCGCGGGTTGCGGTTTACAGGGCCAGCCAGCCGATGAGAACCCGATCCGGCCCCTGGCCCAATCGTTGCCTCGCAAGCCCCGGCCCCGCCCGCCAGATTGGCAGGCCCGATACCGCCAGGCAACGCTGGCATGACCGCCGCCAGCGCTGTTACATGAGGGCAGCCTCGGTTATATATGAGGATAGTCTCAGCTGGAAATATGACGATGGCCTCGGAAAAGGCGCCGCAACCGCGCGCGCCGCAACAGAAAAGAGGGCACGACCGCGTCGCGGCGCTGATGACGGCGGCGGCGGAACTGTTCGTCGAAAGGGGTTTTGACGCCGCCACGATGACCGAGATTGCCGCCAGTGCGGGCGCGGCCATCGGCACGCTCTATTTGTTTTTCCCGACCAAGCAGGCGATGGCGCAGGCCATCCTGGAGGCGCATGCGGAAGAGCTGTCGGCCGAGCTCGACGCCTTGCGCGAGCAGACCGAGGCGATGCATGCGGCGACGATCGCCGACCAGCTGTTCGCATTGCTTGGTACGTTCATGGCCACGCACCCCGCCTATTCGGCGCTGCTCGACCTGCCGGGTGACGATCAATGGCGGCGCACGTTGCGCGCCCACCGCCGCGAGCAGATCGCCGCCCTGTTTGCTCAGGCCTATCCGCCCTTGCCGGCGGAGCAGGCGGAGCGGCTGGCGGTGATCGTGCCGCAGTTGATGCGCATCCCGCTGAGCCTGGCCGGCGAGACGCGCCTGCGCGACGACGTGCTGGACGAATTGCGACTGATGCTGAACAGGCATCTGGAGGCAGGTGAGGGCTAGCGCGACGAGGTGCGCTCAGCGAACCGCCTTCTCGCCGCCCGCCGCCGTGATCACCCCGACGATGATCAGTCCGGTCAGCACCAGCCGCACGCCGGCGCTGACGCCGAAGGTGTTGAGCATGGTGAGCAGCAGCACCAGGAACAGGCCGGCGCCCCAGACGCCCGGCACATTGGCCTTGCCGCCTGCCACCGACGTGCCGCCGATGACCACGACCGCGATCGAGGCGAGCAGGTATTCGTTGCCGATATCGACATTGGCGCCGCGGAAATAGCCGGCGAGCAGTGCCCCGTCGATGCCGCCCAGTGCGCCGCAGAGCGTATAGGTGAGGAAACGGACGCGGCCGACATTGACGCCCGCGAGCCAGGCGGCGCGGATGTTCTGGCCGATCGCCAGCACAGAGCGGCCGTAGATCATGCGCTGCAGCGCCGTTGCCGCGCCGACGGTGAAGACCACCGTCAGCAGCGCCAGCACCGGTATGCCGAGGATTTGCCAGTTGGTGAAGTCGGCGAAGCCCGGCGGCGGCTTGATCTGGAGGCCGCGCCCGTAGCTGATATCGATCGACTGGATGATGAAGCTCGCCGACAGCGTCGCGATGATCGGCGGGATCCTCAGCGCCCAGATCAGCAGATAGTTGGCCGCGCCGATCGCCGCGCCGCAGCCAAGAGCGGCAATCAGCCCGACGGCGATCATCGCATCATTGCCGTCCATCACCTTCATCGCCACGGCGCTGGCCAGCCCGATATTGGCCGGCAGCGACAAATCGACATTGCCGGGGCCGAGCGTGATGACGAACATCTGACCGACGCCGACGATGACGGTGAAGACGGCCAGCGACAGTGCCGCCGTGATCATGCCGCCGGCGCCGTAGCCGCCAGTGAAGGCGATGGTCGCCAGCCACACGACGAAAGCGCCGATGAAGGACCAGATCCAGGGTTTGGCGAGCATCGTCCGCAGCGAGGCCATCCTCACCTCTCCTTGCGGCTGATCAGCACCCGCGCCGCCAGCACGATGATCAGGATGGCGCCATTGGCAGCCACCTGCCAGTCGGGCGGGATGTGCATGAAGGTCAAGAGCGGCGAGGCGGCGAGCGCCAGCGTCAGCGCGCCGATGACGGCGCCGATCGGCGACACCCGGCCGCCGACGAACTCGCCGCCGCCGAGGATGACGCCCGCGATCGACAGCAGCGTGTAGCCATTGCCGATATTGGCGTCGGCCGAGGTGGTGATGCCGATCAGCGCCATGCCGGAGAGCACGCCGAACAGGCCGGTCAGCGCGAACAGCACGATCTTCGTCCGAAGCAGCGACCAGCCGGCGCGCCTAAGCGCCGCCGCATTGCCGCCGGAGCCGCGCAGGATGACGCCGTAGGAGGTGCGCATCAGCCCGATATGCACCACCGTCGCGATCACCAGCGCGGCGATGATCGGGAACGGAATGAGCGGCGGTTTGAAGGCCATCAGCGACAGCAGCCAGTCGGGCGCCTTGCCGCCTGGCTTCGGCAGGATGAGGATGGCAAGGCCCTGCCAGACGAAGCTCATGCCGAGCGTCACCACGATCGACGGCAAGTTGCGCAGGTGGATCAGCGCGCCAAGCAGCGCGTAGACGCCGATTGAGCCGAGCAGCACCGCGATGCCGACGAGCGGCGCATCCTTCAGCCAGGTCGCGGTGACGCAGCCGACGAAGCCGACGAAGGTGCCGATCGAGAGGTCGAGCTCGTTGCCGGCGATGACGAACATCTGCGCGATCGTCGCCAGCGCGATCGGGATCGCCAGGTTGAGCATCAGGGTGAAGCCGAAATAGGAGATGGCGCGCGGGTTGAGCCAGGCGATCGCCAAAAGCACCAGCGCCAGCGACAGCGCCGGCAGCAGGCTGCGCAGCATGCGCGCCCGCGCCGCCGCGCCGCCGCCAGCCGGCGACGCCTTCAATCTGGTTTCGAGCGAGGCCGCCGTCATCTCAGGCCGCGTCGCCGAACGAGGACTGGATGATCTTTTCCTCGGTCAGCTCGTCGCGTCCGAGATTGGCGACGATGCGGCCGTTCTTGAAGACATAGACGTGGTCGCAATTGTCGAGCTCTTCGGTTTCGGTTGTGTACCAGAGGAAGGTGCGGCCGCGGCCAGCCTCCTCGCGCACCAGGTCGTAGACTTCGAGCTTGGTGCCGATGTCGACGCCGCGCATCGGATCGTCCATCAGCACGATCCCGGCATCCGAGCCCAGCGCACGCGCAAACAGCGCCTTCTGCTGGTTGCCCCCGGACAGCGAGTAGATGTTGTTGTTCATGTCCGGCGTGCGGATGCCGATCTTGTTCTTCCAGAAGTCGGCAAGCTCGGCCTCGCGCTGCGGCGAGATCAGCAACCCGCTGCGCAGCAGCGCCAGCGAGCGGATGCCGATATTCTCAGCGATCGACCACTGCGGGAAGATACCGTCAGACTGGCGGTCGCCGGCCACCAGCGCCACCGGCGCGGTCACCTCGATGCCGGTCCTGGCGCGCTGGGCAGCGGCAAAGATCGCCAGCAACAGATCGGTCTGCCCGTGGCCGGCGAGCCCGGCGAGCCCGATGATCTCGCCCGCGCGGGCGACGAGCTCCTTGCCGTCCTGCTGCCGCGCCGGACGCGCCTTGACCCGCAGCGGCCCGGCTTCGGCCTTCCTTGTCTCCGCGGCCGTTCTCTGATGCCCCTCGGCGCCGCCCATGGTGGCGACCAGCCGGTCGCGGTCGAAGGCGCTTGCAGCGTCGGCGGCGACGACCTTGCCGTCGCGCATCACCACGATGCGGTCGGCGTTCTGCAGCACTTCGCCCAGCACATGCGAGATCAGGATGCAGCTGCCGCCGGAAGCGACGAAGCGGCGCACGAAGGCTAGCAGCTGGCCGGCCGTGTGCGCGTCGAGCGACGAGGTCGGCTCGTCGAGGATGACCAGCGCCAGCGGATCCTCGGTCAGCGTGAAGGCGCGCGCCACTTCCACCATCTGCCGCCGGCCGATCGACAGGTCGCCGGCGATGTCGGAAGCGGAGATGCCATGGTCGGGGAAGATTTCGTCCAGCTTGGCGGCGATCAGCTCGGCGGCCTTGCGGCGCCAGCCGAAACCGATGAGCGAAGGATGGTTGATGCGCGTGTTCTCGGCGACGCTGAGGTTCGGGCAGAGCGACAGCTCCTGGAACACGCAGCGTATGCCGAGCTCAAGCGCCCGCGGCACCGAATAGTCCCGCTCGGCGCTGCCCCGCACCGTGATCGCGCCGCTGTCGGGGACAAGCGTGCCTGCCACCATATGCATCAGCGTCGACTTGCCGGCGCCGTTATGGCCGACGAGGCCGACGCATTCGCCGGCGCCGACATGGAAGTCGACGCCGCCAAGCGCCCGGACGGCGCCGAAATGCTTTTCGGCACCGTCCAGCCTGATGATGTCGATATTGGCGGCGCCGAAATGCTTCGCGGCGCCGTCCAGCCTGGTGTCGGTGTTTGCCTTGGGCATGCTCAACGATATCCGGTTGGCGATGCCGGCGGCAACAGTAGCCATCACTTGATGTTGGCTTTGATGGCCCCGATGGCGTCTTCCTGCGTATATTCGTGCGTGGCGACGCCGCCTTCCTTGATCTTCGGCAGGGCGGCTTCGAAATCGTCCTGGGTGAAGGCGAGGTACGGCACCAGAAGGTCGTGCGGAATGTCGGTGCGGCCGTCGAGCACCTGCTGCGCCACCCAGAAGGCCAGCGTCGAGACGCCCGGCGCGATCGACGCCGACCATGTCTTGTAGCCGTCCTTCTCCTTCTGCTCTTTCCACCACTTCAGCTCGTCCTGGCGGTTGCCCATGATGATGGTCGGGCGCGGCTTGCCGGCGGCGGCGAAGGCCTGCGCGGCGCCGTAGCCGTCACCGCCCTGGTCGACGATGCCGACGACATCCGGCAGCGACGGCAGGATGGTCGCCACCGCCTTCTGCGCCGTGGTCTGGTCCCAGTCGCCGGTCACCGAGCCGACGATCTTGAACTCGGGATGGGCGGCGACGCCTTCGAGGATGCCGGCATGGATGGCGTCGTCGATCGAGGTTCCGGCCAGGCCGCGGATTTCCAGCAGATTGCCGCCCTTGGGCTGGAACTTGGCCATCTGCTCGACTTCCTGCTTGCCCATGTCCTTGAAGTCGACGACGACCCGGTAGGCGCAGGGCTCGGTGACGGTGCCGTCGAAGGAGACGACGACGATGCCGGCATCGCAGGCCTGCTTGATGGCGCCGTTGAGCGCATCCGGCGAGGCGGCGTTGATGACGATGGCGTCGTAGCCCTGCAGGATCAGGTTCTGCACCTGGGCGGCCTGGGTCGGCACTTCCTTGTCGGCGGTGGTGAAGACGTCGGCGGCCGCGACCACCTTGTCCTCGACCGCCTTCTTGGTGACGATGCCGTAGCTGTCCAGCATCGCCTGGCGCCACGAATTGCCTGCGTAGTTGTTGGAGAAGGCGATCTTCTTGCCGCTGGTATCGGCAAGCGCGGTGCCCGAGGCGAGCATCGCCGCCAGAGCGCTCAGGACGAGTAGTTTCTTCATGTCGTATCCTCCCAGATGTGTTGACTGCTGCACTCCAGCCGGCTTTTAAGGCCGGCCTCACTTCCAATCCGATTTGAGCCCGGACGATCCCGCGCTCAAAACAGCCTCAGCCCCGGCACGCGGACTCTGAGCCGGTAGAGCGACGTCGACGCGGCGATGTAGAGGCTCCTCAGATCCTCGTCGCCGAAGGTGAAATTGGCACAGTCTTCCGGCGTCGCGATGACGCCGAGAAGCTCGCCGGAGGCATCGAAGACGTGGATGCCGCCCGGGCCGGTGCAATAGAGATTGCCGCGGCTGTCGATCTTCATGCCGTCGGTCGATCCCGGCTCCGTGCCTTCGATCACCGCCCAGACCGCGCCGCCATTGAGGTCGCCATTGGTCTCGACGCGGAACACCCTGATATGCCCGCGCTCGGTGTCGTTGATGAACAGGCGCGATTCGTCGAGCGAGAAGCAGAGCCCGTTGGGCTGCGCGAAATCGTCGGCAAGCAAGGTCAGGGCGCCGTCGCCGTCGATCCGGTAGACACCCTGGAACGAAAGCTCCTGCTGTCGCGGCACGCCGTAGAATTCCACCCGGCCAAAGCCGGGGTCGGTGAAGTAGATGGAGCCGCCGGTAGCGACGACGACGTCGTTCGGGCTGTTCAGCTCCTTGTCGCCGTAATGGGTGGCGAGCACGGTCACGGTTCCGTCCGGCTCGGCGCGGGTGACGCGGCTCGTCGCGTGCTCGCAAGTGACCAGCCGCCCGCGGCGGTCGAGCGTGTTGCCATTGGCTTTATGGCTGGGCTCCCGGAACAGCTCGATCTCGCCCGATGGGCTGCGCCTGTACATGCGGCTTTCGGGAATGTCGGAAAACACCAGCCATTTCTCGTAAGGATGCCACACCGGCCCTTCGATGAAGGAGTAGCCCGTGGCCAGCCGTTCGATCGACGCGTTGCCGACAACGTCGTCGAAGCCGGAATGGCGGGCCCGCGCCGAAATCGACATCACTGGTCCTTCGGCTTGCGGACAGCCGCGCCGCCGACGAACCAGTCGCTGCCGGCCACGTCCTCGAACACCACCCAGATCGCCTCCTTGGGCAGTTCGGCGACCTCGCTGATGGCTTCGGTGACGCGGCGCGAGATCTCGTCCTTGCGCTTTTGCGAATGGCCCTCGAGTATCCGTATGTTGACGAACGGCATCGGCGCCTCCCGGGCATTTTCTTGTTGTGGGGAGCGAGCCTAGTCAGGCCCCGGGCCGGGCGATACGGGTCAACGCGCAGCGCCGACTGTGGTTTTGCACAGTCGGTTGCAAGCCGGTGACAAGGATCATTGATCCTGCAGCGGCGCCGCCTGTGCCAGCCAGGCGTCGAGCCTGTCCTGCTCGCGGCGCAGCGCATCGATGTTGACCAGGCCCCGCGCCAGGGCGAGGTAGATCGCTCGCGTGCGCGAGTTGAAGACCGAAGCCTCTCCGGCGCCCTCCTCCGGCGGCACGATGCCCAGCTTGTCGTAGACATGCTTGATGCGGCTTTGGGCGCCGCGGATCGACAGGCCGCGGCGCGCCGCGATCGCCCTGTCGGTCAGGCCCAAGGCGATGTCGATCAGGCTCTCATATTCGCCGTCGGTGATGCCCTCGAAGCGGTCCTGGACGCGGTGCTGGATACCACGGATCTCGCGGTCGATGATGCAGTGACCTTCGCGGAAGACGCCGCGCAGCGCCGAGCGCATGCCTTCTTCGGTCGCCGATTTCAGCACATAGCCATAGACCGAGCCGGGCGGCACGATGCGCGCCACGCCCCGCACATAGGCCTCGTCGGCGAAGTTCGACCAGAACAGGATGTGCGTGCCGGCGCGTCGGCTCCAGATCGCGCGCGCCACCTCGATGCCCGTCGCCTTGGGCAGTTGCAGGTCGAGCACGACATGCGGCGGCTCGCGCTCGGCCGCCAGGTTGATGGCATCCTCGCCGTCGCCGGCCTCGATCACCTCGACATCGCCCGGCCACAGCTGTTCCACCGTCCGGCGCGCGAAGGTGCGATGCAGCCCGTCATTCTCGGCAATCATGATCAGCACGACGCCACCTCCGATACCGCCTGCTGCTCGCCAGCCGTGGCCGGCTTGCCGTCCGCCGGCGCGCGATCGATCTCGATCAGAACCCTGGTGCCGCCCTTGCGACCGGCCGGCTCGAAGCGCAGCCGCGCGCCGACCAGCGCTGCCCGCGTGTGCATGTGGCCGATGCCGCCCTGCGCCGCCGGGTCGATCGTGCCGCAGCCATGGCCGTCATCGGTGACGACGACACTGAACACGCTGTCGGTCGACGTCAGCAGCACCTCGATGCGGCCGGGCGCTGCGTGCCGCACGGCATTGTTGATCGCTTCCTGGACGATCCGGTAGAGCGCCGTGCGCATCGTCTCCGACAGGCTGTCGGCGCTGCCGTCGCTGGTGTCGGCGATGCGCACCGCGATCGGCGGTTTCGCCCGCGCGACGCTGCGGTTCAGATGCGCTTCGACGGCGTCGCGCAGGCCGAACAGCTCGAGCACGCTCGGCCGCATGTCGTCGACGATGTGGCGCAGCTCCGCCAGGCAGCCGGCGATCTCCTGCTCGAGGTCGGCGAGCTGCGCCGTTCGCGCCATGCCCCGGCTGCGGAAGGCCGAGACCTGGCGCGCGATGCGGGCAAGGTCGCCAAGCGTCTGGTCGTGCAGGTCCATCGCCATGCGGCGGCGCTCGCGCTCCATGCCCTCGGTCAGTTGCGAGGCGCCGACCCTGAGCAGCTCCGCCCGGTTGCGCGTCTCGCTTTCGGCAAGCATGGCGCGCCGCGCCTCCTCGGTCTGGATCAGCGCGAAAATATAGGGCGCGATCAGATCGGCGCATTGCTGGGCGACCGCGACATCCGCCAGCGTGTAGCAGCCGATCTCGTGGCGGCTGATGTTGAGCGCGCCGATGACGCTGCCCCGCGCCCTCAGCGGTACGATGATGCGGCTGCGCAGCTTGGCCGCGAAAATCGGCCCATCGAAGGCGCCGGCAAAGTGGAAGCGGTCGTCGACAAGCGCGTTGTCCGACAACAGGTAGGGCGTCTTGCCCCACAGCACGTAGCGGATCGGGCTGCCTTCTACCGGATGCTGCGCCAACTCGCTCCAGCTGGTGTGGAAGCCGGCCTCGTAGCAGGCATGCATGCGTCCGTCCTGCGACAGCACCGCCAGGTCGATATGATCGTGCGGGATGAGCGTGCCGATTTCGATCGCCGTTGCCCGAAATGCCGAGCCCGGATCGATATGGCCTGCCAGCGCTCGCGAAATGGCGAGCAGCCTGTCGATCAGCTGGGGAGATACGTCCGACATGTCTCCTCCCTTGCAATCCGGCTAACCAAGCGACACGCCACGACGCCTCGTTCGCCAGCGCGGCCGATACCGGGTTTGCCTGCAGTCCTCCCTGCGCTGAAATAGTGAACGCTTGCCGATGCCGCTGTCAACGACGCCTCTCTTGCGACCGGCGATCAACTTCAGGTGCGACGATTGAAAAGCCTTCTGCTCCTGGTTTAGGAACGACGGCAGGAGAGATGATGCATGGCAGCGACCGTTGCTCAGGGCGCCCCGGGAATACCGGCGCGCTGGACGTCAAGCGCCAAGAGCGGCGTCGGCACGGCGCTTTCTGAGGCCAGTCGGATCTGGTTCACGATCAGCCACGGCATCGTCAACGAAATCTACTATCCGCGCCTCGACAAGGCCTGCACGCGCGACATGGGGCTGATCGTCACCGGCCCCGCCGGCGCTTTTTCGGAAGAGAAGCGCGATGCCGTGCATGCTGTCGCGCCTTTCGAGGACGGCGTGCCGGGCTACAGGCTGACCAACACCGCGAGGGACGGGTCATACAGGATCGAAAAAAGGATCATTACGGACCCGAAACGCCCGGTCCTGCTGCAGGAGATCACCTTCACGCCGCTCAAGGGCCGGCCTTCCGATTACCGTGTCTACGCGCTTCTGGCGCCGCATCTCGTGAATGCCGGCATGGGCAACACCGCCTGGGTTGGCGAGCACCACGGCAGGCCTGTGCTGTTCGCCTCGGGACGCGGCACCTGCCTGGCGCTTGCCTCGTCGCTGCCCTGGGGCGCCTGCTCGGCCGGCTATGTCGGCTTCTCCGACGGCTGGCAGCAGCTCCAGCATGGCGGCGCGCTCGATCCGGCCTGCCAGCGGGCCGAGGACGGCAATGTCGCGCTGACCGGCGAGATCGGCTTTTCCGCCGGCAACGGCACGGCGCTGCTGGCGCTCGGTTTCGGCAGCTCGCCGGAAGAGGCTGCCGAAATGGCTTCGGCCAGCCTGGAGCAGGGCTTCGATGCGGCCGCCACGACCTATGTCGGGAACTGGCGCGAATGGCAGGCCGGGCTGCTTAAGCTCGACCGGCAGGCAGTGTCGGGATTGAATACCTACCGCGCCAGCACGGCGGTGCTGGCCTCGCATCTGTCGGTCGCCAGGCCGGGAGCCGCCGTCGCCAGCCTGTCGATCCCCTGGGGCTTCAACAAGGGCGACGACGACCTCGGCGGCTATCACCTAATCTGGCCGCGCGACCTGGTCGAGACGGCCGGCGGCTTCCTCGCCGCCGGCGACGGCAGCCAGGCGCTGCAGATCCTGGCCTATCTGCGCTCGATCCAGCAGCCGGACGGCCATTGGCCGCAAAATGCCTGGTCCGACGGTACCGCCTATTGGCCGGGCATCCAGATGGACGAATGCGCCTTTCCGCTTCTGCTCGCCGACGCCCTGCGCCGTGCCGGCCATCTGCCGCGCGCCAAGCTCGCCGACTTCCTGCCGATGATCGAAAGTGCCGCGTCCTACGTGGTCCGCAACGGGCCGGTCACCGGCGAGGACCGCTGGGAAGAGGATGCCGGCTACAGCCCGTTCACGCTGGCCGTCGAGATCGCCGCCCTGCTGGCGGCCGCCGACATGCTCGACATCATGGGAAAAACAGAGCCGGCAAACTATCTGCGCGAGACCGCCGATTGCTGGAACGACCAGATCGAGCGCTGGACCTATGTCGCTGGTACGCCGCTATGCGCCGAAGTGGGCGTCAACGGCTACTATGTCCGCATCGCCCCGCCGGATGCGTCGGATGCCGCATCGCCGAAGGACGGCTATGTGCCGATCAAGAACCGGCCGCCGACCGACACCGACAGGCCGGCCGAGGCCATCATCAGCCCGGATGCGCTGGCGCTGGTGCGCTTTGGGCTCAGGGCCGCGGATGATCCTCGCATCCTCGACACTTTGAAGGTCATAGACGCCAGGCTGCGCCGCGACCTGCCGCAGGGACCGCTCTGGTACCGCTACTCCGGCGACGGCTATGGCGAGCACGAGGACGGCTCACCCTTCGACGGCACCGGCCTGGGCCGTGCGTGGCCCTTGCTGGCGGGCGAGCGCGCCCACTACGAGCTCGCGGCGGGCCACAGGGACAGAGCGGAAAGCCTGCTTGCGACGCTCGAGGCGTCCGCCGGGGTCGGCGGCCTGCTGCCGGAGCAGGTCTGGGACGGCCCTGACCTGCCGCAGCGCGAGTTGCGCCTCGGCGCACCCTCGGGCAGCGCCATGCCGCTGGTCTGGGCGCATGCCGAGCATATCAAGCTGTTGCGTTCGCTCCGTGACGGCGCCGTGTTCGACCTGCCGCCGCAAGGCGTCGAGCGCTACATCAAGGCAAGGACCACCTCGCCCACGAGGATATGGCGCTTCAACAACAAGATCCGCGCCATCCCCGCCGGCAAGAATCTGCGCGTCGAGCTTGCGGCCAAAGGCGTGGTGCACTGGAGCAGCGACAAGTGGCTGACGGTGCGCGACGACAGGACCGCCGAGAACGCCTTCGGCGTCCATCTGGTGGATCTGCCCGTTGACCGCCTGCCGCCGGGAAGCACGATCGTCTTCACTTTTTTCTGGCCCGACACCGGCCGTTGGGAGAATGTTGACTTCACCGTCGGCGTCGATGCCCGGTCATGATCCCGAAAAGTGGATACCGGTTTTCGGAAAAGATCATGATCGATCAAGACAGCACGGCCAGTAGATTCTATTTTCCTCGAGCGACTGGGATAAGACCATGCAGATCGGAATGATGGGACTGGGCAGGATGGGCGCCAACATGGTGCGCCGCCTCATGCGCGACGGCCATGAATGCGTCGTCTACGACATCAACCCGGCAAGCGTCGCCGCTTTGGTCAAAGACGGCGCCATCGGCGCGGCCTCGATGGAGGAGTTCGTCGGCAAGCTTTCCAAGCCGCGCAGCGCCTGGCTGATGCTGCCGGCGGCGATCACCGGCAAGATCGCCGACCAGGTGGCGGCGCTGATGGAGCCCGGCGACATCATCATCGACGGCGGCAATTCCTACTATCACGACGCCGTCGACCAGGCCGCCGAGCTTGCAGCCAAGGGCATCAACTATGTCGATGTCGGCACCAGCGGCGGCGTCTGGGGCCTGGATCGCGGCTACTGCCTGATGATCGGCGGCCCGGACGAGGCGGTTCGCCATCTCGATCCGATCTTCGCCACGCTGGCACCCGGCGCCGACGCCGACAGCACGCCTGCCAAGGACGCCGGCACCGCGCCCTACGGCTATCTGCATTGCGGGCCGAGCGGCGCCGGCCATTTCGTCAAGATGGTCCACAACGGCATCGAATACGGCGTCATGGCCGCCTACGCGGAAGGCATCAACATCCTGAAGTCGGCGAATGCCGGCAAGCGCGCGCGCACCGCCGACGCCGAGACCAGCCCGCTGGAAAACCCGCAATACTACCAGTTCGACATCGACCTGCCGCAGGTCGCCGAGGTCTGGCGTCACGGCAGCGTCATCGGCTCCTGGCTGCTCGATCTCACCGCCGGCGCGCTGAAGAACGACCCGGCGCTGACGCAGTTCGGCGGTCGCGTTTCGGATTCCGGCGAAGGCCGCTGGACGCTGAAGGCGGCGATCGACACCGGCGTGCCGGCGCCGGTGCTGTCCTCGGCGCTGTTCGACCGCTTCTCCTCGCAAGGCGAATCCGAATTCGCCGACAAGCTGCTCTCCGCCATGCGCTACGCCTTCGGCGGCCATGTCGAGAAGCCGAAGACCGGCGCCTGAGAGCGGGGAAGACATTGATGAGCCAGGAACGGTCCGACACGCTGGTGCTCTTCGGAGCGACCGGCGACCTCGCCCACAAGAAGATATTCCCAGCACTTTACCAGATGGTCGCCAAGGCGACGCTGACCGAGCCGGTGATCGGCGTCGCCTTCGACCCCTGGGACATCGGCAAATTGCAGGCGCGCGCCCACGACGGCATCGCCACCGCGCTGGGTAGCGTCGACGAGACGGTGTTCGCCAAGCTGGCCTCGCAACTGCGCTATGTCAGCGGCGACTACCGCGACGGCGCGACCTTCGAGAAACTGAAGACAGCGCTCGGCTCCGCCCAGCACCCGCTGCACTACATGGCGGTGCCGCCGACCATGTTCGAGACCGTAGTCCAGGGGCTGGAGCAGTCCGGCACCGCGCGCGGCGCGCGGCTGATGGTGGAAAAGCCCTTCGGTCACGATTTGCAGTCGGCGCGCTGGCTCAACCGGGTGCTGCACCTGGTGTTCGACGAGCAGTCGATCTTCCGCATCGACCACTATCTCGGCAAGGAAGCGATCCAGAACCTGCTCTATTTCCGCTTCGCCAATGCCTTCCTCGAGCCGATCTGGAACCGCAATTTCGTCGAGAGCGTGCAGATTACCATGGCCGAGGATTTCGGCATCGACGGCCGCGGCAAATTCTATGACGATGTCGGCTGCATCCGCGACGTCATCGAGAACCACCTGCTCAACATATTGTTGCTGCTCGCCATGGAGCCGCCGGTCGGCCGCTCGGCCGACGACCTGATCGACGAGAAGGTGCAGGTGCTCCGTGCCATCCGCACGCTGACCAAGGAAGATGTCGTGCGCGGTCAGTTCGACGGCTATCTGGCGGAGCCGGGTGTCAAGCCCAACTCCCCGGTCGAGACCTTCGCCGCGGTCCGCTTCTTCGTCGACACCTGGCGCTGGCAGGACGTGCCCTTCTTCATCCGCGCCGGCAAGAACATGCCGGTGCATGCCACCGAGGTGATCGTGCGGCTGAAGCGGCCGCCGCTCGATGTCTTCGACCCGATCAAACCGGACGACGCCAACTATGTCCGCTTCCGCATCGACCCGCAGGTGGCGATCTCGATCGGCGCCCAGCGCAAGGTGGCCGGCGACGACATGGTCGGCGAGCAGGTGGAACTGACGGCGCTCGACGACTCGAAGGGTGACATGCCGCCCTATGAGCGGCTGATCGGCGACGCCATGAACGGCAACGGCCAGCTGTTCACCCGCCAGGATGCGGCCGAGCTTGCCTGGCGCATTGTCGGCCCGGTGCTTGGCGACACGACGGCGCCGCACGTCTACGCGCCGAAGAGCTGGGGACCGGCCGATGCCATGAACGGCTTCGGCCCGCCGAACGGCTGGATCAACCCATCGAAATAGGGGGCAACGACATGGCCAAGGCGGCAAAGCCGGCGGCGGCGGACGCGGAACCGATCGTGCTGACGATCGACATCGGCGGCTCGCACGTCAAGATCCTGACCAGCGCCGGCGGCGAGATGCGCCGCGCCGAGTCCGGCCCGGGCCTGACGCCGCAGCAGATGATCGCCTCGGTGAAGACGCTGGCCGAGGGCCTCTCCTATGACGTGATCTCGATGGGCTACCCCGGCCCGGTCGCCCACAACCGGCCTTTCGCCGACCCCGCCAATCTCGGCAAGGGTTGGGCGGGCCACGACTTCGCCGCCGCCTTCGGCAAGCCGGTGAAGGTGATCAACGACGCGCTGATGCAGGCCATCGGCAGCTATGAGGGCGGGCGCATGCTGTTTCTCGGCCTCGGCACCGGCCTCGGCGCCGCTATGATCGTCGACAATGTCGCCCAGCCGATGGAACTCGCCCACCTTCCCTACAAGAAGGGCGGCAGCTTCGAGGACTATGTCGGCGAGCGCGGGCTGGAGAAGCGCGGCAAGAGGAAATGGCGCAAATCCGTGTTCGACGTCGTCGACAGGCTTCGCGCCGCCCTGCAGCCCGACTACGTCGTCATCGGCGGCGGCAACGTCGACAAGCTTGATCAAATGCCCGCCGATTCCAGGCGCGGCGACAATACGCGTGCTTTCGAAGGCGGTTTTCGACTGTGGCGCGACAAGGCGCTGATCGTCTGATAGTATTACATCTCAGTATAGTTATTCAAAATAACGTGTTTCGCGGCGCGAACTCATTGCGTTGAGCAGATTTGCCGACTAGGAGTCGCGCCACCCCCTACCGACGGAGAAATAAATTGGCCGACGACAGCAATGACGCTCGCAAGGAAATCGACCTGCTCGAGCTTACCGCCCACATCGTTTCCGCCTACGTCGAGAAGAACCGTCTGCCTGCCTCCGGCCTCAGCGAGCTCATCGCCAGCGTCAGCGCCTCGATCAGCAGCCTCGGCCAGCCGCCCGAACCGGTCGCCGCGCCGCTCGTCCCCGCGGTCAATCCCAGGCGTTCGGTGACGCCGGACTACATCATCTGCCTCGAGGACGGCAAGAAGTTCAAATCGCTGAAGCGCCATCTTGGCGTCCATTTCGGGCTGACGCCGGAAGCCTACCGCACCAAGTGGGGCCTGCCGGCCGACTACCCGATGGTCGCCCCCAACTATGCCGCCTCGCGTTCCGAGCTGGCGAAGTCGATCGGCCTTGGCCGCAAGGCCGCCGAGCCGGTCAAGACCAGGGGCAGGAAAAAGGTTTCGGCCTGAGCTACCCACGGCGCTGAGCCAATAGTTTCAACGACTGGAACAGAAGCCTGCCGGCGAATCCGCCTTGGCAGGCTTCATGCTTTTGGGCTTGGATAACCCCGACAGTGTCGGGGGCAGCCATGAACTACGCACGGATGGTGATCGAGAAGGAGGCGCCGGAGGAATACGGCTACGACCGCATCCGCTTCAATCTCTCCGAAAGCTCGATCGCCGACCAGAAGCTCTCCGACATTGGTCTGTCGCTGCCAGATCTGACGCTGTTCTACGGCGAACATCGCGGCGACCGGGAATTGCGCGCCCTGGTCGCGGCACAGGACGACGGGCTTTCGCCGGATGACGTGCTGGTCACCGCGGGTGCCGCCGGCGCGCTGTTCATCATCTCGACCGCGCTGCTGTCCGAGCGCGACCACCTCGTCGTCGTCAGGCCCAACTACGCCACCAACATCGAGACGCCCCGGGCGATCGGCTGCGCCATCTCCTATGTCGACCTCGACTTCGACGACGACTTCGCCGTCGATGTCGATCGTCTCGCCGCGGCGATGCGGCCTAACACCCGCCTGATCAGCGTCACCTGCCCGCACAATCCGACAGGCACGACGATGGGCCGGGCCGATCTCGACGCGCTGGTGGCGCTGGCCGAAAGCCGGCAATGCCATTTGCTGGTCGACGAGACCTATCGCGACCTTTCCTACGGGCGGCGCCTGCCGGCGGCGGCATCGCTGAGCCGCTCGGCGATCAGCGTCTCGTCGCTGTCAAAGGCTTTCGGCATTCCCGGCGTCCGCATCGGCTGGCTGGTCACGCGCGACACCGCGCTCCAGGAAAGGTTCCTCGCCGCCAAGGAGCAGATCGGCATCTGCGGCAGCGTCATCGACGAAGCCATCGCGCGCGGCATGCTCCAGCGGCGCGACGCCTTTTTGGCGACACTGCTGCCCGACATGGCCAAGCGCCGCGACATCGTCCAGGCCTGGATAGACCGCGAGCCGCTGGTCGGCTGGGTGCGGCCGGAAGGCGGCGTCGTCGGCTTCCCTCGCCTGAATGTCGGCGCCGATTTCGACCTCGACCGCTTCTACGCAAGGCTGCTGGAAGACCATGGCACCTATGTTGGCCCCGGCCATTGGTTCGAGATGCCTAAGCGCTTCTTCCGTATCGGCTTCGGCTGGCCGAAGGAGGCCGAATTGCGCGGCGGGCTGGAGGCCATCTCCGCCGCGCTAAGGGACTGACTTTCCGTCCCGCGTTGCCGCCAGCCGGAATTTTCTTGATCCAGCGCCGATTCTGCCACACATCCCGCCGCGATCTTTGCTAGAAGGTCATCTGGCCGGACCAGCGCCCATCGTGGAAGTTGCCCCGCCGGCCTTTTTTCGCAATGGGGCCTTTCTTTCCATGACTGCCGAACAGACATCGCCGGACCAGCGCTATGCCGCCTTCCGGCACAGGCCCTTCCTCAGCTACTGGGCGGCGCGCTTCCTCACCACCTTCGCCACCATGATCGTCTCCGTCGCCGTCGGCTGGCAGGTCTACGATCTGACCCGCGATCCCTTCGACCTCGGCATCGTCGGCATCGTCCAGTTCCTGCCGTCGCTGCTCCTGGTGTTGGTCACCGGCGTCGTCGCCGACCGCTTCGGCCGCCGCCTGATCATGACCTTGTCGTCGCTGATCGAAGCGGGCTGTGCGGTTGCGCTCTTGCTGCTTACGTTGCGCGGCCTCGCCGGCCCGCTGCCGATCTTTGTGGTGCTTGCGATGTTCGGCATAGCGCGCGCCTTCTATGGACCGGCCTCATCCTCGCTGTTCGCCAATCTGGTGCCGCCGGAGGACTTCGCCAATGCGATCGCCTGGAATTCGTCGGCCTGGCAGACGGCAACCATTGTCGGGCCCGTCGCCGGCGGCCTGCTCTACGGGCTTTCGGCGGAGACGGCCTACATCACCGCCGCCGTCCTGATGCTGGTTGCGGCGCTGCTCGTTTTCACCATTCCGAAGCCCGCCCAGCAGACCGCCACCGACAAGCCGACGATGGAAACGCTGTTTGCCGGCTTCCGCTACATCTGGAGCGAGAAGATCGTGCTCGGCGCCATCTCGCTCGATCTGTTTGCCGTGCTCCTGTCGGGCGCCTCGGCGCTGCTGCCGGTCTATGCGCGCGACATCCTCGAGCTTGGACCCTGGGGCCTCGGCCTGCTGCGCTCGGCACCGGGCATCGGCGCCATCTGCGTCGCAGTCTGGCTGGCCGGCCACCCGATCCGCGACCATGCCGGCAAGATCATGCTGGGCTTCGTCGGTCTGTTCGGCGCTGTCACGGTTCTGTTCGGCGTTTCAACCATCACCTGGCTGTCAATCCTGGCCCTTGCCCTGCTCGGCGCCACCGACATGTTCAGCGTCTATATCCGCGAGACGCTGATCCAGCTGTGGACGCCTGACGAGGTGCGCGGCCGCGTCAATGCGGTGAACCAGGTCTTCGTCGGCGCCTCCAACGAGGTCGGCGAATTCCGCGCCGGCACTATGGCGGCGCTGATCGGCACCGTGCCGGCGGTGGTGATCGGCGGCATTGGCGCCGTCGCGGTCGCAGGCCTGTGGGCCTGGCTGTTCCCGGCACTGCGGCGGGTACGGCACCTCAACGGCCGGAATTGATTAGCGCCGTATCTAAGCCGCTGGATCCGACGCTCGGGCCAATCAAGCTTGCGCCGATAATGCTGAGATGGAGCCGAGAGAAGACCGGCGGGTTCGGACTGCGAATCCTCGAGAGCTGACATTCAGGTTAGGTGGGTATCGTCGAGACATGACCCGATGCCGAAACATGGAAGCAGGTGGCCACAATCGAGAGAGGAGGGGGGTTGGGCATTCACGCAGCCTCCTGGAATCACACGTCGCTGAGCAAGGGCGCACTCCTGCGCTGCTTGGCTTGCGGGTTGACGATATCGGCATGTCCTTCGCCGCTCATCATCGCCCAGAGGTTCTTGGCCGCATGCCAGCCGATGGCCTGAGTTCCTTCAGTCGTCCAGGCCGCGACATGCGGCGTGCACAAGACGTTGGGTGGCGAAAACAGCGGATCGTCGGTCTTCGGCGGCTCCTGGTCGAACACGTCGAGCGCCGCACCAGCGGACTGCCAGCATCAGAGCGACCGCGTGCTCGCTGACCGTGAAGATCTGAAAATCGTTCGGCGTGCTGGAAACCAGAATGCCGTGCTCGGTGGCGGCGTCGATGTCGATGCTGTCGACACCAATGCCATATTTGGAGATGTAGCGCAGATCCGGAAGCGCCTGCATGACACGCCGGGTGATGCGGGTGCCGCCTGCCCCCATCAAGGCGACACAGCCGTGTGCCTTGGCAATCAGCTCATCCTCGGTGAAGCGCTCGAACGGCATTTCCCAGAGCCCATTTCCGAAAATGACGTTGACTCCACGCTCGCGCAGCCAGTCCAGCGAGGCGTCAGTCGGGTCGTAGCGTTCAAATGCGAGAACGCTGGGCAAGCCTTGAGCGCTCATGATGGTGGCGATCTCCTCAAAAACCTTCGAATTGTCCAGACGGAAAACTTCTTACCGATTTCAATCCGCTTCAAGCGCCATCTAGTCCCGCAAGCCCGCCAGACGCCAGCCATCAACGAACGGCTGCGCATCACTCGGCCTCTTAAAAGGTGAGTTCGCCACCAAATCACCGACCCTCCAATTTGGATTGCCCGCAAGAAATAGGCGGGCTTCCTCCTCTGCCTCAGGAACGCGACCGGCAAGGGCAAGCGCGGGAACCAAGTGCTCCCTCGAACCCGTCCCGTACGTTTCTTCCCGGCTCAACGAAGCAACAGCTTCTTCATAGTGACCGGAGGAAATCTGCGCTATTCCCATGATCCAGAAATACCAACCGGGTGGACGAGGATTTATACGGAGGGCCGCGCCACAAGCTATCAGTGCCGCTTGCGGATCGCCTAAGTAGATCTGAAGCTCACCCATCCATGCAACCGCATGCGCCAGCCGTTAGATCACGGTTCTCATCCACGCCAGGAAAGACTCCATCACCGCGGATCGCTGACTGTGGTTTATCCATACGACATAGAAGCTGTAGCCCGGCAAGGACAATGGATGGGCTTTGACGAGCGTGCCAGTTTCCAGTTCACGGCCAACCACGACGTCACTTAAGATTGCAATGCCTTGCCCGGCGACAACTGCATCGATCGCATGCAGCTCTTCGCGAAAGCTCAAATCCCAGGCTTTGTCCGGGATCAGGTCCGGATCGATTGAACGCGCCGTTGCCAGCCATCGGCGCCAGGTGGGAGCGTCCGGATCCCGGTTCATCCAGTCAAAATGGATCAACGGATAGCGCAGTAGGTCGGCGGCACGCTCGACCGGCCGCCCATCGCCTGCCAGCAATCGCGGACTGCAAATCGGAAAGAAGGAATCGCGGCACAGCTCTTGCGCGGCAAATCCCAAAGGCGGGCGCCGTGTGTAGCGGACCGCCACATCGGCGGCGCCGGCGCGCAGATCGAGCAGCGCGTCCGTGCCGATGATCTCCAGGGGCACGGCCGGGTTGACCTCTCGCCATTTCGGCAACCGGGGCACGAGCCAGCGGCTCGCGAAAGCGTTCGGGCTTGTCACCCGCAACGGCGTTTGAACATCCGAGTCGGCGACCGCGGCAAGGGAACCAGCGAGAATATCAAAGCCGTTGCGCAGGATCGGGAACAGGCGCGCTCCCGCGCTCGTCAGCGCGAGCGGGCGCGGTCGGCGCTGGAACAGCTTCAGGCCGCATATCTCTTCCAGCAGGCGGACCTGGTGACTGATCGCCGTCGGGGTCACGCCGAGCTCCACCGCCGCGGCCTTGAAGCTGCCGTGCCGGGCAGCGGCCTCAAAGGCATGCAAGGCGCGGAGCGGCGGAGTGTTCCTCATGCTGCCAGTGTAGATGAATTCCTCTCACCTAGTAGCTAAGAATTTCGCTTTTGCAGAAGGCCGGACGCTATGAGACCGTGGTCCTGTTGGAACCGAGGACAGCAAGGATGGAGCTTCCGCGACAGACCGACGTGCCATCGGGCCGATCCGATTCCTCGATCACGGCGATCGAACAGTTCCGCCAAGGCTTACGGGGCGAACTGGTATTGCCGAAGGACGCTGCCTACGACAAAGCGCGCAGGGTCTGGAACGGGGCGATCGACAAACGTCCCGCCGCAATCGTCTTTTGCGCCGATCCCGATGACGTCGTCCATGCCGTGACCTATGCCAGGTCGCAAGGCTGCCTCGTGGCGGTTCGCAGCGGCGGCCACAACGTCGCCGGTCTGTCCGTCTGCGACGATGGGATGGTGATCGATCTGTCCCGCATGAAGACGATCGCGGTCGATGCTGAGCGTCGCATCGCCAGGGCCGAGGCTGGTCTGACCCTCGGCGAGCTCGACGCTGCCACACAAGCGTATGGTCTTGCGACGACCATGGGCGTCAATGGCGACACCGGTATTGCCGGCCTCACGCTCGGTGGAGGCTTCGGCAAGCTCGGACGAAAGCACGGCCTGAGCTGCGATAATCTGATCGCGGCCGAAATTGTCACGGCCGATGGACAGCTGTTGCGAACAAGCGCCACTGAGCATCCCGACCTGTTCTGGGCCTTACGCGGCGGCGGCGGTAATTTCGGCATCGTGACGAGGTTCGAATACCGGCTGCACCCGATCGGCCCGTCGCTTCTCGTGGGCTCGGTGCTTCATGCTTACGATCATGCGCGCGAGGCCATGCGGTTCTACGACAGATTCTCCCGCGGCGCCCCGGACGAGGTGAGCGTCGACGCCGCGCTCGTCACGCTGCCCTCGGGTGACCGCGCCTTCAATATCTCGGCTTGCTATGTCGGGTCGCCCGAAGCGGGCGAATCCGTCATCGCGCCGCTGATGCAATTCGGATCGCCCATCGACAGCCGCCTTCAGGCCGTTCCTTATCTCCAGATTCAATCGGCGGGCGACAGCCTCTTTCCGCGCGGGCGGCGCTATTACTGGAAGGCGCAGTTCCTGCGCGAGATCAGCGATGGTGCGATCGAGGCGCTGCTCGGCAGTTACGCGAGGGCTCCCAATCATTCGTCCCTGCTGGTTTTCCAGCAGGTCGGCGGCGCGATCGCTCGCGTGCCCGCGTCACACTCGCCCTATGCCAACCGCGACGCGGCCCTTGACTGCTTCCCGATCGCCATCTGGGACAATCCGGCCGATGACGAGGCGAACATCCGCTGGGCGCGCGAGTTGTGGAACGCGGTCAGACCATTCTCCACCGGCGGTGTCTATGCCAACAATCTCGGCGATGAGGGCGACGAGCGCGTGCGGGATGCTTACGGCGGAAATTATGCGCGCCTCGTCGCCATCAAGAAGCAATACGACCCGACCAATTTCTTCCGGTTGAACCAAAACATACGGCCTGGCTAGTTCGGGCTCCGTGGGGGGAACCGTGCGCAGTCGCTGGACAATCCTTGCGGTCCTGTTCGTCGCCCGCACCGCAATGGCCTTTCAATTTCAGAGCATTGCCGCTGTCGCGCCCCTTGTCGGCGACAGCCTCGGGGCGAGCCTGGCCGACATCGGGATTCTGATCGGCCTTTATCTGGCGCCGGGGGTCGCACTGGCCCTGCCCGGCGCGACGATCGGCCAGCGCCATGGCGACAAGTCGACCGTTCTCGCCGGCCTGCTGATGATGCTGGCGGGTGAAATGCTGACGACGGCTTCGACATCCTGGAGCCTGCAGATCGGTGGCCGACTGATCGGCGGCACAGGCGGTGTCCTCCTGAATGTCCTGATGACCAAGATGGTCGCCGACTGGTTTGCCGGCCGGGAGATCGCAACCGCGATGGCTATCTACATCAACTCGTGGCCAGCGGGTATCGCCATCGCTCTCATGCTGCTGCCGGCAATCGGGACGACGTTCGGGATGGCCGCAGTCGGCCTTGCCGTTTCGGTTCTGATTATGGTTGGCATCGGCCTCATGGCCTTCGTCTATCGCGCCCCGGAGGCGTCACATGCCGGGAGAATAGCGCGCTTGGCCATTTCAGCCGGTACAAGCTATGCGCTGGTCACCGCCGGCCTGATCTGGTGCCTCTACAATGTCGGCTTCGCAATGGTCTTCAGCTTCGGTCCCGAGATGCTTGTCGATCGCGGATGGTCCAACGCGGCGGCAGGCTCGGCGATCAGTGTCGTGCTTTGGCTGGCTATGCTTTCAGTCCCGCTGGGTGGCTTGCTGGTCGATCGCACCAGACGGGGCGGTGCGATTCTCACTCTAGGCTGTGCGGGTTTCGCAATGCTGATGCTCCTTCTGTCGCGGAACGGACCATTGCTGCCCCTCATCATCGCCACGGGGATCGTATGCGGCCTGCCGGCCGGCGCGATCATGAGCTTGCCCACGCGCGTGCTCGATCAAAGGACGCGATCGATCGGGATGGGAGTGTTCTACACCGTCTACTATGCCGGCATGCTGGCCGCGCCAGCGATCGGCGGCAGGCTTGCCGTTTGGGCTGGCACCGCGACGGCCGCGCTCGACCTGGGCGCTGCCGCCCTCCTCATTTGCCCTTTTCTTCTGTGGCCATTCCACCGGTTCACCCGCCTGTCACAGGCGATGGTGGATCCAATCGGGTAAGACGGCTCTGCATTTCCGTTCGTCGGTTAGACCTTCACTTGGCATCACCAGGTCGCGAGTGCAGTCGCTGCACGTCAGCTTTCAGGAAATGCAAAGGTGAACTATACGGCCGACATGCAGCGCAAAGCCGCGGTTCCTTCGGCATGCGAAACTGAACGGATCCGCGTCAAAGGCGACCCTAAACGTGCGATTATCGAGACGCGGAAAGGCCGTTCTGGCGTTTGTATGCGAAGCGAATAGCGGACATTTTAACCGATGGAGCTAAGGTCCTGAATTGGACCCGAAGCCGTCACTGTCCGATTGCGGGGCAACTGCCGCGAACAAGCAGCAGGTAAGGTGGGACCCGCTCGTCAGTGGCGCTGCGGCAGGGATCGCCAAGGCGTCGCGCGAGTCATAGCCTCAAGAAGCGTGATCTGTGGTATGATAGACCGGTGAGGGCACGCTGGAGGCGCCGGTCCCTCGGGCCCGCGGCTTGCGTGTCGCGAATCTTGACTGGGGCTCAACATGGAGCGGAAGCTCGCTGCCATCCTTGCCATCGATGTCGTAGGGTACTCGGCGCTCATGGAGGCGGATGAAGCGGGCACCTTCGATCGGCTGAAACGTGGCCGCAAAGAGCTGTTCGAGCCGGAAATCGAGACGCGACACGGGCGAATCTTCAAGCTGATGGGAGACGGCCTGCTGGCGGAGTTCGGCAGCGTGGTAGATGCAGTCGAATGCGCGGTCACGCTTCAGCGCGGCATGGCGGAACGTAACGCGAGCGTCGCCGAAGACCAGCGCTTCGAAGTCCGGATCGGAATCAACCTTGGGGAAGTGATCGTCGAAGGGGACGATCGCTATGGCGAGGGTGTGAATGTGGCGTCGCGCCTCCAACAACTCGCCGAGCCCGGTGGCATCTGCGTTTCGGAGAAGGTGTCCAAGGAGGTTAGGCAGAAGCTAGCGTTTGCGTTCGAGCCCATGGGCGAGCAGCGGGTGAAGAACATAGCCGAGCCGGTATACTGCTATCGCGTGAACCTGCAGCTTCCGAGAGCGGCTCCGGTAGGGCGACTGGCATCGCTGGAACTGCCCGACAGGCCCTCGATCGCGGTCTTGCCTTTTACCAACATGAGCAACGATCCGGAGCAGGAAACCTTTGTCGACGGCTTGACCGAAGACTTGATCACCGACCTGTCTCGCTCAGCCGGCCTCTTCGTCATCGCGCGCAACTCGACCTTTGCTTACAAGGGGCGGTCGGTCGATGTGCGTTTGGCCGCGCGTGATCTTGGGGTGCGCTATGTGATTGAAGGCAGCGCCCGGCGCGCCGCGGGGCGCGTGCGCATCAATGCGCAGCTGATCGACGCGGTCGGCGGCGATCATATCTGGGCCGAGCGTTACGACAGCAGCCTCGAGGATATCTTTGCAGTGCAGGATGAGGTCACGGCCAAGATCGTCGAAGCCCTCGTCGGTCGATTGGCCGGACAGCCGGCGCGCAAACGGCCGACGAGTCTCGAAGCGTATGACCTCTGTGTGCGAGCCCGCGGTGTCAGTTTTCAGACCGGGTTAGGCGCGCGGGAAGCGCGCACCCTCCTGGAAAAGGCGATCGGACTCGATCCCGACTATGCCGAAGCACATAGCTTGCTGGCCCTCAATCTTTGGCTCGGCTGGCTGTTCTGGAACGAGCCGAGGGAAACCAACCAGCCTCGCGCCCTCGCGGAAGCTCAGCGGGCAGTGGCGCTCGACCCTAACGATGCCGGGAACCGCTGGTTGCTGGGTATCATACTTAGTCACGAACGGCGCTTCCCGGAATCGGATGCTGAGTTCGAAGCGACCTTCAAGCTCGATCCCAATCATGCCGATGCCTGGGCGATGCGCTCGGATCTCATCACCTTAAGGGGCGACGCCGTCAAGGGCGTCGAATTTGTGAAGCGGGCGTTGCGGCTCAATCCGCACCCTCCGGGATGGTACTACTGGATGGCCGGTCAAGCCTATTATGCGCTCGGCGACTATCAATCTGCGGTCGAGGCCTTACGCAGGCCGGAAACCTACCGCACCACGTCGCGGCGCATCTTAGCGGCAGCCCTTGCGCAGCTCGGGCGCCTTGATGAAGCTCGTCAAGAGGCGGAATTCTTCCTGATGAGCGATCCCCATTTCAGCATCGGGCACTGGGCAACATCACAGCCATTCGACGACGAGGAAGTGCTCCAGCGCTTCGTCGAAGGCTACCGCAAGGCTGGCCTTCCCGACTAAAGGGCGCATCCTTTGGATCGCCGGCTTGCTCTCGTCAGATATAGGCTCGTCTTTTGACTATGAGGGCAATGCCCGTGGGTTTCATCGATCAATGTCCGTTGAGGGCGCAAACGCCCCTCACCTTCGCCTGTTCACTCAGATGTCTGCTATTGGGGTGCGGGCAGGATCCGTGCGACGACCGAGATTAGGCGCAAAGCTGACACTCGCTGCCATGCGTAGAGATTGTCGACACGAAGGAACACAGTGGCATTGCCACGAGCGGAATGACGGCCTTACAAACGCCTGACGACGAATTCTCAGGATAGGGCAGGGGCTACTATGAGTGGCTGGTTGCATACTCTTCCACTCGCTTGGATGGCTGTCGTAGTGTTCGGGGCCACCTATATCGTCGCCTTGATCTTGCACCAAGTCATCGCCGCTCTGTCTGCGGGCTCCGCGGCGCGGTCGTTCAAGGCGCTTTCGCCTGGCATGTTGCCGCCGCTCGGGATCATCTTTGGCCTATTTGTGGCGTTCACCGCGGCTCAGGTCTGGAGCGACAACGATCGCGCCAATGCGTCAGTCAATCGTGAGGCCAGTGCGTTGCGGTCGGCCGTGGTTCTGGCGAGCAGTTTTCCAGGGGAGCCCGAGGCGCGCCTACTGGCGCTGGTGCGCAGCTATATCGAGGAAACGACGAGCCGGGAGTGGCCGCTGATGGCCGAGAGCGCGGCGACCCTCACCATAATCCCGCCGGCGCTTAACGAGGCGCTGCGGACGACGCTGGCTTTGGCGCCAGCCAATCCCGGCCAGGAGATCGCGCAGCGCGAGATGACGAGGGCGCTTGAAGATGCCTTCGAGGCGCGTCGCCAACGGGTTCTCGTCAGCTCGGCACAAGTCAACCCCACGAAGTGGGCCTGCCTGATCCTGCAAGCCTTCTGTGCTCTTCTCGCGATCGCGGTCGTCCATAGTGACAACCGAATGGCATCGGCGATCGCTCTTGGAAGTTTTGCGACCGGCGTGGCGGCATCCGTTTTGTTAATTCTCGCCCACGACCGGCCCTTCACGGGAGAGATCGCAGTATCACCGCAACCGTTGCTGCAGGTTATGCCCGAAGCCAATGCGGGCGCTGGCGGATGATACAGGCCGGAGTGCCAAGACGGGTAAATTCCGTCGCGCTGTGAGGCTCTGATTTGGTGACAGGCAAAACTGCCCCCTACGAGTCGTCCCTCTCGTCGCGCAGATTGGACACAACGCGGCGGTTCTGCGACCTGCAGGCGGTGTCGGGACAGTCGCGGACCAGCCTGTCCTTGCCGTAGCCCTTCGCCCACATGCGGTTGCGGTCTATACCGCCGGCGGCGAGGTAGTTCATCACGGCATCGGCGCGCTGCTGCGACAGCGCCGTTTCGCTTGCGCCGGGATCGTCGGCGAAACCCTGCAGCTTGAGCAGCCAGCGCGGATACTTTGCCAACCAGGCGATCTGGGTGTCGAGGGTGGTCTTGGCGACAGAATCGAGCTCCGCCGAACCTTTCGTGAAAAAGGTGCGGCGGCCGACATTGAGGATAAAATCCTCCTCGCTACCCGGCTGCACGTTTTGGAAGCCGGCAATCTCGGCGTTGGTGACGTCGGGCGTGGGCGGGGCCAGCGTGTTGCTGGTCGAGCACGATGCGGCCACCACCAGCAGGCCGGCGGCGAGCAGCCGACGCGTGTTTTCAATCATGCGGTTCATGGTGCGCCATCATTCGACAGTGGTGGAGGCGGGCGCCTGGTCGGCGATGTGCGGCAGGACCTCCACCGCAGTGCCGATCGGGCACCGCTGGTAGAGGTCGATGATGTCTTCCGGGAACATGCGGATGCAGCCGCTGGAAGCGTCGGTGCCGATGCTCCACGGTTCCAGCGTGCCATGCAGGCGGTAGCCGATGTCGGCGCCGTCGCGATACAGATAGAGCGCGCGCGGCCCGAGCGGATTGTTGGGCGCGCCGCCTGCGATCATGGGCGGTAGCTCCGGTCTGCGCTTAAGCATTTCGGGGGGCGGGACCCATTGCGGCCACAGCGCGCGGCGGTCGATCGTCGCGCGGCCGTACCATTTGAAGCCCTCCTTGCCGACGCCGACGCCGTAGCGGATGGCGGTCTTGTTTTCCATGATGAGGTAGAGAAAGTGGTGGCGGGTATCGACCACGACGGTGCCGACCGACTCGCTGCTGAAATACTTGACGATCTGGCGATGCCATCTCTTGTCGATCTTGGCGAAGTTGGTCTTTCGATAGACAAAATTGTTGTCGGTGGCGGTACCGGCGAAATAGGATTTTGCCGCCGCGGCTCGAACAGTATTGCCGGTTGCACCGACCGCGACCAATGCCAGGCCGCCGGTCACGACACCCCTGCGTGATAAAACCATCGGCAATCCCCCATGCCTTTAGGCTGGCAAACCATAGTTGAGAACTATTTCGCCTCAAAGTGGAAAATGCCGCAGTTAGCTGGAAGCCGTCCATCCGCTTTTGGGGGGTGAGCGCGACAAGCCATTTCGACTTCGGACCTCATCCCGGTCGTCGGCAACATTTTCGTCGCGTCCCCAAAGCAGCCACTTTGCCATTTGTGGCCTTGATCTTGGATCGGCTCATTGAACGCATGGACACCATCGGAGCTGCCCCCCGCGACTAGAACCTCAACACCCAGGCTTCCACTTTTCCCTTGCCTTTGACTTCGATGGCGCCCCGCGGCTCGAAGACGAATTGGTGCTTGAGCTGTTCGTAGACGGGGCGCGTTACCTGAACAGAATCGGGAACTCCGCCAGACTCCATGCGGCTCGCCAGGTTCACCGTGTCACCCCATAAATCATAGATGTACTTACTCTTCCCAATGACTCCGGCGACCACTGGCCCGCTGTTGACGCCAACCCTGAGCTTCATCGAGACGTTGTGTTCCATCGCGTGCTCACGGGTAATGTGGACCATGCGGATGGCCATGCGGACCATGCGCTCGGCGTGGTTGGCCATCGGCACGGGCAGGCCGCACACCGCCATATAGGAGTCGCCCACCGTCTTGATCTTCTCGATGCCAAGATCGTTGGCGGCAACGTCGAAGCGCGTGAAGAGTCCGTTGAGAAACACCACGACATCGTGCGGCGGCATTTCCGATGTCAGTGCCGTGAACCCGACCAGGTCTGCGAAGGCGACCGTGACCTCGGCGAAGCCGTCGGCGATCCTCTCCTCGCCAGCGCGCAGCCGATTGGCGATCGGTGCCGGCAGGACGTTGAGCAGCAGCTGCTCATTCTCGCGGTTCTTGTTCTCGATCACGACATTCTTCTGGCGCAGATCCTCAACCATGCCATTGAAGGCCGAGCAGAGTTCGCCAATCTCGTCGCGCGTGCGGACCGGCACGCTGGTCGCATAGTCGCCGGCAGAGAAGCGTTTCACCCCGGCAGTGAGATCGCGGAGCGGTCCGAGCAGCGCGCGCGAAAGCCAGGCGGCGGTGGCCGCGACCACAAGCATCGCCAGTCCTCCGACGAGCAACAGATCCCGGCGGAGTTCGGCGATCGGTGCGAAGGCCTCGGCGCTGTCGACCTTGGCGACGAGAGCCCACTTGAGGTCGGAAATCGCGAGCGGTCCCCATGAAGCGAGCGTTGGGACGCCACGGTATCCGATGATCTCGCCCGTGCCCTCGACACCGGCGAGCGCGGCACGGGAGGCCTCGGTGTCAATGCGCTGATGCAGCACTGGTGTCCCGTAACGCTGAATGGCGGCGATCTCCTCTTCCGAGGCGCCGACGGACTTGAGGTCGGCGAAGAAGCTATCCCGGTTCTCGTAGAATGCCCGCGGGCCAGAGCGCGCCAGATAATCGGGTCCGACGAGATAGGCCCCACCCGTGCCGCCGAACCCTTCCTGCCGCCAGCGGCGGTTGCCGGTGACAACACTGTCGATCTCATCATTCGACAGTTTCGCGACCAGCACGCCGATGACGGCGCCCTGGGCAATCACCGGTGCTGCCATGAAGGCGATCGGCGCGCCGCCTGACGGCGCATAAGAGGCGAAATCCACGAGGCAGATGGCTGATGGGTCTGCGATCTGCGAGCAGCGGGCGACGGCAGCCGCGACGTTGGCGCTGCGATACGGACCCAACTGAAGAGACGTGGTGAAATCCACCTCCTTCTCGACCGTATAGATCAGGCGACCTGATTTGGGGTCGGCAATCATGAGATCGAAAAAGCCCACCGTGGTAGCCGCCGCGCGCATCAATGGATGATATATGGCATGCAGCCTGGAGTATTCGCTTCCGTCGCCGGCGTCGTCGAGAAGCTTGCGCCGCTCCGCGGGGTTCGGATTTTCCACAATGTAGTGATACTGCAGATCGTAGGGGGCACCATCGACCGGCAGGTAGTCCGACAGGGCTGGTTCCCTGCCCAGGGTGCGCGTCATTCCGGGGATGAAGTTCTCAGTGTACCAATCGCCGACCCTCTGCCGCAACTCAGGCGGCGCGCCTGCCCGGTCGAGTTGCTCGACCGCGGTCCGGAACTCGCGTGTCGCATCGACCACCATCTTGGAAGTCGCAAGCAGTCGCAGTTCCGCCTGGATCGTGCGGAAGTAGTTTTCAACCTGGCGCGTCTTGGTCTGGCGAGCGGCCGTGAGTTGGTCAAAGACTGCTTTTTCGAGAGCGTCGCGGGCGCGGAAGTAACCGAGCGCCCCGCTGACCATGACCGCGATGGCGCCAAGAAGGACGAGGGTTGTAAACAGCTTTGCAGCCAATCCCCAGCCCGCGTGGCTGGATGAACCCGTTACATCTGAAGACGACACGAGATCTTACTTTGCTTTTGCGTTAGGGGCGTCGCGTCTGACGGCAAGCCAGAATCGTGTTTCATCTGTTTCCCCCTTCTCCCTCGCATATGCATAGCAAATTTGCTGCGAGACGTGTGCGGGAATGCGTTGTCGATTTGCCAGTGGGACCGCACGGCAGAAGCGTCGCGGTCGCACGGACACCGTCCGCTTGTTCTATCACTCATCGAACTTTCGGCAGTCAGGGTCGGCGGCTTGTCTCGCTGCCCCAGGTCGGGTTCTGCAAATCTCCGTGCAGGCAATAGTCGAAAGCATGGCACGCGTCGGTAGCGGGCCGGGTTTCCCAGAATGAACAGGCGAGATTCGCCGTCCGCACGACGCGCTCTCGCGCTTGCTCAACGCCGATGCCGAGGATCAGGGAACCGTCCTTGCGCTCGCGTAGCCACTTCTCAATGCCATGTCCCAGATCTTGCGCGTTTTTGAAACTCAGGCTCATCGTGAGATTGGTTTCCAGGGCGGCTGTGGTCGCATCAGGCCAAAGCGGAGCAAGCGCAAGTTCCGATCTTGTCATCTCGCCTTCTCGCAGGACAGCGCAATCCGCCGCTATGGCGACGCGTTGCGCCGCCCGCCACCTGGCCATGTCATCGCGTCCGGTCGGACCGTATATGCTGAGCGTGTCGAGCAAATCCCGATAGGAGCGGTCCCGATCGAATGCGAGGTCGCGAAATTCCAGCGCCGCAATCGCTTCGACAAGCGAAACTCCCCTTCGAGCAGCTTCGGTCGCGTCCTGCCAGGCAGCAACGGCATAGTCGCTGCTTATTATATTGCGCTGGTAGAAGTCGGGAAGCGCCTCGTCGAGTTTGGCCAGCGGCGTCGCAAGGGCGTCGAAGGCCTCACGCCGCGCATCGTTGCGAACACCATCGAATACGAATTCGCTCCAGGTGACGAAGATTGCCCGGATTGAATGCAAGCGAATGGGAAGCTCTATTTCGCGCCCCAATCCCCAGGGCCCATCGCCAATGCGTGCAATTCCAGGGAAGGCGCGCATGGCCGCTCGCAATGCGACCAGGCGCTTGCTCGCATCGTCGGAGATGCTGGCCAGCATGGCGCGAGGCGAAACATCGTCCGCAAGTCGCTCGCTCCAGAATCTGAGCCGTTCAGATGGGTGCATTGGGTCTCGGGATCGGCTTGCCGGTAGTGGGAAGCCAATCTTGCCACATAGTACCTAAGATTGCCTGCACGCGACGTCAGCACGGCGAACCGCCGGACCGGCCAGGTGGGTCATCGCGTGCCACTAACCTGTCCTGCCGACATGGTTCACCATAACCTGCTGCATGAAACGCCTGATCGGCACGATTGGAATGTTTGGGCTGGGCAATTCGCGCCTAATCTTCTCGATTTGAACTCGGGTGAGGCCTTTCCCAGCGCCGATATGGCCTATCGCGCCGCGGCCATGAGCCAGGGCGTCGCGATCGGAGACCTCGCCGTGCTCCACGAGGAGATCACCACCGGGGAACTGTTCCTATCGCTGCGTTCCGCAAATGGGTTTCGGAGGAAGCCGCGCGGTCCTGAAGGCCGCGCCTGCGCCTCACTGCACCCAGCTTGACTCCACCTCTCGCCAGCTCCAACAGCTCATAGACTGCGGCCGGGCTGCCATGGGACGAACGCGTAGGCTCAGGTCTTCTCACTTCTTTCTAGCGCGATACACACCGCCATCACGTGCGAAAGGCTCTACATCTCGACAATCAGGAGGAGCTTTAACGGCGGCCATCAGTGCCAATAGGTACGGAATTCGGAACTCGTCCCTGTTGCTTTCTTGGATCTTATTCACGGCGACCGAACTGACAGAGTAGTCTGGACAGGTAATGGAAGCCCCGAGATATCCACCCCATGCCACCGCTGCTGCGTGGATTTTATACTGTGAACTGCCACGCGGCGTCGCATCGAGTAGACTTAGCATCTCTTCGCGGGGGTTCGAGGTTCCAATATCGAAATCAAGAATTTCAGCGCCCAGGTCATCACACTCTTCTCCGGGTATCCCGCCGTCTTTGCCACTCCAAGTGCTTTGGGCGTCGAAGTAGATTTTTTGTACCAGTGTGATATCTGAAGGGCTAAGACTCCAAGTCAGCTTTTTGTAGTAATTTTCCAATGCCTTAATATCTATCAGTGGAACCAAATCGCATTTATCGTCAAATTCTTTGTGTAGCGTCAGAGCGTTCATCATGCGGCCGAGTATGTTGGCGCGATACAACGAATCTCGGCTGGCCACGTTGTGATAGACCTCCTTCGCCAAAACGGTCGACGACGCGAGAGAAGCGAGAAACGACAACAGAAGGATGAAACGCACTTCGACGCCCTTTCCGTGAACGCAGCCATCTTAAGCAGCAAACCTAAAGACGGACTGATTTGAAAACAATGTAGGGGCGAAGCAAGCAGGGCCCGAACTTAACCATTTCTTTTCATGGCAAGCAGTTCGCGGTGGATCGGGTGGGGAACAGTGCCTGCTTGCGCGAAAGGCGTGCCGGTCTCAACCGCGCCAATGTCCGGCGTCAGAGAGCGGACCCACCTCCGGAATGACGATATGAGGTGCAGAACTGTCGTTCACTTCGGCCAATCAGGCTGCGCCGTGGATGAACGGGATAGGGCGCGGGCAGACTTACTCCGAAAAGCTCACGCTCACGCCGCGCTGCCGAAAATAGGCCTGCATCAACTTGCGACCGGAGCGGTTGCTCTGCGCCAATTTGGCCGGATCGAACACCGCCTGTTTTTTCCCCTCTCGTGCCAGCGCCGCCTTGAGTGTCGCGATATGTGCATCGATGTCGGCATTGTCCGCTCGGAGTGAGGCGTAGATGTTCTCGGTCGCCTCGGCCACGGTGAGTTCGTTCAAAGCTGTCGTCCTTTGATTGATTTGAGCGGCGCTTAGCACAGATTCGCGGCGCCGCCGAGAGCGACACCAGCGCCATCTGGTAAGCGTGGCCCTCCTTAAGAACGCCTTAGCGTCCGCCCACTCCGTGCTATAATTGGACTATCGACGCCGACCTGACTAAGGCCGACCGCGATTTCAGCATGCCCAAGGACGTATGTGCCGCACATGAGCTCAAGCCGCCCGCCCGCACATCCGTCGTGAATTGACCCGGGAGGAGGGATCAGCATGCCAGAACGTCTCAACATAGGCCCGCTGCAACTTGGCGAAACGGCGCCCAATTTCGTGCTCGACGCGATTACCCGCGAGGGCAAGATCGCCATCGACGATTTCCGAGGCGAGAAACCAGTGCTGGTCGGACTGTATAGAGGCTTGCATTGCCCCTTTTGCAGGCGCCATATCGCCATACTTTCGCAACTCACCCCAGCCCTCAAGGCGAAGGGCATCGAAAGCCTGACGGTGGTAAACACACCTGTCGAGCGGGCGCGCCTTTATCTCCGCTACCATCCGATGCTAGGCCTCGCGGCATCCGATCCGGAGCGGACTTCACACCGCGCCTTTGGGTTGCCGAATATGCAGATCACCGAAGACGAGAGCGCATGGCCGCAAAAGGTTTCGATGAGCGATGTGAGGTCGATACGGGTCGAATTGCCGGACGAGATGCCGGAACCGATGGACCCTTTTGCGGCGCTCGAATATCTGAACAAGAAAGACGGCTACGACATCACTGAAGCGGATCACCAGATGATGGCAACCGGCATAGGGCAGCTCGTCGGCCAGTTCCTGCTGGACCGCGATGGCGTCGTTCGCTGGGCCTCCAACGAGGTCCTCGATGGCGGCCTGTTCGGCGCCCCGAACACTCGGGAGCTGATGTCGGCAGCGTCACAAATCGGAAGCTAAGGTCAAGCTCCGCTGCTCAAAGCAATTGGTCTTTACCCCACCGCCGGCTTGCCGAAGATCAGCCCCAGGAATTCGCCCAGCCAGCGCTTGAGGTGCATGTCCCAGATCAGCCGGCCGCCGAGATGGTCGCGGCCGGGCTGCGCGCCGGGCAGTTCGAAGCGGTGCGCGCCGCGCACCACCCAGCGCTGCATCATCACCCGGGTCAGTTCGCCATGGAACTGGATGCCCCAGGCATTGTCGCCATAGCGGAAGGCCTGGTTGGGATAGGTCTCGGCCGTCGCCAGCAGCGTCGCATCCTTCGGCAGCGAAAAACCCTCGCGATGGAACTGGTAGACCATCTCCGGCCAGTGCATCAGCTTCTTGCCGGCCTCGGTCGCCTTCAGCGGATACCAGCCGATCTCGACCAGCCCCTCGCCGTGGCCCTCGACCTTGCCGCCGAGATGGTTGACCAGCATCTGCGCGCCGAGGCAGATGCCGAGCAATGGCCGGTTCTCCTTCAGCGGAATGTTGAGCCAGTTGGTCTCGCGGCGGACGAAATCGTCCTCGTCATTGGCGCTCATCGGCCCGCCGAACACCACCGCGCCGGCATGGCCGTCCAGCGTGCCCGGCAATTCATCGCCGAGCGGCGGCCGGCGGATGTCGAGATCGAAGCCTTCTTCCAGAAGCATGTGGCCGACGCGACCGGGGCTCGAACTCTCCTGATGCAGCACGATCAGGATCTTTGGTTTCGAACGCGGTCTCGGCGGCATCGGAAGGCGGAACCCCTGTCTATTCGTCGCCCAGTCTATTCGTCACTTGGGGTTCCGCGAGCGCCGGGCGCCTGCGCGGCGGCCTTCTGGCGCGCCTCGACGCGGTCGCGCCGTTCGACCCCGATCAGCTCGGCGACGCGCCACACCGTGTTGTCCTCCAGCTCGTGCAGTTCGCCGTCGGCATAGACGATCTCCCACATCAGGCCGACGAACGCCTTGCGCGCCTCGGCGTCGAGATGGCGCTTCAGCACGCTGGTGAAGGCATAGAGGTCGATCGCCTCATTGTCGGCCCGCTCGCCGGCGGCGGCCAGCGCGTCGAGCTCCTCGCCGCTGATCGAATAGGTCTGCGCCAACACAGCCTTGAACCGCTCCCACTCGACATCCTGGCGCACGCCGTCGGCGCTCATAACGTGGTAGAGCAGCGCCGACGCGGCGACGCGCGGATCGTCCGCGTTGGCGCGGGCAGCACCCGCCGGCAGATCCCTCAGGAAAGACAGGACACGTTCGAACATCATTTCATTCCCATACGGCCCGGATCGATCCCGGCCTCAAAACAAACGAAACCGGCGCGGCGATTTTTCCGCCTCATCGTCCGGATCGACACCGGGATCGTCGGGCAGCCTCGCCAGTTCCTCCGCCGGCTCCACCCCTTCGGCATCGTCGGGCACGGCGGCAAAGGCGGCCGCGGTGACCGGCTTCACCTGGTCCTCGTCTGAGGCCGGGGTCGCGACCGAGCCGTCCGGCGCAACGGCCTCTATCGTCTTTTCCTTCTCCGCCGCCGGCGCCACGGTGATCGCCGGCACGACTGTCTCCGGGCCGTCCTCATGGCTGTCGATCAGGTGCCCGAGCCGCTCCATCGGCGCCCGCCATTCGAAGGCGTCGAGTTTGCCGGTGACTGGCGACACCGGCGCCCAATGCTCGGAGACGACGCCGTCGGCGACCCAGGCCGGATCGCGCGGCGCCCGGACCGCCTTGGACAGCAATTGCCTCACCTTGCCCTGGTCACCTGTCTCGGCCTCCTCGATGTCGGCCAGGAGCAGATAGGCGCCTTCGCGCCGGTCCATGCGGATCGCAGCGTCCGCCTCGCGCCGGGCGGTGGCGAAATCCTGCGCGTCGAGCGCCGCGCGGGCAACCGCCATCGACGACTCGGCATGGTTCTTCTTCAGATCCTGCAGCTTCTTCGCCCGGTTCAGCCGGTCGCCGACGGCATCGCCGGGGCGGGCATGGGTATAGAGCTCGGCGATTTCCGGATGCGGCTCGGCCCGCCACGCCGCTTCGAGGATCTTGGAGCCCTTGCGCACATCGTTTTGCCGAAACAGCAGCCTGGCGGCGGCGACCGCCGCCGGCGCGAATTCGGGCACGAGCTTGTTGGCTTCGAGCGCCGCGGCCCTTGCCGCGTTGGCGTCACTGTCGATCAGCGCCTGCGCCTTGGCGGTGAGCAGCACGGCGCGGCGGCGGTTGGCGGCGTCGCGCTCGATCTGCCGCGTCGACTTCTGCGCCTCGACCAGCTTCAGCGCGCCGTCCCAGTCGCCGCGTCCGGTCAGTTCCTCCAGCGTCGATTCGGCGGCCCAGGCAAGTTGCGGCGCCACCGCCGCGGCGCGGCCGGCATAGTGCCTGGCGGCGTTGCGGTCGCCGAGGCGCTCGGCCTCCAGATAGAGGCCGCGCAGGCCGAGCAGCCGCATCTCGGGATCGTCGAGCATCGCCTCGAACTTCTCGCGTGCGCCTTCATGATCGCCTTCGAGCAGCGAGGCCTGCGCCTCCAGGAGATGGATCAGTGGCTCCTGGTCGGAGCGGATCAGCTTGGCCGCTTCCTTGGTCTTCTTGCGCGCCAGCGCCCCGTCGCCAGCGCCGGCCGCGATCATGCCGGTCGACAGCGCCTGGTAGCCGCGGTCGCGGCGGCGCACCCGGAAATAGCGCGAGATGGTATAGGGGCTGTTCCACAGCGACTTCACCAGCCACCACAGGATCATCACCGCGGCGACGACCGCGACCACCGCCACCGCCGCCACCATCAGGCTGACCTGATACTGATAGCCGTTGAAGGTGACGACCATGTCGCCGGGACGATCGGCCAGCCAGGCGAAGCCGAGCCCGAGCGCGAAGACGACGGCGAGGAAGATGAGGATGCGGATCATCTGGTCTCCCTCACGCCTTCATCGCGCCGGCAATCAACGAATCGATCAGCTTTTCGACCTCCAGTCGCGCCTTCAGCTTGCCGGCAAAATCCGCGCCGGCGGCCTTCACCGCTTCCGGCAGCGTGTCGTACTCGCTGAGCGCCTTGGCGTAGTCGCCCTGGTTGACCGCCACCTCCATGCGCGCCACGGTTTCCGGCGCGCCCTTGCCCTCGACGGCGCCGATCGGCCGGACCTTCACCAGCGATTCGGCGCTCGACATCAGGTTCTGGAGGAAGCCTGCATTCTCATCGACGGGCGTGGCGGCCGCGACCATCGCGTTGGCGGCGGCATCGACCTCGGCGGCGATGTCCGTCCGGGTCGAAACGCCCTTCTCGGCATAGGCGCGCAGCGTCGCGATCTCCGGCGCGTCAGGCGAAATCGCCGCGAAGGTTTCGAGCTCGGCAGCGAACGGCGCGCCTCGGTCGAGCGCCGACTTCAGCGCCGATGCCGCGATGGCCATCGCGATCTTCGGCTGCGAGGCCTGCGCCTCGACCTTGCCGGAGAGCTGCGACACCGACTGCTCCAGCGCCGCCAGCCGGCCGTCCTCAGCCTTCGCCGCCTCGCCGGCGGATTTCACCAGCGCGTCGAGCCCGGCCAGCTTTTCATTGAGCGGCCCGAGATCGACAGGCGCGGCAGTTCCGGCCTTCTGCAGGTCGGCGATCGCCGTCTCGACCTGCTTGAGCTTGTCGCCAAGCGCGGCAACACCGGCGGCGTCGCCGGCGCCGCCTTGCTCGACCGCCGATTTCAGCGCCGCGACGTCCGACTTGACCTGGTCCAGCGCCGACGACAGCCCATCGACCTTGGCCGAGGCATCGCCATTGCCGCCGGCCTGCTTCAGGCCCGCGACCTCACTCTTCAGCGCGGCGATCTCGCCATTGACGCCGTCGAGGGAAGCGCCGCCCGACCCCGGCGCGCCGATGAGGCCGGCGAACTGCAGGCCGCCGGCTGCGGCCAGCGCAATGACGCCGCCGATCACGCCGGCGGCAATGCCATTGAGGCCGCCGCGTTTCGGCTGCGGTGCCATATAGTCCTCCCTCCCGAGGTTTGTTTTCGGCGCGTCTCCGGCGGCGGCCGCCTTGGTCGAGGCATCCTCGAAATTGTAGTCGGAGCCATGCGTCTGATCAGGCGACGCCTCGGAACCTGCCGGATAGGGGCGCTCCGCCTCATCCGAGCCCTTGGCGGTGTCTTCCGTTCCGGCCTGCGCGGCAGCGTCGCTGTGCTCCCAGGGCTCATGATCGACCTGGTCGGCATGCACCGGCTCCGCCGGAGCCTCGGGTTGCGAAGCGCTCGCGGCTTCCTCCGCCTCGGCCTCCACGGTCTTCGCCCCATCCTCCTCGACAATACGCGAGACGGCGCCGGGCTCGAGTTCGATCGTCACCGGCTCGCGGCGGCTCTTCGAATGTCGCATCTTCGGCGTCTTGACCATGCTTGGGCTCCGCAAATTGGCTTGGGATGGTTCAACGGGTCTAGAGCTGAAGGATGCTCTAGCACATCACCAAGCGGTGAAAAGGGGCGGCGTGATGACACAGACCTGAGCAGGCATCCTGTCATGTCGCAGATTCTGCCTAGCGCCCGGCCAGCACTAGCCTGATCAGCGCGTCTTCCTGCGGTTCGGCGGCGACGCGGACCCGTTCGGGAGCGACGCCGTCGAGCGCTGCGGCGATACGTCCCGACAGCGCGAAAAATCCCGTCTTTTCAAAATAACCGCCGAGCGCCGGCCGCCGAATCAGGGCCTGCATCGCCACGGCAGCCTTGGCCGAATAGAGCAGGACCACGTCGACTGGCCCGCCGGACAGGGTCGCAGCCACGTCCGCGTCGGAATGGTCGAGCGCGATCGTGTCGTAGGTTTCAACGGCGCGGACTGGAATGCCGGCCGCCGAGAGGCGCTGCTCGAAGGCAGGAAAGCGCACGCGGCCGCAAAGATAGACGATCGTCCCTGCCGCAGAGCCGCCGGCGATGGCATCGGCCAGCGCCAGGGCATCGCCCGGGCCTTCGTTGACCGTGGTAAATCCTGCCTTGCGCGCCGCTTCCGCTGTCCTTTTGCCAATGGCATGACAGGGCAGAGCGGCAAGCGCGGCGATGAGCTCGCGCGACGCGTAGCGCACCGCGTTGGCGCTGGTAACCGCGACCGCCATGGCATCCTTCGGCGCTTCGCTTGCCTTGGCCGGCAGCGCCACCGTTTCGGTCAGCGGCAGCAGAATCGGCTGAAAGCCCATCTGCTCGAGCCGATGCGCGGTTCGCGAGGCGCCCGGTTCCGGCCGCGTCACCAGAACGCGCAGCATGTCAGGCCCAGCCGTCGAAGAAGGATTCGCCGGCCTTGGCCCGCACCGCCCTGGCGGCTTCCGCGCCGATCCGGGCGGCATCCGGCGCCGGTCCGTCCAGCCTGACCTCATGCGACTGTCCGCCGTCGGGCGAGATGATCAGCCCGGCAAAGGAGAGCTTGTCGCCCGCTATCGTCGCGTGACCGGCGATCGGCGTGCGGCAGGAACCGTCGAGCGCCGCCAGGAAGGCTCGCTCGCAGGCCAGCGCCTGGCCGGTCGGCGCGTCGTGGATCGCGGCCAGCATGCGCTCGACATCGGCGTCGCCGATGCGGCTTTCGATGCAGATCGCGCCTTGCCCCGGCGCTGGCGGAAACTGTTCCAGCGTCATCAGGTCGGTGACGACATCGCCGAGCCCGAGCCGCTTCAGCCCGGCATAGGCGAGGATGGTGCCGTCGGCGACACCCTCATCCAGCTTGCGCAGCCTGGTTTGCACATTGCCGCGGAACATCACCACCTCGAGATCCGGCCGCATCCGCCGGATCAGCGCCTGGCGCCTGAGCGACGACGACCCGACCCTGGCGCCCCGAGGCAATTCGGCGATCGTCCTCGCCGCCTTGCCTATGAAGGCGTCGCGCGCGTCCTCGCGCGGCAGGAAAGCAGAGAGTTCGAGCCCCTCCGGCAACAGCGTCGGCATGTCCTTCGAGGAATGCACGGCGATGTCGATCCTGCCCGCCAGCATCGCTTCCTCGATCTCCTTGGTGAACAGGCCCTTGCCGCCGGCTTCCGACAGTGGCCGGTCCTGGATGCGGTCGCCGCTGGTCGAGATGACGACGATCTCGAATGCTTGTTCCGGCAGACCGTGCGCCGCCATCAGCCGCGTCCGCGTCTCATGCGCCTGGGCAAGTGCCAGCGGGCTGCCGCGTGTTCCGATTTTCAAGCTTGTTTGCATGGCGCGCTGTCCGTGATAACCCCCGGCACACGAGGTCTTGCCGGCACATGTCCTATCTAGGAAAGGCTGGTGATACAATCTTCGAGGACAGCGACCAATTGATCCGCGTTCTGGGCATTGAGACGAGTTGCGACGAGACCGCGGCCAGCGTGGTGGCGCTGGATGGCCGCGCCGCGCCCAAAATCCTCTCCAACATCGTGCTCAGCCAGATCGAGGAGCATGCCGCGTTCGGCGGCGTCGTGCCGGAGATCGCCGCGCGCGCGCATGTCGAGGCGCTCGACGGCATCGTCGAGGCGGCCCTTGCCGATTCGGGCGTTGCGCTGGACGAGGTCGACGCGATCGCCGCGACCGCCGGTCCCGGCCTTGTCGGCGGGCTGATCGTCGGGCTGATGACGGCGAAGGCGATTGCCGCGGCCGCCGACAAGCCGTTGCTCGCCATCAACCATCTCGAAGGCCATGCGCTGACCGCAAGGCTGACCGACGGGCTCGACTTCCCCTATTTGCTGCTTCTGGTGTCCGGCGGCCACACCCAGATCGTCGCCGTGCGCGGCGTCGGCGACTATCAGCGCTGGGCGACCACCATCGACGACGCGCTCGGCGAAGCCTTCGACAAGACGGCCAAGATGCTCGGCCTGCCCTATCCCGGCGGTCCGAATGTCGAGAAGGCGGCAGCCACGGGCGATCCGGGCCGCTTTGCCTTGCCGCGCCCGATGAAGGGCTCGGCGCAGCCGGATTTCTCCTTCTCCGGCCTGAAGACGGCCGTGCGCCAGGCCGCGACCGCCATTGCGCCCTTGAGCGACCGGGATGTCGCCGACATCTGCGCCTCGTTCCAGGCGGCGGTGGCGGATGCGTTGGGCGACCGTGTTTCGCGCGCGCTCAACCGTTTCCGCCAGGAATTCCCTGACAGGGCCAAGCCGGCGCTCGTCGTCGCCGGCGGGGTCGCCGCCAACCGGACAATCAAGGCGACCCTGGAGGCGCTCTGCGCCGAGGCCGGCTTCGACTTCATAGCGCCGCCGCAAAAGCTCTGCACCGACAATGCGGCGATGATCGCCTGGGCCGGCATCGAGCGCCTGCGCGCCGGGATGGCGCACACGAACGACGCCGATTTCGTGCCGCGCTCGCGCTGGCCGCTGGACAGCGTCTCTGCCCCGATGGTCGGCTCCGGCCGGCGCGGTGCCAAGGCATGACCGAGCTGGTCACCAGCGGGCACGAGGCGCCGAGCGGCTGGCGCGTCGCAGTGCTTGGCGGCGGCGCCTGGGGCACGGCGCTGGCGCTGGCCATGCTGCGCGCCGGCCATTTCGTGCGCCTCTATGCGCGCGACCCCGAAACCGTCGCCGCGATCGATCGCGGCGAGAACCCGCGCTACCTGCCGGGCATCGCGCTGCAGCCCGGCATCGTCGCGACAACCGACATCGCGGCCGCGCTCGACGGCGCCGACTGCGTGCTCGCGGTGGCGCCGGCGCAGGCGCTGCGCGCCATGCTGGCTGGCGCCAGGGAGCATGTGCCGTCGGGCGTTCCGCTGGTTCTTTGCGCCAAGGGCATCGAGCGCGACACCGGCGCGCTGCTGTCGGCGATCGTCGAGGAGGCCTTGCCGAACAATCCGGTTGCCGCCCTGTCCGGCCCGAGCTTCGCCACCGATGTCGCCCGCGGCCTGCCGACGGCGGTGGTGGTGGCCGCCCGCGACGCCGACCTTGCCGCAGACCTTGCCGCCCGCTTCTCGGCCGAAAACCTGCGCTGCTATTCCAGCGACGACCTCGTCGGCGTCGAGATCGGCGGCGCGCTGAAGAACGTCTTCGCCATCGCCGCCGGCGCCGTCACCGGCGCGAGGCTCGGCGCCAGCGCCCAGGCCGCCATGGTGACGCGCGGCTTCGTCGAACTGCGCCGCATCGGCGCCGCCTTTGGCGCCAGGCCGGAGACGCTGATGGGGCTTTCCGGGCTCGGCGACCTCCTGCTCACCTGCTCCTCGGCGCAGTCGCGCAATTTCGCCTATGGGCTGGCGCTCGGCCAGGGCAAGCCGCTTGCCGGACTGCCGCTCGCCGAGGGCGTGCCGACGGCAGCGATCGCCGCCCGCCTCGCCGCCGAGCGCGGCATCGACGCGCCGATCATCACCGCTGTCGCCGCCATTCTCGACGGCACCGTGACCATCGGCCAGGCCGTGACGGCGCTGATGACGCGGCCGCTCAAGACCGAAACCGACATCTGAACCATCGGAGTTTTAGACCATGCTGTTTGCGTTGATTTGCAAGGACAAGCCCGGCAAGCTGCAGTTACGGGTCGACACGCGGCCGGCGCATGCGGCGTTCCTGCAAGGCCTGATCAGCGAAGGAAAACTTGCCTTTGCCGGGCCCTTCCTCGACGCTGACGGCAAGCCCGACGGCAGTCTGGTCATGATCGAGGCAGTGGATATGACGGCGGCGCAAGTCCTGGCGGCCAGCGATCCCTATGCCAAGGCCGGCCTGTTCGAAAGCGTCGAAATCCGCCCGTGGAACTGGGTCTTCCAGAAGCCCGCCGGCGCTTGATCGATCGCTTGGCGCGCCCCTCTCCTCGCGAGAACGGGGAAAGGGTAAGGGTAGTGGGAGCGCGAACGCTTCATTGTAGCCAACCGACAATGGCAAGGGGACAACTGAGATGAACTACTGGCTGTTCAAGTCCGAACCCTCGGTCTTCTCCTTCGAGGCGCTCAAGGCCAAGGGCAAGGCCGGCACGCAATGGGACGGCGTGCGCAACTATGCGGCGCGCAACAACATGAAGGCGATGCAGATCGGCGATCTCGGCTTCTTCTACCATTCCAATGAAGGGCTCAACATCGTCGGCATCGCCGAGGTCTGCGCGCTCGCCCATCCCGACACCACGAGCGACGATCCGCGCTGGGAATGCGTCGACATCCGCGCCTTCAAGGAGGTGCCTACCCCGGTGACGCTGGAGCAGGTCAAGGCCAATCCCAAGCTCGCCGAGATGGCGCTGGTGCGGCTCGGCCGGCTTTCCGTGCAGCCGGTGACGCCGGCCGAATGGAAAGAGGTCTGCCGCATGGCCGATCTCTCGCCGGCGCCGTGACCCGGCTGACGCCGAAAAGCGCGAAGAAGTTCATTCTCGACAACACGGCGCTGATGGCGCCGCCGCATGTGCCGGAAGTGCTCCTGCATCTCGCCGACGAGGCGCATGACCTTTGGCTGCGCACGGAAGAGGAACTGGCGGCGATCGGTCTGCCGCCACCGTTCTGGGCGTTCGCCTGGGCTGGCGGCCAGGGCCTTGCCCGCTACGTGCTCGACCATCCCGAAACCGTTCGCGGCAAGCGGGTGCTCGACTTCGCCTCCGGCTCAGGCCTGGTCGCCATCGCTGCCGCGAAGGCGGGCGCCGCGGCGGTGACCGCCGCCGACATCGATCCGTTCTGCGAGACGGCGATCGCCCTCAACCTCGAGGCCAACTTGGCCGAGGCGGAATTCCTCGGCCAGGACTGCGTCGGCGCCGACATGGGCTGGGATGTCGTGCTGGCCGGCGACGTCTTCTACGACAGGTCCTTCGCCGACAGGCTGCTGCCCTGGTTCCAGGCGCTGACGGCGCGCGGCGCCGACATCCTCGTCGGCGATCCCGGCCGCGCCTATCTGCCCAAGGACGGCCTGTGGTCACTGGCCGTCTACCAGGTGCCCGTGACGCGCGTGCTGGAGGATGCCGAGGTCAAGCGCACGACCGTCTGGCGCCTTGCTTGACGGCAGCGCCGAACAGGCGTTCCATCGCCGCGATTCAAAGAGGGTGCATGTTTGGAACGACATGCATCGGGAGGGGGGACGCATGGATTTCTCAGCGGTGAACTGGCTGGCGGTGGTCGTTGCCGCCGTGGTGGCGTGGCTGTTCGGCGCTGCCTGGTACACGACGCTCAGCAAGCCGTGGCTCAAGGCGGCCAAGCTCGATCCGGCGACGATGAAACGATCGCCGCTGCCTTTCATCATCTCCTTCATCGCCGAGCTGGTCATGGCATTAGTGCTGAGCCTCGTCGTCGGCGCGATGACCGGCGGCGAGCCGAGCCTCATCGCCGGGCTGATCTTCGCCTTCGTGCTCTGGCTGGGCTTCGTCGCCACCACGCTGTCGGTCAACCACCGCTACGAAGGCTTCGGCTGGGACCTGACGCTGATCGACGCCGGCCACTGGCTGGGCGTGCTGCTCCTCATCGGCGCGGTGATCGGGTGGTTCGGCGCGCCGGCCGGCTAGGGCGCCATCATGTCGGCGTCTTCGCCGCTTCCTCGATAAGCCATTCGCGAAAGGCGGCGACGCGCGCGTCGTCCTTCACGGCTTCCGGATAAACCAGGAAATAGGCGAACTCCGGCGCCACCCTGATGCCGAGCTCGAAGGGTCGCACCAGACGCCCTTGCGAAAGGTCGTTGGCGACCATGGCGAAGTCGGCCAGCGCCACCGCATTGCCGTCGAGCGCCGCCTGCGTGGCATCGGTCGAGGATCCGAAGACAAGCGTGCGGCTATCGTCGAAATCGTCGACGCCGGCCGCGTGCATCCACATGCTCCAGTTCGGCCACGTCACGCCCTGGCGCGACCAGTCGATATGCGCGAGCGTGTGGCGAAAGAGGTCGCGCGGCTCGTTGAGCGGCGGGCCGGACGCCAGCAGCGCCGGGCTGCACACCGGGATGATGATGTTGTCGAACAGGCGATGCGCGGCAAGCCCGGGATACTTGCCGGTGCCGAAGCGAATGCCGATATCGACATCGTCGCGCTCGAAGTCCCTGACATCGTAGGTGATGTCGAAACGCAGCTCGATGCCCGGCTTCTGCTGGCGGAAATCGTCCACGCGACGCATCAGCCACTTTGTCGCGAACTGGGCGTCGAGCGTCACCTTCAGCAGCGCCGTGCCGCGCGTCATCTTGCGGGCCCGCGACACCGCCCGGTTGAGCAGGTCGAGCGCGTCGATCGACGCCTCGAACAGGACGTTTCCGGCCTCCGTCAGCCGGATGGTGCGGCTGGTGCGGGTGAACAGCGCAAGGTCGAGCTGGTCCTCGATCTCCTTGATCTGGTGGCTGACCGCCGCCGGCGTCAGGCCGAGCTCGTCGGCGGCGCGGGTGAAATTGAGGTGCCTGGCCGCCGCTTCGAACGTCCTCAGCGCACGCGTTCCGGGCAGCAGGCGGGCCATTCGATCTCCAAATAAAACTTGATGATCAGACAAGAACTACTCGTTTCCTGTTTATTTTTCAATCCGGCATGATTGCAGCATCGAAACACTATCAAACCGGATTTGACATCCGGAGAAACCGGATAGAGCCATGACCGAGATCGTTCTGAAGTCCCACACCGCCCTCAATTCCCGCTCCGGCATCGCAGTCTGGCTGCGCGCCACCCTCGATTGGCTGCGCCAGGCGCGGGTCGCTGCCCAGCTTCCCCACGAATCCATCGAGGATCTCTCCGACGAGCTGTTGCGTGACATCGGCGCCGAGCGCCGGGACGTGGCAAAGGCTGTGGACCGGCAGATCCGCGAAATCGGGCTGCTCGGCACCGGCTGGCAGAAGTGAGGCAGTGGGCGGTAGGGATTAGGCAGATAGGGGAAGAGAGCATTTCTTTCTACTGCCTACTGCCTACTGCCTACTGCCTACTGCCTACTGCCTACTCCCTCACCTCACCACCCTCACCACCGTCCGATCCGACAGCAGCGGCAGCAGCCGCGCCATGGTGCGCGCCGTCACCGCCACGCAGCCTTGGGTCGGCGTGAAGCCGGGCCGCGCCAGATGGAAGAAGATGGCGCTGCCGCGGCCGCGCCGGCGCGGCGCGATGTTCCAGTCCATCACAAGGCAGGCATCGTAGAGCCTGTCGGCGCGCCGCATGTGCTCATGGCTGGCGCCATAGGGGATCTTCACCGGGCGATTGTAGTTGCGGTCGTCCGGCACCTCGCACCAGCCGAGGTCGGGTCCGATCGGGACCATCGCCAGCCGCGTCCGGCGGCCGCCGGAAAAATGATCGTCGCGGAAATAGCCCGACAACAGGCGCATGGCGCCTAGCGGCGTCGCGCCGTCGCCTTCACGCTTGTTCGCCGAAATGCCGCCGCGTCCCAGGGCGCAGGCAAACACCAGGCTGCCGGCCTGCAGCAGGCCCTGGCTGGGATGGCCGGGTCTGGCGCGCACGCTGAGCACGGTGAGGCCTTTTGGCAAAATTGCGCCGTCTGCATTGCATGGGCGTTTTTTCTTGTATGATCGTGTCACGGAACAAATCACTGTGATCGGCTGTTGTGCCGGTCAGCTTCAGCATAAATGGGGGACGGTCAACTGAATATTCTTTTTAAAACAACGGATTGATCCATGACCTCACGCACCATACTGATCGTCGACGACGATGACGACCTGCGCGGCACGCTCGTCGAGCAACTGGCCCTCTACGAAGAGTTCGACGTCCAGCAGGAAGCGACGGCGGCAAAAGGCGTCGCCGCGGCGCGCGGCGGCCTCGTCGACCTCCTGATCATGGATGTCGGCCTGCCCGACATGGATGGGCGCGAGGCGGTGAAGATCCTGCGCAAGGGCGGCTACAAGGCGCCGATCATCATGCTGACCGGACACGACACCGATTCCGACACCATTCTCGGTCTCGAGGCCGGCGCCAACGACTATGTGACCAAGCCGTTCCGCTTCGCCGTGCTGCTTGCCCGCATCCGCGCGCAACTGCGCCAGCATGAGCAGAGCGAGGACGCCACCTTCTCGGTCGGCCCCTATACCTTCAAGCCAAGCCAGAAGCTGCTGATCGACCAGCGCGGCGCCAAGGTGCGGCTGACCGAAAAGGAGGCTTCGATCATCAAGTACCTCTATCGCGCCGAACAGAAGGTGGTGACGCGCGACGTGCTTCTGGAAGAAGTCTGGGGCTACAATTCAGGCGTCACCACGCACACGCTGGAAACCCATGTCTACCGGCTGCGCCAGAAGATCGAGCGCGATCCTTCCAATGCCGAAATTCTTGTGACAGAAAGCGGCGGCTACAAGCTGGTTCCTTAAACTTTTCATGATCCGATGAGCGGTCAGGGCGGGACCGCTTCGGAAGCGATCCTGGTGCTGGAGGGTGGTTGGATCGGCTCCGAAGCGCATCGGCCAAAAATCGGAATCGATTTTTGGCGAGCACGATGCGTAGACTCAAGGATGTTGGAGCGTCCTTGCGCGTTCTGGAGGACGCGGCGCTCCAAGGGAGGGACTGGACTGACCGCTCGGGGACATAGCTAGATGGCGCTGGATGACGACATCCGCATCCTGTCCGCCGTGACGCTCTTCGAGGGCTTCACGCAGGAGCAGTTGCGCCTGCTCGCCTTCGGCGCCGAAACCACCCTGCTGCAGGCGGACCACAAGCTCTACCGCGAGGATGACGTGGCTGACTCCGCCTATATCGTGGTCAGCGGCCGCATCGTCCTCTATCGCGAGCAGAGCGGCGAGCGCATCCCGATCGGCACGGCTGGTCCGGGCACCATGCTGAGCGAGCTGGCGCTGATTGCCGATACCAACCGGCTGACCAGCGCATCGGCCGCGGTCGATTCGGAGGTGATCCGGCTCAGTCGCAAGATGTTCCGCCGCATCCTGGAAGAATATCCGGAGATTGCGGTGCTGTTGCACGAGCGCATCCTCGAGGAATTCCAGCAGATGATCAGCCGCATCGAAAAGCTCGGCCCGCGGTTCACCGAGTAAGCCAACAGCGCCGGCGTTGATCGCCTGGACCCGAGAGGCGAGGTTCCGTTGACAGGCAAAAGGCGAAATCCTACAGGACCTGTAGGGCGGGCCGCGTCGGCACCGCCACCACCAAGCTCCTGGGGGGAGCGAGGCATGCTGCCAGCGCGGTACGAGACGATTATCTTGTATTCACGCAAGGATGCGTTCGGCGACGGCTTGCTTAGAATCCCGGCCTTGCGGGCCGCGAGAACGGCATTTCCCGACAGTTTGCTCGTATACGGAAGCACCGAGACATCCACTCTCGCGGATGCTCTCAACGGCCATGTCCGCCACCTGGTCGACGCGATTAGTGTAGAGACGCCGCTGGCGCATCTGGTCGCCGGCCACCGCAAGGCCCAGCAGCGAGTGGCCGTTGTCGATTTCCGTATCGTGGCGCCTTGGCTGGTTCAAACCTGGGCGTCGCTGATCGGCCGCGGCATCGTCTATGAAGCAAACTTTCCGGCTTTCGCCCTTTCCTTGCCCCCCCGCCATAGACCCGAGGCACGACCCGAGCACAATGCATGGCGCTACCACCGCCTTGTCGAACGTCTTGCCGGGAAGCGGCTGCCTTTCGATCATCGCCTGGAGCCGACGCCGGCCGCGCGTGCGGCGGCCAGGAGCCTGGCGGGCGGCAGCCAGGCGCCATTGATCATTGTCGCGGCCCATGGCGATGGCAACAAGCGAATGACAGCGGATCAGGTCGTCGCGATATCCGACGCCATGATCAGCGATGGCGCCAACCTTATCTATGTGAAAACGCCAGGTGTCGGCCCCGATAGTGCCGAACTGGTTCGACGAGTGCCGAAATTGCAGCTTGTCGATTCCGGCACCGCGCCGGATATCGCCGTCAGCGACATCCTGCTCGCGCTCGGGGAGCTTGCCGATCTTTACATTGGCGCCGAGGGCGGTACTGCGCATCTGATGGCCACGGTGATGACGCCGATGGTCATGGTCAACAGCGGTGCCAACATGGCGCGCTGGAGGCCGCTTTCGAACAGTGTGGACATGGTCGAGGCACGCCAGGCAAGTCCAACCGGCCTGGTCGCCAATGTCCCGCCGCCGAAGATCATCGAGGCTGCCCGCCGGATGTTGGCGACGCGCCGTCGCGATCATCCCAGTCTGCTGGCTCATGTCGACACGACGGAATATCTGTCCGCCCAACGGCTCGACGCGCCTCGCGTTTACCCGTCCGCCGGCGGCCTTTAGTCCAGGTCGAACCTGGCAATCACCGGCACATGGTCCGACGGCCGCTCCCAGCCGCGCGCCGGGCGCAGGATCTCATAACCGGTGAAGTGGTCCACCAGGTTCGGCGACGACCACACATGGTCGAGCCGCCGGCCGCGGTCCGACGCTTCCCAGTCCTGCGCGCGGTAGCTCCACCAGGTGTAAAGTTTCTGCTCGGCAGGCACGTTGAGCCGCATCAGGTCGACCCAGTCGCCGGCGCGCCGCATCGCTTCGAAGCTCTCGGTCTCCACCGGCGTGTGGCTGACCACCTTGAGCAGCTGCTTGTGCGACCAGACATCGTGCTCCAGCGGCGCGATGTTGAGATCACCGACCAGGACCGAGCCGGACAGCGCGTCATGCTCGGCCCGCACGCCGTTCATCTCGGCGACGAAGTCGAGCTTGTGCCTGAACTTGCGGTTGATCTCCGGGTCGGGCTCGTCGCCGCCGGCCGGCACATAGAAATTGTGCAGCAGGATCGACTTGCCGCCGGCGCTTACCCTGACCGACAGGTGCCGGCTGTCGTCGATCTCGCAGAAGCGGCGCTTCTCGACCAGCTCGATCGGCCGCCGCGCCACCGTGGCCACCCCGTGATAGCCCTTCTGGCCGTGGAAGGCGATGTGCTCGTAGCCGAGCTTGCGGAAGGCCTTTTCGGGAAACAGCTCGTCCGGGACCTTCGTCTCCTGCAGGCAGAGCACGTCCGGCGCATGCTCCACGAGCAGGCGCTCGACGATCGGCATGCGCAGGCGTACCGAGTTGATGTTCCAGGTGGCGATGGAAAAGGGCATGCGGCGGGTCCGGCAAGAGGTCGCCGAACTACTGCCAGCCGCCAGCCATAAAAACAAGCCGGCGACAACCACCGAGGCTGGCGCCGCCGCTCGCAAGAGCACTAAGACGAAGGAAGTTATCTTGTCTTGGTATTCAACTCGCGGTTCGCCGTATAGTCGATGGCGAACGTATCGGGCGCGAAGCTGACGCCTTCCTTGACGTTGAAGATCATCACCGTCGTGTCCTTGCCCTGCGCGTCGGTGATGGTCCACTGGCGCAGTTCATAGGATTTCGGATCGAACATCATGGTGATCCTGGCATTGCCGAACACCGATTTGTCGGAGAGCTGGATCGTGGTCAGGTCGTCCTCTTCCTTGACGCTTTTCACCCGTCCGCCCGAGAGATCGATCCGGTCGTCGAGCAGAAGCTTCAGCGGCGTCTTCGACAGCGGGTAGAGGTCGGAGGTGTTGAGCTTCTTGTTGAGGATGACCACCGACTTGCCGTCGGAGATGACCCGGAAATTCGACGATCCGTCATAGTTGAAACGGATCTTGCCCGGCCGTTCGAGGAAGAACTTGCCGCCGGTCTGTTCGCCCTTCGGCCCGAACTGCACAAACTCGCCGCTCATCGATTTGACCGACGAGAAGTGGTCGGCGATCTTCTGCGCCGCCGGCGGAATCGCCGCCTGCGCCGACGCCAGAAGCTGGAACCCAGGTATGACATTGACGCTTGCCGCGCCGGCGAGCACGAGGCCGAGGCCAAGCACTTGGCGGCGATTCGGGGCGAAAGGTGCGTTTTTCATGCCGGTCACTCTCTGATTCGATGGTGTCGCAGTCTCTGGGCCCCCAGTTAGGCTTAAGTTTGGCGCTTCCAGTGACGCTCCGTCGCTTCAACGCGCCGAAAGGTTCAAGGTTGCCGGTACCGGGTCGATGGGCGCCGGAACCCTAGAACTTGTCGTCCTCGGTCGGCACCAGTATCTCGCGTTTTCCCGCGTGATTGGCCGGACCGACAATGCCTTCCTTCTCCATCTTCTCGATGATCGAGGCGGCGCGGTTATAGCCGATGCCGAGCCGCCGCTGGATGTAGCTGGTCGAGGCCTTGCCGTCGCGCAGCACCACTGCCACCGCCTGGTCGTAGGGGTCGTCGGAATCGTCGAAATTGCCGCCGCCACCGCCGCCCGAACCGCCCTTGCCGGACGCCTCCTCCTCGTCCTCGTCGTCATCCTCGGTGATGGCGTCGAGATATTCCGGCACGCCCTGCAGCTTAAGATGCGCAACGACGCGCTCGACCTCGTCGTCGGAGACAAACGGTCCGTGCACGCGCTGGATGCGGCCGCCGCCGGCCATGTAGAGCATGTCGCCCATGCCGAGCAGCTGTTCGGCGCCCTGTTCGCCAAGGATGGTGCGGCTGTCGATCTTCGACGTCACCTGGAAGGAGATGCGAGTCGGGAAATTGGCCTTGATCGTGCCGGTGATGACGTCGACCGAGGGGCGCTGCGTGGCCATGATGACGTGGATGCCGGCGGCGCGCGCCATCTGCGCCAGGCGCTGCACCGCGCCTTCGATGTCCTTGCCAGCAACCATCATCAGGTCGGCCATCTCGTCGATGATGACGACGATGTAGGGCATCGGCTCGAGATCGAGATCCTCGGTCTCGTAGATCGCCTCGCCGGTCTGGCGGTCGAAGCCGGTCTGCACGGTGCGCGAGATCTTCTCGCCCTTCTTCTCGGCTTGCTGGACGCGCGCGTTGAAGCCGTCGATGTTGCGCACGCCGACCTTCGACATCTTGCGGTAGCGGTCCTCCATCTCGCGCACGGTCCATTTCAGCGCCACCACCGCCTTCTTCGGATCGGTGACGACCGGCGTCAGAAGGTGCGGGATGCCGTCATAGACGGAGAGTTCGAGCATCTTCGGGTCGATCATGATCAGCCGGCACTCCTGCGGCGTCAGCCGGTAGAGCAGCGACAGGATCATGGTGTTGATGGCGACCGACTTGCCCGAGCCGGTGGTGCCGGCGACCAGCACGTGCGGCATTTTGGCGATGTCGACGATGACCGCCTCGCCATTGATGGTCTTGCCAAGCGCCAGCGCCAGCTTCGCCTTGGTGGTCTCGAAATCGCGGCTCGCCATGATCTCCCTGAGATAGACCGTCTCGCGCTTGGCGTTGGGCAGCTCGATGCCGATGGCGTTGCGCCCGGGCACCACCGCGACGCGGCAGGCGATCGCGCTCATCGAGCGCGCGATGTCGTCGGACAGGCCTATGACGCGCGACGACTTGATGCCGGGCGCCGGCTCGAGTTCATACAGCGTGACGACCGGCCCCGGCCGCACATGGATGATCTCGCCCTTGACGCCGAAATCCTCGAGCACGCCCTCGAGCAGCCGCGCATTCTGCTCCAGCGCGTCCTTGGAGAGGCTGGCGTCGCGCACGACGTTCTTCGGCTCCGACAGGAAATGCAGCGACGGCATCTCGAACATGTCCGAGCCGATCAGCGAGGTCTGCGCCTCGCGCTGGACACGCGCGCCCGGCACCGGGCGCGCCGCCGGCGCCTCGACGCGGGTGGCGGCATCGGAGCGGAAATTCTGCACCTTCGGCGCGGCGCGGCGCGGGGCCCGCGCCTCGTCGGCGAAATCCATGTCCTCGTCCTCGTCATTGTCGAAGACGTCGTCATCGTCGGGATCGACCGAGACGCTGCGGTCGTTGACCATGGCGGCGAAGAATTCAGGCTCGACGCGGGCGCGGCCGCCCGGACTCATCCGCGACTCGGCGAATTCGGCCGATTCGACACGCTCGGCGGCACGACGCCAGGCGCTGGCGCGCGGCTCCATCTCCGGCTCGTACTCGTCGCGCTCCTGCTGGCGGCGCGCGGCGCGGCGATGCATCCAGGCCCTGAACGACAACCACCAATGGGTGATCGCGCCGAGCGCCAGTATGCCTTCGTCGCCCTCGTCCTCATCCTCGTCGAAGAGCAAGTTGTCCTGCTCGCGCGGGTCGGGCTCGGCGGCGCGCTCCATGACGGCAAAGCCGTTCTTGCGGGCGAGCAGCGCCGAGCCATAGGCGAACAGCCAGAGCGCCGGCGCAGCAAGGATAACCGCGATAATGCTGGCAAAGAGACCTTTGGGATATCCGCCGACAGCGATCCCGGGAATCTTCAGCACCATGTCGCCGAACATGCCACCGAGGCCGGTCGGCAGTGGCCAGGTCTTGGGCGGCGTCACGCAGCCGGCGATCGCGGCCGCCAGCAGCGCGAAGCCGAACCAGGCGAGCCCGCGTTTCGGCAGCCGGTCGACGCCGCGCGCCGAAAACAGCAGGAAACCCCAGATCACTGCCGGCACCAGGGCCGCGACGGCGGCAAGCCCGAAGAACTGCATGGCGAGGTCTGAGAACACCGCACCGGCATAGCCCATCGCGTTGGTGACGATGTTGTCGGTGGCATGCGAGAAGCTCGGATCGGCGACGTTCCAGGTGGCGAGACTGGCGACGCCGAAGGCGACGAGCACGAACAGGCCGGCGCCGACCAGCCGGCCGAGCTGGCGCCGCGCGAATGCCTGGATGCCGTGCCCCGTATCGGTCAGCGCGAGCGGTGCTGAAGCCCCTGAACGCATGCCTCTTCCCCGTCTGTAGGTGCCTGGCCGGACGCATGACGCAGGCCGGCAGATTCGGATGACAGACTATCGGTGGGAAGGTTAAGGGCGCATTAACTATAAGAAGTTGAGACGACTCCGGCGCTTTACCGGCGGTTGAATTGCGACTCCCGGTCTCGCGGCCCTTCGGCAGTCTGGCCCGCGGATTCAAAAAAGCCTCGCGAGCGGAGCCAGCGAGGCCTTTCGTTGAGGAGAGCGAAAGTGGGATTTCACCTTCCATGATCCCCGGGGGTTTGGATCGGGCAAAGACTAGCCGATGAACGGAGCCGAACTCAATCACTCTGAATCACATTCGCTTGATGCTCCCGCAAGACTCGACGGGTCGTTCGCTATGGATGCAGCGCGCGGGGATTGAAGCCGGCTTTATCGGTCGGGCGACAATGGCGGGCCGTTCGGCCCGCCATTGCTCATTGGGATGGCGAGTCGACGGGCCCGTCCGGGCCTATCTCTTTCGCAATCACTTGTGACCGGCATACATCATCAGGTTGGCGCAGAATTCGGCGTGAGGCTTGCTCATCGCCGCGTCCTGGCACTCCTTCATCATCATGTCCTGCTTGTCCTTGGCCATCGCAGCCCAGGCCGCCTTGAAATCGGCCTCCGGCTTCATGGTCTTCATGCCGGCATCGGTGAAGAACGGCGCCATGTTGTCCGGTTCGTCGAGAGCACCGGCCAATGCGGCGCCGCTGACCATGGAGAGAGCAAGTGCCCCGAGGAAGATGGTCTTGATGTTCATCGGTTGGTTCCTTCCCTGATGTTTAACGAGCGCCAGAATGGCGGTCGCTACCCCCAGTACGGAGCCGGAAGGCCCTATGTTTCTTCCCGCTGGCACATCACGCGACCGTGATCGCGTCAAAAACGATTCCTCTCTTGCCTCTCCGAGGCGCACGATTCTCCAAAAAAGGAGGCCCGGAAGATGTTTCCGGGCCTCAATGCGTGAGCACCTTTCGGAGCGTCACGACGGGATTCTTCTGAAGCGCCGGCGGGAGGATGCCGGCGCCGGATGTCGATAGCCTTACGGCACCACTTCGCCGTGCTGGCTGATGTCGAGGCCTTCGATCTCTTCCTGGGTGCTCGGACGCAGGCCGACCAGCGCCTTGACGATGTAGAGGATCACGAAGGTCGCGATCGCCGTCCACAGGATGGTGAAGACGATACCGTAGATCTGGGTGCCGACCGAGGCGCCCTTGCCGAGCGCGTTGATCTCCGGATCGGCCAGCGCGCCGGTGAGCAGCGCGCCGACGATGCCGCCGACGCCGTGCACGCCGAAGGCATCGAGCGAGTCGTCATAGCCGAGCATGTGCTTCACCTTGACCGCCGAGATGTAGCAGACGACGCCGGCGACGATGCCGATGATGAAGGCGCCGGTCGGATTGACGAAACCGGAAGCCGGCGTCACCGCGACGAGGCCGGCGACGGCGCCCGAGATGATGCCGAGCACGCTGGGCTTCTTGGCGATGATCCATTCGGCGAACATCCAGGCGAGCGCCGCAGCCGCGGTGGCGACCTGGGTGTTCAGCATCGCCGCGCCGGCGAGGCCGTCGGCAGCCAGTTCCGAACCGGCGTTGAAGCCGAACCAGCCGACCCACAGCAGCGAAGCGCCGATGACCGAGTAGACGAGGTTGTGCGGCGCCATGTTGGCGGTGCCGTAGCCCTCGCGCTTGCCGAGCACCAACGCGCAGACGAGACCCGCGACACCGGCGTTGATGTGGACGACCGTGCCGCCAGCGAAGTCGAGAACGCCTGCCGTGCCAAGGAAGCCGCCGCCCCACACCCAGTGCGCGATCGGCGCATAGACGAACACCAGCCACAGGCCCATGAAAATGAGCAGCGCCGAGAATTTCATGCGTTCGGCGAAGGCGCCGGCGATCAGCGCCGGGGTGATGATGGCGAAGGTCAGCTGGAACATCGAGAAGACGAATTCAGGGATGTTCGCCACGCCGGGCAGCCACAGTGTCGAGGTGGTGATGCCGTGGTGGAAGAACTTGGAGAAGCCGCCGACATAGGCGTTCGTGCTGCCGCCGTCGGAGAAGGCCAGCGAGTAGCCGAACATGAACCACAGCACCGTCACCAGGCAGGTGATGGCGAAGCTCTGCATGATGGTGGCGAGCACGTTCTTCTTGCGCACCATGCCGCCGTAGAACAGCGCCAGGCCCGGAATGGTCATCATCAGCACCAGCGCCGTCGAGGTCAGCATCCAGGCGGTGTTGCCGGTATCGAGCACCGGCGTCGGCGCAGCTGCCGGCGCTGCGGCGGCGGCTGCCGGAGCCGCTTCCTGCGCGAAGGCGGCAACCGTGCCCAGGGCTGTCAGGGCGAGCGCGCCGAGCGCGGCCGCGCGCCCCGTCGTCTTCAAGGTGGAAGGAATATTCATTGAACTCTCCGTTGGAATGGGTGATCGCCGCTCAGAGCGCGTCGGTGTCTGTTTCGCCGGTGCGGATGCGCACCGCCTGGTCGATGCCGAAGACGAAGATCTTGCCATCGCCGATCTGACCGGTCTTGGCTGCCGACGTGATGGCTTCGACGGCCTTGTCGACCGTGTCGGCACCGACCGCGACCTCGATCTTGATCTTGGGCAGGAAGCTGACCGCGTATTCCGCGCCGCGATAGATTTCCGTATGTCCCTTCTGACGCCCGTAGCCTTTGACTTCGGTGACGGTCAGGCCCTGGATGCCGACTGCGGTGAGCGCTTCGCGCACCTCATCGAGCTTGAACGGCTTGATGATTGCCATCACGATTTTCATAAGGTTTCACCCTTTGCTGTTGCGGTCCCCCGCGTTTGCACACCTTCACCGATCCCAATGAGAGCCGGTAAGTGCCCACAAGGATTCAAGCTCCGTGCCAATTGCCGAAGCAGCCCGTTAACCTGTTGCAAACAAAGAGATTGGAGAGGCCGGCGACGTCAGCTGTCGAGCGGCGCGGCAAGACAGATGATTAAAAAATAGGCAAATTTTCAAAAATGCCCATTCGGCAGGCTTGAACCGGAAGCCGGCTATTGCTCAACGTTTCAGCCGGATCAGCCCTTCCTGGGCGACCGAGGCGATCAGCGTGCCGTCGCGGGCAAACAGCGAGCCGCGCGTGAAGCCGCGCGAGCCTTGCGTGGAGGGGCTGTCCTGCGTGTAGAGGATCCAGTCGTCGAGCGCGTGGCTGCGATGGAACCACATGGCGTGGTCGAGGCTCGCCGCCTGGATGTCGCGGTCGAAAATGGCGCGGCCATGCGCGAAAGTCGAGGTGTCGAGCAGCGTCATGTCGGAAAGATAGGCGAGCACCGCGGCCTGGCTTGCGCGATCGGCCGGCACCGGGCCGGTGGTGCGGATCCAGATGTTCTGCTTCGGCTCCAGCTTTTCCCGGCTGGTATAGTGCTTCAGCATCACCGGCTTCATCTCGATCGGCCGGTCGCGCTCCCAGTAGCGCTTGATGCCGTCGGGGACCGCCTCGCCGAACTTGCCGAGCAGTTCGCGCTGGCTCAGCAGATTGTCAGGCGCCGGCACGTCCTGCGGCATCGGCACCTGGTGCTCGAGGCCGATCTCGTCCTGCTGGAAGGAGGCCTCCAGCGAGAAGATCGCCTGGCCGTGCTGGATCGCCACGACGCGGCGGGTGGTGAAGGAGCCGCCGTCGCGGATGCGGTCGACCTCGTAGATGATCGGCACCTTGGTGTCGCCCGGCCGCATGAAATAGCCATGCAGCGAGTGCACGTGGCGCTCGGGCTCGACCGTGCGCTGGGCGGCGACCAGCGCCTGCGCGATGGTCTGGCCGCCGAAGACGCGCTGCCAGTCGAGCTTGGGGCTGCGACCACGGTACAGATTGTGTTCGAGCTGCTCGAGGTCGAGAATGTCGAGAAGCTCGTCCATGGCCGCCGTCATGTTTCGCGCTCCAGCCGCAAAAGATGTTATGGCGGTTTCGGACAGGAAGGGCGGGCAGTCAAGGCCAGGCGCTCCAGAGCCGCGAAAGGAACTTGCCAATGGTTGACCGTAAGGCAGATGCGGGATCGAGGGCCTCGCTCGACGTGCTCGTCGCCGGCGCCGGCTATGTCGGCCTGGCCAGCGCGGTTTCGCTGAAACAGGCGCGTCCAAGCCTCGCCGTCGCCGTCGTCGATGCCGCGCCCGCCGGCGTCTGGCAAAAGGATGGCCGCGCCTCGGCGATTGCCGCCGCTGCCTGCCGCATGCTGGAGCAGCTCGGCGTCTGGAGCGAGATCGCGCCGCAGGCGCAGGCGATCACCGAGATGATCATCACCGATTCGCGCGCCGCCGATCCGGTGCGGCCGGTATTCCTGACCTTCGACGGCGAAGTGGCGCCTGGCGAGCCCTTTGCCCATATGGTCGCCAACCGGGACCTGAACGGCGCGTTGCGCCGGCGCGCCGAAAAACTCGGCATCGACATCATCGAGGGCCTCGCCGTCAGCGCCTTCGAGACCGACGGCGCCGGCATCACCGTGCATCTGGCCGACGGGGCGACGCTGAAGGCGCGGCTGCTGATCGCCGCCGACGGCGTCAACTCGAAGCTGCGCGAGATGGCCGGCATCAAGACGGTGAAGTGGGAATATGGCCAATCCGGCATCGTCTGCACGGTGGCGCATGAGCGGCCGCACAATGGCCGCGCCGAAGAGCATTTCCTGCCCGCCGGCCCCTTCGCCACGCTGCCGCTGAAGCCCGACAAGGACGGCCGCAACCGCTCCTCGATCGTCTGGGTCGAACGCTCGGAGGATGCGCAAAAGCTGGTCGAGGGCGACGACCTCGTTTTCGAGCACGAGCTGGAGCTGCGTTTCAGCCTCAAGCTCGGCGAGATCCACGTCGCCGACAAGCCGCGCGCCTGGCCGCTCGGGCTGACCCTTGCCCGCGCCTTCGTCGCATCCCGCATCGCGCTTGCCGGCGACGCCGCCCACGGCATCCATCCGATTGCCGGCCAGGGCCTCAACCTCGGCTTCAAGGATGTGGCGGCACTGGCCGAGGTGGTGGTCGAGGCCGACCGGCTCGGCCAGGATATCGGCGCGCTCGACGTGCTCGAGCGCTACCAGCAATGGCGCCGCTTCGACACCGTCCAGATGGGCGTCACCACCGACGTGCTGAACCGGCTGTTCTCCAACGACGTCGGCCCGCTGCGTGCGGCACGCGACATCGGCCTCGGCCTCGTCGAGCGCATGCCGAAGCTGAAGGACTTCTTCATCCGCCAGGCCTCGGGCCTGTCCGGCGACACGCCGAGGCTGTTGAAGGGCGAGGCGATCTGAAGCGAACCGCGCTGTGTCTTTGTCTTGGCCCATGCCCTTGCCCAAGCGGCTGCACACCATGGCGGAATGCATTGCTGGTGCCAAATGGCGTCGATCGCCGGCGCTCCTTTCCAGCGCGCGTCTGACACCGGCCGGCTACATATGATATCCTTGGTCGATCCATCCTCGACCGAAGCAGGGGCGCTTCATTGGACGACTGGAGAATCGGAAATATCCGGGTAACCAGAATTCTGGAGATGTGCGACCCACTGCGGACGCCGTCGGAATGGTTCCCCGACTGCACCGACGAAGCACTCGAACCGCATCTTCATTGGCTCACGCCTCGATCGATATCGCCGGCAACCGGGCGGATTATTCTTCCCATCCAGAGTTTTCTGGTTCGTACCGGGCGCCACACCATCCTGGTCGACGGTTGCGTTGGCAACGACAAGACAATCGCGGATTTCCCGCATTGGCACCGCCGCAATGACGGCACGTTCTTGCAGCGGTTGGCGAATGCAGGTGTCGCTCCCGAGCAGATCGACTTTGTGCTGTGCACCCATCTTCATGTCGATCATTGCGGCTGGAACACTCGATTGGTGGACGGTCGCTGGATACCGACATTCCCCAACGCCCGCTACATCATGGCGCGGCGTGAGTTCGAGGCCGCACAGGCGGCCTCTGGCGATGCCACACGGACCTATGAGGACAATGTGCTGCCAATCGTCGAGGCTGGTCGGGCGGTGTTTGTCGACATGGACCATGAACTCGACAAGGAAGTGCGGCTGGAGCCGACGCCCGGCCACACCCTGGGACACGTTGCCATCGGACTGAGATCTCTCGGCATAGGGGCGGTGTTCTCCGGCGATCTCATGCACTGGCCGATGCAGTGCATATACCCCGACTGGAACTTTCGGTACGACGCAGACCCCGACCAGGCGCGCCGGACGCGCTGGGCATTCCTGGAGGCTTGCTCGGAAAGCGGACGCATCGTCATGACATCGCATTTTCCCTTGCCGTCGGTGGGAACCATCTCGCGACGCCACTCATCGTTCTGGTTCGAGGAGCATTTGCCGCGGTGACGACAAGGAACGGCCGGCCAGCTGGCGTCAATTGACCTCGAAGCCGAGCTTCTGCCGCAGCCGCAAAATTCGCTGGTCCGGTATCTTCAGGCTCTGCTCGCCGCCCTTTGCGACACGATTGAGCATCTGCAGCAGATCTTCCCGCTCGTGCGGGTCGAGGCGCTCGCGCAGGAACGGCGCCAGCTTGTCGATGACGATCGTGGTGTCATCAATCTGCGCCGCTGCCCACTTGGCGTAGACGACGGCCTCGTCGGTCTTCTTCTGGCCATCCGAAATCCCCGAAATCACTTCGCGGATGACGGCTTCGCGCTGCGGCAGGATGGGGCCCTGTTCCGACACGATGGCGGTGATCAGCGTCGCCGCCGCCACCACCGGATTGTCGATCGCCGTCAGCGGCGACAGCGCAGCCTGCTTGCGCAGCTTCTTGCGGCGGATGTTGCCCTGAACGCGGCCGACGACGTCGGCGACCTCGCGCGCGGCCTCGTTCATGGCCTTCATCCGGTACCACCAGAACGCGGCCGCTCCCAACACGCCAAGGATAGCAAGCAGGAAAGGCATGTCGAAATCCCCCCGGAAAACTCCGGCGACAATAAGAGAACTGCGCCGTTGCTTCAACACGCTAGAATTGCGACCGGTGCAGAGGGAGAGGTATTCCCTGCAAGCATCCGCACACCGATCGAATGTCCTGGCTTTCGGTCGCTCACCCGCAAGGCAAACGATGCAGCCTCTTGCGGACGACGCCGCAGTTTGGTTGACGCGCGCTGCAAGAAATTTCACATAATGATATTTCGTGCAATGCCATTGACACGCAACAAATCCCGCAATATTCAATGTTGCCAGAGATTTCATGTGCTGAAATTTCTTGCAGAGCTGACACGACGAGGCTTTCATCGTCGGGGAACCCGGAGGAGAGAATGAACAGGATTGGGCTGGCGGGCGCATTGAGCGCCGCCGTGATGACGCTGACCTTGGCGATGCCAGGCGCCGCGTCGGCAGAGAGCAAGTTTCAGTGCAAGCCGGACGAGACCTATGTGATGAACGTCATGGTCTCCGCGCATCCCTATTGGGTGCCGGTCTATCAGGGCTTCAAGCAGGCGGCCCAGGCGATGGGCTGCAAGACCGTGTTTTCGGGCACGCCTGACTACGACATCGCCAAGCAGATCGCCTCATTCGAACAGGATCTGATCAAGAAGCCGGCCGGCGTGCTGCTGCACCCGATGCAGGCCGATCCGTTCATCGAGCCGATCAACCGCGCCGTCGAGAACGGCACCACCGTCGTCACCTTCGCCGCCGACTCGCCGAAATCCAAGCGCGTGTCCTACATCACCTCGGACAATCTGGCGGAAGCCAAATTCGCCGCCGAGGAGATCGTCAAGCAGGTCGGCGACGACGCCGAATATGGCGTGCTGGAGAATCCGGGGCAGAGCAACCACGACCTGCGCGTCACCGCCTTCATCGACTATCTCGCTAAGAACTATCCGAAGATGAAGCTGGTCGGCCGCCAGGCCTCCAACCAGGACGCCAATGTCGCCAACAAGGCGGTGGCCTCGATGCTGCAGGCCAATCCGAACCTGAAGGCGCTGTGGATTCCCGAAGCCGGCTCGGCCGAGGGCGCGGTCGCCGCCGTCCTCGAGGCCAAGGCCAAGGTGCTGATCATGCATGCCGACATCACCCCGGCGACGCTGGAGCAGATCAAGGCCGGCAACATCCACATGGCGCTGAGCCCCAACCAGGGCATGCAGGGCTATCTCGGCTTCGTCGCCACCTTCATGGCGGCGCATCCGGAACTGATCGACCCGTTCAACGACTACAAGACGTCGGGCTACAACCCGATGAGCATCCCCTTCGCCGATAACGGCTTCGCCGTCATTACCAAGGAGAACGCCGACTCGTTCGACCTGAACAAATACATGCAAGGCCGCGATCCAAGCTGATCCGTCCCGCGGGCAGCCGCGCCGACCGGCGCGGTTGCCTCAACCATTCCTGAGCAGGCGAGAATCTCAGTGGAAACCCCGGTCCTCCTCAAAATATCCGGCCTCAGCAAATCGTTCGGCCCTGTCCGTGCCTTGCGCGATGTCGGATTCGAGCTGCGCGCCGGTGAAATCCACGCCATTGCCGGCGAGAACGGCGCCGGCAAGTCGACGCTGATGAAGGTGATCGACGGCATCTTGGCGCCGGACAGCGGCGACATCCAGGTCGATGGCCGCTCTGTCTCCATCCCTTCGCCGCTGGCGGCGCAGAAGCTTGGCATCGGCTTTGTGCACCAGGAGATCGCGCTGTGCCCCGATATCTCGGTGGCCGAGAACATCTTCATGTCGCTCACCAACGCCAGCAAGGCGCTGCTGATGAACTACCGCGACCTCGAGAAGCGCGCGACGGCGATCCTGGCGCGGCTTGGCAACATCGATCCGGCCGCGACGGTACGCAACCTGTCCATTTCCCAGCAGCAACTGGTCGAGATCGCCAAGGCGCTGACGCTCGATTGCCGCATCCTCATCTTCGACGAACCGACGGCGGCGCTGACCGAGCGCGAGGCGCAAAAGCTGTTCGAGATCATTCACCAGCTTGCCGGCGAAGGCATCGGCATCATCTACATCTCGCACCGCATGGCCGAGATCTTCGACAATTGCGACCGCGTCACGGTGCTGCGCGACGGCCGCTACATCACCACGCTCGAGATTGCAGAGACGACTCCCGAACAAGTAGTCGCCTCCATGGTCGGCCGCGTCATCGACAGCCTCTACCCCGAGAAGCTGCGCGACGACGAAAGGTCCGAAGACATACTGCTCGAGATTGCCGGTCTCTGCGAGGCGACTGCCTTCCGCGATATCAGCTTTCAATTGCGCAAGGGCGAGATCCTGGGCATTGGCGGCCTGATCGGCGCCGGCCGCAGCGAGATCGTCAAGGGCATCTGCCGGCTCGAAGGCGAGGTGACCGGCGATGTCATCCTGCGCGGCAAGCGCCTGTCGCTGACCCATTACGGCGACAGCATCGCCGCGGGCATCGTCTACCTGTCAGAGGACCGCAAGGGTGACGGGCTGTTCCTCGACATGTCGATCGCCGCCAACATCTCCGCGCTCGCGGTCGACAGGATCGCCACGCGCTCCGGCCTCATCAACGAGCGGCGCGAGAAGCAGCGAGCGGAAGCGATCGGCAAGCAGCTGTCGCTGAAATGCGGCCATGTCGGTCAGCCGGTTTCGACGCTGTCGGGCGGCAACCAGCAGAAGGTGGCGATCGCCAAGATGCTGTCGGTCGACCCGAAGGTGATCTTCCTCGACGAACCGACGCGCGGCGTCGACGTCGGCGCCAAGGCCGAAATTCATCGCATCCTGCGCAGGCTGGCGCGCGATGGCGTCGGCATCGTGGTCATCTCCTCCGAGCTGCCGGAACTGATCGGTATCTGCGACCGGGTGCTGATCGTGCGCGAGGGACGCATCACCGGCGAAGTCGCGGGGGCTGAGATGACGGAAGAAAACATCATGGTCCTGGCATCGCTTGCCGATGAAGGCCGGCAACGGAGCGCGGCATGAGCATCGTGGGGGACAGTATGGATAGCACGACGCAAGCTGCCCGGATGGGGCTCGGCGCAAGGTTCGGCGGCCTGATCAGGATGCGTGAGACCGGCCTGATCCTCATCATCGCCGTGCTGTTTGGCGTCATGTCGTTCGCATCGCCCTATTTCCTGACCTGGGACAATATGCGGGCGATGGCGATGGCCTTCGCCGTGGAAGGCATCGTCGTGGTCGGCATGACGATCCTGCTGATTTCCGGCGGCATCGACCTGTCGGTCGGTTCGGTCACCGCGCTCGCCATGGTGGTCGCCGGCCTGCTTTTCCTCAACGGGATGGACCCTTGGCTGGCGTCGCTGGTCGCGATAGCGGCGTGCGCTGCCATCGGCGCCTTCATGGGATTCTTCGTCACCAGAGTGGGGCTGCACCATTTCATCGTCTCGCTGGCGGTGATGGTGATTGCACGCGGGCTCTGCCTGCTCGGCACCGGCGGCCGCCCGCTGGGGCTCTACACTCTGCCGCCTGAGTTCAAGTTCATCGGCCAGGGCGCGGTCGGCGGCATTCCGGTCGTCATCATCATCTTCATCGTCTTTGTCATCCTGTCCGACTTCATGCTGCGCCGCACGACGATGTTCCGCAAAGTCTTCTACACCGGCAGCAACGAGAAGGCGGCGGCCTACTCCGGCATCCGCACCAGGAAAGTCGTGTTCCTGACCACGACGCTGTGCTCGACATTGTGCGGCTTTGCCGGCGTCATCTACATGGCCCGCTTCGGCTCGGCCCAGCCGACATTCGGCGCCGGCATGGAGCTGAACGTCATCGCCGCCGCGGTGATCGGCGGCGCCAGCCTGACCGGCGGCATCGGCACCATTCTCGGCGCCATCCTCGGCACCGTCCTTTTGTCCGTCGTTTCAAGCTCGCTCGCCCTGCTCGACGTGTCCGTCTATTGGCAGGACATCATCCGCGGGTCCATTCTGCTGACGGCGGTCACCGCCGATTATTACTTCAACAAGCGGCGGGGCTGAGATGGCGGACAGCAGGGAAGATTTCGAGACGATCCGGCAGATCCACACTGTGCTGGTGCTGCATTTCGTCGACGGCATGAAGCAGAACGACATCGCCGCGGCGCTCAACCTGTCGGCGTCCAAGGTCAATCGGCTGATCGCCCAGGGGCGCAAGCTCGGCATGCTGAGGATCGCCGTCGAGAGCCCGTTCCAGGCCCTGGTCGATATCGAAAAGCAGCTGATCGAAATTGCCCGCCTGGCAGGAGCGATCGTGACGCCGACCGTGGCCGGCAGTCCCGAAAGCACGCTGCAGCAGGTGGGGCGCGCGGCGGCCAACCAGTTGCTCGAGACCTTGCGCGACGGCGACGTCATCGCCATTACCGGCGGCAAGGCGATCAGCGCCCTCGCCGAGAACCTGCAGCCGGAGCGCGCCTTCGACGTCACCGTCGTGCCGCTGACCGGCGGCGTCCAGGGCAAGCACTATACCGACGTCAACCATCTGGCGACGCGCCTCGCCGAGCGGCTCGGCGGTTCCAGCATGCTCCTGCATGCGCCGTTGTTCGCCGAGAGCCGGGAGCAGCGCGACCTGCTTCTGGAGATGGCGTCGGTGCGCGAGATCTTCGACCTGGCGCGCAAGGCGGCGATCGCGCTGGTCGGCATCGGCTCGATCCAGACGCCTGGGTCGAGCTACTACGACCTTCGCCCAGGCCTCGACCCCGACCGCGAAAAGCTGGCCGCCAGCGGCGCGGTCGGCGAGTTCCTTGCGCATCTGATCCGCGATGACGGCACGCTGGCGGATTACCCGCCCAACGACCGCCTGGTGGCGCTGGCGCCTTCGGAACTCGCTCGCTGCCGGACGGTGATGGGCGTCGCCAGCGGCGCCGAAAAGGTCGGGCCGATCCGCGCCGCGCTACGCGGCAATTATCTCAAGTCTCTGGTCGTCGACGAAGAAACGGCCAACGCAGTCCTGAACAATGCGGGGAGCCTACGCAATGTCGCCTGAAATGTTGACGCGCACCATTGGCGCGTCGGGAATCTCCGCCTCCGCGATCGGCCTCGGCACCTGGGCCATCGGCGGCTGGATGTGGGGCGGCACCGACGAGGCGCAGTCCATCGATACCATACGCGCCTCGATCGACGAAGGCGTTTCGCTGATCGACACCGCGCCGGCCTACGGCCAGGGCCTGTCGGAGGAAATCGTCGGCAAGGCGATCAAGGGACGCCGCGGCGAGGTCGTGCTGGCCACCAAGCTCGGACTGATCTGGCACGCAAAAAAGGGCAATCACTTCTTCGACTATGACGGCGCGCCGGTGCATCGCTATCTCGGCGCCGACTCCGTGGTCTACGAAGTGGAGCAGAGCCTGCGTCGTCTCGGCACCGACCACATCGACCACTATATTACCCACTGGCAGGATTCGACGACGCCGGTCGCCGAGACCATGGAAGCGCTCGATCGCCTCAAGACCCAAGGCAAGATCCGCTCCATCGGCGCCAGCAATGTCGGGGTTGCGGATGTCGAAGCCTATCTCGCCGCCGGCCAGCTCGACGCGGTCCAGCAGCAATACAGCATGGTGGTGCGCGACATGGAGCGCGACCTGCTGCCTTTCTGCGCGGACAACAATGTGTCCGTGCTCAGCTACTCCTCGCTGGCGCTTGGCTTGTTGTCGGGCAGGATCGGTCCGGACCGCGTCTTTACCGGCGATGACCAGCGCAAGGACAATCCGTGGTTCTCGCAGGCCAACCGCCGCAAGGTCGCGACGCTGATGGAAGAGATACGGCCGATTGCCGAGGCACACGGCGCGAGCGAGGCGCAGATCGTCATCGCCTGGACGCTGCAGCAGCCGGGCATCACCTTCTCGCTTTGCGGCGCCCGCAGCCCGCAGCAGGCCAGGGAGAACGCGCAGGCCGGCCGCATCAGATTGTCCGGACAGGAGATCAGCCAGATCAGCGAGGCCGCCAGCCGCCATCTGACAAGTCTCGACGCCTGACCGCCACCTGTGAATCCGAAACAAATCGAGCTGCCGTCCGCCGGACGGCCGAACGGCGAAGCCATGCCTGACCAGAGAAGCCTCATCCTCGACAAGATCCGCCACAATGGCGCGTTCGATGTCGTCGTCGTGGGCGGCGGCATCAACGGCATCGGCGTTTTCCGCGAGCTGGCGCTGCAGGGCCTCAAGGTGCTGCTGGTCGAGCGCAGCGATTTCTGCTCGGGCTGCAGCGCGGCCCCTTCGCGCATGATCCACGGCGGTCTGCGCTATCTCGAGAATGGCGAGTTCGGCCTGGTGCAGGAATCGTTGCGCGAGCGCGATGCGCTGCTGGCCAACGCGCCGCACATGGTGCGGCCATTGCCGACGACGATTCCGATCCGCACCGTCTTCTCCGGTCTGATGAACGGCGCGGCCGGTTTTCTCGGGCTTTCCGAGGCGCCTTCCAGTCGCGGCGCGCTGGCGATCAAGGCGGGGCTCGCGCTCTACGACTGGACGACGCGCAAGCGCCGGGTGCTGCCGCGCCACAAGTTCCGCGGCGCCAGGACGACATTCGCGCAATGGCCTGCGCTCGACCCGAAACTGCGCTTTTCCGCCACCTATTACGACGCCTGGATCAGCTATCCGGAACGGCTTGGCATCGAACTGCTGCTCGATGCCGGACGCCTGGCGCCCGACAGCCTCGCGCTCAACCGCGCCCAGATCACGCGCGCCGGTTCGGCCTTCGAACTTACCGACATGACGACCGACGAGCGCTTCCCTGTCAGCGCCAAGGCAATCGTCAACGCGACGGGCGCATGGATCGATTCGGCGATCGCCCGGCTCGACGCATCCGAAAAGCCTTTGGCACCGCTGGTCGAGGGCACCAAGGGCTCGCACCTCATCCTCGACAACGAGCCGCTTTACCAGGCCCTTGGCGGCCACATGATTTTCTTCGAGAACGCCGACGGCCGAATCTGCATCATGTTTCCCTATCTCGGCAAGGTGCTGGTCGGATCGACCGATATTCGCGTCAGCGAGGCCAGCCGCGTGCGCTGCGAACCGGCGGAAGCCGATTACATTCTGGCGGCGGCGCGGCTGGTCTTTCCGGCTATTCCGGTTCACGCCTCCGACGTCGTGTTCACCTATAGCGGCATCCGGCCGCTGCCGAAGAGCGACCATGCCTTCACCGGCAGGATCTCGCGCGGCCATTCCGTGCATCGCATTGCCGGCGACATCCCGCAGTTCTGCATGATCGGCGGCAAATGGACGACCTTCCGCGCCTTCGCCGAACAGGCGGCCGACGCAGTGCTGGCCGAGCTTGGGCGCGAACGCCTTTGCGGCACGCTGACCATGCCGATCGGCGGCGGCCTCGGCTTTCCCGGGGATCCGGCGTCGCTGGCGGCCGATCTGGCTGGCGAGTTCGCGCTCAGCGGCGACCGCGCCGCCTATCTTGTCGACCGCTACGGCAGCGGCGCGCGCGACATCGCCCTGTTTTGCGTCGGGCGTCCCGACGATATCAGGCTGGACGGCAGGACCGAAACGACGGCAGCCGAAATCGTCTACCTGATCCGGCATGAGTTCGTGACCTGCCTGTCCGACCTTGTCCTGCGCCGCACATCGCTTGCCATTTGCGGCGACATCTCGATGGCGACCATCGAACGCATCGCCGACGCACTCGCCGCCGAACGCGGCTGGAGCGATCGGCAGCGCGTCGGCGAGGTGCAAAGCCTGGTTGTCGAACTCGACACCTATCACGGCGTCTCGCAGGAGATGCTCGACCAACGCACGATTTCAGGAGCAGAAGATGAAGGTCAGCGCCAAGGCCCGCATGAACCGGATGTTCACCAACGGCAATTGCCTCGACGTGGCGCTCGATCACGGCGTCTGCAATGAACCGGGTTTTCTCGTCGGCCTGGAGGACATGCCGCGCGTCATCGACACGCTGGTCGCGGCAGGACCGGACGCGCTGCAGCTCGCCTACGGGCAGGCCGATTTGCTGCAATCGCGACCGGATAAGAACAAGCCGGCGCTGGTCATGCGCATCGACATGGGCAATCCCTACAATGTCCAGCGCCACCGCGTGATGTGGTCGATGCTGCAGAACCATGACGAGCCGATCATCGGCGCGCTGGAGATGGATGCGGCCTGCGTCGTCGTCAACCTGTTCATGCTGCCTGACGAGCCGGAGCTGTTTCGCCAATGCGTCGAAAACATCAGCAAGGTCCGCGCCGCCTGCCACAGATACGGCATGCCCTTGATGATCGAGCCGCTGGTGATGCTGCCCAACGATGTGCGCGGCGGCTATCAGGTCGACGGCGACGCCGAGAAGATCGTCACCCTGGTGCGGCTCGCCGCCGAAATGGGCGCCGACATCATCAAGGCCGATCCGACCGACCGGCCTGAGGATTTCCACCGCGTCGTCGAGGCGGCGCGCGTGCCGGTGCTGGTGCGCGGCGGCGGCAAGGACGACCTCAGGACGGTGCTGGCAAAATCGTCGGCCCTGCTCAGACAAGGCGCCAAGGGGCTGGTCTATGGCCGCAACATCTATCAGCATGCCAACCCGAAGGCGGTGGTCAACGCGCTGATGGCGATGATCCACACGGACGCCGGCGGCGAAGAGGCCTGGGATATCTACAACAATGGCTGATCAGGCCGCATATCTGCTCGGTCTCGACGCCGGCAACACCATCATCAAGGCAGTGCTGTTCGACCTCGCCGGGCGGCAGGTCGCCATGCACACCGTCGCCGGGCGCTCGCACACGCCGCAGCCCGGCTATGTCGAACGCGACCTCGGCGATATGTGGGCCGCTGCGCGCGACGCCATCCGCCGCTGCATTGCGCAGGCTGGTATCGACGCGCGCCAGATCGCCGCTGTCGGCTGCGCCGGCCATGGCAACGGCCTCTATCTGATCGACCGCGCCGGCGCCCCGCTGATCGGCATCCAGTCGCTCGACACCCGCGCCGCCGGCATGGCGGCGGAGCTGGCTTCGCGCAACGCCGGGGCCCTGCACGCGATCTGCCTGCAAAAGCCCTGGCCGGCGCAGACGCCAACCTTGCTGGCCTGGGTCAAGCAGCATGAGCCCGACCTTTATGCCGCGACCGGCACGGCGCTGCTGTGCAAGGATTTCATCGCCTTTTGCCTCACCGGAGAGCAGGTGAGCGATGTCTCCGACATGTCCGGCTGCGGCCTCGTCCGCATGCCCGAAGGCGTCTATGATGCCGAGCTTCTGGCGCTCTACGGCATCGAGGACGCGCAGGCAAAACTGCCGCGGCTGCTCGACAGCGCCGACATTGCCGGCACGGTCACCGCCAGCGCGGCCGAAGAGACCGGGCTGGCAGAAGGCACGCCGGTCATCGCCGGCTATTTCGATGTCGTCGCCAGCGCCATGGGGGCCGGCGTCGTGCGCCCCGGCGAAGCCTCGATCATCGCCGGCACCTGGTCGGTCAACCAGGTTTTCTCCACCGCGCCGGTTGTCGATCCCGATGTTTTCATGGTGGCGCGGTTCGGCCCCGGACGCTTCGTCAACATCGAATCCAGCGCGACATCGGCCGCCAATCTTGAATGGTACGTGCGTGAATTCGTCGAGCGCGGCAGCCACCTCGGCGATCCGTTCGGCCATTGCAACGCGGCTGTCGGCGAAGTAACGCCGGCCTGGGACGACCCGATTTTCCACCCGTTCCTCTACGGCTCGGGCCAGAGCGCCGAGTTCCGCGCCGGCTTCTACGGGCTGGCCGGCTGGCACAGCGAAGGCCATCTGCTGCGCGCGCTGTTCGAAGGCGTGATGTTCGAGCACCGGCGCCACATCGATGTGTTGAAAGACGCCGGCGTCGGCTTCGACAAGGCGGTGCTGTCCGGCGGCGGCTCACGCAGCGAGCACTGGCCGCAAATCTTCGCCGACGGGCTCGGCGTGCCGATCACCGTTCCTGAAGCCCGCGAGACCGGCGCGCTTGGCGCGGCGATTGGCGCCGGCGTGGCGATCGGACTGTTCGCCGACTATGAGTCCGGCGTCGACGCCATGACCCGTCCGCGCGCCGCCTACCGTCCGGATCCGGCCATGCAGCGTCACTATGCCAGGCGTTATCGCGCCTATTGCGGCCTCGCCGATACGCTGCGATCGTTCTGGACCGAACAGGCCGCAGGACCAGGCAGAGCAGCAGAATGACCCCAAGGCTGGACGGCGACTACGACTACATCATCGTCGGCGCGGGTACCGCCGGCTGCGTGCTGGCCAACCGCCTGAGCGAAGATCCGGCGACGCGCGTGCTGCTGCTCGAGGCCGGCGGCAGCGACAATTACCACTGGGTGCACATTCCTGTCGGTTATCTCTATTGCATCGGCAATCCGCGCACCGACTGGATGATGAAGACGGCGCCGGAGGCAGGCCTGAACGGCCGCTCGCTGGTCTATCCCAGGGGCAAGGTGCTGGGCGGCTGCACATCGGTCAATGGCATGATCTACATGCGTGGCCAGGCTGCGGACTATGATGGCTGGCGGCAGATGGGCAATGTCGGCTGGGGCTGGGACGACGTACTGCCCTATTTCCTCAAATCCGAAGACCATCATGGCGGCAAGACCAGGCTGCATGGTTCCGGCGGCGAATGGAAAGTGGCGCGGCAACGCCTGTCTTGGCCGATCCTGAACACGGTGCAGGAAGCGGCGAAGGAATTCGGCATCATGCCGCGCGAGGATTTCAACGACGGCGACAATGAGGGTTCCGGCTTCTTCGAGGTGAACCAGAGCAGGGGCGTGCGCTGGAACACCGCCAAGGCATTCCTGCGCCCGGCGCTGCGGCGGCCCAACCTGCGGCTGGTCGCCAAGGCGCATGTCGAGAAGGTGCTGTTCGAGGGCAAGCGGGCTACCGGGGTCAGCTACCTCGCAGGCGGCGAGGCACGCCAGGCCAGCGCCGGACGAGAGGTGTTGCTGACGGCCGGCGCGATCAACACGCCGAAACTGCTGGAGCTTTCCGGTGTCGGCCAGCCGGATCGCCTCGCCTCGCTCGACATCGATCTGGTTCACGCCAGCCCCGATGTCGGTGAGAACCTGCAGGACCACCTGCAGATCCGCACCGTCTACAAAGTGTCGTCGGCGCTGACGCTCAACACCCTTGCCAACAGCCTGACCGGCAAGGCGCGGATCGCGCTGCAATATGCCTTTGCCCGGTCGGGGCCGATGTCGATGGCGCCAAGCCAGTTCGGCATGTTCAGCAAATCCGATCCGTCGATGGCGACGCCGGACCTGGAATACCACGTCCAGCCCTTGTCGACGGACCGGCTGGGCGACCCGCTGCACCCGTTCCCGGCGATCACCATGTCGGTCTGCAATTTGCGGCCCGACAGCATCGGCTCCGTACATGCCACGACACCTGAATTGGCCGTGCAGCCGGAAATCCGGCTGAACTACCTCTCCACGGTGCGCGACCGCGAGATCGCGCTGCGCTCGGTGCGCCAGGCGCGCAAGATCATGACCGCAAAGGCGCTTGCCGACTTCCATCCGGAGGAAATCCTGCCCGGTCTCGCCCACCAGTCCGACGACGACCTGCTGCACGAGATCGGCTCGATCGCGACGACGATCTTTCATCCGGTCGGCACCTGCCGAATGGGCGTCGACGACCGCGCCGTCGTCAGTCCCGACCTGTGCGTGACCGGTGTCGAGGGTCTGCGCGTCATCGACGCCTCGATCATGCCGCGCATCGTCTCCGGCAACACCGCCTCGCCCGTGGTGATGATCGCCGAGAAGGCGGCGGACATGATCCGCCGACCTGCATGAACCAGCGGCGACCGGCTATGAGCCCGGTATGTCGTAGATCGCCCTGACCTCGATGGTGCCGAGTTCGGCCAGCGGAATGTCGCCGGCGATCTCCAGCGCCTCGTCGAGGGTCTCGGCCTCGATCATGACGAAGCCGAGCAACTGCTCCTTGGTCTCGGCGAACGGGCCGTCGGTGACCAGTCTTTTCCCGTGGCGCCGCCGCACGCTCTTCGACGTCTTCACCGATTGCAGCGCCTGCGCGATGATCAGCTTGCCTTGTTGATCCAACGATCTGTCATAGGCCAGCGAATCGGCGTCTAGCTTGGCCGATCCTTCTGGGGTCAGCGCATACAGGCTCTGTTCCTCGCCATAGACCAGGCAGACATATCTCATTCCGATCTCCCGTGTTGTGATGGACCATAGGATGCGGTGATGATGGTGTCAGCCGCGCCTCCGAACGCCGCCGCATGATCGAGAAGGCATGCCGCGATGCCGATGATGGCGACCGCCGCCAGCAGCCGGCCGAAGCCGGAGGGCGGCGGATCGAGCCAATAGTCTTCCTGTCGCCCGGCCTTGCGCCCAGGGCATTTCCACAGCGCGAAAAACAGATTGTCCATGTGAGCCTCCATCCGGCCGCGAAATCCGTGGCCGCCCGCAGGACGGTCGAGCCCGATGGAAGTCGACATTTTTGCGCGCGCTTTTTTTAAAAGAGGATTTTTTGGACGCCGGCGCTCCAAGAGCGCGGTGGCCTTCGCGCGTGCCCGCGCTATAGTTCGGGAGAACCCCGGCGCTCCGCCGGCGCAACCCCGACGATCAAGGAGGATTTCATGGACCGCACCGCGAACGCCGTCTGGAAAGGCAATCTGAAGGAAGGCAAGGGCACGCTCGACAGCCAGAGCGGGGCGCTTAAAGGTACGCCCTATTCGTTCAAGGCGCGCTTCGAGGACGAGAGCGGCAAATCCGGCACCAACCCGGAGGAGCTCATCGCCGCCGCGCATGCCGGCTGCTACGCCATGCAGTTCTCGCACTTCCTCGCCGAGAACGGCACGCCCGCCACCGAACTCGACGCCAAGGCGGTGGTGACGCTGGTGCCCGGCACCGGCATCACCGGCAGCGCTCTCACCGTCGTCGGCAAGGTGCCGGGCATCGACGCGGCAAAGTTCAAGGAGCTGGCCGAGAAGGCCAAGGCCGAATGCCCGGTCTCGAAAGCGCTCGGCGCCATCAAGGTTTCGCTCGACGCGAAGCTGGGGTGATTGGGGTTTTCGTTTGAGGGGCAGCGATCCTTCGCCCCCCTCTCTGCCCGGCCGGGCATCTCCCCCCTCAAGGGGGGAGATCAGATGTCGCGCAGGGTTTCGCCAATCGCCGACGTTGTAAGGGGAGTGTCGTCGCTGGAGCTGCCAATCTCCCCCCTTGAGGGGGAGATGTCCGGCAGGACAGAGAGGGGGGCCTCGCGACAAGGTATCTGATTGGCTACCCGCCCAGCGCCTCGATCTTCGCCCGCAAAGCCGCGACCTCTTCTTCTAGCGCCCGCACCCTGGCCTCTAGATCGGCATCCGACGCTGACGCAGCCGGCTGCCACGGCGCCGCCGCGACCGCCGCCACGTCCACCGGCCCTGCGAGCAGATGCACATAGCGGTCCTCGCGCTGGCCTGGCCCGCGCGGTATCTCCTGAACGAGCGGCGGCCGCCGGCCGATCAGCATGTCGAGTTCACCGCGCAAATCCTCGATCGACGAAAACCGCGCCATGCGCTCGCTTCGCGCCAACAGCTCATATGCAGTCTGCGGCCCGCGCAACAGGAGCAGCCCGACCAAGGCGGTCTGCGGCGTGGTCAGCGAGAATCGCTGCGCCATCTGATGCTCATAGCGCTCCACGCGCGAACCGAACATCTGCCGTACCAGCCCCTTCTGCTCAAGCAGCTTCAGGGCCCGGTGCACCTCGGTCTGTTCCAGCGCCATCACCGGCTCGCGCGCCGTCTTCTGGTTGGCGGCGGCAAGCGCGGCATTGAGCGTCAGCGGATAGACATCCGGCGTTAACTCCTTCTTCTCGATCAGGCAGCCGAGCACGCGCGCTTCGGCGGGAGAGAGGATGGGAAGGTCTTCGCTCATTGCATGCTATCCTTTCTGACGCTGGCGGGACAACGCCCCCCTGTCCTGCCGGACATCTCCCCCACCTGGGGGGAGATCAGCAGCTTCGCCGACCGCGCTTCATCCTTCAACCTTGGAGATAGGCGAAAGCCCTCATGACAGCCAATCTCCCCACCCGTGGGGGTGATGTCCGGCAGGACAGAGGGGGGCGCGAAGGATCGCCGCGTTTGAGGTTCTCGTGGGTTATCCCGCCAAGGCTAAACCCGCCGCTCCACCATCATCTTCTTGATCTCGGCGATCGCCTTGGCGGGATTGAGCCCCTTGGGGCAGGTCTGCGCGCAGTTCATGATGGTGTGGCAGCGATAGAGCCGGAACGGGTCCTCGAGATTGTCGAGCCGCTCGCCCTTGGCCTCGTCGCGGCTGTCGATCAGCCAGCGATAGGCCTGCAAGAGCACCGCCGGGCCGAGATAGCGGTCGCCGTTCCACCAGTAGCTCGGGCAGGACGTCGAGCAGCAGGCGCACAGGATGCATTCGTAGAGCCCGTCGAGCTTCTCGCGGTCCTCATGGCTCTGCAGCCATTCCTTGGCCGGCTCCGGCGACACCGTCTTCAGCCACGGCTCGATCGAGGCGTGCTGGGCATAGAAATTGGTGAGGTCGGGAACCAGGTCCTTGATCACCGGCATATGCGGCAGCGGATAGACTTTCACCGCGCCGGAAATGTCGTCGCAGCCCTTGGTGCAGGCGAGCGTGTTGGAGCCGTCGATGTTCATGGCGCAGGAGCCGCAAATGCCTTCGCGGCAGGAGCGGCGCAGCGTCAGCGTCGGGTCGATCTTGTTCTTGATGTAGAGCAGCGCGTCGAGCACCATCGGGCCGCAATCGTCCATGTCGACGAAATAGGTGTCCATGCGCGGGTTCTCGTCATCGTCCGGCGACCAGCGGTAGATGCGGTATTCGCGAAGATTGGTGGCGCCCTCCGGCTTCGGCCAGGTCTTGCCCTGCTGAACTTTCGAATTCTTGGGAAGCGTGAGTTCGACCATTACCTGCGGTCCTTTCGGATGACGAGCTTCAGCCCGGACCAGATTTCATTCACGGCCGCGACCTTGACGTCGACCAGGTCGCGCTTCAGCGCCTCGGCGCGGATGACGTCCTCGGTGACGTCGGTCGCCACTTTCGACGCCTTCTTCGGCCATGAAACCCAGACCATGCCATCGCGCTTGATCGCCGTCTCGATGAGGGCCAAGCCGTCCTCGATCTCGGCGCGCTGCCGGGTGAAGGCATGCACGGCATCGTATTTCTGGCGACCAGAAATTTCCGACCAGTCGGCCAGCCGGTCGATCGCAGCAAAGTCCACGGCTCCGGCAAGATCATCCAGCTCCGGCGGCAGCGCGATGAAGGCGGCGACCATGCCGTCCTTCAGGCCGAGCTTGGCCGGAAGCGGGGTGCCGGAATATCCCGTTGCCGCCAGCGCCATCGTCAGTACACCCTGGCTTTCGGCGCAATCTTGGCGAGGCTGATGCCGCCGTCCTTTTCGGCCAGCAGCGGCTCGGTGTGCACCGGACGATAGGTCAGCGTCACCTTGCCGTCCTCGCCGAGATGGGCCAGCGTGTGCTTGCGCCAGGTGGCGTCGTCGCGGGTCGAGAAGTCCTCCCGGGCGTGCGCGCCGCGGCTCTCCTTGCGCGCCTCGGCGCCGTAGACCGTGGTGATGGCGTTTGCCATCAGGTTTTCCAGCTCCAGCGTCTCGACCAGGTCCGAATTCCAGATCATCGAGCGGTCGAACACTTTTATGTCCTTGAGCTCGCCCCAGATCTGCGAAATCCGCTTGCAGCCGTTCTCCAACGATTCCTGCGTGCGGAACACCGCCGCGTCTTCCTGCATCGCCTTCTGCATCTTTTCGCGAAGCACCGCCGTCGGCGTCGAGCCGTTGGCGTGGCGAAGCCGGTCGAAGCGGTCCATGATCTTCTCGACCGAGGCTTCGTTCGGCGACGGGATCGCCGACTTGCGGTCGATCACCTGGCCGGCGCGGATCGCCGCGGCGCGGCCGAACACGACGAGATCGATCAGCGAGTTGGAACCCAGCCGGTTGGCGCCGTGCACCGAGGCGCAGCCGGCCTCGCCGACCGCCATCAGCCCTGGCGACACCTTGTCCGGACTCGCGGCTGTCGGGTTCAACACCTCGCCCCAGTAGTTGGTCGGCACGCCGCCCATATTGTAGTGCACCGTCGGCAGCACCGGGATCGGATCCTTGGTGAGGTCGACGCCGGCGAAGATCTTCGCCGACTCCGAGATGCCGGGCAGCCGCTCGTGCAGCACCGCCGGATCGAGATGGTCGAGATGCAGGAAGATGTGGTCCTTGTTCTTGCCGACGCCGCGCCCCTCGCGGATCTCCAGCGTCATGCAGCGCGAGACGACGTCGCGCGAGGCGAGGTCCTTGGCCGACGGCGCGTAACGCTCCATGAAGCGCTCACCCTCGGAATTGACGAGGTAGCCGCCTTCGCCGCGCGCACCCTCGGTAATCAGGCAGCCGGCGCCATAGATGCCGGTCGGGTGGAACTGCACGAACTCCATGTCCTGCAGCGGCAGCCCGGCGCGGGCCGCCATGCCGCCGCCGTCACCGGTGCAGGTATGCGCCGACGTCGCCGAGAAATAGGCGCGACCGTAGCCGCCGGTCGCCAGCACCACCATCTTGGCCGAGAAGCGGTGGATGGTGCCGTCGTCGAGGTTCCACGCGACGACGCCGGTGCAGGTGCCGTTCGGCTCCATGATCAGGTCGAGCGCGAAATACTCGATGAAGAACTGAGCGTTGTTCTTCAACGACTGGCCGTAGAGCGTGTGCAGGATGGCGTGGCCGGTGCGGTCGGCGGCGGCGCAGGTGCGCTGCACCGGCGGGCCGTCGCCGTAGTTCATCATGTGGCCGCCGAACGGCCGCTGGTAGATCTTGCCTTCCTCGGTGCGCGAGAACGGCACGCCGTAATGCTCGAGCTCGTAGACGGCGGCCGGCGCCTCGCGCACCATGTATTCCATGGCGTCGACATCGCCCAGCCAGTCCGAGCCCTTGACGGTGTCGTACATGTGCCACTGCCAGGAATCCGGGCCCATGTTGGAGAGCGAGGCGGCGATGCCGCCTTGCGCCGCCACCGTATGCGAGCGCGTCGGGAACACCTTGGTGATGCAGGCGGTGCGCAGGCCCTGCTCGGCCATGCCGAGCGTGGCGCGCAGGCCGGCGCCGCCGGCGCCGACGATCACCACGTCGAACTTGTGGTCGACGAAAGTGTAGGCGGAATTGGCTGATTTCGCGTCCTTGGCCAAAATGTCAGCCTCCGAATGCCAGTTTGAGCAGGGCGAAGAGCGAGGCGACGCCGACCGCTACGGAAAAGAATGTGTTGAGCGCGATCAGCGCCAGCTTCATGCCTTCGCCATGCACGTAATCCTCGATGATCACCTGCATGCCGAGCCGCATGTGGTAGAGGCCGGAAATCAGCACCAGCGCCAGCACCAGCGCCACGAACGGATTGGCGAGCGCCGCCCGCACTTCCGTGTAGCCGTGGCCGTTGAGCGCGATCAGGAAGCCGACGAAGAACAGGATGAGCGGGATGTTGGCGATCGCCGTCAGCCGCTGGCGCCAGAAATGGCCGGTGCCCTCGCGGGCGGAGCCGAGGCCGCGCACCTTGGCCAGCGGCGTGCGCATGTCGGTGTTCTTGCCGCTCATGGTCAGGCTCCCCGCGCCATGTAGCCGGCGATCCAGATCAGCAGCGTGAGCAGGATCGAGCCGGCCAGAGTCGCCCAGGCGATCTTCGAGGCCGTGTGCTTCTCGAGCCCGGCGCCCGTGTCCCAGACCAGGTGCCTTATGCCGCCCAGCATGTGGTGCATCAGCGCCCAGGTGTAGCCGAACAGCACCAGCCGCCCCAGCCACGAGCCGAAGGCCCAATTGACCCAATCGAAGGTGGCCTCGGAGCTCGCCGCCGCCATCAGCCAGAACGCCACCAGCAGCGTGCCGAAATAGAGCGCGCCGCCGGTGATGCGATGGATGATCGACATCGTCATGGTGATCGGCGGCCGATACACGGTGAGGTGCGGCGAAAGCGGCCGTTCACGTCTGGCAAATTCGCGGGTGGCTGGTGATTTGCTCATGGCTCCCCCAGTTCGGCGTCTCCTGGAGCCCCAGCGGAAAGGCGGCATTGCCGCCTTCGGTTGCGACTTCGGACAGCCGGTTTCTAATGCTCTTTTTGCACCGCGTCAAAGCCGGAAAATCGTTTTGGAAACGTCATTTAGTCTGACAAAAAGGCCGGCTTTTGCTTCAATCGATTAGGGCGCGGCCGAAAGCCGGCGCAATGTTTCGCTGCAGTGCGGTATGCCGATGAAGATTGCTACCTTCTGCAGGTGAGCGGCGTCGATCCTTTCTTCATCAGCAGGGCCTCGCGTCCGTCGATCACAACCGCGTCATGCGTCGCCGCCGCCTGGTAGCGGCTGCTCTGGTTGGCGGGCGATGCCGCAAACTCCTCGGTCCAGCCATCCGGCCCCGCGACACGCAGCGACGTGCCGAGATTTTGGATCGAGATCACGGAGCCATTGCATCTGTAGGTGGCCATGCCGATAGCCGATCGCGGCGCAGTCAGGTCGGTGGTGATCTTGGCTGCGGATGCCGGAGCAGGTGCTGGAGGCGCCGCGGGTGCGGTGGACTGCAGGACCGGAGCAGGAGAGACCGCAGCCGATGCCGCCTTGGGCGCGCCGTCCTGCGGCACACAGGCTGCGGCCGCAGCGAGCAACGGAGCAAGGAGCAATCCCCGAACCAAGCGGCGTGACGCCATGTGCTGCCCCTCCTGTGCGCGGCACGCTAGCCACGATGTCGTTCCTGATCAAGCTCACCCGGCTCAAGCGGCTGGTCGAGATGGCGCGATGGTGCGGGCAAGCATGGCCGAAAGATGGCCACCCCGTCTGCCGAAATTAACCATGTTTGTTAAAGTCCGGCTGAGAAAACGTCCCGGCTCTTAACAAAGGTTAAGAAAAGGTTAATTTCCGATTCGAACAGGCTCCAGACCGAAACGGTCGAAGCAAACGGAGGGTGCCATGCGTTCGAATTCGAGCAGACTGCGCCTTGCGGCGCTTGCGCTGGCGGCACTCGCCGTCGGCTTCACGGCGCCGGCCGAGGCCGGGCTGCGCCACCACGACCGCGTCTATGCCGATTCCTTCGGCAATCTCGTCATCGACAGCGCCGCCGGCTACAAGCGCATCATCGTCGGCGAAGGCAGGCACGCCAAGGAACTCTCGAACTTTACCAGTGCCGGCGAGCCCGACGTGGTCTACGAGAATGAATCCGACGAGACCGTTGGCCGCGGCTGCTACCAGCCGCCGGTCTTCATCAAGGGCCGCTCCTATATGTACGGCCTGTCCGACGGCGAGATGCCGAACCTCAGCCCCTGCCGTTGAAGACGGGGGACGCCTGCCGTCCGGCCGGCCCGGCCGAGACGCGCACGCAATCGCGGCCGCCGCCCTTGGCCTGATAGAGCGCCTCGTCGGCGCGCCGCAACAGATCGGAAAAACCCTCACCCGCGCCAAGCTCGGCGACGCCGAAGCTGGCGCTGCAGCGATGCTCGGCCGGCAGGCTGTCGATCGGCAGGGCGCCGAAAGCGCTGCGCGCGCCTTCGGCGAACAGCCGCGCGGCCGCGAGATTGGTGCCCGGCAGGATGATCGCAAACTCCTCGCCGCCGATGCGCCCGGCGACGTGATGGTCGGCCGCCGCCTCGCGCAGGAAGCCGGCGAAGGTCTCGATCACCCGGTCGCCGCAGGCGTGGCCGAAATTGTCGTTGATGCCCTTGAAATGGTCGAGGTCGGCGATCACGAGCGCCACCGGAACGCCACGGCGCGCGGCATCCCTCAGGGTGATTTCGGCATGACGTTCGAAGCCGCCGCGGTTGAGCAGCCTGGACAGCGCGTCGGTTTCCGATTTCGACGTCGCCTCGGCCAGCACATCGCGCACCAGTATGGCCAGCGCAAGCAGCGCCAGCGCCAGGCCGAAAACGGTGCCGAGCGATTGCGACACCAGCGCGTAGCTCGTCTGCACATAGGATTGCGGGTCGGCGCCGCGGCCGCCCAGCGCATGCGCGATGAAGGGCTTGGAGGCGAACTGCAGCGCGCTGGCCGTCAGCACCGCCATCAGTATGGTGTCGAGCCGCTCGCGCCTTTGCCTGGACGACCAGACGATGCCGAGCGCGGTGAACTGCATGACGGCGTAGGGAAGCTGATAGGCCATCATCGCCGTCAGCGACTGGCGCGGCAATTCCTGCACCAGATAGACGGCGACGGAGGCGATGGCCAGGAAGAACAGCATCGGCCACCAGGGCGGCGCCACGCCGTATTTATGCGCAAGTCCGCCATTGAAGACGATGGTGGCGCCGAGGAAGACGGCAAAGGCCGCGACCACCGGGAGCCGGGCATTGTCGAAGGCGGGAATGACGAATTCGAGCGCGAAATAGGCCATGCCCAGCACATAGCCGAGGGCCAGCCAGCGCGCCGACACCCGGCTTTTGTCGTAGATGGCGATCGTCATGAACGCCGCCGCCAGCAGTCCGGCGACGAACAGGTTGATCACGAGGATGACGTCCGCGCTGCCCATGGTCCAAAAACCCCCGCCGACAGCAAAGCATCGACGGGCGAAAAAGACGTTAACGTCGGGTCATGATCGGGCTGCTTGGCCTCACCCGACGCTGGCGGGCTCCGGCACGAAGACCGTTTCGGGGCGCTCATAGGACAGGCGCACGCTGTCGCGGCCGTTCTTCTTGGCCTTGTAGAGCGCGTCGTCGGCGCGGCGCATCAGCGGCGCCAGGCCTTCGTCGCCGGTGCGGGCGGCGACGCCGAAGCTCGCCGTCACCCTGACGCCTCGCGGCAGGCTGGCGACGCCGCCGGACGAATAGAGCGAGCGGATCGCCTCGGCGAACAGGCGGGCCGAGGCCAGGTCGCACAGCGGCAGGAGCACGGCGAACTCCTCGCCGCCGATGCGGCCGGCAGCGCCGCGCGTGCCGGTGGCGAAGCTCAGCTTGGCGGCGAAGTCGGCGATCACCCTGTCGCCGACCGCGTGCCCGTGCTGGTCGTTGAGCGCCTTGAAGTGGTCGAGGTCGGCAAGCACCATGGCGACGGGGAATTTCGCCTTGGCGCACTGGTCGAGCAGCAGCGCCGCCCGCTCCTCGAAGCCGCGGCGGTTGAGCAGGCCGGACAGCGGATCGGTATGGGTCTCGGCCTTCAGCGCCTTCAAGACGTCGAGCGCGGCCGCCGAGAACAGGGAAAGCGCGATCAGCAGCGACAGCAGCGCATGCGAGAGCAGCGCCGTCGTCCAGTAGGACGAGCCGTAGAATCCGTCATAGCTCGGGAACGGCCCGTGCGCGATGACGACGATCAGGGTTCGGACGACGAAGTTCAACCCCGAAAGCAGCGACAGCACGAACAGGATCTTCTCGGTCGGGCCGTTGCCGCGCACCGTGCGCAGTTCCGCGGCGACCAGCAGGCTGAGGGCGCCGAAACCGAAATTCATCGACAGGATGCGCCAGGTGAGATCCGGCTGCACGAACATGAACCATGAAAAGGCGGCGAGCCCGCCGCCGGTGGTGAGCGCGATGCCGACATAGGGGACGCGCCGCCCGTAGCGCGCAACGATCGCGCTGGAGAGGCAACAGCCGGCCGCCGTGAAGCATATGTTGGAGACAAGCTTGGTCAGCACCATCCCGACAGGAAGGGTGAAATACTGGAACAGGAAGCCGGGGGCCGAGAGGCAGTAGCTCGTGGCCAGCACCGCCAGGTAGGGGCGATGGCGCTGATGGAACCACAGGACGAGGAACGCGGCGCCAAGCGCCAGCGCGATCGTCGGGTTGAGCAGCGCTATGAGCAGACCCGTGTCCAAACGACTGTGATTTCCCCGCTTACGTGAGGGAAGATGCTAAAGCGCAAGCCCAAACAAGCGGTTAAGCGAAGGCCGCTTTGCCGAAGAAACCGGAGGCGCGGCAAAGAAAAACCCCAAGCCACCTGGATGGTTCGGGGTTTTGACCTCGTCCGTATGCGAATGCCGCGGCTGCTATTTCCAGTCGCGGATGTCGACGAAATGGCCGGCGATCGCGGCCGCCGCGGCCATGGCCGGCGACACCAGATGGGTGCGGCCCTTGAAGCCTTGCCGGCCCTCGAAATTGCGGTTCGAGGTCGAGGCGCAGCGCTCATGCGGCTTCAGCCGGTCGTCGTTCATGGCGAGACACATCGAACAGCCCGGCTCGCGCCAGTCGAAGCCGGCGGCGAGGAAGATCTTGTCCAGCCCTTCGGCCTCCGCCTGTTCCTTGACCAGGCCGGAGCCCGGCACGATCATGGCGTTGACGCGCGGATTGACCTTTCTGCCCTCGACCACCTTGGCGGCGGCGCGCAGATCCTCGATGCGGCCATTGGTGCAGGAACCGATGAAGACGCGATCGAGTTCGATGTCGGTGATCTTTGTGCCGGGGGTCAGCCCCATATAGTCGAGCGCGCGCAGCTTCGACGAGCGCTTGTTCTCGTCGGTGATCTCTTCCGGATTGGGCACGAAGCCCTGCACCGAGACGACATCCTCGGGCGAGGAGCCCCAGGAGACGATCGGCGGCAGCTTCTGCGCGTCGAGCACGACCACCTTGTCAAAATGCGCGCCTTCATCCGAATGCAGCGTCTTCCAATAGGCAAGTGCGGCATCCCAGGCCGCGCCCTTGGGCGCGCGCGGCTTGTCCTTGACATAGGCGAAAGTCGTCTCGTCCGGCGCGATCAGGCCGGCGCGCGCGCCGCCCTCGATCGACATGTTGCAGATCGTCATGCGGCCTTCCATCGACAGCGCGCGGATCGCCTCGCCGGCATATTCGATGACGTAGCCGGTGCCGCCGGCGGTGCCGATCTCGCCGATGATGGCGAGGATGATGTCCTTGGCGGTGACGCCTTCCGGCAGCGTGCCGTCGACGCGCACCAGCATGTTCTTGGCCTTGCGCTGGATCAGCGTCTGCGTCGCCAGCACATGCTCGACTTCCGACGTGCCGATGCCGTGCGCCAGCGCGCCGAAGGCGCCGTGCGTGGAAGTGTGGCTGTCGCCGCAGACGATGGTCATGCCGGGCAGGGTGAAACCCTGCTCCGGGCCGATGATGTGGACGATGCCCTGGCGGATGTCGTTCTCGGAATAGTACTCGATGCCGAAGTCCTTGGCGTTCCTGGCCAGCGCCTCGACCTGGATGCGGCTTTCCTCGTTCTTGATGCCGAACTTGCGCTCGGGCGAGGTCGGCACATTGTGGTCGACCACGGCCAGCGTCTTTTCCGGATGCCGGACTTTTCTGCCGCTCATGCGCAGGCCCTCGAAGGCCTGCGGGCTGGTCACCTCGTGAACGAGATGGCGGTCGATGTAGAGCAGGCAGGTGCCGTCGTCCTGGCGGTCGACCAGATGGTCGTCGAAGATCTTGTCGTAGAGGGTGCGCGGTGCGCTCATGTGCGTAAATCCGTCGATATGAAAAAGGGAAGAAGCCGGTGCCGGGCCATGCAAGCCCGGCAAGGGCGACGAGGCGAAGACGGCCTAGCTAAGTCGGCTGGTGAGCGCGCCGCAAACGCGCGCGGCAAATCGCGACGGCAGGCGCTTTCTGTCCTGCAGCACGAAACCCTTGTAGGCCGGATCGCCGAAAAGCTCTTCCATGGCGCTGCTCATATCAATGTTTGCCGATTTCGGCAATCGGCTGGCATTTGCGGCTTAGACACCGAACGTCAGCGCTGCCCCTCACCTGCCTGCCGGCACCCTCTCCCCGTATAGTGACGGGGAGAGGAACGCTCTCATCGGCGATTTCGCCAATTGCTAAGTTTGGACGAAGAGAGCCGGCGTTGCGGCCAGCCACTTCTCCCCGTCACTATACGGGGAGAAGTGCCCGGCAGGGCGATGAGGGGCGGCGCCGACATCGGTGATTGGCGCTCACACCACCTCAAACACAAACGTCTTCACCAGCGCCTCGGGATCGCCGATCGCATAGCAGCGGAACCAGGGACTTTGCTCTACCAGCCGCCATTTCTCCTCCCGCTCAAGGCTGTCGAAGACATCTTGAAATCCGCCGCTCTCGAACACCTGGTCTCGCACCGTGAAGATGGCGTGGCCGCCGCTCTTCGTGATGCGCACCAGCTCATGCAGGCCAGATGCCGGCGCATGGCCGATGGTGAACACGCCGGTCGAGAAGAAGGCGCGGAAATGGCCGTCCGGCCAAGGCAGCGGCCCGCCGAGCATCGCCTTCTTCAGCTCGCTGTAGGCGTTGCGGCTGCCGGCGATCTTCAGCATGTCGTCGGAGAGATCGAGCCCGGCAATGTCGGCATAGCCAAGCGCCTTCAGCGACGGGCCGGAGAGCCCGGTGCCGCAGCCGGCGTCGAGCAGCGGCCTGCGCCGACAGGCACATGGCGCGCCACCCAGGCGGTGATCAGGAACGGCAGCAGATAGCCGAGCGACGCGGTCTCGCTGTCATAGGTCGCGGCCCATTCGGCATAGGCCTTGGCGAGCGCCTCCGGCGTGTCGGCCGTATAGACGGAATCCAGCGCCGCATTGGCCTTGTCGAAATCCACCAAATTGTCCTCCTCCGCTGGCGCGCGGGACGGATCGTAGCGCGGTCTTTGTTGGACTTCTATTCCTGGTGCTGGCGGCGCAGCCGCTGCTCCAGCGCCCTGAGCGCCAGCGACAGGCCGACGGTGAGGATCAGGTAGATATAGGCGACGATCGAATAGGTCTCGAAGAAGCGGAACGAACCGGCGGCATAGACCTTGCCCATCTGGGTGATGTCAGCGACGCCGAGCACCGAGACCAGCGAGGAATCCTTGACCATGGCGACGAAGTCATTGCCGAGCGGCGGCAGGATGGTGCGGATCGCCTGCGGGAACACGATCAGCCGGAAGCGCTGCGCGCGCGTCAGTCCGAGCGCCTTGGCCGCCTCGATCTGGCCCTTCTCGACCGACTGGATGCCGGCGCGGAACACTTCCGAGATGAAGGCGGAATAGCCGATGGTCAGCGCCATGATGGCGCGCCACAAAAGCGAGACGTCGCGCACCAGCAGTTCGCCGAGATAGCCGGCGCTTTGCAGCGGCGCGGTCAGGGCGTTCCACGCAGCGACGACGGCCGGCGCGCCGGCGAACGCGATCCAGAACAAGAGCACCAGGATCGGCACTCCGCGGATGATCTCGACATAGAAGCGGGCGATCTGGCGAAGCACCCGCGAGCTCGACAGCCCCATCAGGGCGATGCCCAGCCCGATCGCCGAGGCCAGCGCGAAGGCGACCACGGTGACGAAGACGGTGATGCCGATGCCCTTGGCGACGGTGGCGAAGACCTGGGCGTAGAGGTCGCTCGACGCAATGAACAGCGCCGCCGCCAGCGCCAGCGCCAGGGCGGCGGCCAGCCACCAGGGGAATTCGGCTTTGGCGGAGGAGGTTGCGGGCGTTGCCATCAGGCGAGCCAAGCGGAGCCAGATCTACGGAGGCTGCGTTCCGGCACACCCCCCTCTGCCCTGCCGGGCATCTCCCCCGCAAGGGGGGAGATTAGCAGCTTCGGCCTCACTGCCCATCCTACAGCGTTGGAGATTAGCGAAAGCCGAGGCGACATCTGATCTCCCCCCTTGCGGGGGAGATGTCCGGCAGGACAGAGGGGGGTGGGAAGAAACGAGGCTTTCGCGGTCTTTCGTCCGCGGCCGTAGGACACCGCTGTCAACAAGAAGCCCTACTGCCCCATCTTGTAATCAAGGAACCACTTCTTGTTCAGCGCATCGAGCGTGCCGTCGGCCTTGAGCGAGGCGATCGCGGCGTTGACCGGCTTCACCAAGTCCGATCCCTTGGGGAAGATGAAGCCGAAATCCTCGGTGCCGAGCGGCCCGCCGATCAGCTTCAGCTTGCCTTCCGAAGCGTCGACATAGCCCTTGCCGGCGGTGCCGTCGGTCAGCACCACGTCGACGTCGCCCGACTTCAGCGCCTGCACCGTGGCGCCGAACGTCTCGAACAGCTTTATGCGCGGGTTCTGCTCGTTGCCGTCGAGCACGCTGTAGACGGCGGTGTAGAAGGGCGTGGTGCCGGCCTGCGCGCCGATCAGCCCGTCCTTGAAGGCGCCGAAGGTCTTGGCGTCGGTGAAGCGGCTTTCATCGCCGCGCACCAGCATGAACTGCTCCGAACGCATATAGGGGTCGGAGAAGTCGACCTTCTCCTTGCGGTCGTCCTTGATGGTGATGCCGGTCATGCCGATGTTGTACTGGTTGTCGGAAACCGCCTGAATCATCGCGTCCCAGGAGGTGTTCTGGTACTCGACCTTGAAGTTCAGCCGCTTGGCGATCTCGTCCATCGCGTCATATTCCCAGCCGATCTGCTTGCCGGTTTTGGAATCGATGAACTGCAGCGGCGGATAGGCGTTCTCCGTCACCACCACCACTTTCTTGCCGCCGAGGTCGGGCAGCGTCTCGGCCAACGCGGCGACAGGCGCGAGAAGGCAGGCCAGCACAGTCGCCAGCAGCAGTTTCGATTTTGTCATGACACGCTCCAGAACTTGAAACGCCCCGCGAAGGCGCGGGGCTTGCAGGAAAATCCGGCGCCGACTTTAGCTTTCCGCAAGCGCCTTGCAAGTCGATCCGCAACGCCACGTGGCGGAAGCTGATCCCATGCTCACGACGAAGCGGATTTGCAGCATCTTCGGCGGGTGCCTATTCCGTTGCCTCGCGCAAGCCGGCGACGAGACGGGTGAGCGTTCCATGCAGGGCCTTGAGCTCGGCGCGCTCCATCGGCATGGCGCAGTCGAGGCCCGCCTGCACACCCTTCACGCGGGCGCGCAGCGCCTGCCCCTTGGCCGTCGGCTCGACCAGCACCCTGCGCTCGTCGGCGCTGTCGCGCCTGCGCGTAACGAGACCACCCGCTTCCATCCGCTTGATCAACGGCGTCAGCGTCGCCGAATCCAGGCCCAGCGCTTCGCCAAGCGCGCCGACCGTGCTCGGCGCGCGCTCCCACAACACCAGCATGGCCAGATATTGCGGATAGGTGAGGCCCAGCGGATCGAGCAGCGGCCGGTAGAGCTTGGTCATCAGCCCGCTCGCCGAATAGAGCGCAAAGCAGAGCTGCTGGTCCAGCCGCGGAACGGCAATCGCCCCGGCGCTATCCGCCGGGACGTCGCTGACGGTCTCTGTGGTTCTTGTTGTCATGCTGCCTTTGCCGGAAGCGCCACGGTCGAAAGCGCAACATCTATGTTGCCCCTGATGGCGTTGGAATAGGGGCAAATCTGGTGCGCCGCCGATACAAGCGCTTCCGCCGCCGTGTGATCAAGGCCTTTCGTTTCCGCCGCCAGCGACACACCGAGCCGGAACCCGCCCTGGCCGTTGGGGTGGAGGCTGACGCTGGCGGTCACCGCGGCGTCTTCGAGCGGCAGCTTCTCCTTGCGCGCGACGAAGCGGATCGCGCTTTCGAAGCAGGCCGCGTAGCCGGCGGCGAAAAGCTGCTCGGGATTGGTGGCGCCGCCCTGCCCGCCCAGTTCCTTCGGCATTGCCAGATCGACCTTGAGCAGCCCGTCGCTGGTCTCGGCGTGGCCGGCGCGGCCGCCGCTGACGCGGGCCTGGGTGGTGTAGAGTGCTGACATAGGTGGTCTCCTGTTATCTTGTGCACGATTACCTAGTGTACAAGATATTTGAATGTCAACCCCGACGTCGTCATCCACGGGCGGAGCCTCGGCCAAATCCAAACGCTTTCGACACCACCAAACGAAAAAAGGCGGCCGAAGCCGCCTTTTCCATAAACGAATTGTCGAGAAGCTTATTCGGCGGCGGCTTCCGCGGCCTTGGCAGCCTCGGCGGCGGCCTTCTTCTCGGCGGCGTCCTGCGCGGCCTTCTCGACGGCCAGCGCCTCGGCGGCGGCGACCTTCTCGGCCTCGATGCGCGCCTTCTCGGCGTTCAGCGCATCACGCTCCTCGTCGTTGAGCTTGCGGGCGCGCACGCCGGTGTTCTCCGAGATGCGGGCCGACTTGCCGCGACGGTCGCGAAGGTAATAGAGCTTGGCGCGGCGCACCTTGCCGCGGCGCACGATCTCGACGCCCTCGACCATCGGCGAGTAGACCGGGAACACGCGCTCCACGCCTTCGCCGTAGGAAATCTTGCGGACGGTGAAATTCTCCTGGAAGCCCGAGCCGGAACGGGCAATGACGACGCCCTCATAGGCCTGGACGCGGGTGCGGCTGCCTTCGGTCACGCGGACCTGGACGCGCACGGTGTCGCCGGGCTGGAATTCGGGAAGCTTGCGCTTGGCTTCGATCTTGGCGGCCTGTTCGGCCTCGAGCTGGCGGATGAGATCCATCTCAAATATCCACTTCTTGTTCTTCCGACAGTCAGAGCGTCCTCGACTCGCCTTGCAGTTCCAATGACCGCTCGGCTATGCCCTTTGTCCAACATAGGACATCGGGCAGGGACGGCTACACCGTCATTGTTGACGGGTTCCGAAAGATTGTTCTTCCGGTTCGGGCGGGCACATACAGCTATTTTGACGCTTTGTCACGCCTTGGCCCTGTCTTTTTTGGCCGCATGCCATCACGCAATTGCCAGCCGCGGGGTTGCGCGCGCCCGTCAAGCTTCCTAATCCGGGCTGGACAACCTACTCCGACGACGTGCTGATGTCTCCATTCGACGCGATCCTGCTCTTTCTGGCGGGTTTTGTCTCCGGCGCCGCCAATGCGGTGGCCGGTGGCGGAACCTTCATCACCTTCGGCGCCATGACGCTGGTCGGCGTGCCGCCGATCGTCGCCAATGCCACCTCCTCGGTGACGCAGTTTCCGGGCTACATAACCTCGACGCTCGCCTACGCGTCCGACATCCGGCATTTCTGGCGCGAGGCATTGCTGCTCTGCTTGATCTCGGCCCTCGGCGCGCTGGCCGGCGCGCTTATCCTGCTGGCGCTCGACAATCCCTCTTTTCGCGCGCTGGTGCCCTGGCTGCTTCTGGCGGCGACCGCCCTTTTCGCCGCCGGCCCCTGGCTGAAGCCGGCGCCGAAGCCCGGACACCAGCCGGCCGTCGGCTCGTTCGCCGGTTCGCTCGTCCAGTTCCTGACCTCGATCTATGGCGGCTTCTTCGGCGCCGGCATGGGCGTCATGATGCTGGCCACGCTGGGCCTCACCCAGGCCGGCGACTACCACCGGCTGAACGCGATGAAGAACATGCTGGCGGTGGTCATCGCCGCCATCGCCATCCTGGTCTTCGTCTCCGGCGGCGTCGTCGCCTGGCCGCAGGCGATCGTCATGATCCCCGGCGGCGCCCTCGGTGGCTATGCCGGCGTCTGGATCGCCAAGCGCGTGCCGCAGAACGTCGTGCGCGGCTTCGTCGTCGCCGTCGGCCTGTTCCTGGCCTTCTACTATTTCGCCAAGGGCTGAGAACCATGATCCCGAACCGCAGGACCGCGTAAGCGAAAAGCGGGACCCGGTTTTCGGAAAAGATCATGGTCAGATAAAGAGAAGGACGATCCGCCCCGAGCTATCGGGGCGGATCGTCCGCCAGCAAATCCGGCCGCCGCTCCCTGGTGAGCTTCTCCGCCTCGGCCCGCCGCCATTCGGCGATCTTCCTGTGGTTGCCCGAGATCAGCACATCCGGGATCGGCCGGCCCTCGAACTCCTGCGGCCGCGTATAGTGCGGATGCTCGAGCAATCCGTTCTCGAAACTCTCCTCCTCGCCCGAGACGGCATTGCCCATGACGCCCGGCAACAGCCGCACCACCGCGTCGAGCAGGACCAGGGCCGCCGGCTCGCCGCCCGACAGGATGAAGTCGCCGACTGAGACCTCCTCTAATCCCCGCGCGTCGATCAGCCGCTGGTCGACGCCTTCGAAGCGGCCGCACAGGATGACCGCGCCCGGTCCGGCGGCAAGTTCGCGCACCCGGGCCTGCGTCAGCGGCTTGCCGCGCGGGCTCATCAGCAGCCTTGGCCGCGCATCGCCGGGAGGCGAAGCATGGTCGATGGCTTTTGCCAGCACGTCGGCGCGCATCACCATGCCGGCGCCGCCGCCGGCCGGCGTGTCGTCGACGTTGCGATGCCTGTCGGTGGCGAAATCGCGGATCTGGATCGCCTCAAGCGACCATGTGCCGGCTTCCAGCGCCCGGCCGGCCAGCGACAGGCCGAGCGGGCCGGGAAACATCTCTGGATAGAGCGTCAGCACCGAGGCGGCAAAACTCACCGGTTGCCCCCGGCATCCTTCGGCCCGCGCGGCCGGCCCTTCGGATCGAAGCCGTCGCGGCCGGGCGCGGCCTCGCCGTCCTCGTCCTCGACCAGGCCGGCGGCCAGCGGATCGACGCGGACGAACCCTTCGACGACCGAAACCTGCGGAACGGCGGCCTGCGTGAACGGAATCAGCACGCCCTTGCGGCCGGCAAACGTGATGTCGAGGATGTCGCCGCCGCCGAAATTATGCACGGCGACCACCTTGCCGATGGCAGCACCTGTCTCGTCCCGGACCTCCAGCCCGATCAGGTCGGCGTGGTAGAACTCGTCCTCCTCGCCGTCGTCGGGCAGCATCGAGCGGTCGACGAACAGCTCGGTGCCGGAAAGCGCCTCGGCGGCGTTGCGGTCGCTGACACCCTTGAAGCGCACCACCACGACGGTATTGGCGGGCCGGATGTCTATGATCTGGAAGGCGCGGCCATCCTTGGCGTAGAGCGGCCCGTAGTCGGCCAGCGCCAGCGGATCGCCGGTGAAGGTCTTCACCCGTAGCTCGCCTTTGATGCCATGCGCGGCGCCGATCACGGCCAACTGGACGGGGTTCTGGGGCTTGGTCATGGCGCGACATCCTTTGCCCTGCTCTAACCCTCCCCAGCCGTCATTTCAATGACGCGCTCTTCACCGCTTCCTAACCTGGCTGCCCGAAAATGCGGCGCATGCAGGAATTCCTCATCCCGGCAAAGCCCGACCTCCAGGCGGCGCGCGAGAACTGGCTGAAGATGCTGGCACGCGAGCGCCGGCTGTCGCCGGAGACGGTGGAAGCCTATGAGCGCGACACCCGCCAGTTCCTGCATTTCCTGACCGGCCATTGCGGCGGTCCGCCCGGCATCTCCGACATCGCCGACCTGCGCCCGGCCGATTTGCGCGGCTTCCTCGCCGCCCGCCGCAACGCCGGCGCCGGCGCCCGCACGCTCGGGCGCGGGCTGGCCGGCATCCGCTCACTGCTGCGCTTCCTCGAACGGCGCGGCCTCGCAAATGCCGCAGGTGCGGCGGCGTTGCGCGCGCCGCGCCAGCCGAAGTCGCTGCCCAAGCCGCTGACGGCGAGCGATGCAAAAGAGGTCGTTTCCGTCCAGGGCCAGCTGGCGGAAGAACCCTGGATCGCCGCCCGCAACGCCGCCGTGCTGACGCTGCTCTACGGCTCGGGCCTGCGCATTTCCGAGGCGCTTGGCCTCGCCGGCGCCGAGCTGTCGTCGGAAACGGACACCGTGCTGCGCGTCACCGGCAAGGGCGGCAAGACCAGGCTGGTGCCGGTGCTGCCGGTGGCCTTGCGCGCGGTCGCCGAATACCGCCGCCTCTGCCCCTTCCATATCGATCCGAAGGGCCTGCTGTTTCGCGGCGCGCGCGGCGGTCCGCTTAATCCGGCGATCGTCCAGCGCGACATGGCGAGGCTGCGCTCGGCGCTCAACCTGCCCGACACCGCGACTCCGCACGCCTTGCGCCACTCCTTCGCCACGCATCTGCTCGGCCGCGGCGGTGACCTGCGCACCATCCAGGAACTGCTCGGCCACGCCAGCCTGTCGACCACCCAGGTCTATACCGGCGTCGACACCGCAAGGCTGCTCGAGATTTACGAATCTGCTCACCCAAGGGCGTGAACCCTTCAAATTGGCTGCGCCGATTAACCGTTTTGCCGCTTTTTGATCGTAAGAAGCGACTTATGAAACGCGTCATAGCCATCGCTGACCGCGCGGCCCTCGTGTCGCTGAAGCTGCTTGTCGCGCTCAACGTCCTGTTTTTCCTGTCTTTCCTGATCGTCGCGCTGCTTGCCGGTCGGGCGCACGCCGAGACCCCGGCCTGCGGCGGCACCGACATGCTGAGCGCGCTGCGCAAGGACAATCCGACCGTCTACAGCAAGATCGAAGCCGAGGCGGCGGCCACGCCCAACGGCAAGGGCCTGCTGTGGAAACTGGAAAAGCCCGGCGAAAAGCCCTCCTTCCTGTTTGGCACCATGCACATGACCGATCCGCGCGTCACCACGCTGCCGCCGGCTGCGCAGAAGGCTTTCGACGCCGCCGATACGGTCGTCATCGAGACCACGGAAGTGCTCGACCAGCAGAAGATGATGGCCGCCCTGCTCAAGGAGCCGGACCTGATGATGTTCACCGACAGCACCACGCTGTCCTCGCTTTTGTCGCCCGACGACGCTGCCGCCATGAACAAGGCGCTCGACGCGCGCGGCATTCCGCCGGCCACCGTCGCCAAGATGAAGCCCTGGCTGCTGTCGGCCATGGTTGCGCTGCCGGCCTGCGAGCTGGCGCGCAAGGCCGGCGGCGCGCCGGTGCTTGACGTCAAGCTCGCCGAGGACGCCAAGGCTTCAGGCAAATCCGTCGAGGGGCTGGAGACTGTCGCCGATCAGCTTCATGCGATGGCCTCGCTTCCGCTGGCCTTCCACATGAAGGGTCTGGTCGACACGCTCAAGCTCGGCGACAAGGTGAACGACGTCAACGAAACCATGATCGTTCTCTACCAGAGCGGCGAGACCGGCATGTTCTGGCCGCTGTTTCGCGTCGTCCTGCCCGGCGACGAGGATGATCCGGCCGGCTATGCCGCGTTCGAGGAGACCATGATCACCAGCCGCAACAAGGTGATGGCCGATCATGCCGGACCGCTCCTGGCCCGAGGCAATGCCTTCATGGCGGTCGGCGCCATGCATCTTCCGGGCCCGCAGGGCCTGGTCGAGGATTTGCGCAAGGCCGGCTACACGGTGACCGCCGTCGACTGATCCGCACGGCCGGGTTGCGCCTCGATAGGGCGGGAGCGCCGGCGCCGGGCTGATTCGTGACTTGGCGGCGCAAACCTCCTCCGGTTTCGTGCCGAATGGTCTCGAAAGACCGGGTTCGGCTCGATCCCGACCCATTTTGTGGTGGAAATGCATGCCGGCAGGGGATTCCAGGTCAGAATTGCCCTGCTTTCAGCATTTTCCGGGCCTAGTATGAAACCCGTTCAACGGTCGCGCGTTGACGGGTGTTATTTGATACTTTTCATCCACGGAGGACACTTTTATGGCGAACCCTAACGACACTCCCAGATCGGGCGGCGGCGGCAGTGGCTGGCTGATTGCCCTGGTGGTCATTATCCTGGCCATTGTTGCCTACTATGTTTTCGGAAGAAGCGGCGAAGCTCCGGCGCCCGCCGAGCCGCCGGCCGCGAGCACACCGGCGCCCGCTCCGGAGCCGATGAAGCCTGCCGAACCTGCCCCGGCACCTGCGCCAGCGCCCGCTCCGGCACCAGAGCCGGCTCCCGCGCCAGCACCGGCCCCGGCGCCCGCTCCGGCACCTGCGCCGTCTCCGTAATCAGGCTTACCTGAACGACGAACGGCCCGCCGAAAGGCGGGCCGTTTTGTTTGGTGGCAGGCGCGAGAAAGGCCCTTAGAAACTCGCTCCGGTGAGTCAGCTGGAGTGGTTTTCGAGAACCGGAGCGGAGCGTACTAAAGTACGTGAGCACCGGAAGCGCAGAGAACCGCTCCAGATGGCCGCCGGAGTAGAGTTTATACGAGCCTTTCAGATGTGGATCGGCTTGAAGAAGGTGGCCAGCGCCGCTTCCTTCACCGCCTCCGACATGGTCGGGTGCGCGTGGCAGGTGCGGGCGAGGTCTTCCGACGAGCCGCCGAATTCCATCAACACCGCCGCCTCGTGGATCATCTCGCCGGCGCCGAAGCCGACGATATGGACGCCAAGCACGCGGTCGCTTTGCTTGTCGGCCAGGATCTTGACGAAGCCATCGGTGTGCAGCATGGCGCGCGCCCGGCCATTGGCCGTGAACGGGAATTTTCCGACCTTGTAGTCGACGCCGGCCTTCTTCAATTCTTCCTCGGTCTTGCCGACCGAGGCGATTTCCGGGCTGGTGTAGACGACGCTAGGGATCACGTCGTAGTTCACATGGCCGGCCTGGCCGGCAATGATCTCGGCCACCGCCACGCCTTCGTCTTCCGCCTTATGCGCCAGCATCGGGCCGGCGATGACGTCGCCGATGGCATAGATGCCGGGAAGGTTGGTCCTGAGATGCCCGTCGGTCTTGACGCGGCCGCGCTCGTCCATCTCGACGCCCGCATCCTTCAGCCCGAGGCTGTCGGCATAGGGGCGGCGCCCCGTCGCGACCAGCACCACGTCCGCATCGATCGTTTCGGCGGTGCCGCCCTTCACCGGCTCGAAGGTGACGCTGGCGCCCTTCTTGGCCTTGGCGACGCCGGTGACCTTGGCGCCGAGCTTGAACTCGAAGCCTTGCTTGGAGAGCAGGCGCTGGAACTGTTTCGAGACCTCGCCGTCCATGCCGCCGAGGATGGTGTCGAGGAATTCGACCACCGTCACCTTGGCGCCGAGCCTGGCCCACACCGAGCCGAGCTCCAGCCCGATGACGCCGCCGCCGACCACCACCAGATGGCCCGGCACCTTGTCCAGCGACAACGCGCCGGTCGAGGACACGATCACCTTCTCGTCGAAATCGACCTTGACGCCGGGAATGCCCGCGACATCCGAGCCGGTGGCAATCACGATGTTCCTGGTCTCGATCTCCTCGACCTTGCCGTCCTCGCCGGTGACCGACACCTTGCCGGCACCAACCACCTTGCCGGTGCCGCGGAAGCTGTCGATCTTGTTCTTCTTGAACAGGAAGGCGACGCCGTTGACGTTGGCCGAAACCGTCGCGTCCTTGTGCGCCAGCATCTTCTTCAGGTTGAGCTTCGGCGCGCCGATTTCGACGCCGAGCGTGTCGAAGGAATGGCCGGCCTCGGCGAACATCTCGGAGGCGTGGAGCAGCGCCTTCGACGGAATGCAGCCGATGTTGAGGCAGGTGCCGCCGAAGGTGGCGTTCTTCTCGACCACCGCCGTCTTCAGCCCGAGCTGCGCCGCCTTGATGGCGCAGACATAGCCGCCCGGTCCCGATCCGATGATTACGACGTCATAGGCCATGGTCTTGTCCTTTGCTCTGGCGCCTAGCGGCCGCCGCTCACATTCAGGATCGCGCCCGTTATATAGGAGGCCGCGTCCGACAGAAGATAGAGAACCGCGCTCGCGACTTCATCCGCGGTGCCCGGCCTTTTCATCGGCAGCATGTCCCGCATTCGCGCCACGCGGTCCGGCTGGCCGCCGGAGGCATGGATCTCGGTCTCGGTGATGCCGGGGCTGACCGCGTTGACGCGGATGCCTTCGAGCACCACCTCGCGTGCCAGGCCGATGGTCAGCGTGTCGATCGCGCCCTTGGAGGCGGCGTAGTCGACATATTCGCCGGGCGAACCCAGCCTCGCCGCGGCGGAAGAGATGTTGACGATGCCGCCGCCCTTGCCGCCATGCCGGGTCGACATGCGCTTGACCGCCTCGCGCGCGCAGAGGAAGGAGCCGACGACATTGACGCGCATCATGCGCTCTACCCGCGCGGCGCTCATCTCGTCGACGCGCGCCTTGGCGTCGACGATGCCGGCATTGTTGACGAAAGCATCGAGCCGGCCGAAACCCTTGTCCACCGCCTCGAACATTGCCAGCACATCGGCCTCGTTGCCGACATCGCCCTTGACGGCAATGGCCTCGCCGCCCGCGGCCTTGAGTTCGGCGACCAGCGCCTCGGCGACTGCCTGGTTGGAGACAAAATTGACAGCGACACGATAGCCGGCCTGGCTGGACTGCCGGCAGATGGCGGCGCCGATGCCGCGGCTGCCGCCGGTGACCAGCAGCGTCTTCTTGTCCGCGCTCATTCCTGGCAGCCTTTCAGCAGGAAGACATCCCACGGCACCTTGGAAAAGCCGTCCGGGCCATAAGCGGCCGACATCTGCAGCGAGGCACCTAGATCCGGAAAGATCAGGCTTTTCGGCGCCTCCGTGCCTTCGGCCGGCAGCAGCGCGATGTTGCCCTTGTCGTCGGCGCTGTAGACGACGCCTTCCCACACCGTGCAGGCGGCGAGCTCATCGCCGGTGACGTCGCCGGTCCGGCATTTGTACATCAGCGAGCCGTGAGGCCGCGCCACGCCGTCGGTCCACATGACGATGCCGTCCAGCACCACGCCCTTGTCGAGCACCATCTTGAAGCTGTTGGTGACGGTGGCCGAGTCCATGGTCGGCCTGAAATCGATGCCGGCCTCGCTTTCGGCATCGCCATAGACGGCGAGTTCCAGCGGGCAGGCGGCGTGGGCCCTCCCTGCGGCCACGGCCGCGCCGATCATTATCGATGCAGCCGATATACTTTTTGACAGGAAGGTACGGATCGCCACTTTTGTCTATCCGCCCTGAACGCTCTGATCGATGACCGAAGACAAGAAATAGTCTATCTCGAAGACAATGTTCTTATCGCCTTGGACCGGAATGGTTTTCACCTCATATTTGAGGGTCAATGTACGAGAGCTTTCCGTCAGTTCGAGATAGACGTCGCGCTCTTCACCGCCACCGATAGCCCAGGCAAATTCCTTTTTGTTCAGGAACCGCAACGCTTTAGGCAATGCGTGCATTGCCATCGGTTCGCTGCCTGCAAAAGTGACCGGATATCGCCCAAGATCAACCTGCAGATGACCGCGCCAAGTCGGCATCATTCCACCTGGCTGTAATATTCCAACGATCGGTTCGACGCTGATCGACCTCAAGCGAAAGTCGGGACTGAAAAAGAACTCGCAGTTCGAACCGCAAATGCACCAGGCGGACGTAGTGTCTCCGTGGCGATAATGGTTGTCCGCTCGCAAATCCTCAGGATCAATTATCCCCCGAATGGCTTCGCGGCCGCTCTCGCCCAACTCAATCGGTCCGGCCCGACCTGACTTCAGCAGATCGAATAGGTCGATGGTCTCGGCTGCTTCAGCCATCCCGGATCACTCAGAGATCGAGCACCAGCCGTTCCGGATCCTCCAGGCTTTCCTTGACGCGCACCAGGAAGGTCACCGCTTCCTTGCCGTCGACGATGCGGTGGTCGTAGCTGAGCGCCAGGTACATCATCGGCCTGATCACGATCTGGCCGCCGACCACGACCGGCCGGTCCTGGATCTTGTGCATGCCGAGGATGCCCGACTGCGGCGCATTCAGGATCGGCGTCGACATCAGCGAGCCGTAGACGCCGCCATTGGAGATGGTGAAGGTTCCGCCCTGCATGTCGGCGACGGAGAGCTTGCCGTCGCGCGCGGCGAGACCCAGCCGGCCGATCTCCTTCTCGATCTCGGCTATTCCCATCTGGTCGGCGTCGCGCACCACCGGCACCACCAGGCCCTTGTCGGTGCCGACTGCGACGCCGACATGGGCGAAGTTCTTGTAGATGATGTCGGTGCCGTCGATCTCGGCGTTGACCGCCGGGATCTCCTTCAGCGCATGCGTCACCGCCTTGGTGAAGAAGCCCATGAAGCCGAGCTTCACGCCGTGCTTCTTCTCGAATACGTCCTTGTACTTGGCCCGCAGCGCCATCACCGCGCTCATGTCGACCTCGTTGAAGGTGGTCAGCATGGCGGCGGTCGACTGCGCTTCCTTGAGCCGGCGCGCGATGGTCTGGCGCAGCTTGGTCATGCGCACGCGCTCCTCGCGCGGAGCGTCTTCGGCCGGCGACGGCGCGCGCACGGCGACCGGGGCCGATCTCGGCGTCTCGGCCGGCTGCGACGGCGCGCCCTTGGCGATGGCGTCAAGCACGTCGCCCTTCAGCACCTGGCCGCGCTTGCCGGTGCCGGTGATCTGGTCGACCGCGAGGTTGGCCTCGGCGATGAGCTTCGCAGCCGCCGGCGCCGGCGGCATGGTGCGCTGCTCGATCGCGCCGGCATCGCCGGCGATCTTGGCGGTCTCGGCCGCGGCCTGCTTGACGGTGGAGGCCGCGTCCGGGCTCGAGGCCTGCGAGACGGCTTGCGGCTTGGTCGCCGGAGCGGCCGCCTCGCCGCCGGCCGAGATCGACCCGAGAAGCGCGCCGACGCCGACCGTCTCGCCTTCCTTGGCGGCGATCTCGCCGAGCGTTCCGGCGCTCGGCGACGGCACTTCCACCGTCACCTTGTCGGTCTCGAGCTCCACCAGCGGCTCGTCGGCGGCGATCGCATCGCCGACCTTCTTGAACCATTTGCCGATGGTCGCTTCGGTGACGGATTCGCCGAGGGTGGGGACGCGGATTTCGGTAGCCATTGTGCCTGTCCGTTCTGTCTCTTCTTGAGTTCTATTCGCCGAGCGCGTCGTCGAGCAAGGCGGCGAGCTGGCTGAGATGCTTCGACATCAATCCGGTCGCCGGCGAGGCCGACGCCGGCCGGCCGGTGTAGCGCACCCGCTGATGCTTGGCGTCGATATGCGCCAGCACCCATTCGAGATAGGGATCGATGAACGACCAGGCGCCCATGTTCTTGGGCTCCTCCTGGCACCACACCATCTCGGCATTGCGGAAGCGTGACAGCTCGGTGATGAGCGCCTTGGCCGGGAACGGATAGAGCTGCTCGACGCGCAACAGGTAGATGTCGTTGATGCCGCGCTTCTCGCGCTCCTCGTAGAGGTCGTAGTAGACCTTGCCCGAGCACAGCACGACGCGACGGATCTTGGAATCCTTGGTCAGCTTGATCGCCTGGTTCGGCAACAGCTGCGCGTCGTCCCACAGCAGCCGGTGGAACGAGCTTTCGCCCGAAATCTCCGACAGCGTCGACACCGCCCGCTTGTGGCGCAGCAGCGACTTCGGCGTCATCAGGATCAGCGGCTTGCGGAAATCGCGTTTCAATTGCCGGCGCAGGATGTGGAAGTAGTTGGCCGGCGTGGTGACGTTGGCCACTTGCATGTTGTCCTCGGCGCAGAGCTGCAGGAAGCGCTCGAGCCTGGCCGAGGAATGCTCCGGCCCCTGGCCCTCATAGCCATGCGGCAACAGGCAGACGAGGCCCGACATTCTCAGCCACTTGCGCTCGCCCGACGAGATGAACTGGTCGAACACCACCTGGGCGCCGTTGGCGAAGTCGCCGAACTGTGCTTCCCACAGCGTCAGCGCCTTCGGCTCGGCCAGGCTGTAGCCATATTCGAAGCCGAGCACCGCCTCTTCCGAAAGCATCGAGTTGATGACTTCGTAGCCGGCCTGCGCCGCCGACAGGTTATTGAGCGGGATGTAGCGCGTCTCGTCGCGCTGGTCGTAGAGCACCGAATGGCGCTGCGAGAAGGTGCCGCGCTCGGAATCCTGGCCGGAGAGCCGGATCGGGTTGCCGTCGAGCAGGATGGCGCCGAAGGCCAGCGCCTCGGCCGTCGACCAGTCGATGCCTTCGCCGGAGTCGATCGACTGGCGGCGGTTCTCGAGGAAGCGGACGATCGTCTTGTGCGCCTCGAAGCCCTTCGGCACCTCGGTCAGCTTCTTGCCGATCTCCTTCAGCGTCTTGACCGGCACGGCGGTCTTGCCGCGCCGCTGCTCATCCTGGTTGTCGGCCGTGCGCAGGCCCGACCAGGCGCCGTCCAGCCAGTCGGCCTTGTTCGGCTTGTAGCTCTGGCCGACTTCCCACTCGGCTTCCAGATGCGCCCGCCAGTCGGCCTTCATCTTGTCGAACTCGGCCTGGGTGATGTGGCCCTCGGCCATCAGCCGGTCGGCATAGATCTGCACCGTCGTCTTGTGGGTGCGGATGGCGCGGTACATGATCGGCTGGGTGAAGGCCGGTTCGTCGCCCTCATTGTGGCCGAAGCGGCGGTAGCAGAACATGTCCACCACCACCGGCTTGTGGAACTTCATGCGGAACTCGGTCGCCACCTTGGCGGCGTGCACCACCGCCTCCGGGTCGTCGCCGTTGACGTGGAAGATCGGCGCCTCGATCATCTTGGCGACATCCGACGGATAGGGCGAGGAGCGCGAGAAGCGCGGATTGGTGGTGAAGCCGATCTGGTTGTTGATGATGACATGCAGCGTGCCGGCGACGCGATGGCCGCGCAGGCCGGATAGGCCGAGGATCTCGGCGATCACGCCCTGGCCGGCAAAGGCGGCGTCGCCGTGCAACAGCAGCGGCATCACCTTGGCGCGTTCCGACAGCGGCACGATCTCGCCGCGCTCGCGCCCGGCGAACTGGTCCTGCTTGGCGCGCGCCTTGCCCATCACCACCGGGTCGACGATTTCCAGATGCGAAGGATTGGCGGTCAGCGACAGGTGCACCTTGTTGCCGTCGAACTCGCGGTCCGACGAGGCGCCGAGATGGTACTTGACGTCGCCCGAGCCCTCGACCTCGTCGGGTGCGGCCGAGCCGCCCTTGAACTCATGGAAGATGGCGCGGTGCGGCTTGGCCATCACCTGGGAGAGCACGTTGAGGCGGCCGCGATGCGCCATGCCGAGCACGACCTCTTTCAGGCCGAGCTGGCCGCCGCGCTTGAGGATCTGCTCCAGCGCCGGGATCAGCGCCTCGCCGCCGTCGAGGCCGAAGCGCTTGGTGCCCTTGTACTTGACGTCGGCGAACTGCTCGAAGCCTTCCGATTCGATCAGCTTCTGCAGGATCGCCTTCTTGCCGGTCGCGGTGAAGGTGATCTCCTTGTCGGCGCCCTCGATGCGCGCCTGGATCCATGCCTTCTCCTCGGGGTCGGAGATGTGCATGAACTCGACGCCGAGCGTCGAGCAGTAGGTGCGGGTCAGAATGTCCAGCATCTGCCGGATCGTGCCGAACTCGAGCCCCAGCACATTGTCGAGGAAGATCGGCCGGTCGTAGTCGGCTGACGTGAAGCCGTAATTCTCTGGCGACAGCTCGTTGTAGTCCTCGAGCGGCTTGGCGATGCCGAGCGGGTCGAGATTGGCATGCAGATGGCCGCGCATGCGGTAGGCGCGGATCATCATGATGGCGCGCACGGAATCGCGTGTCGCCTGGTGCACGTCGGCATCGGACAGGACGACGCCGTTGGTGACCGCCTTCTCCTTGACCTTCTTCTCGATCGTCTTTTCGACCAGGCCCCAATTGCCGTCGAGCGCCGAGACCAGTTCGCCATTGGCCGAGAGCGGCCAGGAGGGCCTGGCCCAGGAAGCGCCGTTGGCGTTCTTGCGGACGTCCGCGGCGTCGTCCTTCAGCGCCGCGAAGAAGTCCTGCCACTGCGGATCGACCGAGCCGGGATCGTCCTCATAGGCGGCGTAGAGCGCGTCGATATAGTCGGCATTGCCGCCATAGAGGAAAGAGGTGAGCGAAAATTGGTCGTTGGCCTGATCTTGTCGTGCCATGTCACTTGTCGGAGCCTGGCTCCGTCTCCTTTCGAGGGGAATAGTGAGTAGTCAGTAGTGCGTAGAAAGATGGAAATTCCGCTCAACCGCTACTCGCCCGTTCTTCCCTTTTCACTACTGACTACTGCCTACTCACTTAACCCTTGATCGCCTCGACCAGCGTCGTGCCCAGCCGCGCCGGCGACGGCGAAACTTTTATCCCGGCCGATTCCATCGCCGCGATCTTGTCCTCGGCGCCGCCCTTGCCGCCGGAGATGACCGCGCCGGCATGGCCCATGGTGCGGCCGGCCGGCGCCGTGCGCCCGGCGATGAAGCCGGCCATCGGCTTCTTGCGGCCACGCCTGGCTTCGTCCTTGAGGAACTGCGCGGCGTCTTCCTCGGCCGAGCCGCCGATCTCGCCGATCATGATGATCGACTTGGTCTCGTCGTCGGCGAGGAACATCTCCAGCACGTCGATGAACTCGGTGCCTTTGACCGGATCGCCGCCAATGCCGACGGCGGTAGTCTGGCCGAGGCCGACATTGGTGGTCTGGAACACTGCCTCATAGGTAAGCGTTCCCGAGCGCGAAACAACGCCGACCGAACCCTTGCGGAAGATGTTGCCGGGCATGATGCCGATCTTGCATTCGTCGGGGGTCAGCACGCCCGGGCAGTTCGGTCCAATCAGCCGCGACGTCGAGCGATCGAGCCGCGCCTTGACCTTGACCATGTCCATCACCGGGATGCCCTCGGTGATGCAGACGATCAGCGGGATCTCGGCCTCGATCGCCTCGATGATGGCTTCGGCGGCGCCCGCCGGCGGCACATAGACGACCGAAGCATTGGCGCCGGTCTTTTCCTTGCCTTCGGCGACGGAAGCGAAGATCGGCAGGCTCTCGCCCTTGGCGCCGGTCCAGGTCTCGCCGCCCTTCTTGGGATGTATGCCGCCAACCATCTTGGTGCCGTGATAGGCCAGCGCCTGTTCGGTGTGGAACGTGCCGGTCTTGCCGGTCAGGCCCTGAACCAGCACCTTGGTGTTCTTGTCGATGAGAATGGACATCGGAGCCCTTTTCTAAACGTTGATCGAGGAAGGCGAGACGCGCCGGTAGAGCCCGCTCACCATGTCTTGCCAGCCATCGCTGCCGGCAGGTTTGAAGTTCAGTCGCATGCGGTAGGCATCGTCGCCGTCGAAACTGTAGGTCACCCGTGCAGCACCGCGCGGTGACGACCGCTCCAGCACCAGCTCGTCGCCATTCCAGGTGCCCGTGGCCGGCGAGGCCGGCACGAAGCCCATGGAATCGAACTGATGCATGGTGACGAGTTTGGCCTGCTGGTCGAAGCCGAACACATTATGCGAGCCGAACGAGACCGTGCCGTCGCGGCGCTGGCGATAGCGCTGCACCACGAACAACCCGCCGAACTGCGCTTCCGCCAAGATTTCCGACGTTGCCGCGCCTTCATCGGCCCATTGGGTCGCCGCGACGTCCTCCTCGCCGCGCCACGCGCCGACCAGCGCCTGCAGGCGCTGGTGATCGGCCGAGAGCGAGGAGAAAGAAGCCGCGTTCATCGCTCAGAGCCGCTTCAGGTCGGTGACGGTGAGGTCGCTCTTGGCATTGCCGGTGTTGAGCGTCGTCGCCGGCTCGAACATCAGCACGATAGGCTCTTCGGTGAGCGAGCGCGGCCGGTGCTCGACACCGCGCGGCACGACGATGAAGTCGCCCTCGCCGAGCTCGACCGGCCCGTCGCGGAAATCGATGGCGATCCTGCCGCGCAGCACGAGGAAGGCTTCGTCCTCATGCTCATGCGCGTGCCAGTCGAAGGCCGCGCCGAACTTGGCGACCTTCGCTTGGCTGTCATTGACGTCACCGGCGATGTGCGGATCGAAGACCTTGGCGATCTTCGCATCCGCCGCCTCGACCAGGTTTATCTTGCGCGGAGGCATCCGCTCAGCCCTTCACCGCCTTGACGATCTTCTTGGCCGCGTCGTCGAGGTCGTCGGCCGAGACGACGTTCAGGCCGCTGTCATTGATGATCTTCTTGCCCAGTTCGGCATTGGTGCCTTCCAGCCGCACCACCAGCGGCACCTTCAGCCCGACTTCCTTGACCGCGGCGATCACGCCTTCGGCGATCACGTCGCATTTCATGATGCCGCCGAAGATATTGATCAAAATGCCTTCGACCGCCGGATCCTTGGTGATGATCTTGAACGCCGCCGTCACCTTCTCTTTCGAAGCGCCGCCGCCGACATCGAGGAAGTTGGCCGGTTCGGCGCCGTAGAGCTTGATGATGTCCATCGTCGCCATGGCGAGGCCTGCGCCGTTGACCATGCAGCCGATATTGCCGTCGAGCGCGACATAGGCGAGGTCGTATTTCGACGCCTCGATTTCCTTCTCGTCCTCTTCGGTCGTGTCGCGCAGCTCCATCACGTCGGGGTGGCGGAACAGCGCGTTGTTGTCGAACGAGACTTTTGCGTCGAGCACGCGCAGCCGGCCGTTCTTCATCACGATCAGCGGGTTGACCTCGAGCAGGCTCATGTCTTTCTCGACAAAGGCCTTGTAGAGGATCGGGAACAGCGTGCCGCCGTCCTTGGCGGCGTCGCCGTCGAGCTTCAGCGCGCCGTTGAGCGTCTTGAGATCATCCGCCGTCACGCCCTTTTCCGGGTCGATGGCGACGGTGATGATCTTTTCCGGCGTGTCATGCGCCACCGCCTCGATGTCCATGCCGCCCTCGGTCGAGACGACGAAGGCGATGCGGCCGACCGAACGGTCGACCAGGATCGACAGATAGAGCTCGCGGTCGATGTCGGCGCCGTCCTCGATATAGAGGCGGTTGACCTGCTTGCCGGCAGGGCCGGTCTGCTTGGTGACCAGCGTGTGGCCGAGCATCTCGTTGGCGTTGGCGACCACTTCGGCCACCGACTTCGCCAGCCGCACGCCGCCCTTGGCGTCGGAGGAAAGCTCCTTGAACTTGCCCTTGCCGCGGCCGCCGGCATGGATCTGGCTCTTCACCACATACAGCGGGCCGGGCAGCGCCTTAGCGGCGGCTTCGGCATCGCCGGCCTTCAGCACCGGCACGCCATCCGCCACCGGCGCGCCGAACGACTTCAGCAGTGCCTTGCCCTGATATTCATGGATGTTCATGGCTTATCTCCGGATCAACTGCTGGCGGATCACTTCGAGGCGAGGTGCGGCGCGATCTTGACGCAGGCCTCGGTCAGGCCCTGCACCGTCGCCACCGAACTGTCGAACATCTTCTGCTCGCTCTTGTTGAGGTCGATCTCGATGACGCGCTCGACACCGCCGGCGCCGATCACAACGGGAACGCCGACATAGGTGTTCTTCACCCCGTACTGGCCGGAAAGATGGGCCGCGCAAGGCAGCACGCGCTTCTTGTCCTTGAGGAAGGATTCGGCCATCGCGATCGCCGAAGCCGCCGGCGCGTAATAGGCCGAGCCGGTCTTGAGCAGCCCGACGATCTCGGCGCCGCCATCGCGGGTGCGCTGCACGATCTGGTCGAGCTTTTCCTTCGAGGTCCAGCCCATCTTGACGAGGTCGGGCAGCGGAATGCCGGAGACCGTCGAATAGCGGATCATCGGCACCATGCTATCGCCATGGCCGCCGAGCACGAAGGCGGTGACGTCCTCGACCGAGACCTTGAACTCTTCGGCCAGGAAATAGCGGAAGCGCGCGCTGTCGAGCACGCCGGCCATGCCGACGACATGGGTCTTGGGCAGGCCGGAGAACTTCTGCAGCGCCCATACCATGGCGTCGAGCGGGTTGGTGATGCAGATGACGAAGGCCTTCGGCGCATACTTCTTCAGTCCGGCGCCGACCTGCTCCATGACCTTGAGGTTGATGCCGAGCAGGTCGTCGCGGCTCATGCCCGGCTTGCGCGGCACGCCGGCGGTGACGATGCAGACGTCGGCGCCCTCGATGCCGGCATAGTCGTTGACGCCGGTCAGCCTGGCGTCGAAGCCGTCGACCGGCGACGACTGCGCGATATCCAGCCCCTTGCCCTGCGGAATGCCCTCGGCGATATCGAACAGAACCACGTCGCCGAGGTCCTTGAGGCCGATCATATGGGCGAGGGTGCCGCCGATCATGCCCGAGCCGATAAGCGCTATCTTGTTGCGTGCCATGTGAGGATTTTTTCCCTTTGTCTGTGACGGCGCCAAATCTTTGCGACTTGCTGACGGCGTCGAGGAAGGAGGCCGAATGCTGCCGGGAACCCGTGAGATTTCGCCGCACCCAATAGCTCCGGTGGATGGAAAATTCAAACGATTATTTTGGAGCGAGCATTTTCAATCGGTTAGATAATTTGGGTTTTACGTAAACGTCAAAATTCTTAAGCCGACTTGGGAGAATTTATACAATGAAGGTGGAAATCTGAAGGCTGGCAGCCGGCGATGACGCCCTTGTGATGGCGAGGCCCGTGGCGAGCGGACAGCCGCATGGGCTAACGAAGGCGCTCGCAATTAAGGTGATGCGAGCTTCAGAGATTGGCCGAAGTCGCAGCCGTTGCGATTCTTCAAGCCCGCGCCTGCTGTGCCTCCGGCGCCACCGTCTCCACCTTCCGCCTTTCCGCCCAGTCCTCCAGCCATTCGTGGCCCTGCATCTCGATAAGGCGCGAGGCGGTACGTTCGAACTCGAACACCTCGTTGCCGCGCTTGGCCGTGTAGAGCCCGGTCGGCGGAGCATCGGCGCTCACCACCAGCCTGATGTGATGATCGTAGAGCGTGTCGATCAACAGGATGAAGCGCTTGGCCTCGTTACGCCTGCCTTCGCCGAGCACCGGCACATGGTCGATGAAAATGGTCGAGAAGCGGCCGGCGATGGCCAGGAAATCGCGCGCGCCGAGCGGCTTTTCGCAAAGGTCGGCGAAGGAAAAGCGCGCAGCGTCGCCGGCCGCGCGCGGCACCGCGACCTGCCGGCCCTTCACCGTCAGCGCCGTCTCGGCCGTCGGCTTGCCGTGCGTCATTGCTTGCCAGGCCTCGTCGAGGGCGGCGTCGGCGGCCGCATCAGCCGGCGAGACGTAGACCGCCATGCGGCTGAGCTTCTCGAGGCGATAGTCCTTGTCGCTGTCCAGCGTCATCACCTCGGCGTTGCGCTCCAAGAGGCCGATGAAGGGCAGGAAGAGCTGCCGGTTCAGCCCGTCGCGGTAGAGGTTCTCGGGCGCGACATTGGAGGTGGCGACCAGCACGACGCCGTTGGCAAACAGCGCCGAGAACAGCCTGGACAGGATCATCGCATCGGCGATGTCGGTGACGGAGAACTCGTCGAAGCACAACACCCAGGCCTGCTCGGCCAGCGCGCGCGCCACCGGCGGGATCGGGTCGTCCTCCTTGACGTCGCCGTTCTTGCGCGCCTGCCGGTGCTTCTGGATGCGGTCCTGCACATCGGCCATGAAGTCGTTGAAATGGACGCGGCGCTTGCGCCTGACCGGCAACAGCTCGAAGAACATGTCCATCAGCATGGTCTTGCCGCGGCCGACGCCGCCATGGATGTAAAGGCCCCTGACCGCCGCCGGCGGCTGCTTGCGGGCGAACAGCCAGCCCAGCGCGCTCGATTTCTGAGCCAGTCTTTTTGCAGAGATCTCGTCAGTCAGCCGATCGAGCGCGGCGGCGATGCGCTCCTGCGCCGGATCGCGCGCGATGGCGCCCGTCTCGACCAGATGGTCGTAGCGCTGCCTGACGGTCGCATGGGTCTGGAGGCCGTCACGCAGGTGCATCGGTCACGTCGTTGTTGAGCACATCCAGGAAAAGTAGCGGCTTTCCGCGCGCAATTGGAGCGGTTAGGCGACTCTTTCGAACGCTGAACCGCCTCAAGGGCGGCGGTTTCGCCCTACCTTGTAAGCGAGATCGGCAGGCCGGTGGAGGTCTGGCCGTCGAATTTCTCGCCGCCCGAGGAATAGAGCTTGGCCAGCGTGCCGCCATTCTCGTCATAGAGGGTCAGCTGCTTGCCGGCGACATTCCAGGACTTGATGCCGTCGATCGGCGCCGGGCAATGCAACGGGCCGGCACGGTAGCCGGCGCCGAACTTGGTCTGCGGCGTCGCCACCTTGCAGCTCTGGCCGGAAACGCTGGCGTTCCAGACACCGGCGACACTGGCCGCGGTCAGGTCCGGCGCCCCTGCGGGCGCGCTTCCATCCGGCGGCAGCGAGGCGACCTGGCTGTTCGCCGGCGCGGTTGGGAACTGCGAGCCGTCGGCGGTGCCGGGAGCCGCCGGCGGCGGCAGCTGGTTTCCGGTCACCGTGCCGGCGGGCGCGGGAGTCAGCGGCGCCGGCTGCTGGTCATCCATCGACGAGAATCGCGATGTCGAGCAGCCGCTTGCAATCAGCGCGGCCAGCGATACGGCCACCAGACCGGTCTTCGAAAAAGTCATTCCTACCTCCGTCGGATCCGGCTGGGGGGACGCCGTCCGCGCAATCTCTCCCTCCACCAAGATGGAGAAGGTGGCAGAATTTCAACCCGATATGGTTAAAATAGGGTTTTCGGAGCAATTGTTGCAATTTTACCGCAACAGGCGTGTGACCCTCGAAGGCCTAGTTGTGGCGCGCCCCGAAGAAGCCCATCGTGCTCGGCAAAGCCCGACGCATCCCTATGCGGAAAGCGCCGCGCTCGGCACGAAGAGATAGCCGTCCGGACCGACGACATAGCATTCGCGCAGGCCATGCGGCTTGTCGATCGTGCCGGCGAGCACGATGTGGCCGAGATCGCGCGCCCGCGCCTCGATCGCATCCGGATCGGCGCCATAGAGGCGCAGCTCGATGCCCGCCCCGCGCGTCTCGGCGCCGGCGATGACGCCGCTCATCTCATTGTCGAGATAGGAATGGTCGGCATGCAGCATGAATATCGAGCCCAAGAGCTCGATCGCGGCGAAATCCTCGTCGGCATAGATGATGCGGGCGCCAAGCACGTCGCGGCAGAAGGCCTCCATCGCCGCCATGTCGGTGACCAGAAGATTGACGCCCAGCCCGCGCGGCAGCGAGCGGCCGAAATCCTCGGCCTTCATCCACGGTGTCTTGGTCCGCTTCATTGCCATCGTGCTGCCCTCGGAAATTACAGGGATGTCGCTGGAACGGTCTCAGCGCGGCTCGAACCGGTAGAGCGGTTGCGCGAGCGCCACCGGGGGCCGCAGCAAGTCGGCGCAGCGGCGGTCCAGGTCGAGCGCCAGCTGATGAGCTCTCCGCACTGCCGTCTTCCAGTCGCCGGCTGTCTTCAGAAACCCCACCGCGTCTGCGGGGCGATCGGCCGCGATCATCAGATCTGCGGCGACGATGCGATCGTCTGGTGAAATGGTTTCGCCGGCCTTCAGCTTGCCGGCCAATCCGACCCACTGCTCCCAGGGGAAGGCCGCCGCCAGCTGTTTCGGGCGAGGGGGCGCTTCGGTCTCATCGCCTTGCATGAAAGGCGCCAAAGCAAACCGCGCCAATGCCTTTCGACGAAAGACTCGGCCATTTCGCCCTGCACATCGGAGATGCCAAAGCCAGCGAGGATACTCTCCCGGTCTTTGCGACCGAGAACATAGTCGAGCCCATCGAGCATGGCCGCCGTGACGGCATCGGGATTGTTGATCGGGTCGAGCTGTTTTGCCGCGATCCGCGCGTTAAGGCCTTCGGCCACCATTGTGCCGACGCGCAGGTCGCCGCTGTAATTTATCACCTGCAGCAGAATCGCCGTTTGCGGAGCATAGGCAACAAGCCGCCCGACCGTCCGCAGAACGGCGCCCAAATCATTCTTGCGGTCGATCGCCTGGACTTCCGCCGGCTGTTTGGAAATATCGAAGGAAGGACGAAGATCGGCCGCGTGGAGCGCATTGCGTATGAACTGCGCGCGGTCGTCCTTTTTGGGAAGCACCGTGGCCGGAAGGCGATCGAGGGCACGAAGTCAGCAAGATTGTCCTCGAACGCCCGCACATCGAGGGCCAGCCGCCAAATTCCTGCATCTTCCGCTCTCTTGGCAAAACGCGACTTCGCCTCGTCATCAAGGTCGGCCAGTGCCTGCGCAATCCCCGCCGCGCCGACCGATGCGTTGTTGGCATCGGATGCCTGCCAGCGCGCCAGTTCGCCCAGCAGCCAGTCGCCGCCATCTTCGGTGACCAGCGCGCGCCAGGCAGATTGGCCAAGCTGTGGCACAATGGACTGTGCCTTGGGCAGCGGTTGCATACCGGCAATCATCGCCGCCCGATCCGGCGTTGTTGCATAGGCAAGCCTGAGTTCGACAATGCGCAGCGGCGGGTGACTGCGTTTTTCCAAACCCGCCAGAAGCGCCGAGCCCTCGGCGTAGGCAAGGCCGCCATAGCGTATCTTCAGATAGGCCGCGTCATCGCCAAAACGATCGCGCCAGAAATTCGGGAACGTTGCCGGTTCGGCGAGCAGGAAATCGCCCGCGTCCAGGATGGCTGGCGTGTGAGCGCAAGCGCCGGGCTGCGCCTGTGCGCCGGCAGCCGGCGCTATCGGCGCGATCCCCATGATCGCCGCCACGACTGCAAGAACTGCCTGCCGACGCATGGTGGCCCCCTCCATTCCGCCGAGCGATCGTATACCGGAAATCATCGCCGGCGCCAGCGCGCGGCCTTTGGCCAGGGCATGCACCCGTCCCCAAATGCTTGCGCCAGATGGCATCGATCCTATCTTGCAAGAGGAAGAAACATGCCGGAGCCGCAACCTTGGCCGCAAGAAAGAGAGCCGCCAACCGCTATTACAGCGGCCCGCCAAGCGACCATTTCGACGGCACCCTGTTCTTCAACCCCGACGGCAAGCCGCCCGGCCGCTTCGCTGATCTCCTGAAATGGCAGTTGGGCGGCGAGCGCGCGAAATGGCCGGCGGCCAATCCGAGCCCGTTCCATCAGGCGAGGCCGGACGAGCGCGTCGACAGCGGCGCGCTGCGGCTCACCATGGTCGGCCATTCCTCGCTGCTCATCCAGACGGCGGGGCTGAACATCCTTACTGATCCGGTCTGGTCGCAGCGCGTCTCGCCGCTTTCCTTCGCCGGGCCGAAACGGGTCAACGCGCCGGGCATCGCCTTTTCGCAGCTGCCGCCGATCGACCTCGTTCTGGTCAGCCATAACCATTACGACCATCTCGATCTCGCCACGCTGAAGCGGCTGAAGGCAACGCACGACCCGCTGGTGATCACGCCGCTCGGCAACGACGCCATTATCGACGCCGCCGTGCCCGGCATGCGGCTCAGCGCGCATGACTGGGGCGACAGGATCGACCTCGGCAAGGATGCCGCCGTCCATGTCGAACCGGTGCACCACTGGTCGGCCCGCGGCACCCGCGACCGGCGCATGGCCCTCTGGGCGGGGTTCGTGGTCGAGACGCCAAGCGCAAAAATCTATTTCGCCGGCGATACCGGCTTCCATGGCGGCGCCAACTACCGGCTGATGGCGGAGAAGCATGGCGGTTTCCGCCTCGCCATCCTGCCGATCGGCGCCTATGAGCCGCGCTGGTTCATGGAGCCGCAGCACCAGAATCCGGAGGAGGCGGTGCAAGGCATGAAGCTCTGCAACGCAGCCCACGCCGCCGGCTGCCACTGGGGCACTTTTCAACTCACCAATGAACCGATCGACGAGCCTGCCCGCAAATTGGCCGAGGCGCTCGACGCCGAGCGCCTGCCGCGCGAGCGTTTCCGCGCCTTGCGGCCGGGCGAGGTGTGGGATGTGCCGGCCGCCTAGCCCGGAACCTGAGCCGACCACAGGAACCCAAGCCGACAAGAGGCGTTGATCCCACAACGCAATTCGGCTGGGAGCCTTCCCATGATCAAGTGGATCATCATCCTTCTTATTGTCGCCGCCGCAGCGAGCCTGCTCGGCATGCCGGCATTGGCAGGTGCGGCCGCCACCGGCGCGCGCGTCCTGATCGGCATCGTCCTCGTCATCTTCCTGCTGATCGTGCTCGGCGTCTTCGCGGTTACTTAGGTTCGGCATCTTTGCCGTAACCAGCCGCGTCGTCTTCGTCGTGGGCTAGGCCCGACCTCTTCGTCGTGGCCGGTTCGGCATCTTTGCCGTAATCAGCGGCGGCGTCTTCGTCGTCGCCAAGGCGCGACGTCTTCGCCGCCGCTTCAACCGCGCCGCACTGGTAATTCCCGCCCGTTTCCGCCATATAGCGCCAAACGGACATGGAATGACCGGCTAGATGGCAGGCACCGCCCCCTTCGCCAAGATGAACGGCATCGGCAACGAGATCATCGTTGCCGATATGCGCGGCCGTGCCGATCGGGTGACGGCGGCGGCGGCGATCGCGCTCAATGGCGACGCCGCGACCAAGTTCGACCAGATCATGGCGATCCATGACGCCAGGACGCCCGGCACCGCCTACTATATCGACATCCTCAATTCCGACGGTTCCGGCGCGCAGGCCTGCGGCAACGGCACACGCTGCGTGGTGCAGGCGCTGGCCGCCGAGACCGGCCTGAAGGCTTTCACCTTCGAGACCCGCGCCGGCATCCTCAACGCCGTGGAACATGCCGACGGCACGATCTCGGTCGACATGGGCACGCCGCGCTTCGGCTGGCAGGAGATCCCGCTTGCCGAGGAGTTCCGCGACACCCGCATGATCGAGCTGCAGATCGGCCCGATCGACGCGCCGGTGCTGCATTCGCCCTCGGCAGTCTCGATGGGCAACCCGCACGCCATCTTCTGGGTCGACCGCGACGTCTGGTCCTATGAGCTCGACCGCTTCGGCCCGCTTTTGGAAAACCATCCGATCTTCCCCGAGCGCGCCAACATCACCATCGCTCAGGTCACCTCGCCCGAAACCATGGTCATCCGTACCTGGGAACGCGGCGCCGGCCTGACCAAGGCCTGCGGCTCGGCGGCCTGCGCCGCCGTGGTGGCGGCCGCCCGCACCAAGCGCACCGGCCGCAGCGTCTCGCTGATGACGCCCGGCGGCGGCTCGCTGCATGTCGAATGGCGCGACGACGACCACGTCATCCTGACCGGTGCCGCCGAATGGGAATTCTCCGGCAGCTTCGACCCCTCGACCGGCACCTGGGCCCGCGACACCGAAAGCGCGGCCTGATGGCAATAGACGTCGTCACCTTCGGCTGTCGCTTGAACACCTATGAATCCGAGGTGATGCGCAAGGAGGCGGAAAGCGCCGGCCTCGGCGCGCTGAAGGGCGGCGCCGTCATCTTCAACACCTGCGCCGTCACCGCGGAAGCGGTGCGCCAGGCCAAGCAATCGATCCGCAAGGCCCGCCGCGAGAACCCGCACGCCCGCATCATCGTCACCGGTTGCGCGGCGCAGACCGAGCCGCAGAACTTCGCCGCCATGGGCGAGGTCGACCTCGTGCTCGGCAATGAGGAGAAGCTGAAGGCGAACTCCTATCGCGCGCTGCCCGATTTCGGCGTCAACGACACTGAGAAGGCGCGCGTCAACGACATCTTCTCGGTGCGCGAGACGGCCGGCCACATGGTCGATGCGATCGAGGGCCGGGCGCGCGCCTTCGTCCAGGTGCAGAACGGCTGCGACCACCGCTGCACCTTCTGCATCATCCCTTACGGCCGCGGCAATTCGCGCTCGGTGCCGATGGGCGCCGTGGTCGAGCAGGTCAAGCGGCTGGCCGGCAATGGCTATGCCGAGGTCGTGCTGACCGGCGTCGACATGACCAGCTTTGGCGCCGACCTGCCGGGCGCCCCGAAGCTTGGGAAGCTGGTGAAGACGATCCTGCGCCAGGTGCCAGAGGTGACGCGGCTCAGGCTGTCCTCGATCGATTCCATCGAGGCCGACGACGACCTGCTGGATGCCATCGCCACCGAGCCCCGGCTGATGCCGCATCTGCATCTGTCGCTGCAGTCGGGCGACGACATGATCCTGAAGCGCATGAAGCGCCGCCATCTGCGCGACCAGTCGATCCGCTTCTGCGAGGACGTGCGCAAGCTGCGCCCCGGCATCGTCTTTGGCGCCGACATCATCGCCGGCTTCCCGACCGAGACCGAGGCGATGTTCGAGAATTCGGAAAGAATAGTCGAGGAATGCGGATTGACGCATCTCCACGTCTTCCCGTTCAGCCCACGCGAAGGCACGCCCGCCGCGCGCATGCCGCAGGTCCGCCGCGAGGTGGTCAAGCAGCGCGCCGCCAGGCTGCGCGCCGCCGGCGAGGCCGCCTATCGCCGCCATCTCGCTGCCCTTGCCGGCACGCGCCAGTCGATCCTGGTCGAGCGCGACGGCCTCGGCCGCACCGAGGGGTTCACGCTGGCCGCCATCGACGCCGGGATGCCGGGCGAGATCGTCGAGGCCATCATCACCGGCCATGACGGCACCCGCCTGATCGCGGCGCCGCTGACCGCCCGCGCTGCCTGAGAAAACGCAAAGCATGGCCGGTTTCTTCAAGAAGATATTTTCGTTCGGCAAGAAGGAAGTCGTCGAGGAGCGCGTCGACGAGACCGCCCCGCTGCCGCCGATCAAATGGGATGCGCTGGACGCGCTGAAACCGGCGGCCGAGCAGGCTGTTCCGGAATTGCTGAAGCGCGACGAGCCGCAGCCTGAGGCGGAAGTCACGATGCCGGCTCCGCCTCCCGCAGTGGAGGCCGCACCCACGCCGCAACCGGCGCCGGAAGAGCCGAAGCCCGAGCCGGCTCCGATCATTCCGCCCGTGCCGGAGCCAACCGTTCCGGCTGAGCCGGAACCGCTGCCGGAGCCTGAACCCATAGAGGAGCCTCAGCCCGAGCCGCCGGTACCCGAAGAAATCCCAACACAGCCGACGGTACCGGCACCAGCGCCCGAGCCGCAGCCCCAAGAGGTGCCTGCACCCGCGCCGGCCGAGCCGGAAATTGTCCCGTCGCGTCCGGAACCGCAGCCTGAGCCGTCGCCGATCGAGGTGCCGACCCTGCCCAGCGAAGTCCCTGCCGATACGCCGTCGCCGATCGAGATTCCACCGGCCGAGGCACCTTCTATCGAGCCATCTTCAGAGGTCGGCGCCGCCCCTCATCCGCCTGCCGGCACCTTCTCCCCGCATAGTGACGGGGAGAAGGAAGAAGTGCCAACGCCGACGCCCCCCTCTCCCCGTCCTTCACGGGCAGAGGGTAAGGGTGAGGGGCAGCGCCGACCTCCACAGGATTTGGCGTCACTGGAGCCTGCTCCGCCGGCGGAAATCTCTCCTCCTATTCGCCAGCCTGCGCCGGTCGAACCGGAGCGGATCCTTGCCGAGATTGCACCCGAGCCAGAAGCCGTCCCCGCGCCGCAGCCAAGGCCCGCGCCGTCCGCCGGCAAGGTAACCGTCGCGAAAAAGGTCGAGCAGAAGGCCGAGGCGCAGAAGGCGCCGGAGCCGGTGGCAAGACGTTCCTGGTTCCAGCGCATGCGCGACGGGCTTGCCCGCTCCTCGCGCGAGCTCTCGGGCAACATCGCCGGCGTCTTCACCAAGCGCAAGCTGGACGAGGACACGCTGCAGGACCTGGAGGACGTGCTGATCCGCGCCGATCTCGGCCTGGAAACCGCGCTCCGCGTCACCGATGCGCTGGCCTCCAGCCGCTACGGCAAGGACGTCTCCGACACGGAGGTGCGCTCGGTCATGGCGGCCGAGGTGGAGAAGGTGCTGACCCCCGTCGCGCTGCCGCTGGAGCTCGACCTCAGCCACAAGCCGCATGTCATCCTGGTGGTCGGCGTCAACGGCACCGGCAAGACCACGACCATCGGCAAGCTGGCCGCCAAGCTGACCGATGGCGGCCTGTCGGTAATGCTCGCCGCCGGCGACACCTTCCGCGCCGCCGCGATCGAGCAGCTCAAGATCTGGGGTGAGCGGACGAAATCGCCGGTCATCGCCTCCAAGCTCGGCGCCGATGCCGCCGGCCTCGCCTATGACGCCTTCGAGAAGGCCAAGGAGGCCGGCTCCGACGTGCTGATCATCGACACCGCCGGCCGGCTGCAGAACAAGGCCGAGCTGATGGCGGAGCTGGAGAAGATCGTGCGCGTGCTCGGCAAGCTCGACCCGGAAGCGCCGCACACCGTGCTGCAGACGGTCGACGCCACCACCGGCCAGAATGCGCTCAACCAGGTCGAGATCTTCCGCAACGTCGCCGGCGTCAACGGCCTGGTGATGACCAAGCTGGACGGCACGGCGCGCGGCGGTATTCTGGTGGCGATCGCGGCCAAGCACAGGCTGCCGGTCTATTTCATCGGCGTCGGCGAACAGGTCGACGACCTCGAACCTTTTTCAGCCAGCGAATTCGCCAGGGCGATCGCCGGCGTGGCTTGAACGATCCCAAAAGCGCCGACTTTCGGGACAACAAGGACTTCCATGAACATCCTCGAACGCGACCCGTCCGACCCGCAGAAACAGAAGAAGGAAGGCGTCAACCCGGCGCTCAAGCTGCTGCTTGAGCTCGGCCCGCTGCTGGTGTTCTTCTTCGCCAATGCGCGCGGCGAATGGCTGGTGCAGAAATTTCCGGCGCTGGGCGAGCTCGGCGGACCGATTTTCGTCGCCACGGGCCTGTTCATGGCCGCCACCGCCATCGCGCTGATGGCGTCCTGGCTGCTGACCCGCACCTTGCCGATCATGCCGCTCGTGTCGGGTGTCGTGGTCTTCGTCTTCGGCGCACTGACGCTCTATCTGCAGGACGACATCTTCATCAAGATGAAGCCGACTATCGTCAACACGCTGTTCGGCGGCGTGCTGCTCGGCGGCCTGTTCTTCGGCAAGTCGCTGCTTGGCTACGTCTTCGATTCCGCCTTCAGCCTCGACACCGAGGGCTGGAGGAAGCTTACCTTCCGCTGGGGGCTGTTCTTCCTCTTCCTGGCCATCGTCAACGAAGTCGTCTGGCGCAATTTCTCGACCGATGCCTGGGTTACGTTCAAGGTCTGGGGCATCATGCCCATCACGCTTCTCTTCACCTTCAGCCAGATGCCGCTGATCATGCGCCATTCGCTGGAGGAAAAGGCCAAGGAAGAGAACGCCGGCAAATAGAACTGAGAGGGGGACGGGCATGGAATTCCTCACCACGCGCGACGAGCTGAGGACGATCTACAAGACGCCCCGACCGACCGACGGCCCCATCCGCAAGGAGCTGAAGGCGCTCGACGGCCACTGCCGCTCCTTCATCGGCAAGAGCCCCTTCGTGCTGATCGGCTCCTCCGACGGCGCCGGCAATGCCGACGTGACGCCGAAAGGCGACAAGCCCGGCTTCGCCGCCATCCTCGACGACAACACCATCGCCATCCCCGACCGGCCCGGCAACAACCGGCTGGACACGCTGGAGAACATCGTCCGCAATCCCTCGGTCGGGCTGTTGTTCCTCATTCCCGGCATGAACGAGACGCTGCGCGTCAACGGCGACGCCCGCATCACCGTCGATGCCGGCCTGCGCGGGCGGCTGGCCGTCGACGGCAAGGAGCCGCAGAGCGTCGTCGTGGTGTCGGTCAAGGCCGCCTACATGCATTGCGCCAAGGCCTTCATGCGCTCGGATCTGTGGAAGCCGGAGACCTGGTACGACCGCGCGACGCTGCCGACGCTCGGCCAGATCATCCGCGACCAGCTGGCGCTCGCCGAGGCGGCCGGCGACATCGACCGCGAGCTGGACCAGGATTACCGGCAGACCATGTGGTAGCCTCGGGCACGATTCGCCCGGACAGTTCCCGCTTGCTCAACATCTTTGCCATTTCCGGCAGCCTGCGCGCCGCCTCGACGAATTCGGCGCTGCTCGCGGCGCTGGCTCAAAACGCGCCGGCCGGCTCCCGCGTGACCCTCTATGACGGACTTGGCCGGCTGCCGATCTTCAACCCGGACGACGAGGGCGAGCGCACGCCACCGGAAGCGGCAGCGCTGATCGAGGCCGTCACCGCGGCCGACGGCGTCATCGTCTCCTGTCCGGAATATGCCCATGGCGTGCCGGGCGGTATGAAGAACGCGCTCGACTGGCTGGTGTCGCGCGACGCCGCCGTCGCCAAGCCGGCCATGCTGGTGCACGCCTCGCCGCGCTCGCTCTACGCCCGCGCCGCGCTCAGCGAGATCATGCGCACCATGTCTTTCGTCCTCTTTGAGGAGACGGCGCTGGAGATCGTCCTGATCGGCAAGAAGCCGCCGGAGATGGAGGCGATCTTGACGACGGCCGAGAACCGGCTGGCGATGCGCGCGGCGGTGCAGGGCTTCGCGGCGTCTATACGCGGTCGAATATGAGGTCGTCATCCTGGAGCGAAGCGACGCAGCGCAGACCCTAGGACCCGTGCCGTTACGCTAAGGCATTACAACGGTTACAGAATTCTGCGCCGTTGCACCGACGTCGAAGGTCACGGCATGGAGGGGCGCTCTCCGGCGAGCCGTCAATACGTTTTGGCGCCATTCACCATCAGCCGCACCATGTAGAGCGACGTCGTGCCCGCGATGTAAAGGCAGTTCCGCTTGTTGCCGCCGAACACGCAGTTGGCGACGACCTCCGGCACCTTGATCTTGCCGATCAATGTGCCGTCCGGATCGTAGCAATGGACGCCGTCGGCGGCGCTCGTCCAGATGCGCCCGTCCTCGTCGACCCGGAAGCCGTCGAACAGGCCGGCCGTGCAGTCGGCGAAGACCTTTTCGCCGGAGACCTTCTTGCCGCCCTTGCCGACGTTGAAGACGCGGATATGCGCAGGGTTCTTGGCGCCGTGGGTGCGCCCGGTGTCGGCGACATAGAGTTTGCTTTCGTCGAGCGAGAAGGCAAGCCCGTTGGGCCTCACCATGTCGGTGATGACGGCATCGATCTCGCCGCTGTCCGGATCGACCCGGTAGACGTTGCAGGCGCCGATCTCGCTCTCGGCCTTGTCGCCTTCATAGTCGGTGTCGATGCCGTAGCTCGGATCGGTGAACCAGATCGAACCGTCGGACTTCACCACCGCGTCGTTGGGCGAATTCAGCCGCTTGCCGCGCCATTTGTCGGCGATGGTGATGATCGAGCCGTCATGCTCGGTGCGGCTGACACGGCGGCCCGAATGCTCGCAGGTGACCAGCCGGCCCTGCCGGTCGACCGTGTTGCCGTTGGAATTTCCCGACGGCTGGCGGAACACGCTGACGCCGCTGTCGGTCTCGTCAAAGCGCAGCATGCGGTTGTTCGGGATATCCGACCAGACGAGATAACGGCCGGCGGCGAACCAGGCCGGGCCTTCCGCCCAGCGGCATCCGGTGAACAGCTTCTCCACTTGCGCGTTGGAGTTGAACAACCGCGCGAAACGCGGATCGAGAATTTCGTAGTAGTCGGCGGCCGCCATGCATCTCCTCCCGGCATTCAGTCGGTCGCGATCAAGCCAGCCGGCGAGCGATATGGCAAGATCGGTGATAACGGCTTCACCGTCTCTTGAGGCCTTGGCAGCCTTCAATCAGGTTTGCTCGGCGGTAACGGCCGGTTAACCGGCTATGCGTTCAGCGCAATGGTGCATTGCAACATCTTCTTTTTGCAACGCACTATTCCTATGTCATGCTCCGTATCGATCAAGGGAGGAACAATTCGCCGCCAGAACGCGGCACGAAAGGACCCTCGTCATGATCTTCGACAACTTTGTTTCCCGCGCTCGCACCAGCATCGCCAAGCGCAAGCAGTACAACCGCCTCGTCGCCGAAATCGACAGCTTCTCCAGCCGCGATCTGGCCGACATGCGCGCCGACCGCTCCGAGATGCTCTACCAGATCCACAAGCAGATCTACGGCTGAGTTTTTCGCCCCAACCAGCTCCGCGCCGTCAGGCGCGTTGAGATTCAGGTCAGGCCGAGTCGAGAATGGTGGATTCCGAGAACCGGAGCGGAGCGTACTTAGGTACGTGAGCACCGGAAGCGCGCAGGAAGCCGCGATTCGCAGGCCGCCATCACCTGATATCAATGCGCCGCCAGCGCCTTCTCGATCTGCGGCAAGAGCAGAGTTTCCGCAGATTCGGCCGTGATCGGCCCGACATGCTTGTAGGCGATCTTGCCGTCCTTGCCGACGACGAAGGTCTCCGGCACGCCGTAGACGCCCCAGTCGATCGCCGCCCGGCCCGCCTCGTCGACACCGATCGCCTGGTAGGGATTGCCGACCTCGCCGAGGAATCGGCGGGCGTTCGCGGGCTCGTCCTTGTAGTTCAGCGCCGCCAGCACGAAACGCTTGTCCTTCGACAGAGCGAGCAGCACCGGATGCTCGTCGCGGCACGGCGCGCACCACGAGGCAAAGACGTTGACCAGCGTGACCTTGCCGGCGAAGGCCTTCGAATCGAGCCCCGGCAAGGCGCTGCCTTCCAGCGGCGGCAGGTTGGTCTGCGGCGCCGGCAGGCCGATCAGCGCCGACGGCACTTCCGACACGTCGCGGCCGGACAGAAGCTGCGACAGGAACAGCCCCGCCAGCCCGAGGAACACCAGCAGCGGCAAAAGCACGAACAGGCGCCGCCACCGCGCCGGCGTTGCGGTCTCCGTGCTCTCGCCGCTCATGATTTCGCGCCCTTGTCCTTGACGGCCTCGGCGCCCTTGTCGGAGCGCCGGCGCACGCCGGCGGCTTCCAGCTCGGCAAGATCGCGCTTGCGGCCGCGCTGGTCGATGAGGATCCATGCGACCAGCCCGGCCAGCACCAGCGCCGTGATGGCATAGGCGGCCGTGACATAGAGCGCATGCGCGCTCATGGCAGCCGCTCCACGTGGATGCGGCTTTCCGGTCCGGCCATGTTGCCCTGTTCGATCATGCTTTCCCTTAGCCTTGCCGTTCCAGCTTCGCAATCGGCCGCCGCGCCGCAGCCTCAGTCCGTCCCGTGGCGCAGTGCCAAAGCCGCCGCCAGCGGTCCGAGCACGGCAAGAAACAGCGTCAGCGCGGCAAGAATGAGGAAAGGCTGCAGGAACGGCGCCGGGTCGGCCACCGCGCCATAGCTGGCCGAAACGCCGAAGATCAGCACCGGAATGGTGAGCGGCAGCACCAGCACAGAGATCAGCAGCCCGCCGCGCGGCAGCGCCACCGCGACCGCGGCGCCGGCGGCGCCGATGAAGGTGATGGCCGGCGTGCCGACGAGAAGCGTGAGCGCCGTGGCGCCGATGCCGGCCGCCTCCATGTTCATGAACAGCCCCAGCAAGGGTGCGGCGACCACCAGCGGCAGCACGCTTCCCGCCCAATGCGCCAGGCATTTCACCAGCACCGTCAGCGCCAGCATGTGGCGATCGTGGCCCAGCACCAGAAGATCGAGCGAGCCGTCCTCGCGGTCGGCCTGGAACAGCCGGTCGAGGCCGAGCAGGCAGGCAAGCAGGGCGGCGATCCACAGGATCGCCGGGCCGATGCGGGCAAGCAGGTTGAGATCGGGGCCGACGCCGAACGGGATGGTGGCGATGACGGCGAGGAAGAAGATGACGCCCGTCAGCGCCCCGCCGCCGGCGCGGATCGAGAGGCGGATGTCGCGCAGGAAGAGGGCTAGCATGGGTTGAGATGCCTGCGCCCAGGCCCCCCTCTCTGGCCTGCCGGCCATCTCCCCCTCAAGGGGGGAGATTGGATGTCACTTCGGCTTTCGCCAATTTTCAACATAAGGAAGCTGGCGGGGCGCGCGAACTGCCGATCTCCCCCCTTGAGGGGGAGATGCCCGGCAGGGCAGAGAGGGGGGTGACAGAGCGACAACCTCAACTGGCTTCCCCCATCCTCAACGCCTTCGCCCCCTCCAACCCCAGCGGCAGATGCGTCGCCGCCACGATGATCCCGCCTTCCTCCAGATGCCCGCGCATCAACCCCGCGAACCGTTCCTCGGACGCCTTGTCCAGCCCCGCCGTCGGCTCGTCGAGCAGCCAGATGGGCCGGTGGCTGACCAGGAGTTTTGCAATGGATGCCCGCCGCCGCTGGCCGGTCGAGAGATAGCCGAACGGCAGATGGCCGATGCCGCCGAGCCCGACGGTCTCCAGCGCCTCGTCGACGCCGAGCGCCGGCTCGCCGCAGAAGTCGCGCCAGAAGCGCAGATTCTCCGCCACGCTCAAGGCCGTCTTCATCGCGTTGAGATGGCCGAGATAGTGTGACGCCGCAGCGACCGTGGGAAAAGCCTCGCCGCCGGCCTCGACCTGGACCCGCCCTTCGGCGGCGCGCAGCAGACCGGCGATGACCCTCAGCAGCGTCGATTTGCCGGCGCCGTTCGGCCCGGTGACGACCAGCGCCTCGCCCTTCTCGAGCGCAAAGCCGATGCCGGAAAAGACCGTCTCGCCGCCGCGCTCGCCGCCCAGATTTTCGGCGATCAGCCGCATCATTGCCCGTTCCGAAAGCGCCGTTTCGCGGCCGTCGCCGCATCGCACAAATTTGCCTTTCGACTGTCTAGAACTATTCCAGGAAATTCTCTATATGCGGTTCATCCGTGCCAGCGGTCGGCTCGGGAACAGAATTAGCGCCGAACCAGCGCACGCGCCGCCTTGAACGGCTCGGGTTGCTTGGGAGCGGACAGCGGAAATGGCCGTACCCGCACCTTTGCGCGTGATCGCATGCCATCGGCGTCCGTTCCCTTTCAGGCTGAACAGACAAGGACGGATCGCACGTGTCAAAATCCCTGGACAGTTTCAAATGCCGCCGCACCCTGACCGCGGGTGGCGCTGACTATGTCTATTTCGACCTCACCGAGGCCGAGAAGAACGGCCTCGCCGGCATCGCCCGGCTGCCCTATTCGATGAAGGTGCTGCTGGAGAACCTGCTGCGCAACGAGGACGGCCGCTCGGTCACCAAGGAAAGCATCCAGGCGGTGGCCGGCTGGCTGACCGACAAGGGCACCGCCGGCGTCGAGATCGCCTACCGTCCGGCCCGCGTTCTGATGCAGGATTTCACCGGCGTTCCGGCGGTGGTCGACCTGGCGGCCATGCGCGACGGCATCAAGGCGCTCGGCGGCGATCCGGAAAAGATCAACCCGCTGGTGCCGGTCGATCTCGTCATCGACCACTCCGTCATCGTCGACGAGTTCGGCACGCCGATGGCCTTCGCCCGCAATGTCGAGCTCGAATATGAGCGCAACGAGGAGCGCTACAAGTTCCTGAAATGGGGCCAGCAGGCGTTCCGCAACTTCCGCGTCGTGCCGCCCGGCACCGGCATCTGCCACCAGGTCAACCTCGAATATCTCGGCCAGGTCGTGTGGACGAACAGCGAGGACGGCGAAACCACCGCCTATCCCGACACCTGCGTCGGCACCGATTCGCACACCACCATGATCAATGGCCTCGGCGTGCTCGGCTGGGGCGTCGGCGGCATCGAGGCCGAGGCGGCCATGCTCGGCCAGCCCGTCTCCATGCTCTTGCCGGAGGTCATCGGCTTCCGCCTCACCGGCAAGCTCAAGGAAGGTGTCACCGCCACCGACCTCGTGCTCACCGTAACCCAGATGCTGCGCAAGAAGGGCGTCGTCGGCAAGTTCGTCGAGTTCTTCGGCCCCGGCCTCTCCAACATGACGCTGGCCGACCGCGCCACCATCGGCAACATGGCGCCCGAATACGGCGCCACCTGCGGCTTCTTCCCGGTCGACAGCGAGACCATCCGCTACCTGACGATGTCCGGCCGCGACGAGAACCGCATCGCGCTGGTCGAGGCCTATTCGAAGGCGCAGGGCATGTGGCGCGACGCCGGCTCCGCCGACCCGGTCTTCACCGACCTGCTCGAGCTCGACCTCGGCGACGTCGTGCCGTCGATGGCAGGCCCGAAGCGCCCTGAGGGCCGCGTCGCGCTGGAAGGCATTCCGGCCGGCTTCGCCAAGGCGATGGAGACCGAGTATAAGAAGGCCGCCGATATCTCCAAGCGCTACGCCGTCGAAGGCACCGACCACGATCTCGGCCATGGCGACGTCGTCATCGCCGCCATCACCTCGTGCACCAACACCTCGAACCCGAGCGTGCTGATCGGCGCCGGGCTGCTCGCCCGCAACGCCAACCGCGTGGGCCTGAAGCAGAAGCCGTGGGTGAAGACCTCGCTGGCGCCAGGCAGCCAGGTGGTCGCCGAATACCTGGAAAAATCCGGCCTGCAGAAGGAGCTCGACCAGATCGGCTTCAACCTGGTCGGCTTCGGCTGCACCACCTGCATCGGCAATTCCGGCCCGCTGCCGGCGCCGATCTCCAAGACCATCAACGATAAGGGCCTGATCGCCGCCGCGGTCTTGTCCGGCAACCGCAACTTCGAGGGCCGCGTCTCGCCGGACGTGCAGGCGAACTATCTCGCCTCGCCGCCGCTGGTCGTCGCCCATGCGCTGGCCGGAACGGTGACCAAGGACCTGACCACCGAGCCGCTTGGCGAGGACAGGAACGGCAACCCCGTCTACCTCAAGGACATCTGGCCGAGCGCGGCCGAGATCCAGGAGTTCATCGAGAAGAACGTCACGCGCGAGTTGTTCGCCCGCAAATATGCAGACGTCTTCAAGGGCGACGAGTACTGGCAGAAGGTCAAGGCGCCAGAGGGCCAGACCTATGCCTGGGACGACAGCTCGACCTATGTGCAGAACCCGCCCTATTTCGCCGGCATGACATCGGGCTTCGGCAAGATCGGCGACATCAAGGGCGCGCGCGTGCTCGGCCTCTTCGGCGACAAGATCACCACCGACCACATCTCGCCGGCGGGCTCGATCAAGGCCGCCTCGCCGGCCGGCAAGTACCTCACCGAGCATGGCGTCGGCGTCGCCGACTTCAACCAGTACGGCACGCGGCGCGGCAACCATGAGGTGATGATGCGCGGCACCTTCGCCAACATCCGCATCCGCAACCACATGCTGGGTGAGAACGGCCGCGAGGGCGGCTACACGATCCACTATCCCTCGAAGGAGGAGATGTCGATCTACGACGCCGCGATGGAGTACAAGAAGGAAGGCGTGCCGCTGGTCATCTTCGCCGGCGTCGAATACGGCAACGGCTCCTCGCGCGACTGGGCGGCCAAGGGAACAAATCTCCTGGGTGTCCGCGCTGTCATCGCCCAGTCCTTCGAGCGCATCCATCGCTCGAACCTGGTCGGCATGGGCGTCATCCCCTTCGTCTTCGAGGACGGCACCTCATGGGCCTCGCTCAACCTCAAGGGCGACGAGCTGGTCGAGATCGACGGCCTGGACGCCATCAAGCCGCGCCAGAAGATGACCGCCAAGGTCACCTACGGCGACGGCACGGTGAAGAACATCCCGATCATCTGCCGCATCGATACGCTGGACGAGCTCGACTACTTCAAGAACGGCGGCATTTTGCAGTACGTGCTGCGCGATCTGGCAGCTTGATAAGGGAGTAGGTTAGTAGGGCAGTAGGAAGTAGGGAAGAGACACCCCTATTCCCCTATTCCCCTATTCCCCTATTCCCCTATTCCCCTATTCCCCTATTCCCCTATTCCCCTATTCCCCTATTCCCCTATTCCCCTATTCCCCTCCGCACTTCCCGCACGCCCCACAATCCAGCGGCAATAAAGGCAAGGTTGGTCAAAGCATTAGCCGGCTCTGCCCAAAGTTCCGGCCCGGTCCGCTCGCAATAAAGATCGACGGGCGTCGGGAGAGTTTGCCACATGACGATGATGCGCCCTCCTAATCGAACCGCGGCATGAAGTGGAGGGGTCTTTCCTATTGCGGCCCTGGGCGTGCTTGCAACGCCGAAAATTTCACCGCAACGTGACTTCCCGTTGACTGGCGGTTCTGCCACATATTTTAGCAATCAGAACAAGGCCGGCGTCACCGGCGGGAATCGGAACGGCCATGGCATTTGCAAAACCCTTGCGGCTCGCGGTTCTTGCGCTGGCCCTGTCGGCAAGCGCCGGCACGGTGCTTGCAAGCGAGCCAGAGAGCGCCCGGGCCGATAAACAGCAAACCGACAAGCCGCTCGGCGTGGTCGAGCTTTTCACCAGCCAGGGCTGCAGCTCCTGTCCGCCGGCCGACGAGTTCTTTGCCGAGCTTGCCAGCAAGGAGGACCTCGTCGCGCTCGCCTATCACGTCAACTACTGGGACTATCTCGGCTGGCAGGACACGCTGAGCAGCAAGGAAAACACCGACCGGCAGTACGACTACATGCGCGCCTTCGGCAGCCGCTCTGTCTACACGCCGCAAGCCGTCATCAACGGCCGCAGCCACGTCAACGGCGCCAGCCGCAAGGAAGTCGACGGCACGCTGGCGCGCCTCAACCGGACCGGCGAAGGCATGCGCGTCGGCATCAAGGTCAGCCGCACCAGCGACCGCGTCATGATCGATGCCGGCGACGCCGGCAACGGCCCCAACGACGCCCATGTGGTGATCGTCTATTTCGATCCGCCGCAGATGGTGAAGATCGGCCAGGGCGAGAACAGCGGCCGCAGCCTGACCTATTGGAACGCCGTCTCCGACATCCAGATCGCCGGCATGTGGCACGGCAAGCCGCAGCGCTACGAATTGCCGATGACCGAAATCGCCAAGAAGGCCGGCTGCGCGGTGCTGCTGCAATCCGTCGGCAAGGACGGCATGCCAGGCCCGATCCTCGGCGCCGCCTTCATCCGCAAGCCCGACCGGCTTTAGAGCTTCCTCGTCCTAGAGCATTCCAGGAAGTGCGTATCGGTTTGCGTCCGGAATTGCGTCAAAACAAAGAGATAGAGCGGTTCAGCGTTTCCACTGAAACGATGAATAGCCAATAGAATGGGACGATTGTCGTTCAGGCACTATCGCAGGAGAAGACAACCGACAAATTGTTAGCAGGCATCTCGATCGCCTCGCGGAGACTAAGTCGAGAGGCCTCACCCACGCGTTCAAGATCAGCAATATCACGCACACCCCAAGATGGGTTGCGCTCCTTTAGAGATGCGTCGAAAGCGGCGTTGGATGGTGCGTTGTGTGTGCCGTCGCGCATGAATGGCCCGTAGAGAACAAGAAGCCCACCAGTGCGGAGCAAACGGCCAGCGCCTGCAAACAATCCTAAACTTGCCGCCCACGGCGCGATATGAACCATATTGATCGACACGATGGCGTCAAACGGCGCCGTTTGCTCGACGCCCCATAATCTCGAGCACACATCTATTTCAAGCGGCGCGAGCACATTATTCAGCCCAGAAAATTTGATCCAGCTAGAGGTGCTGGCGCGTGCGTCGGCATCAGGATCGCTTGGCTGCCAGGTGAGGTTGGGCATCGCTTCCGCAAAACACACGGCGTGCTCCCCGGTCCCGCAGCCAATCTCCAGCACCACGCCATGTGTCGGAAGAACACGCTTTAGGACCGCGAGGATCGGTGCCAAATTTCGCGCAGCTGAAGGCGAGAACATGCGCTGGTCGGGGCTCATGCCGCGCTGTTCAAGAGCAACAGGCGAGCGGTTGTCATTCTCCTCGGGCATGGGCCGCAGATCCTCCGGGGCCGACGTTTCCCGCTTTATAGCTGAAATGATGGAACCGGATCCCGAAGATTTTGGACTGCAAGGCCTCGTCGAAGGAATATCCGAGGATGGTTGGAATTGGTCCTTCGCGTCGTGTGCCAAGCGTCAGCTTCTTCATCACTAGGAGCGAAGCGACGCAGCGCAGACCCAAGGATCACGAAAGCCAAGCAGTAAAAAACCGGCGTCAGCTTGCTTCTGACGCCGGTCATTTAGGTTTTGGGATCGTCGCACCCGATTTTCCGAGGGAAAACCGAGGTTGGTTCGATCCGACGCAGACCCGTGGGCGGGGGGCTTGGGGTTTACGAGCCGGTGCCGGACCGAACCGTCTCAGGCAACGCCGGTAAACTCGTCGGACATTGGGGCATGAGCGCGGTTAGAAAATGGCAGAAATGTGGCAGAGCATCACCAATTCCAACAGGAGGTTCACAAACGTGACTGGACGTGACGGAAACAGCGCTGCGCTGGCATGCTTCGCCGGCTCTTGCAATTCCATGGCGAACGGGCCAACTTCTGAAGGCGAAGATTCATTCGAAGGATCTAGGCATGACCGATCGCGGTGGCAGTGGGACGGAGGATGGGGACGCATCCGCAATATTGATCCCGCTGCATGAGGCCCGACGCGAGCGCCTCGACCAGCCGGTGCGCTTCGACCGGCGCGAACTCGATCAGATCCTCAGGCTCTACGGACGCATGGTCGCCGCCAATGAATGGCGCGACTACGCCATCGACCATCTCTCCGACCGCGCCGTCTTCTCCGTCTTCCGCCGCGCCAGCGAGGTTCCGCTGTTCCAGATCGTCAAGGATCCGAAGCTGGCGCGCCGCCAGGGCGCCTTCTCCGTCATCGCCGCCGGCGGCCGCATCCTGAAGCGCGGCCAGGAGCTCGGCCGCGTGCTCGGCGTCTTCGATCCAAAGCTGAAGGTTATCGAGGCTTGAGCTGGGAGTCGAAGAGGAACTGAGGAACTGGGGAACTGACGAATTGAAGAATTAGGGAAGAAGGCACTCAGCGCCTGGTGTAACCGCCGCCTTCCTTTTGTTCTCCAATTCTCCAGTTCCTCAGTTCCCCCTTAGTCCATCACGGAACCGCCGCTCCGGCCACGAATCCGAATCCGGCGCACGTCCTGCCCCGCCATTCAGCGACAGCTGCATGAAGACCGTGTCCAGCCAGCGTCCGTGCTTGTAGCCGGACCCTTCCAGGCGCCCGGAATGGCGGAAGCCGAGCTTCTCGTGCAGCCGCACCGACGCGCTGTCGGCATGGCCGTCGCCGATGACGGCGATGATCTGGCGGAAGCCGGCCGCCTCGGCCGCGTCGATCAGCCCTTGCATCAGCAGCCACCCGACACCCTGGCCCTTCGCCTCGGGCGCGACATAGACGGAATCCTCGACGACGAAGCGATAGGCCGGGCGTGGCCGGAACGGACCGGCATAGGCATAGCCGAGCACCGCGCCATCCTTTTCCGCCACCAGATAGGGGAAGCCGCCCGCCGTCAGACCGTCGAATCGGCTGCCCATCTCGGCGCGGCTCGGCGGCTCCAGCTCGTAGCTGGCGGTGCCGTGCGTCACCGCATCGGCGTAGATTTCCGTGATTCGGTCGAGGTCCGCGGCGCCGGCGGCTCTGATCGTGATGCTGCTCATAATTTATGCAAATCTTTCACCTGCCCTCCATAACAGCAAAGGCAGGCGCAAAAGAAAAGGGCGGCCATTGGGCCGCCCCTCGTGAACTCAGTAGTCCAGTGCCGTTCAGCGGCGGTCGCCCATGAACTGCAGCAGGAACATGAACAGGTTGATGAAGTCGAGATAGAGCCTCAAGGCGCCCATAGTCGCCTTGCGGCCGGCGACATCGCTGGCGTCGCCGTCGAAATACATCTCCTTGATCTTCTGCGTGTCGTAGGCGGTGAGGCCGGAAAAGATCAGCACGCCGATCGCCGAGATGGCGAAGGACAGCGCCGACGAGGCCAGGAAGATGTTGATCACCATGGCGATGATCAGGCCGAACACGCCCATGACCAGGAACGAGCCGAACGCTGTCAGGTCGCGCTTGGTCGTATAGCCGTAGAGCGACAGCGCGCCGAAGGCGGCCGCGGTGGCGAAGAAGGTCTGCGAGATGCTGGCGCTCGTATAGACCAGGAAGATCGACGACAGCGACAGGCCGACAAGGCCGGCATAGACCCAGAACGTGGTCTGCGCGGCCGAAACGCTCATCGACTGGATGCGGGCCGACAGGAACAGCACCGGCGCCAGCGGGGCGAGGATGACGACCCAGCGCAGCGGCGAGCCGAAGATCGCATAGCCGAAGGAGGTCAGCATCTCGCCGCTCGGCAGCGTAGCGACCGCCGAGGCCGGGTCAGTGGTGGTGGCCAGCATGATCGTGCCGATAGCGGCAAGGCCGGTGATGAGCAGGCCAAGCCCCATCAGATTGTAGACCTTGATCATGTAGGCGCGCAGGCCCTGGTCGATGTCCGCATCGACACGGGTGCCGGGCACGGCGCGCGTCTGGTAGTTGCGAATGGGATCAGCCATTGGAATTCCTCTGTTGCTTCTGCCCCGTCCGGTGTCCGGCCTTTTCTGGCCCAGGCGCCGCTGGCAGGGCTCCAGCATGCCTGCGCGGAATATGATGGTTCTTCGCCTGAAGAACAAGTCCGTAACCGGCTGTAACGGTTCGTGAGAAGGTAAAAAGCCGCTTCGACGGCCTTTTTCGGGGGCATTCTTACCAAGATTTAACCCGGCGCGGGTGTCGCGAGCCCGGCAAATCAGAGATTGCGCAGCACCGGCGCCGCCTTGTGCCCGAGCACCCGCCAGGTTCCGGCAAGGCCGATGCCGACCGTGACGGCCAGCGAAAACAGCATCGTCGCCATCGCCACTTCCGGCATGAAATGCGATGGCAGCGTCATGATGCGCGCGACCACGAACCAGGCCGCGACGCCGCCCGCCGCCAGCGCGAAGACCGCCGTGGCAAGGCCGATCAGCACATATTCCAGCGAGAACGCCGTGATCAGCGTCCTGCGCGTCGCGCCCAGCGTCTTCAGCACCACCGCATCATGGATGCGCGCCCGGTTGCCGGCGGCGAGCGCGCCGGAGAGCACCAGCACCGATGCGATCAGCGCCACGCCGGCGGCGGCGCGGATCGCGGTGCCGAGCTGGCCCACCAGCCGGTTGACGATGTCGAGCGCATCCTTGACCCGGACCGTCGTCACCGCCGGAAAAGCGCGGGTGACGGCGTTGAGCAGACGGGCGTCGTCCGCCGTGGACGCGTTCTTGTCGGTCAGCGTCGCCAGCCAGCCATGCGGGGCTCCGGCGAAGGTGTTGGGCGAGAACACCATGACGAAATTGATGCCCATCGTCTCCCATTCGACCTGGCGGAAATTGGCGATCCTGGCGGTCACGTTGCGTCCCAGCACATTGACGGTGACGGTGTCGCCGAGCTTCAACCCGATCTGCCGCCCCTCCTCGGCCGAAAACGACACCAGCGGCTCGCCGGCATAGTCCTGCGGCCACCACGCGCCTTGCGTCAGCGTCGCGTTGGCGGGCATTTTGGCATCGTAGGTCAGGCCGCGGTCGCCGCGCAGCACCCAGGCGCCTTCCGGCGGCACGCTCACCTTGCCGACATCGATGCCGTTCAGCGCCATCACCCGTCCGCGCAGCATCGGCACCTTGGCCAGCGTTCCGCCGGGGGCCTCCTTGCCGATCAGCGCCGAGAAGGCGTCGACATCGCCGCTCTGGATATCGACGAAGAAGAAGTTCGGCGCCCGTTCCGGCAGGCTGCCGGAGATCTGGCGCCTGAGATTGCCGTCGATCAGCGCCAGCGTCACCAGAAGCGTCAGCCCGAGCCCCAGCGACAGCACCACCGACGGCGTCAGGGCGCCCGGCCGGTGGATGTTGCCCAGCGCCAGCCTGAGCGCGACCGAGCGGACACGCGGGCTCTTCCGCGCCGCCCATTGCACCAGCGCGCCGACCAGTCGCAGCACCACGAATGCGACGATCGTGGCGCCGACGAAGATCGAGGCGATGCGGCGGTCGCCGGAAAACAGGATGGCGAGCGCCGCCAGGAAGAGCGCGATGACGACCGCCGCCGCGACATAGGGCAGGCGCGGGAAGCCGCGGCTCTCAAAACCCATCTCGCGAAACAGCGCCGTTGCCGGCACGTCGCGGGCGCGCCCGAGCGGCAGCAGCGCAAAGGCCAGCGTCACCAGCAGGCCGAACAGCGCCGCCATGGCGAGCGCGCCTGGATAGAAACCGCCTTCCGCCGGCACCGGGATGACCGACTGCAGCGCGGCGCTCGCCGCGAACGGCATCGCCGCGCCGAGGATCAGGCCGGCGACGATGCCGACGCCGGCAATCAGCAGGATCTGCACCAGATAGATGGTGAAGACGAAACCGCCGGAGGCGCCGAGGCTCTTGAAGGTGGCGATGACGCCGCGCTTGCCGTCGAGATAGGCGCGCACCGCGTTGGCCACGCCGACGCCGCCGACCACCAGCGCCGTCAGCCCGACCAGCGTCAGGAATTGCGAGAAGCGCTCGATGTTGGAGGACAGCGCCGGTGCAGCGTTGCTGCGCGTGCGGATCGACCAGCCGGCCTCCGGAAAATCCTTGGCCGCGCGATCCTGGATCGCCTTGAGATCGGCCTCGCTGGCGCCGGCGGGCAGCCGGACCTTGTAGGCGTTCTCGACCAGGCTGCCTGGCTGGATCAGGCCCGACGCGGCGAGCCCTTCGGTCGAGACCAGCAGCCGCGGCGCGAAGCCGAAGCCGTCGGAGACCGCGTCCGGCTCGTTCACCAGCCGCGCGCGCAGCTCGAACGTGGCGCCGCCGAGTTTCACCCGGTCGCCGAGCATGAGGTTCAGCCGGTCGAACAAAAGCTCGGGCGCCGCGGCGCCGAAGACGCCGGACCGCTCGCCGAACAGCGACGCGCGCGGCAGCGCCGGCTCGGTCGCCAGCGCGCCGAAGAGCGGATAGGCGTCATCCACCGCCTTGGCTTCGACCAGCGCCTGGTCCGAGCCGTCCTCCAATCGCGCCATCGAGCGCATGCTGGCGCTGTGCGAGATCGCGCCCAGCCCGCCGAGGAAATCGCGTTCGGCCGATGTCGCGTCGCGCTGGTTGAGCTGGAAGCGCAGGTCCCCGCCAAGCAGCGTCTGGCCCTGGTTGGCGACGCCGGCGCTGATCGCCTGCGCCACCGAATTGACGCCGCCGATGGCGGCGACGCCGAGCGCGATGCAGGCGAGGAAGATCAGGAAGCCGGACAGTCCGCCGCGCATCTCGCGCAGCGAGAAGCGGACCGCGAGCTTCAACGTCCGCGACAGCGCCATCAGGCCGAAACCTTCACCGGCTTCGGCGCGTCCTCGATCCGGCCCGAGCGCATCGACACCTGGCGCGAGCAGCGCGCGGCGAGTGATTGGTCATGCGTGACCAGCACCAGCGTCATGTCGCGCTCGGCCGCCTTGGCGAACAGGAGGTCGGCGACCTGCCGTCCCGTCGCCTGGTCGAGATTGCCGGTCGGCTCGTCGGCAATCAGGATGCGCGGCGAGGGCGCCAGCGCCCGGGCGATCGCCACGCGCTGCTGCTCGCCGCCCGAGAGCTCGCCGGGATAATGGGTGACCCGATCGCTGAGCCCCACCGCCGCCAGCTCGCGCGCCGCGACGCCGAACGGGTCGGCATGGCCGGCGAGCTCGAGCGGCACCGCAACATTTTCCAGCGCCGTCATATTGGGGATGAGGTGGAAGGACTGGAACACGATGCCGATGTTTCGCCCCCGAAACGAAGCGATCTGATCCTCGCTTTTACCGTTGAGTAGCTCGCCGGCGATGCGGACCGTTCCGGAATCGACCCTTTCCAGTCCGGCGAGGACCATCAGCAGCGTCGACTTGCCGGAACCCGAAGGGCCGACAATGCCGGTCGCCTCGCCGGCCGCGACATCGAGGCTGACGCCCTTCAGCACATGAACGGAGGACGCGCCTTCCCCCAGCGTCAGCGATACGTCTTTCAGCACGATGACGGCTTCTGTCACAATGAAAGCGTCCTATATCGGTAGAGAAGGGCTAGAGCATCGGAGCCAAAGTGGAGAGCGGGAAATCCGATGCTCAACCAGGAACCCGCCTTCGCCTGAAGACCATTTCCGCTCATATGGGGCCTGCCGCATGGCTTTCAAATACACTCTGGCCGCAGCCCTCGTTCTTTTCGCCGCGATCGGCAGCGCCGTTTCATCGGCGAGCGCCGAGACGTTCAGGATCGTCGGTTTCGGCGACAGCCTGATGGCGGGTTTCAGCCTCGGGCCCGGTGAGGGTTTCACCGATAGGCTGCAGGCAGCGCTTCGCGCCAAGGGTCTCGATGTCAGCGTCGCCAATGCCGGCGTCTCCGGCGACACCTCGAGCGGCGGCCTGGCGCGGCTCGACTGGTCGGTGCCCGACGGCACCCAACTGGTGATCCTCGAGCTCGGCGCCAACGACATGCTGCGCGGTGTGGCGCCGGCCGTCCCCGAGAAGAACCTCGACGAGATGCTGGCCAGGCTCAAGGCGCGCAAGATCGGCGTGCTGCTGGCCGGCATGCGCGCCGCGCCCAATCTCGGCGCCGACTACCAGAACGCCTTCGACGCCATCTATCCGAAGCTCGCCGCGAAATACGGCGTTCCGCTCTATCCGTTCTTCCTCGACGGCGTCGCCGGCGTGCCCGGCCTGCAGCTTGGCGATAGGCTGCACCCCAACGCCAGGGGCGTCGACAGGATGGTCGAAGGCATACTACCGACGGTGGAGAAGTCGATTGCTGCGGGTGGCGGCGCGTCGTGAGGCAGGAAAGTCACGGTTGCCGTTGGGGAAACCGCGAGGTCAATAAACCGCTTGCCCCGCTTGGATATCGATGATTCGCTAGGGGCGTGAGTTTCGATTCGAGGACAGGAGGCTTGCCATGCCGCGTCTTTTCACCGCCCTCGAAATTCCGCGTGACGCCGCTCTTTCGCTGTCCCTGCTCCGGGGCGGCCTGCCCGGAGCCCGCTGGATCGACGTCGAAAACTACCATCTGACGCTGCGCTTCATCGGCGATGTCGAGGGCCATGTCGCCGACGAGATCGCCAACGCGCTGGACCGCGTCCACCGCCCGTCCTTCTCGCTGACGCTCTCCGGTGTCGGCGCCTTCGGCCAAAAGAAGCCGCACGCCGTATGGGCCGGCGTCGCCGTCTCGCCGGACCTGACCGCCCTGCAAGGCGAGATCGACCGCATCTGCCAGCGGCTCGGGCTGCCGGCCGATCCGCGCAAGTTCATGCCGCATGTGACGCTGGCGCGGCTGCGCAATTCAAGTCCGCTCGACGTAGCGCAGTATCTTTCGGCGCGCGGCAATTTCTCGGCGCTGCCCTTCCGCGTCGGCCGTTTCGTTTTGATGTCGTCGCGCGATTCGGTCGGCGGCGGCCCCTATATCGTCGAGGAAGCCTGGCCGCTGTCGGGCGCCGACGCGCGCGCTGCCAGCCGCTTCGCCAGCGCCTCCGACGCCTCGCGGATCATGCGATAGACCTCGGCGAACGCGTCCGGCCCGTCATAATAGGGGTCCGGCACCTCGCCCGCGGCGCCGTCGGCAAACTCCAGGAACAGGTGGATGCGCTCGCGCATGGCGGCGGGCGCGATCGCCTTGAGGTCGCGGACGTTCGCCCGGTCCATGCCGAGGATCAGGTCGAAGCGGGAAAAATCCTCCGGCACCACCCTGCGCGCCCTTTGCCCGGAAATGTCGATGCCATGATGCGCCGCGATCGAGATCGAACGCGGATCGGGAGCGGAGCCGACCTCCCAGCCGCTGGTCGCGGCCGAATCGAGCATGATGGTTCGGCCCAGCCCGCGCTCGGCCAGCACGGCGCGCAACACGCCTTCGGCGATAGGCGAGCGGCAGATATTGCCGAGGCAGACGAACAGGATGGAATTTATCGGCTTTGCGCTCATCGATCCGGCGCCGTTTTTGTGCATGTCATGTCCCAAAACTGCGACGCACTTGCGGACGACATGCATTATGGTGAGGGTCAAAAGCCGAAATAGCACGGGACAAAGACATGACGAGAGAAAAACTGGGCAAGGATGCCGTCCTTGCCGCTTTGGCGGAACTCGGCGGCTGGTCGCTGGCCGAGGACGGCGCCTCGATCAGGCGCAGCTTCGGTTTCAAGAACTTTTCCGAGGCCTTCGCCTTCATGACCCGCGTCGCGCTCGCGGCTGAAAAGATGGACCATCACCCCGACTGGTCGAACGTCTACAAGACCGTGGACGTCACGCTGAACACGCATGATGCCGGCGGCGTCACCGCACTCGACATCGAGTTGGCCAAGAAGATGAACCGCTATTTTGGCGGCTGAACTCTTGTGATGGGGCGGCGCTTTCACCACATTTTCCCCCGGCGGCCGTGCACCGAACCAAGCGCGCGGCGCCAAGGAGAAGAAGATGGCGCGGCAACCCGGTTTTGATTTCTTCGGCTTCGGCGACAAGCTCGCCGGCGAAGGTGAGGTGCGCGAAAAATTCTGGCGCACAGCCAAGAAGGCCGCCCGGCAGATCCCGTTCATGGAAGAGGTGGTCGCTGCCTATTACTGCGCCTTGGACAAGGACACGCCGATGCGCGCCAAGGGCATCCTGCTCGCCGCGCTCGGCTATTTCGTGCTGCCAATCGATTTCATCCCCGATGTCATCTTCGGCCTCGGCTTCACCGACGACCTCGCCGTGCTGACCGCCGCGATCACCGCGGTCAGCTCCCACATCACGCCCGCGCACAGGCAGGCCGCCAGGGACGCGATCGCCGACAAGGACTGAGCCCGAACCGGCGCAAGCGCTTGTTTGAAAAGTCAAACTCTTGCCGCTTTCGTATCCTCCAAGTCGGCGCAGGGACGTCCCGCCTGCCGCCCTTTGTGGCGACGGCGCGGGAATGGCGGCGGTTTCCTGGGGTGAGGGTCCTTTTCTTGAGGAAAATTCACCGTTTGGTAACCCTGATTAAATCAAAATGAAGCGACGGGCAGGACGCCGCAACGGCCTGCCGCCGCACCATTTGGAATACGGGAAAAACGATGCGCGGATTGATTGCTACAGTTTCCAGCCTGGTCCTGGTGGCCCTGGTGGCGCCCGCGCTGGCGCAGTCGGCGACCAAGATCGGCCAGCACAATGCCTGGGGGACCTACAGCTACCAGGCATCAGGCGGCAAGGTCTGCTACGTGCTCACCGTGCCGACCGACAAGCAGCCGGCGACGCTCGACCATGGCGACATGTTCTTCTTCGTCAGCCAGCGGCCGGGCCAGCAGGTGTCCTACGAGCCGCAATTCATCGCCGGCTACAATTTCCAGGAAGGCTCCAAGGCCACCGTCACCATCGACAAGAAGACCTTCTCGATGTTCACCCGCGGCAAGTCGGCCTGGGTCGAGAACGCGGCGGAAGAGCCGGTGCTGATCGCCGCCATGAAGACCGGCACCGACATGAAGGTGCAGGCCAAGTCCGGTCGCGGCAACCCCACCTCCTATGTGTTCTCGCTGAAGGGCATTTCGGCCGCGCTGGCCTCGATCGCCAAGTGCAAGTAGGCTGAGGCCCCCTTGACGGCGGACAGCGACATCGACCGCGCCATCATGCAAATGGTGATGGACCGTTGACGGAAGACGGCCATGGTCCTCGCGAAAACCGAAGAGGCGCTTCGCAAGGCGGGCGTCCAGTTTTCCAGGGACGATATCGCCGGGCGACTGGAAGCTCTCGACGCGCGCGGCGACATTGAAAGCCTGGGAGACCTGACGCTCTGGCGCAACAGCGAGGTCCGCCTCCCGCAAGTGAAAGCGGAAGAACGATAGCTCAGCCCGGCGCGGGCATCGTCTCCCCTCTGCGCCGCCGGATCGCCTCGGCAATGAAGACGCGCGACAGCGCATGGTAGAGCGGCTCGTTGGAGATCAGCCTCGCCGTGCCGTAGCCCAGCATCGCTGCGCACATCAGCGCGATGACATTGTCGTGGTTGCCGGTCATTTCGAGGATGATGACGAAGGCCGTCATCGGCGCCTGCACGACGCCGGCGAAATAGCCGGCCATGCCGAGCAGCGCCGCCGTGCCGGTGGCCGTGCCGAAGACCAGGCCGAGCGTGCTGCCCAGCCCCGCGCCCACCGCCAGCGACGGTGCGAAGAGACCGCCCGGAATGCCCGACACCATCGACAAGAGGCCGGCGGCGAACTTCTCGACGAAGAAGAGGGTCGGCAGCGGCGTGCCTTCGATCGCCCCGCGCGCCTGCGCATAGCCGGTGCCGAAGGTCAGCCCGCCGGACGCGACGCCGATCACCGCCACGGCGAACCCGCAGACAGCCGCCACCACCAGCGCGCGCGGCAGCGGCTGCAGCGCGTTCCAGCGCCGGATGCGGCGCATGACCTTCAGCGCAAGCAGCGAGAACAGCGCGCCGACACCGCCGCCGATGATGCCGCAGGCAAGCACCAGCGGCCAGTCGGTGGCAAACGCCACCGTGTCCTTGGCGACGCCGAAATAGGTGTAGTTGCCGAGCAGTCCGAGCGAGGCGAGGCCGGCCAGGATCACCGCCGTCAGCACCAGCCCGTTGGTGCGCGCCTCATAGGCCCGGCCCATTTCCTCGATGGCAAAGACGATGCCGGCAAGCGGCGTGTTGAACGCGGCGGCGATGCCGGCGGCGGAGCCGGCCAGGATCAGCCCGCGCGCCTGCGCCATGCCGCCCCAGCGCGCCGCCTGCAGCATCAGCGAGGCGCCGACCTGCACCGTCGGACCCTCGCGGCCGATCGAGGCGCCGCAGGCGAGGCCGACGACGGTGAGCGCGATCTTGCCCGCCACCAGCCTGAGCGACAGGATGCGGCTGCGATCGTCCTCGTCGCGCAGATGCCGCGCCGCGATCGCCTGCGGAATGCCGCTGCCTTGCGACCCCGGGAAGAAGGAATGCGCCAGCCAGGCGCAAAGGACGAAACCGAGCGGCGTCACCACGAGCGGCAGATAGAAGCGCCAGCCGCCCTCATTGCCGGTCATGATATGGAACAGAGCCTGCGCGCGGTCGGCAAGCAGCGCGAACAGGACGCTGATCAGGCCGATCGAGACGGCGCCGGCCCAGAAGACGAGACGCGGCTGCCAGACGCGCCGCGACACCCACATGGCGCGCGAACGCCGCATCAAGCGGTTTTTTCGGGATATGCCGGCCATGACGAACCTCGTGGTGACAGGCCCGGCCTAGCATAATGACGGAGCCGATCAACCCGGGCGGCGAGTCCGACGCTATGCCGGCACCGCATCGGAACGGGGTTCAAGGAGATGTGATCGGAATACCCGCCGGCGCACCGGCCGGCGGGAAGGTCGGCGCGCGTGCTTGGCGATGTTCACATCGCCATTTTTTCACACTCGGCCTGGGCCTTCTTGGTCGACGTGTCGATCATGTAGGCTTTGCCCTTGGCGTCGGTCATCATCATCATGCAGTGCTTGACCGGTTTCGCCATCTTCATCATCTCGGCGCTCATCTTGGCGTCCGGCATCATCGTGCCCATATGGCCGTCGGGCGAGATCGCCGTCACCTGGCCGGCCTTCATCATGGTCATCGTTCCCATCGTGTCTTCGGCAAATGCCTGTGCCGCGGAAAGGCCGAGGAGGCCGGCGATGACAACAAGCTTGATCGAGTGCATTCCGCATACTCCCATTTTGCAGGGGCACAGTCGCCCCTTTCAGGGTTCGCGAAGGCGCCTTGGGTCGTTACGCCAACACGAATATGTGATCGATTTGCGCAGTGCGAGGGATGCGGCGCCGCCTCAGGGCGGTCGAGCGAATGATGACACGACTGGCAAGGTCGCGCCCGCCCCGCATGACTCCGCTCCGAACCTGTGCTATGCGCCGCGCTTCATTTCGGGCACGATGCTGAAATCGGCCGCAAACCGCTTATATTGGCGCAACCATGACCCTTTCACTTGATCTTACCGCCGAAGGCGCGCGCGACGCCTTGCGTGCTCGCGCCACGCCGGCCGAAAAGCCGACGCTGATCGGCCTCACCCGGGCCGAGCTCGGCGCCGCCCTCGTCGAGGCCGGCATCGTGCCGGAGCGCCAGGCGAAAATGCGCGCCCAGCAGCTCTGGCACTGGATGTATGTGCGCGGCGTCTCCGACTTTTCCGGCATGTTCAACATCTCCAAGGATCTGCGCGCCGAACTCGACAGGCATTTCACCGTCGCGCGGCCCGAGATCGTCGAGGAGCAGATCTCCGCCGACGGCACCCGCAAATGGCTGTTCCGCTTTCCGCCGCGCGGCGCCGGCCGCCCGGTCGAGATCGAGACCGTCTATATCCCCGAGGAAGGCCGCGGCACGCTCTGCATCTCCTCGCAGGTCGGCTGCACGCTGACCTGCTCGTTCTGCCACACCGGCACGCAGAAGCTGGTGCGAAACCTGACTACGGAAGAGATCCTGGCGCAGCTGCTCACCGCCCGCGACCGCCTCGGCGACTTCCCCGACCGCGACACGCCCGACGGCGCCATCGTGCCGGCCGAGGGCAGAAAAGTGTCCAACATCGTCATGATGGGCATGGGCGAGCCGCTCTACAATTTCGAGGCGGTGAAGAAGGCGCTGCTGATCGCCTCCGACGGCGACGGCCTGTCACTTTCGAAGCGCCGCATCACGCTGTCGACCTCCGGCGTGGTGCCGGAAATCTTCCGCACCGGCGAGGAGATCGGCGTCATGCTGGCGATCTCGCTGCATGCCACAAACGACGACCTGCGCGACCTTTTGGTACCGATCAACAAGAAGTTCCCACTGAAGGAGCTGATCGCCGCCTGCCGCGCCTATCCCGGCCTCTCCAACGCCAGGCGCATCACCTTCGAATATGTGATGCTGAAGGACGTCAACGATTCGCTCGACGACGCCAAGGCGCTGGTCAAGCTCTTGAAGGGCATCCCGGCCAAGATCAACCTGATCCCGTTCAACCCGTGGCCGGGCACCAACTACCAGTGCTCGGACTGGGAGACGATCGAGAAATTCGCCGACTACATCAACAATGCCGGCTACGCCTCGCCGATCCGCACCCCGCGCGGCCGCGACATCCTCGCCGCCTGCGGCCAGTTGAAGTCGGAGTCGGAGCGCATGCGCAAGGTCGACCGGCTGGCGCTGGAAGCGATGATGATCGCGGGGCACGGCGAGGCGTGAGCCGCTTCGTCGCCTACCTCATCCGCTTCGCTGTCATCCTGGTCGGCTACATCGCCGCCTCGTTGGCGGCCAGCGCCTTCCTCAACATCCTGTTCCTGGGCTCGCTCGGCTATACGCCCGACCAGGCCCACCCGACGGCGACCGCCTCGCTCTATTTCTCGATCCCCTTCGTGGCGTTGTTCGTCGCCTATTTCGCCTTCATGCCGGCGGCGGTCGTCATCGTCGCCGCCGAGATCCTCGGAGGGCGCGACTGGCTGTTCTATGCGATCGCCGGCGGCGGCGTCGCCGCGGCCTTCCTCGGTTTCGTCCGCCAGAGCGGCGATCCCGACTTCGTCATCACCGATACCAGCGCCATCCTGGCGGTGATCGGCTCCGGCATGGTCGGTGGCATCTTCTACTGGCTCGCCGCCGGTCGCTGGGCCGGCAGCTGGCGCGAGACCCAGCCTATTTCGCCTGGGCCGTCAGGATCTTGAGCGCGAAGGCCGAGAACACGCCGCCGAACAGATAGTCGACCACCCGCATCACGCGGGGGCTCGCCCTCATCGCCGCCGAAAATCTTTCCGCCGCCAGCACCATCGGCACCACCACCGGCGTCGACAGCACGATGAACATGACGCCGAGGAAGAACAGCTTTCCGGGCGCGTTCGGGTCGTGCGCGGAGACGAACTGCGGCAAAAACGTCATGAAGAACATGATGATCTTCGGGTTGAGCAAATTGACGCCGAGCCCGGCCGCCCAGCTGCGGAACAGCGAGATACGCGGGCCGGCCTTCTTCTCCGGCGAGAAGGCCGAGCCCTTGCTGACCGCTTGCCACGCCAGAAAGACCAGATAGCCGGCGCCGAAGATTTTCAGGACGAAAAAGGCCATCGGCGAGGCGACGATCAGCGCCGAGACCCCGACCGCCACCAGTGTGGTGTGGATCAGCGTGCCGCAGAGCGCCCCTGCCATCGAGGCAAAACCGGTGGTGCGGCCCTGGCTCAGCGTCCTTGACACGAACAGCGTCATGTCGGGCCCCGGCGTCATCGCCAGGATCACCGTGGCGATGGCGAACTGGATCAGCGTCGTTGCGTCGGGAAGCAAGGACATCGGTCGCGCGCGCCCTAGAGAAGGATCGCGGAGCCTATAACGCAGCCATTTCAGCTTCGCCAGCGGCTGACCGGCGCGGCGTCTGGTCCAGCCCTTGCTGGCATCAAAGGCCGGTTCGTCTCTTGCGCAGCCCGGAAACGCCGTGATACCTCGCCCGCGAAACCTTTCCCGCGGAACCGCCAAAAATGTCCAAGACCAAAAGCGTGAAGAAAGTCGTGCTCGCCTATTCCGGCGGCCTCGACACCTCCATCATCCTGAAATGGCTGCAGACCGAGCTCGGCGCCGAAGTCGTCACCTTCACCGCCGACCTAGGCCAGGGCGGCGAGCTGGAGCCGGCCCGCCGCAAGGCCGAGCTGATGGGCATCAAGGACATCCGCATCGTCGACGTGCGCGAGGAATTCGTCGCCGACTTCGTCTTCCCGATGTTCCGCGCCAATGCCGTCTATGAAGGCACCTACCTGCTCGGCACCTCGATCGCCCGGCCGCTGATCTCCAAGCACCTCGTCGAGATCGCAAAGGAAACCGGCGCCGACGCGATTGCTCACGGCGCTACCGGCAAGGGCAACGACCAGGTCCGTTTCGAGCTGTCGGCTTACGCGCTTAACCCCGACATCAAGGTCATCGCGCCGTGGCGCGACTGGTCCTTCAAGTCGCGCACCGACCTGCTGAACTTCGCCGAACAGCACCAGATTCCCGTGCCGAAGGACAAGCGCGGCGATGCGCCGTTCTCGGTCGACGCCAACCTGCTGCACTCCTCCTCGGAGGGCAAGGTGCTGGAGGATCCGTGGACGGAACCGCCGGAATTCGTCCACCAGCGCACCGTCTCGCCGATGGACGCGCCGGACAAGGTCACCGAGATCGAGATCGAGTTCCTCAAGGGCGACCCGATTGCGCTGAACGGCAAGAAGCTGTCGCCGGCGACGATGCTGGCCGCGCTCAACGACCTCGGCCGCGACAACGGCATCGGCCGGCTCGACCTCGTCGAGAACCGCTTCGTCGGCATGAAATCGCGCGGCGTCTACGAAACGCCCGGCGGCACCATCCTGATCGCCGCCCACCGCGCCATCGAATCGATCACGCTCGACCGCGGTGCCGCCCACCTCAAGGACGAGTTCATGCCGCGCTATGCCGAGCTGATCTACAACGGCTTCTGGTTCTCGCCCGAGCGGCTGATGCTGCAGGCGATGATCGACAAGAGCCAGGAGGATGTCGAAGGCACTGTGCGGCTGAAGCTCTACAAGGGCAATGTGATGGTCACCGGCCGCAAGTCGAAGAAGACGCTCTATTCCGACGCGCTGGTCACCTTCGAGGACGACCGCGGCGCCTACGACCAGAAGGACGCCGCCGGCTTCATCCGCCTCAATGCGCTCCGGCTGAGGACGCTCGCAGCGCGCACGCGCAAGGGCTGACATAGTTGCTGCGGGACGCTGTGCCGGTCCCCGCGAAGGCAGAAACGACCAAGAAACCCGGTGGACACGCCGGGTTTTTATTTCCATCTCCTAATATAAGGGAAATAAGAGCGACCGGACTAAGTTCCCGTTTGACCTTTCGGCAGCTTCATCTAAGTTCCGCCGCGGGATCGGCGGGGTTTTGACAGTGAAAAAAGCTATTTCTGTTCTGCTTGCGACGGCTATCGCTTTCGCGGCGTGCCAGACGTCACAGGCCGCGAAGCGTGAGGCCAAGCCGGATCTGGACGGCTGCATCGCCGAAGCCCGCGCATGGAACATCACGCTCAAGCACGATATCGCCGGTTTCATGGGTGTGTCGCTGGAGCGCATGCCGGCCCTGTTCTGCGAACGCCTTGCCGCCGGCGTGCGCAGCGGCCGCATCACCTATTCCGATGTCAACAACCTGCAGCTCGACCAGCCGACCGAAATCTGGATGGTCCTCAAGGGCAAGCCAAAGCCGGCTGCGGTTACGAAAACCCCGGCGCCGCGGACGTCCAACTTCCGCAATTGCACCGGGAGAGACGGCATCTTCCAGGTTCCCGCCTCCCGCAAATGCCCGCCGGGCGGCTACGGGCATTTCGAGCAGCCGTCCGAAAGGGAGATTAAGGCCAGGTCAAGCGTGGCCACCTCAGCGCCGCGGAACGCCAGATTCCATACCTGCTCAAATGTTTTCACCGGCACCTTCGAGGTTCCCGCTTCCCGGAAATGCCCCTTGGGCGGCGGCTAATCGTAAGTTGCCGGACTCTCGCTGGCGATCGAGGGCAGGCCAAGGGCGGCTCCTCCGCCTCTTCCAGGTTCCCGATTCCCAGAAATGCCCATTGAGCGGCTACGCGCATTATTGAGACCGAGTGATTGGGCTTTGAGCCTGATCCTAGCTATGGAGGGACTTCGACGATGAAGAACGGTATTTTTCTCTTGCTTTCAGCGGCAGTCATCTTCGGCGGATGCCAGTCCTCGCAAGCCCTGGCGGCACCGACGTCCAAGTTCCGCACCTGCAGCGGATTTGACGGCCCCTTCCAGGTTCCCGTTTCCCGGAAATGTCCGGTGAGCGGCTATGCGCATTCCGACGAACCGACCAAAATGGACACCAAGGGCAGGTCAAAGGCGGCTACGGCGCCGCGGTCGTCCAAGTTCCGTACCTGTAGCGGATTTGACGGCCCCTTCCAGGTTCCCCTTTCCCGGAAATGCCCGGTGAGCGGCTATGCGCATTCCGACGAGCCGACCAAAATGGACACTAAAGCCAGCTCAAAGGCGGCTACGGCGCCGCGATCGTCCAAATTCCGCAACTGCAGCGGCATTGACGGCAGCTTCCAGGTTCCGATTTCCCAGAAATGCCCGTTGAGCGGCTACGCGCATTACTGAGAGCGAACCTGGTCGTTCCGAGCGACTGGGCTTCACCTGCTCCATAAACAAAAAGCCCGGCACATGGCCGGGCTTTTCTGTCGAGTGGAGATGGCATCAATTGCCGTCGATCGCTTCCGCGATGCGGGCAATGGCCTGCTGGTAGACGCTGGCCGAGTTCCAGCCGGCAATGGCGCCCATATTCGCCTGATAGCTCGCGCCGGCCCGCCAGCCATGGCCCTTGAGGTAGTTGGCGGTGGAAGCGAGCGCGGTATTCCTGTCGCGCAGGTTGCCGTTGCCGACCCCGTACTTCAGGACGTTTCCGGGCAGGAACTGCGTGTGGCCGATTTCGCCATGCATGGCGCCCACGGAAGCGGAGGTCAACGTTCCGCGATCGACCAGCTTCAGCGCCGCAATGGCATGCGGGTAGAAATAGTCCGGGCGGCGGCAGTCATAGGTAAGCGTCAAAATGGCGGACACCGTGTTCTGGTTGCCCATGGAGGCGCCGAAGCCGGTCTCCATGCCCCAGATGGCGAGCAGCACGCCGGGCGGCACGCCGTAGGTCGATTCGATCTTGTCGAACAGCGCCGCGTTCGACTTCTTCAGCGAACGGCCCTTTGAAATGATCGCGGCCCCGCCGCGGCGCTTCATGAAATCTTCCACCGAGCCGCTGAACGCTTTGTGGATGGCGCGGTCGGCGGAGATGGTCCTTGTCGCGTAGGTCGCGCCTGCCAGAGCAGACAGACCCCTCGAGCCGACACCTTCGGCCTGGGCCTGTGCGGCAAAGTCCTGCTTCCAGGCCTCGAAGCCGGCGCTGTTCTTGCCGCAACTGCCGGCTGCCTGCGCGCCCGTCGCCAGCGCAAGCACCGCCATCACCGCGGCCGCAAAAATCTTTCCCTTGGCAAGAAATGCCATCTCGTTCTCTCCTGATTGCCTGAATCACGTCCCGGTTGCGAATTTGCCAGTGAAACGCCCGGTTGTCACCGCCCCCGCGGCTGCACTGGTTGCTCGATGCAGGCGAATGAAGCGGAATTTGCCTACGATCAAGTATTTATTGTGGCGGAGGGGCTCGATACATATGGATGATGTTGATGTTGTGATCATCGGCGCCGGCTCGGCTGGGCTCTCAGCCGCGAAAACCCTGCGCGCCGCTGGCGTCTCCTTCAAGCTATTGGAAGCGATGGACCGCATCGGCGGCCGCGCCTGGACCAGCGACCGGCATTTCGGCGTCCCCTTCGACATTGGCTGCGCCTGGCTGCATGCCGCGGACCGCAATCCCTATTTTCCCGAGGCGCAGGCCGCCGGCTGGACGCTGCACCATCACGATATGAACGTCGACCATCTCTACTACCGCCAGCGCAAGGCGAGCGAGGCGGAAGAGGCCGAGATGAAGGCCGCCGACGCGCGGCTGTTCGAGCTGCTCGCCACGCATAAGGTCGAGGAAGGCGACGACGACCGGCTTTCGGCGCTGCTCGCCAAGGGCCAGGCGCCGCGCGCCGCAGCCACCTTTGCCGGTCCGATGGATTTCGGCGCCGACGAGGACGAGATCTCGATCCGCGATTTCCAGGCCGCCGCCGACCTCGACCCGAATTATTTCAGCAAGGAAGGGTTCGGCGCGCTGGTCGCGCGTTTCGGCGCCGACGTGCCGGTCGAGCTATCGACCCCGGTGCGCCGGATCTTCTGGAACGGACCGGATGTCGCCTGCGTCACCGATCGCGGCACCGTTCGCGCCAAGGCGGTCATCGTCACCGCCTCGCCGGCCGTGCTCGCCTTCGAGGAGATCGCCTTCTCGCCGGCCCTTCCCGACGCGCATTTTTCCGCCTTCTTCGATCTGCCGATGGGCATGCTGACCAAACTGCCGGTCGAGGTAAGTGCAACCAGGCTCGGCCTGCAGCCCTTCGACGATCTGCTGATCGAGCGGCTGGCCAGGCACGACATCTATTTCCTCTGTTTTCCCTTCGACCTCGACCTGATGGTCGGCTTCGTCGGCGGCGACTTCGCCTGGGAGATGTCGGCGGCCGGCGAGGCGGCGGGCATCGACTTCGTCGTCGACCGGCTGTGCGACATTTTCGGCGCCGACACCCGCAAGCATGTCGGGCGCGCCATGATGACCAACTGGGGCGGCGAGCGCTACGTGCGCGGCGCCTATGCCGCGGCGCGGCCCGGCCGGTCGGAGGCGCGCGCCACGCTGATGCAGCCGGTGGCGGACAAGATCTTCTTCGCCGGCGAGCATCTGGCGGGACCGCTGATCCAGACCTGCGGCGGCGCCCGGCTGTCGGGCGAGAGCGTGGCGCGGCAGGTGGCGGCCGTGCTTGCGGCCAAATAGCGCTGGAACGCCTGGTCGCGACCGGGCGTTTGGGTGGCGCGCGATCCCGCCCTATATGCTGGCGCTGATGGGTTTGAGTGCAAAATGAAGCTGTTCGACTGCCCGCATTGCGGCCACCGCCTCTATTTCGAGAACGCCCAGTGCCTGAACTGCGCCAGCCTCGTGCTTTACGATCCGCAGCTGTCGCGTTTCACGCTGTCGGACGTTGATGGCGCCTACCACTGCACCAATGCCGACGAATGCGCCTGCAACTGGCGGACGGAGCCAGGCCAGGCCTTTTGCCGCGCCTGCTCGTTGAACCAGCTCATTCCTAATCTGTCCGTCGACGGCAACCGCCGGCGCTGGATCCGCGTCGAGGCTGCCAAGAAACGCGCCATCTATTCGCTGCTCGCCTTCGGCCTGCCGGTCGCGCCCAAGCAGGGCCCCGGCGACGAGGCCGGCCTTGCCTTCGATTTCCTTGCCGATCCGATCGGCGGCGGCCCTGGCGGCGAGCGCATCCTCACCGGCCACGACAATGGCCTGATCACGCTCAACGTCGCCGAGGCTGACTCGGCCGAACGCGAGCGCCGGCGTGTCGCGATGGGCGAGAACTATCGCACGCTGCTCGGCCATTTCCGCCACGAGCTCGGCCATTATTATTGGGACCGGCTGATCCGTGACGACCCGCAAAGGCTTGCCGCTTTCCGCGCCCTGTTCGGCGACGAGCGCGCCGGCTACGAACAGGCGCTGACGGCCTACTATGCCAATGGCGCGGCGCCTGACTGGCAGCAGGCTCACATCTCGGCCTATGCAACGTCACATCCATGGGAGGATTGGGCCGAGACCTTCGCGCACTATCTGCACATCACCGACACGCTGGAGATGGTGCATGCGCTGAACTTTCCGCTCGGCCGGCTGGAGACGGTCGATGCCGACGCCCTGCCGCGCGGCGACACCGGCGGCGAGCTGCTGGCGGCGCCCGCCGAGCCAAGGAACGAACCCGAGCCTTTCGAAAGGATCCTTGACCGCTGGCTGGTGCTGTCGGAAGCATCCAACTCGATCAACCGCTGCATGGGCCTGCCCGACCTCTACCCCTTCGTCATCTCGGGCGTGACGGCGCACAAGCTCGGCTTCGTCCATGCACTGCTGGCCGGCCTGCCGCAAGAAAACGGAACAATTCGTGAGCCGGCAGAAGCATTTTAGCCGGAACGCATAAGGCTCGGCTTCGTTTTCGTCCGCGAGGGAGCATGAAAACGGAGTGAAATCCATGAAAACCTTACTGTTTCCCGCCATCGCTGGAGCGCTCGTCGCCATGTCGGGTGCGGCCCTGGCCGAAACCGCGGTTTCGGCCGTCACAGACCTTAATGTGCGCGCCGGTCCCGGCCCGCAATATCCGGTCATCGGCGTGCTGGCCGCCGGCCAGTCGGCGACGCTCCAGGGCTGTATCGCCAACAGCAAATGGTGCACCATCGCCGAGGCCAACGGCCAGGGCTGGGTCTATTCCGACTATGTGACGGCCGATTTCGGCGGCAACGCGGTCGTGCTGACACGGCGCCCGGCGGATGCCGGCATTGCCGTCGTCGAGGCGCCGACCGACGAACTCTACTCGGACAGCTATACCGGCGCCATCGTGTCGGGCGACGAGCCACTCGATCCGATCGCGCGGCCGCCGGCCGAAGTCGGCACCTATGTCAGCACGCACCGGCTCGATCCCGTCTATCTCGATGGCGAGGTGGTGACCGGCGCGACCCTGCCCGACAGCGTCGAGCTGCGCGAAATCCCCGATTACGACTACCGCTATGTCTATGTGAACAACCAGCCGGCGCTGGTCGATCCCGGCACGCGGCGCATCGTCTACGTCATGCGCTGACAAATGCCGACAGCAAGCGGCCGCCTGCCGGCGGCCGCTTGCCCCTCTTCACAGATGCGAAACCACGAGCCCAAGCCGTGGCGAGGATGATTGCGCGCAAAGCGCCGATCCCCTAGATCAGGCGGACCCGGACGCGTTCGGCGCTTGCGTTCGGCTGAGGGAAACCGCGTGATCATCGACAAAGCCGCGTTCGAGCGCTACCGGCGCTCGCCGAACGCCAGGACAACCCCGCTCCGCCTCCTGTTTGGAACCGCCATCGTCGTGCTGTTCTGGATGGCGACGACCCTGGCGGTGCTGCTCGGCGGCACCTATGCCTTTGTCGTCTGGCGGGCTTCGACCGGCGGCACGGCAGCCGGTGGCCCGGTCCAGGACTTCCTGGCCTCGCCCGAGGGCATCCTCACCGCCCTGGTCTCCTTCGCCGGCATCTGGATCGGCCTCTGGTTTGCCATGCGCTTCGTGCATCGCGAGCCCCTCGCGGCGCTGGTCGGGGACAGCCGCCGCGTTTCCTGGCCGGGCTTCCTCAAGGGCCTGATCGCGGTGTTGATCACCTCGCTACTCTCCGAAATCCTGCTTTACTGGCTGCAGCCCGAGATCGCGCGCGGCGCCATCGGCCTGTCGACATGGCTGCTTTTCCTGGTCCCGATCGTGCTGCTCGCCTTGCTGCAGACCTCGTCCGAGGAGGCGCTGTTTCGCGGCTATCTCCTGCGCGGCCTCGCCAACCGGTTCAACAACCCGCTGATCTGGGCAGGGCTGCCGCTGCTGCTGTTCAGCGCGCTGCACTGGAGCGCGAGCTCGACGCTCGCCATCAATGCCTGCGTGCTGGTCTCGATCGCCAGCTTCGCGCTGGTGCTGACGCTTCTGGTCTACGCCACCGGCAATCTGGGCGTGGCATTCGGCGCCCATCTCGGCAACAATCTGACCGGCTTCCTGCTGATCTCGCATCAGGAAAGCTACAATTCCTTCGCCCTGTTCAACGCCAGGCCGCTGGAGGGTCCTGGTTGGACGGGGTTCGATGCGGTCCTCATCGCGGCGATCGGCATCGTCAGCAGCCTGCTGACGGCAGTGCTTCTGCTGCACCCGCGCTCGCCGCTAAGGGTCAGGCCGGCCTGATGCGCGTCACGCTGGTGGTGGAAGGGGCGATCCCCTGCAAAGGCTATGGTGGCACGGAACGCCAGGTCGACTGGCTGGCGACGGAACTGGCGCGGCTCGGGCACAGGGTGGTCCTCATCGCCGCGCCCGGCTCCAGCCATCCCCTTTGCGAGGTGCGGCCGGCGGCGTCGCGGGCCGAGTGCCGCGCTGCCATCCCCCAGGATACCGACATCGTCCATTTCAACGGCCGGTATATCGAGGTGCCCTTTGCGACCCTCAACACCGAGCACGGTTTTTCGCCCCAGTCCCCGAGGTTGCACCCGAACTGGAGCTTCGTCAGCGCCAGCCACGCCCGCAACCATGGCCGCGAGACCTTCGTCCATAACGGCTTTCCGGTCGACGAGTACCGGCTCGCGGCGACAAAGAGCGACCGCCTGCTGTTCCTCGCCGGCATCGCCCGCGCCGGCAAGAACCTCAACCGCGCCGTCGACCTTGCCAAGGCATTCGATTTCGCGCTCGACATTGCCGGCGGCTCGCGCTGGCGCCTGCTGACGCGCAGCCAGGTGCGGCGCCAGGGCGTCTTCTTCAAGAGCCTTGGCGGCCGCTATCGCTTTCACGGCATCGTCGGCGGCGACGAAAAACTGCGCCTGCTAGGCGAGGCAAAAGCCTTCCTCAATCCGATCGCCTGGGAAGAGCCGTTCGGCATGGCGCCTGTCGAGGCGATGCTGTGCGGAACGCCGGTGCTGACGACATCGCGCGGCGCCCTGCCGGAGATCGTCGACGCCGACACCGGGCGCCTTTTCGACACGGATGCCGAGTTCGCGCAGGCTTTCGCCAATATCGCCGCGCTTTCACCCCAACGGTGCCGCGAGTCCGCCGCCGACCGGTTTCCCATGTCGAGGACAGCAAAGGGCTATGTCGACCTCTACACGCGCATTCTCGACGGCGAAAGCCTGCCCTGAGCACGGGCCGGGCGCGACGTTTTGGCCGTTGAACCGGCCTCAGCCTTGACTCAGCGGGCGATTTCCTGTCTAGACCTGCACGAATTCCGCGACGAGTTTCCCTCGCGAAGCCGACCAGGACGCTGAAGCCTCTTTGAGGCAGGAGCTGTAAAGAGATCCTGGAGGCCAACACCCGGCAGCGCAATGCGCCCCCGGGTGCTTTTTGGCTTTGGGCTTTGCTTGGCGACCCGGCGCGAACGCACTACCTCTCGGTCGAACCCACCGAGATCAAGGACCGCAGATGTTTGAATCCCTTCAGGAGCGTCTTGGCTCCATCCTGAATGGCCTGACGGGCCGCGGCGCGCTGTCCGAAGCGGATGTCTCGGCGGCGTTGCGCGAGGTGCGCCGCGCGTTGCTCGAGGCCGACGTGGCGCTGGAAGTGGTGCGTTCCTTCACCGACAGGGTGCGTGAGAAGGCCGTCGGCGCCGCAGTGCTGAAGTCGATCAAGCCCGGCCAGATGGTCGTCAAGATCGTCCATGACGAGTTGGTCGAGATGCTGGGCGCCGAAGGCGTCGCCGTCGATCTCAACGCGCCGGCGCCCGTCGTCGTCATGATGGTCGGCCTGCAGGGCTCCGGCAAGACGACGACCTCGGCCAAGATCGCCAAGCGCCTGACGGAGCGCCAGAACAAGAAGGTCCTGATGGCCTCGCTCGACACGCGGCGCCCCGCCGCGCAGGAGCAGTTGCGCCAGCTCGGCGAGCAGACCAAGGTCGCCACGCTGCCGATCATCGCCGGCCAGAGCCCGGTCGACATCGCCAGGCGCGCCGTGCAGGCCGCCAAGCTCGGCGGCCACGACGTCGTCATCCTCGATACCGCCGGCCGCACCCATATCGACGAGCCGCTGATGGTCGAGATGGCCGACATCAAGAAGGTGTCGTCGCCGCACGAGATCCTGCTGGTCGCCGATTCGCTGACCGGTCAGGACGCCGTCAACCTGGCGAAAAGCTTCGACGAGCGCGTCGGCATCACCGGCCTGGTGCTGACCCGCATGGACGGCGACGGCCGCGGCGGCGCGGCGCTCTCGATGCGCGCCGTCACCGGCAAGCCGATCAAGCTGATCGGCACCGGCGAAAAGATGGATGGGTTGGAGGAATTCCACCCCAAGCGCATCGCCGACCGCATCCTCGGCATGGGCGACATCGTCAGCCTGGTCGAGAAGGCCGCCGAGAACATCGACGCCGAGCAGGCGGCGGCGATGGCCAGGAAGATGCAGTCGGGCAAGTTCGACCTCAACGACCTGGCCCAGCAGCTTCAGCAGATGTCGAAAATGGGCGGCATGGGCGGCATCATGGGCATGATGCCCGGCATGGGCAAGATGAAGGACCAGATGGCCGCGGCCGGCCTCGACGACAGGATGTTCGGCCGGCAGCTCGCCATCATCTCCTCGATGACCAAGGCCGAGCGCGCCAATCCAGACATCCTCAAGCACTCGCGCAAGAAGCGCATCGCCGCCGGCTCCGGCACCGACGCGGCCGAGATCAACAAGCTGTTGAAGATGCATCGCGGCATGGCCGACATGATGAAGGCGATGGGCGGCAAGGGCAAAGGCGGTGGCCTGATGCGCGGCATGATGGGCGGCCTCGCCTCGAAAATGGGCCTTGGCGGCATGATGCCGGGCGGCCCCGGAGGCCTAATGGGCGGCGGTATGCCGGACCTCTCCAAGATGGATCCCAAGCAGCTCGAAGCCTTGCAGAAGCAGGCGCAGGCGGCCGGTCTCGGCAAGGGCCTGCCGGGCGGCTTGCCCGGCGGTCTTCCCGGCGGCGGCCTGCCTGGTCTTCCCGGCGGCATGAAGCTGCCTGGCCTTCCGGGCCTCGGTGGCGGCGGCCTGCCGGGCCTTGGCAAGAAGAAGTGAGGGCACCATGAACGAAGACAAGGACATGGCCGACGCTCGCAACATCCTGGCCGGCTACCGCGCATCGATCGACAATATCGACGCGGCCCTCATCCACATGCTGGCCGAGCGCTTCCGCTGCACCAAGGCGGTGGGCGTGCTGAAGGCCGAGCATGGCCTGCCGCCGGCCGATCCGGCGCGCGAGCAGCAGCAGATCGCCCGCCTTCGCCAACTGGCGAAGGATGCGCATCTCGATCCCGATTTCGCGGAAAAATTCCTCAACTTCGTCGTCCGCGAAGTGATCCGTCATCACGAACAGATCGCCGCATCTAACGGCGTGACGAAAACCGGTTGAAACCCAACCCAGACCATCAAACGAAATCAGAGCTTTTTAGGAGAAAACAATGGCACTGAAGATCAGACTGGCCCGCGCGGGCTCGAAGAAGCGTCCTTACTACCACGTCGTCGTCGCCGACGCGCGTTCGCCGCGCGACGGCCGTTTCATCGAGTCGCTCGGCTCGTGGAACCCGCTGCTGCCGAAGGACGGCGAGCGCGTCAAGGTTGACGCCGAGCGCGTCAAGCACTGGCTCTCGCACGGCGCCCAGCCGACCGACCGCGTTCTGCGCTTCCTCGACGAGGCCGGCCTTGCCAAGCGTCCGGCCCGCTCGAACCCGCAGAAGGCCGAGCCGGGCAAGAAGGCGCAGGAGCGCGCCGCCCTGCTGAAGAAGGCGCAGGAAGATGCCGCCGCCGCTGTTGCCGCGGCCGCCGCCGCGCCGGCCGAAGCGGAAGCCGCCACGGCCGAGTAATCCGGCCCGAATCGGTTAACGAAAACGGCGGGCTTTGCCCGCCGTTCTTGTTTCAGGCGTCCCGGGAGGGATCAGTAGCCTTGCGGGCAACGGGCGATGTAGACGCGCCCGTAGCGATCGCGGTAGCGGCAGCGGTCCGGTTCGCTGGCACGACCGATCAGCGCGCCCGCGACGGCGCCGACGGCACCACCGACCACAGCGCCTTCCACCGGGTCATTTGCCACGGCGGCACCTACGGCCGCGCCGCCCAGGCCGCCGACTGCGGCACCCTTTTCCGTCTGCGAGCAGGCACCGAGTGCCGTCGCCAACGCCAGGATGATCATCGCTTTCTTCATTGTCGTTCCTCTCACACGCCGTCCTCGCCGCCATGCCGTTAACTCTCGGACGGCTAATTTGATCCCGAGGACATCGAAGATTGCCGATGCCAGCGCCGGCGCAGGGCTCCTCACCTCACCTGGATATCATTGAAATTATTGTCGTTTTACGGTTCGGTCGCGCGCTTCAGATTGCCGAGCCCGGTCTCGAAATCCTTGCCGATCAGCGTGTCGAAATTCATGAACAGGCCCATCAGCTTGGCGACGAACGGCCGGCCGCCGCGCATCGCCCAGGTGACCGTCGTGGTTTCGCCGGACGGCATCAGGGTGAAGTCGACTCTGTTGCTGGCCCGAAACGGCTTCTCGAAATCGAGCTTCAGCGCCACCAGCGACGACGGAACCGAGCCGGTGATCTCCATCCGCCCGACGCCTGCCTTGCCGTTGCCTTCCCAGGCATAGGCGGCGCCCTTGCCGCTTTCGGCGCCGGACAGCGTGCGCTTCATGTCCGGGTCGAGTTTTTCGTAAGGCGACCATTCGGGCCAGCGCCTGAAGTCGTTGATCAGTGGAAAGATCGCTTCCGACGGCGCCGCGATGCTGGCCGAGCGGCTGACGACGAAATCGTTCGGCCGGGTCGCGGCATAGATGAGCACGGCGGCGATTATGATCAGGATGATGACGACGGCTGTAAGCATTGTGCCTATCCTTCCAATGGCTTAGCGGGTGAACGAAAGCAGGGCGCGCACCCTCGGGTCGCGCAGGAACAGACCGCCCCACAGGATGATGCCGAGATAGACGCCGAACAGTATGTGCGAGAACAGTGGGCTGCCGATGCGCACATGGGTGGCGATGGCGCCACCCATATAGGCGGTGAGCAGGATGGCCCCGAGCACCGAAGTGCGCGGCAGCGCATAGAGCGCGGTCGAGACCAGCCCGATGACGCCGAGCAGGCGCGCGGAATTGGGATCGGCTGGCCAGCCGAGCTGCGTCATGGTCTGGGTGACGATATCCATGGGCGGCAGCTTGATGACGCCGTCGAAGATCATGAACAGCACGATGATGGCGCTGAGCGCGCGGCCGGTCCACAGGGCGCCCGACGAGACGGGCGCGGTTTGCGTAATGCTCATTGACGTTCCCTCCTGGGATCCTGGGCGCTGGCCATCTTTGCCAGGGCTCGAACCAAGGACGCCGGACAGGTCGACGGTCCGACACGTCCCGGTATCTTTTTCGCAAACGGCGCGCGGGCGCGCGTGATCACACCCGCGCTCAGAGTGTCTTGAGATAGGCTTCCAGCCGCGCGCAGCTCGCCATGACCATCTGGCCGAAGCCCATCTTCACCGCCATGTCGCGGGCAGCGATCGAATTGGCGCGGATGCTGGCGACGATCCGCGTCTTGCCGCCGGCATCCTCGAACAGGATGGTCGTCACCATGTTGGGCGGCGGCAGGGTATCCTGCCACTGGCCGCGGTCGAGTGGCGCGTCGCGATAGACGATCCGCTCCGGCGGAGCGATTTCCAGATAGACGCTGTTGGTCGGATACTCGCTGCCGTCGGCAAAGCGCATGGTCAGGCGGAATTGCCCGCCCGGCCGCACATCCATCTCGCAGACCGGATAGGTCGAGCCTTCCGGTCCCCAAAACCGCACCAGATGGTATGGATCGGTGAACAGCTTGAACATCAGCGCGCGAGGCGCATCGAAGGTCCGGGTGATGATGATCACCGGGTCATCGGATGGTGTGTCGATGCTCTGATCCGTCACGTTTCCCTCTCTGGATTGTGCTGCCGCGCGTCGAGCGCAAACTGGTTAGCCGGCTTCAATTTCGGCCTCCGCCGGGCTCTCCTGCCTGCAGACCCTGCAGATAGGTCTCCAGCCGGTCGAAGCGGGCGTCCCACAGCGCGCGATAGGACTCCAGCCATTCGTCGATCTCGCGCAATGGTGCCGGCTGCAGGCGGCGCGGCCGAAACTGGGCGTCGCGGCCGCGCGCGACCAGGCCGGCGCGCTCGAGCACCTTGAGGTGCTTCGACACCGCCGGAAAGCTCATGGCAAACGGCTCGGCCAGCTGCGTGACCGAGGCCTCGCCGAGCGCCAGCCGCGCCAGGATGGCGCGTCGGGTCGGGTCGGCAAGCGCCGCGAGGGTCAGGCTGAGGCTATCCGTCGTCATGTTTATTGAACCAGATGGTTATATAACTTTTTGGTTCTATACGAGAGGCCGCCGGCCGAGTCAAGCGGCGGCGTCAAGGGGGAACGCGGGCAGCGCCCCATCCGGCTCGCAAACCGGACGGCAAGGTTCCTGGTGGCCTCAGGAGAAGTAAAACCGTTCGGCCGGGATCATCTTCGGCGCCGGCTCGCCGAGCGCCTCGAACACCGAGATTTCGCAGACGCGGCAAAGGCCATCGAGCGCAAGGTCGTTGGGCTGGGTGCCGAAGGGATCCTCGAGCTCCTCCGACAGCGCGTCGAGGCCGAAGAAGGTATAGGCGATGAGCGCCGTGAACAACGGCGTCGCCCAGCCGGCGGGCGCGGCCAGCCCGAACGGCAGCAGCAGGCAGAAGACGTAGGCGGTGCGCTGCAGGAGCAGCGTGTAGGCGAAGGGCAACGGCGTTCCGGCGATGCGCTCGCAGCCGGCCTGCGCCGCGGCGATCTCCGACAGGCGCTCGTCGAGGATGCGGTAGCCGATCGTATCGATGGCGCCGGACTTGCGCAGCCCGGCAACGCGCGCGCCCATGCGGCGCAGCATGGCGTCGGGGGCATTGACGGCCTTGGCCACGGCTTCGACCTCATCACCGATGAAGCCGCGCGCGTCCGGCGCGGCGTCCACCCGCCTGAGCGACCCGCGCAGGAAATGGCAGAACGCGATCGCCTCCATCAACAGGCCGCGCAGCTCGGCCCGGTCATCGATCAGGCCGGTCGAGGCGCGCGCCAGGTTGCGGATGTCGAAGACGAGCTGGCCCCACAGCTTGCGCGCCTCCCACCAGCGGTCGTAGGCGGCGTTGTTGCGGAAGCCGAGATAGATCGACAGCGCCACGCCGAGCAGCGCGAAGGGTGCCGTGCCGGCATTGCCGAAGTCGAGCTTGAGGGCTTTTACGACCAGCAGCACAAGCGCGCCATAGGCGGCAAAGCCGAAGATCTGCGGCAGGATGCGCGGCACTACCGAGCCGCGCATGATGAAGAACAGATGCAGGAAGCGCGGACGCGGGCGGACGATCATCAAAACCCCCAGACGGACCGGTTGCGATCCCGAGGCCCTATTGTGCTATGCACCGGCAAAGCAAGCTCGGCCGCCAGCGACATTTCCGTGTCGCCCGGGTTGGCGCTACCGGTGCTCATCCGGCCGGTCTAATGACGAGGGCGAGCCCGCGAGACTGGCGACCGCGCGCCGCCCGAGGGAGGAAAGATGACCGGCGAAACCGATCTGCAAAAATTGTTGGCGTCGATGACACCGCACCTGCTTCCCGATGTCCACGTCTTCGCGACGCTGGCGCCGGGCGCGGCCATGCCGGATGGCCTCGATCCGGTCATGAGCTTTCGCGAGCAGGAAGGCCTTACGCTGATCGCGAAGGAGGACCAGGCGAGAGCGGCCGGCATCGACGGCATCTTCCGCTGCCGGATGATCACGCTGAACATCCACTCTTCGCTGGAAGCCGTCGGCTTCCTCGCCGCCATCACCACGCGCCTGGCCGCCGCCGGCATGGGCGTCAATCCGGTCTCGGCCTTTTACCACGACCATCTGTTCGTCCCGGCGGATCGGGCGGAGGAGGCGATGGTGCTGTTGATGGAATTGGCGGAGCAAAATCGGTTGTGACGCCGGCTCTCCGCCGCCTGCTTGAGATGCCGGTGCCGCCCCTCATCCCCCTGCCGGGACCTTCTCCCCGTGAACGGGGAGAAGGAAGCTACCCGGCCGAAGGCCGAGCCCGCGACTGCGGGCCGCCGGTCGTCCGGCGCCCCCGCGGAGGGCCCGCCGCGTCAGCGGCGGTGCGGCCCGTGAGCGAAAACAAACCAGCCGTCAGGCCGCCTTCTTCTTCGGCTGGATCAGTCCGCGCTCGACCAAAAGCTCGGCGATCTGCACGGCGTTGAGCGCTGCGCCCTTGCGCAGATTGTCGGAGACGATCCACATCGACAGGCCGTTGTCGATGGTCGAATCCTCGCGGATGCGCGAGATGAAGGTGGCGTCCTCGCCGGCCGATTCCAGCGGCGTGATGTAGCCACCGTTCTCGCGCTTGTCCAAGACCTGGCAGCCCGGCGCCTCGCGCAGGATCTCGCGCGCCTCGTCCGCCGTGATCGGCTTCTCGAACTCGATGTTGACCGCTTCCGAATGGCCGATGAACACCGGCACGCGCACGCAGGTCGCCGTCAGCTTGATCTTGGGGTCGAGCATCTTCTTGGTCTCGGCCACCATCTTCCACTCTTCCTTGGTGAAGCCGTCGTCGAGGAAGACGTCGATATGCGGAATGACGTTGAAGGCGATGCGCTTGGTGAACTTCTTGACGTCGACCTGATCGGCGACGAAGACCGCCCGGGTCTGCGTGAACAGCTCGTCCATGCCTTCCTTGCCGGCGCCGGACACCGACTGGTAGGTGGCCACGACGATGCGCTTGATGGTCGCCGCGTCATGCAGCGGCTTCATCGCCACCACCAGCTGCGCCGTCGAGCAGTTCGGATTGGCGATGATGTTCTTGCGCGAGAACTGCTCGACCGCGTCCGGGTTCACTTCCGGCACGATCAGCGGCACCTCCGGGTCGTAGCGGAAGGCAGACGAATTGTCGATGACGACGCAGCCCTGCTTGCCGATCTTCGGCGACCATTCCTTGGAGACGTTGCCGCCGGCCGACATGATGCACAGGTCGGTGTCGGAAAAGTCGTAGGTGTCGAGCGCCTTGACCTTCAGCGTGCGGTCGCCGAAGGACACTTCGGTGCCCTGGCTGCGCCGTGAGGCCAGCGCCACGACTTCGCTTACCGGAAAGCCGCGCTCGTCCAGAATGTTGAGCATTTCGCGGCCCACATTGCCCGTGGCGCCGACTACCGCAACCTTGAAACTCATAAAGATCTCCTGTCCCTCTCCGCTTGGTTGTTGGAGAAAACCCGCCGGCCTCATGCGGGTTCCGTCCCCCGGGCCGAACCCGGGAGAGGGTGGTTAGGCCAAGGGAATCACACCGTTTTGGCGGTGGTTTTGGCCGTAGTTTTGCTGGAACGGGCAGGCGCGCCGAGGCGCCCGGCCCGATGCTGAGCATCGTGGCTGGAGGCATCGAAGGCAAGAAGAGCCGTCAGAAGGCCGCGCATCGAAGAGCAATCCCGTTCGAATCGGGCTTTTACGCGGTTTGGTAAAAGAGTCAATTGGCGGCAGCGCTCTCCCTTCTCCCCGTCACTTTACGGGGAGAAGGTGCCCGAAGGGCGGATGAGGGGCGGCGCTGACTTCGACAGCTGGCTCGTCCGGAAGTAAGGACCCGGCGCCTCGCCCCTTTCCCTACTCAGCGTTGGCGCTGCCCCTCACCTGCCTGCCGGCATCCTCTCCCCGTATAACGACGGGGAGAGGGGCGCTCTCGCCAGCGGTTTCGCCAATCGCCGCGCTGCGCACTGCTCTGTACAATGGTGGCCGCAAGAAGTACGAACGCCCAAATTTCGCTTTGGCCGGCACAGTGCCTGCCCTGTGCTCCATGGCGAGCCAGAACCCCGATTCCGAAAGAGAAAAATGTCCAGTTTCGAAACGATCGTGCCTGCGCTTGCAGAGGCGTTGGAAAAACGCGGCTATACCGCGCTGACGCCGGTGCAGCAGGCGGTGCTGGCGACCGAGCTCGGCGCGGCCGACGCGCTGGTCTCGGCCCAGACCGGCTCCGGCAAGACGGTCGCCTTCGGCCTTGCCTTGGCGCCGACCCTGCTTGGCGGCGCGGAGCGTTTCACCGATGCCGGCGCGCCGCTCGGCCTGGTGGTGGCACCTACGCGCGAGCTGGCGCTGCAGGTGCGGCGCGAGCTCGAATGGCTCTATGAGCTGACCGGGGCGCAGATAGCCTCCTGCGTCGGCGGCATGGACATGCGCAGCGAGCGGCGGGCGCTGGAGCGCGGCGCCGACATCGTCGTCGGCACGCCCGGCCGCCTGCGCGACCACATCACCCGCGGCGCGCTCGACATGTCGGCGCTCAGGGCCGTGGTGCTGGACGAGGCCGACGAAATGCTCGATCTCGGTTTTCGCGAGGACCTCGAATTCATCCTCGACGCCGCGCCCGCCGAGCGCCGCACGCTGATGTTTTCCGCCACCGTACCGCGCTCGATCGCGACGCTGGCGAAGAGCTACCAGCGCGATGCCGTGCGCATTTCCGCCGGCGGCGAGGCAAAGCAGCATCTCGACATCGAATACCGGGCGCTCTCCGTGGCACCCGCGGACCGCGAGAACGCCATCATCAACGTGCTGCGCTACTACGAGGCGACCAACGCAATGGTGTTCTGCAACACCCGCGCCGCCGTCAACCATCTCACCGCGCGCTTCAACAACCGCAATTTCGCCGTCGTGGCATTGTCCGGCGAGCTCAGCCAGAACGAGCGCAGCCACGCGCTGCAGGCGATGCGCGACGGCCGCGCAAAAGTCTGCATCGCCACCGACGTGGCGGCGCGAGGCATCGATCTGCCCAATCTCGACCTGGTCATCCATGCCGACCTGCCGACCAACCCTGAAACGCTGCTGCACCGCAGCGGCCGGACCGGACGGGCCGGGCGGAAAGGCGTCAGCGCGCTGATCGTGCCGAACAATGCCCGCAGGCGCACCGAGCGCCTGCTCAACAATGCCGGCCTGACCGCGACCTGGGCGAGCCCGCCCTCTGCCGACGAGGTGCTGCGCCGCGACGACGAGCGTATCCTCGCCGACCCGTCCTTCGGCGAGCCGGTGAACGACGACGAACGCGGTTTCGTCGAAACCTTGCTCGAGCGCCACGGCGCCGAACGCGTCGCCGCCGCCTTCGTGCGACTCTGCCGCGGCAGCCGCTCGGCGCCGGAAGACCTGCTCGACGTTGCGCCCTTCACGCCATCGGGAGACAGGCCGGCGCGGCGCGACGAGCAGCCCAGCCGCCGCGACGATTTCGGCGACAGCGTCTGGTTCTCGCTGTCGGTCGGCCGCCGGCAGAATGCCGAGCCGCGCTGGCTGATCCCGATGCTGTGCCGCACCGGCAATATCTCGAAGCGCGAGATCGGCGCCATCAAGATGCAGCCGGAAGAGACCTTCGTGCAGATCGCCGCCGACTGGGCCGACCGCTTCCTCGCCGCAATTGGCCCCGACCGCAAATTGCAGAACAACATCGCGGTCAAGCGGCTCGACGGCACGCCCGACCTGTCGCGGGCCGGCTACCAGCCACCGAAGCCCGACAAGAAGCCGCATCGTGGCAAGCGGCCCTTCGAAGCGAACGCGCCCCAAGGTGCTCACAAGCCGAAATTCGAAAAACGCGCGCAGCCCGAACGCACCGGCGCGACGGAGACCAAGCCCTGGGCGAAAAAGCCCGGCAAGCCGAAATTCGACAAGCCAAGGTCCGACGGGCCGGCAAAGCACAAGAAGCCGAAGAAACGGCCGGGCTGAGCGTCTCATCGGATTCAGCGGTCCGTGGGCCCATCCAGCGATTCGTTGATGCAATCGCACCAATTGCCGAAGGCGCCGCCGCCCCTCATCGCCCTGCCGGGCACTTCTCCCCGTATAGTGACGGGGAGAAGAGGCTGGCCGCGATCTTGGCACCCATCCTGCGATGGCGATTGGCGAAATCGGCGATGGCAGCGCCGCTCTCCCCGTCACTATACGGGGAGAGCGACTGTCTTGGCTGTCAAGCTGTTTGCCATGGTTTTTGGTCGCGGATGATGGCGTTGAGAATGGTCAGCAGCTTTCGCATGACGGCCACGACGGCGACGATCTTCGGCTTGCCGAC
>NZ_SRUX01000089.1:0-401 GCF_004791545.1 Mesorhizobium sp. M4B.F.Ca.ET.214.01.1.1
AATAACTTGAATATTGGCTATAATAGTGCCAATAGCGATCCACGCAATCAAACCATGTTTACCAAACAAACGATACATAGTAACCAATAATATGAAAGTTACTAAAAAAGTAATAACGCCAAATATTTCATTAAACAATTTAATTCCTCCTAAATTTTGATAATGCGGGTGTTTAGAAACCGCAAAATAAACAACTACATTATTTTACTAGAAAATTGTAAAAAAGCAAGTTCAAATTACAAATAATTATCAAATATTTTCACTAATACTGTATTTCAAATTAATGATTAAACAATCATTGTTACAAATGATATAATGTCATCAAGTCTCAAATCTTATAATAAATTAGTTAATTGGGTACTTATAATTCATTTTTAGAAATACAGGAGCGTGAAGCGTAT
>NZ_SRUX01000090.1:0-399 GCF_004791545.1 Mesorhizobium sp. M4B.F.Ca.ET.214.01.1.1
AGATGGTCAGCGTGCCGGAGCTCGAGATGTCGGTGGCCGAGTTGGTCTCGGTCAGGTTGCGCACATCGGCCGACAGGATGGCGGCATCGTTGGTGCCGTCGATGTTGATGGTCACCGAGGTGTGGGTGCCGTCGGCGCTGACGACATCGAAGGTGTCGGTGTAGGTGGTGCCGGCGGCGAACTCGTTGTGGGCCGAGCTTGCCGTGTAGGTCCAGGCGCCGGCGCTGTCGATGGAGAACGAGCCATAGGTTCCAACGGTCGCGGCCTGGGCGACGAAGGTCGCCGGGCTGTCGACATCGGAGATGGTCAGCGTGCCGGAGCTCGAGATGTCGGTGGCCGAGTTGGTCTCGGTCAGGTTGCGCACATCGGCCGACAGGATGGCGGCATCGTTGGTGCCGT
>NZ_SRUX01000091.1:0-399 GCF_004791545.1 Mesorhizobium sp. M4B.F.Ca.ET.214.01.1.1
CGCCGGTTCAGTGGGAAGTGGCCTGCTGACGGCGCAGCAGCCGCCTGCAACAAGAGAAACTGTGAAGCCCTATAAGCTTCCGTTCGACGGCATCCGGTTCTCGATCTCCTTTAGGATGTTGGTTGCGCGTGCAATGCGGCTATACTTGGCCAGAAAGTCCGCCTTCGCCTGTAGACCAATCTGATCCCGAAACACCTCGTTTTCGCGCAGGTGCCGAAGGGCCTTGACCCAGTCAGACGGGTTGTCTAGCGACACCAGAACGCTGTTGACGCTATCCCTCAAGACTTCACGGATAGCTGGCAGGTCGGAGGATACTATGGGTTTGCCGTGCGCCATATATTCGAAAAGCTTGAGCGGCGACATTCCCTCAGCGATATTTCGACCCCCGCCCTGGCCATG
>NZ_SRUX01000092.1:0-398 GCF_004791545.1 Mesorhizobium sp. M4B.F.Ca.ET.214.01.1.1
GGCCGTGGTGCAGAGCGTGGAAGAGGCGGTGATCAATGCGATGGTCGCCGCGGAAACAACAGGTGGCACACCCCACGATCGATACCGCATCGAGGCAATAGACGCCGACGCGGTTGCCAGACTTCTGGCTCAGAGTTCACCCCGCTGACCCCATCGCGCCGCTTCCGTCCCGCCCGCTGGAAGGGCAGATGCAGCTTTGAACATGCGGCGACGGATGTTATCGCCTTAACACAGGCTAAGCCAAAACACGCCGGGAAAAACCAAAGCGGTGGAAGCAAACGCCGCGAGCGCTGCCGCATGAGAGATTACCGAAAGGATATCGCTCCCCAACTTTTGATTGCTCCGCAATTTCCTCATCCACAGCACAAGCAGGAAAAGCGATAAGCCGAACAGAGCAA
>NZ_SRUX01000093.1:0-398 GCF_004791545.1 Mesorhizobium sp. M4B.F.Ca.ET.214.01.1.1
TCGCAGTCGGTCGCGAGCCCGTCCCCGTCCAGTTCCAGATAGGCGAAGTCGGGCGCGGCTACCGCGATCGCCGCTTGAAGGATCGTTCGCCCACTTAACCGCACCCGGCCAGACGCGGCAATTCGCAGCAAAGTCTGACGCCGCAGATGAGCCGGTGGAAGCAACGCTTCAAATGCCGCGGCGCTGTCGTCGCCAGACAGCAGATGCAGGGGAGCGGTTTTCCAGGAAAAGCTAGCTGTTTCAACGGCCACGATCTCGGGCACGGCGCCAGGCCCGGCAATGGAAACGACAAGGGCCTGACCGGGTGTATCATGCTTGAAACGGTCAGGTTCGGGCGCACCGCTATAACGGCTGCGCTCATTGATGGTGACGGGTCCGTGCCAGTCGCCAAGTGCCAG
>NZ_SRUX01000094.1:0-398 GCF_004791545.1 Mesorhizobium sp. M4B.F.Ca.ET.214.01.1.1
GCGCGGTGCCGACGAAGCGGCGGTCGCCGAGTTCCGTGACGGCGGCGGAGAATTGCGCCGAATCGCCGATCACCGAAATGCCCCAGACGACGGCGACCAACATGAAGAGCCAGAGCGGACCGGCAAACAGGAAGCCCATCAGCAGCGCACAGCTTCCCGAGACGATCATCATGCCGGCGGTGGCCGCGGTTCTGCCGATGCGGTCCGACAGATAGCCGCCCAACAGGCAGCCAAAGATGCCGGAGGCCACGACGAAGAAGGTCGAAAGCGAGGCGGCAGCGGCCGATCCGATCGCCTGCGCCTCGAATGCCGAGCGCGTATAGGCAAGCAGCCACGCCCACATGGCGTAGAGTTCCCACATATGGCCGAGATAGCCGAGATTGGCCAGGAGCAGCGGC
>NZ_SRUX01000095.1:0-398 GCF_004791545.1 Mesorhizobium sp. M4B.F.Ca.ET.214.01.1.1
TGATGCTTGCGAAGCCTGGAATGGGTGTCGACGAGGCATTCTCAATAGTTGGGAACGAACAAAATCGGTTGCTGGCTATGCTGAACCGTCGTCGAATTCAAAACGAAAACGTTGGATGAAAACACGGTGTCGCATGCAGAAGTCTCTTGAGGGGATCACCGTCGTTGCCGTGGAGCAGGCGGTTGCTGCGCCTTACGCTTCGTCTCGCCTTGCTGATGCCGGCGCCCGGGTGATCAAGATCGAGAGGCCCGAAGGGGATTTTGCCAGAAATTACGACAAGTTGGTGCGGGAACAGAGCGCTTACTTCGTCTGGCTCAACCGGGGTAAGGAGTCGGTCTGTCTGGACCTGAGGTCGGAGGCGGACCGCGCCGTCCTGGACACGCTCGTTGCCAGTGCTG
>NZ_SRUX01000096.1:0-396 GCF_004791545.1 Mesorhizobium sp. M4B.F.Ca.ET.214.01.1.1
GTATCGTTCCCGGTCGTTCCGTGGGTCGGGTCCGTCGGCAGGGTCGGAGATGACGGTAGCGGGTCGGTCGGCACGGTCGGAGATGACGGCAGCGGGTCCGTCCCGTCATGGGCTGCATGCCAGGCCGCCTTGGCGTTGGCCCAGTAATCGCGGGCCGCTTGGCCTTGAAGGACCGTCCAGCCGGCGGGCGGCATTGGATAATCCGACGGCAGCGGCGTGTCAGAGAGGTTGAGGTAGTAGTTGCCGTGCGACTCGACCGTCTTGTCCCAGGCATGCTGCAGCCGCGCCTGGCCGTTGTGGTGAACGTCGGTGATCGCCACCACGCAGTCGATAAAGTGCAGGCTGGGCGTGATATCGTTAGCGCCTGTGCCATTGTCGAGTTTGAATGGCGAACCG
>NZ_SRUX01000097.1:0-390 GCF_004791545.1 Mesorhizobium sp. M4B.F.Ca.ET.214.01.1.1
CAGCGCCAGGAACACGAACAGCACCGACAGTCCGAAGATATAGACAGCGGCATTGCCGGTGTTGCGCTCCTGGTAGGCGAGCTCGGTCCATTCATAGGAGGTACCGGCCGGCAGCGTCGCGGCGGTGATCTTTTCCATCGATGCCAGCGCGTCGCCCGTGGAAACGCCGGGCGCGGCGTTGCCCTGCAGCGGCACCGAGACGTACATGTTGTAGCGCTGGACCAGTGCCGGGCCGGTGACGTCGCGGATCTCGATCAACGTGCCGAGCGGAACCAGCGCGCCGGTCGCCGAGCGGACCTTCAGTTTCAAGATGTCGGCGCGATCGAGGCGGAACGCCTGGTCGGCCTGCGCCCGCACCTGGTAGACGCGCCCGAAAGCGTTGAAGTCATT
>NZ_SRUX01000098.1:0-389 GCF_004791545.1 Mesorhizobium sp. M4B.F.Ca.ET.214.01.1.1
AAGGAACAGCGGCAGGCCATTCTTGATGTGGCGAGCGCCTATGATCTCGCAAAGATCAGCGCTGACAACTACAACAAGTCGCGCGGCATCTATGCGGGTGCCGCCGCTCGGCAAGGTCAGCGCGATCTTAGCACGGCTGCACGTTCCGAAGACATCGACGTCCTTAATGACCTCGCCCGCTTCGTTGTGCCCGGCTACCATCAGGCCGGCTTTTACCAGGCTCGCTCGCAGTTTTCAGCCTTCAATGGTCCTATCAGCGCGTTCTCGAAGGACTTCGACTACGACGAATTGGCGAAGGGCGTACGCGATATCACGGCGCAGAACCCGGCTCTGCAGGAAACCGGCGACAAGATCCTCAATCTAGCGAAGGTAGGCCATGAGGCGGCGGC
>NZ_SRUX01000009.1:0-189275 GCF_004791545.1 Mesorhizobium sp. M4B.F.Ca.ET.214.01.1.1
TGGTGAAGAATGGCGAGATCAAGATCGCCAACGTCATGTCGGTGACGCTGTCGACCGACCACCGCGCCGTCGACGGCGCGCTCGGCGCCGAACTGCTCGGCGCCTTCAAGCGCATGATCGAAAACCCTATGGGCATGCTGGTCTAGGACAGGAAAAGGGCGGTGCGGAAATTCTTCACCAGCCTTTTCGCCTTCATCCTCTCCGGCCTGGCTGGCGGGCTGGTGGCTCAGCAGCTCGCCGTCATGACCGGTGCCACCGAGGAGTACATAGTTGTGTTCGCGGCGACGGTGTTTGTCGTCATCGCCGTGACGATCGTCTTCTTCGCCGTGCAGTTCTTCGCCGAGCCGGTGCGAGCCGTCGACCGCAGTTTGTGGTGGCTGCTCGCCGTGTACGGTCTCGCACTGCTGGCGCTGGCAGGGTGGACTTTTTCCGTGCCGGCCGAGAATCGGGCGACCGCGAGTGACCTGTCGATCGTCGCTGGCCTGATCCTTCCCGGCGTCGTGGCGATCATCGTGCAATGGCTTTTCGTGCGCTGGCGGCTCCAGCGCTCGGCGGCAGCGTTCGGCAGGGGTGGGGCAAGCGCATGAAGACAATTCTCTGTTATGGCGACTCGCTGACCTGGGGCTATGACGCCGCCAGCCTCGGCCGCCATGCGCTGGAAGACCGCTGGCCGAGCGTTCTCAAGGCGGCGCTGGGCGACGGCGTCGAGGTCATCGCCGAAGGCCTGAACGGCCGCACCACCGCCTTCGACGATCATCTCGCCGGCGCAGACCGCAACGGCGCTCGCGTGCTGCCGACAATGCTGACGAGCCATGCGCCGATTGACCTGATCGTCATCATGCTCGGCGCCAACGACATGAAGCCGTGGATCCACGGCAATCCGGTCGCCGCCAAGCAGGGTATGCAGCGCCTGATCGACATCGTGCGCGGCCACGACTACCCGTTCGGTTGGGCCGCACCCCAGATCCTCATCGTCGCGCCGCCGGCGGTCAGCCGCACCGACAATGCCGAATTCAAGGAAATGTTCGCCGGCGGCGACGAGGCCTCGAAGCGGCTGGCGCCGCAATATTCCGCACTTGCCGACGAGGCGGGCTGCGGCTTCTTCGACGCCGGCAGCGTCGCCGTCACCACCCCGCTCGACGGCGTCCATCTCGACGCCGAAAACACCCGAAACATCGGCAAGGCGCTGGCACCATTGGTGCGCGTGATGCTGGAACTCTAGAAATCAGGGAGAAATCCGTGGCTGAATCCTACGACGTCATCATCATCGGCTCCGGCCCCGGCGGCTATGTCACGGCGGTGCGTTCCGCGCAGCTCGGCTTCAAGACGGCGATCGTCGAGCGCGAGCATCTCGGCGGCATCTGCCTCAACTGGGGCTGCATCCCGACCAAGGCGCTGCTGCGCTCGGCCGAGATCATGCACTATTCGGACCACCTCAAGGACTACGGCCTGAAGCTCGAAGGCGGCAAGGTCAGCGCCGACACCGCCGCGGTCGTCGACCGCTCGCGCAAGGTCTCGCTGAGGCTCAATGGCGGCGTCGCCTTCCTGATGAAGAAGAACAAGGTTGACGTCATCTGGGGCGAGGCCAAGCTTTCGAAGCCGGGCGAGATCGTCGTCTCCAAGACGGCCAAGAAGCCGATGGAGCCGCAGCCGCCGGCGCCGAAAGGCGTCAAGGGCGAGGGCACCTACACCGCCAAGCACATCATCCTGGCGACTGGTGCCAGGCCGCGCGCGCTGCCCGGCATCGAGCCGGACGGCAAGCTGATCTGGACCTATTTCGAAGCCATGGTGCCGAAGGAGATGCCGAAATCGCTGCTGGTGATGGGTTCGGGCGCCATCGGCATCGAGTTCGCTTCCTTCTACCGCACCATGGGCGCCGAGGTGACGGTGGTCGAGCTGCTGCCGGCGGTGATGCCGGTCGAGGACGCCGAGGTCTCGAAGTTCGCGCAGAAGCAGTTCGAGAAGCAAGGCATGAAGATCATCCTTGAGGCCAAGGTGACCAAGGTCGAGAAGGGCGCCAACTCGGTGACAGCGCATGTCGAGATGAAGGACGGCAAGGTCGAGAAGATCACCGCCGATCGCATGATCTCGGCCGTCGGCGTGCAGGGCAATATCGAGAACCTCGGCCTCGAGGCGCTCGGGGTGAAGACCGACCGCGGCTGCGTCGTCGTCGACGGTTACGGCAAGACCAACGTGCCCGGCATCTACGCCATCGGTGACGTCGCCGGACCGCCCATGCTCGCCCACAAGGCCGAGCATGAAGGCGTCGTCTGCATCGAGAAGATCGCCAATGTCCCGGGCGTTCATGCCACCGACAAGCAGAAGATCCCCGGCTGCACCTATTGCAACCCGCAGGTCGCCTCGGTCGGCCTGACCGAAGCCAAGGCCAAGGCCGAAGGCAAGGACGTCCGCGTCGGCCGTTTCCAGTTCGGCGCCAACGGCAAGGCGATCGCGCTCGGCGAGGACCAAGGCTTCATCAAGACGATCTTCGACAAGAAGACCGGCCAGTTGCTCGGCGCGCACATGGTCGGCGCCGAAGTGACCGAGCTGATCCAGGGTTTCGTCGTGGCGATGAACCTCGAAACCACCGAGGAAGAGCTGATGCACACCATCTTCCCGCACCCGACCCTGTCGGAGATGATGAAGGAAAGCGTGCTCGACGCCTATGGCCGCGCGTTGAACGCATGATAAATTGGCCGCCCGAGACTCACATGCGAAAGCCTGGGGAACTCGGCGGCAAGGCAGTTCGTTTCCGGATGCATTTTCACCCGTCACAGGAGGAGTTGGCATATGGACGTGAATGGCGTGGGCTGGCTGGCAGCCATCATCATCGGCGGTCTGGCGGGCTGGCTCGCCGAGATGGTGATGAAGAGCAACACCGGCATCTTCATGAACATCATTATGGGCATCGTCGGCGCGGTCGTGCTGAACGCAGTCCTGCAAGCCCTCAATTTCCAGTCTTTCGGCGTCGGCTGGTTCGCCTATCTGGTCACCGGTTTCATCGGCGCCTGCCTGCTGATCTTTGTTGGCCGGCTGGTGCGCCGTTAGCCGGCATCGATACCGCTATGCGAAAAAGGCCGTGGCGGCATGCGCCGGCGTGGCCTTTTTCTTTGCGCCGAAAAGTCCTAAGTGACGTTGGAATGCGAGCGCCGGGCAGGCGATCGCGCAGCAACCGGGTTTGAAATGGTCACTGTCCTCGACACGATCGCCAATGCGCCGCGTGTGCGGCACCCCGAAAAGGCGCACAAGCCGGACCAGGAGGTGCTCCGCAAGCCCGACTGGATCCGCGTCAAGGCACCGGTCTCGAAGGGCTACGCCGAGACACGCGAGATCGTGAAGTCGCACAAGCTGGTGACTGTGTGCGAGGAAGCCGGCTGCCCGAACATCGGCGAGTGCTGGGACAAGAAGCACGCCACCTTCATGATCATGGGCGAGATCTGCACCCGCGCCTGCGCCTTCTGCAACGTCGCCACCGGCATCCCGACCGCGCTGGATGCCGATGAGCCGGCGCGCGTCGCGCATGCCGTCAAGCAGATGGGCCTCAGCCACGTCGTCATCACCTCGGTCGACCGCGACGATCTTGCCGACGGCGGCGCGCAGCATTTCGCCGAGGTCATCCGCGCCATCCGCGCCGCCGCGCCCTCGACCACGATCGAGATCCTGACGCCGGACTTCCTGCGCAAGGACGGCGCGCTGGAGATCGTCGTGGCGGCGAAGCCCGACGTCTTCAACCACAATCTGGAGACTGTGCCGTCGAACTACCTGACGGTGCGGCCGGGCGCCCGCTATTTCCACTCGATCCGGCTGTTGCAGCGCGTCAAGGAACTCGACCCGTCGATCTTCACCAAGTCCGGCATCATGGTCGGTCTAGGCGAGGAGCGGAACGAGATCCTGCAGCTGATGGACGACCTGCGCTCGGCCAATGTCGACTTCATGACCATCGGCCAGTATCTGCAGCCGTCGAAGAAGCACCATCCGGTCATCCGCTTCGTCACTCCCGAGGAATTCAAGTCCTTCGAGACGATCGGCAAGACCAAGGGCTTCCTGTTGATGGCGTCGAGCCCGCTGACGCGCTCCTCGCATCATGCCGGGGAGGATTTCGCCAGGCTGCGCGCGGCGCGTGAAGCGCAGCTCAAAAAGACCAGCTAATCCCCGAATGCCGAAATTCGAAGCCACCCGCCGCGTCGCCCATACGCCGCAGGAGATGTTCGCGCTGGTCGCCGACGTCGAGGCCTATCCGCAATTCCTGCCGCTGTGCGAAGCGCTCAGCGTGCGCTCGCGCAAGGAGCGCGACGGCCGCACCATCCTCCTTGCCGACATGAGCATCGGTTACAAGGCTATCCGCGAGACCTTTACCACCCAGGTGCTGCTGAAGCCCGACGAGAAGGCCATCGACGTCAAATACATCGACGGACCGTTCAAATATCTCAGCAATATCTGGCGCTTCGACCCGGCCGATAGCGGCTGCGAGGTGCACTTCTTCATCGACTACGAGTTCAAGAGCCGCATTCTTGGCGCGCTGATGGGCACGATGTTCGACCGTGCCTTCCGCATGTTTGCCGAAGCCTTCGAAAAACGCGCCGACCAGATCTACGGCGCAAGAACGGCCTGACCGGAACGAGGGGTCTAGTCCAGCGCCCGCAATCCCAGTTCCAGCGCGTGCCGCACCGTCTCGTGGCGGATGAACTCGCGCCCCTTGTGCGCGAACAGTTGGTGCTCGGCGACGATGGGCTGGCCGGCCAGCGCAAGCCCGAACCAGACGAGGCCGACCGGCTTGTCGGCCGAACCGCCGCTCGGGCCGGCAATGCCGGTAACGGCAAGCGAGAGGCTCGCCCGCGAATGCGCCAGCGCGCCGGCCGCCATTTCAAGCACCGTCTCGCGCGAGACGGCGCCATGCGCGTCGAGCGTTGCGGCGGAAACGCCGAGCATGTCCATCTTGGACTCGTTGGAATAGGTGATGAAGCCGCGGTCGACCACGGCGGAGGAACCGGCAATGTCGGTGAGCGCCGCGATGATCAGGCCGCCGGTGCAGCTTTCCGCCGTCGCCAGCATGATGCCGCGCTGCTGGCAGGCCAGGAGCAGGGCGTTCGCGAGTTCGGCGTTGCTCATTCGGGGACCTCACCTGGAAAGACGACGCTGGCGGTGGCGATCGCGGCTATGCCTTCCTGGCGGCCGACGAAGCCAAGCTTCTCATTGGTGGTTGCCTTGATCGAGATGCGCTCGCAGGAAATGCCGAGCATAGCGGCGAGCGCAGCCGTCATCGCCTCGCGGTGCGGGCCGACGCGCGGCGCCTCGCAGATCAGCGTGATGTCGGCATTGGCGATGCGTCCGCCGCGCCCGCGCACCAGCCTGGCCGCATGTTCGACGAAGATCTTCGAGGCGGCGCCTTTCCACTGCGGATCCGACGGCGGGAAGTGCGTGCCGATGTCGCCGGCGCCGCAGGTGGCGAGCAGCGCGTCGGTGAGGGCGTGGAGGCCGACATCGGCATCCGAATGGCCAGACAGCTTTCTGTCGTGAGGGATGGCGACGCCGCAGAGCGTGACATGATCGCCCGGTTCGAAGGCGTGCACGTCGTAGCCGTTGCCGGTGCGGATATCCGGAAAGCGCGGCCGTTCACCGGAAAGCCGCTGGTCGGCCATTGCAATATCCCTTGCCCAGGTGAGTTTGATGTTGTCCGGCGATCCCGGGACAAGTTTCACCGGTATGTGCGCCCATTCGGCGATCGCCGCATCGTCGGTGAAATCGGCCTTGCCGAGATGATGGGCCTTCTCATGCGCGGCAAGAAGCGGCCAGAACGGAAAGCCCTGCGGCGTCTGCGCGGCATGCAGCCCGTTCCTCGACACGGTCTCCTCGATCATACCGGCCGCCGATTCGCGCTTCAGCGTGTCGGCGACCGGCAAAGCGGGCAGCGCGCCCTGCCGCTCGCCGATGGCGTCGATCGTGCGGTCGATCAGGGTCGCGTCGACGAAGGGACGCACGGCGTCATGGACGAGCACCCGGCCTGGCGCGCTGTCCCTGAGCGCCAGCAGGCCGAGCCGCACCGAGGCCTGGCGCGAATCGCCGCCCGTGACCGCAAGGACGCGATCGGCGCTGGCGCCGGCGGCGTTGCGGAAGAGCTCGCCGTCGTCGGCGTGGATGGCGACGACGACCGGACCGGTCCTCGGATGCGCCAGGAACGTCTCCAGCGTGCGGGCGATGACGGCGCGGCCACCGATCCGCTGATACTGCTTCGGTCCATTGGCCTGCCCGGCGCGCGCGCCGCGGCCCGCCGCGACGATTACCACCGCGACCTTGTCGTCCAAACTCTGATTTTTACTTGCGTCCGTCATTGCGATTTGGCTTAGCGCACGATCCCGAAAAGTGTAATCGGTTTTCGGAAAAGATCGTGCTTCAAATATGAATTCCAGGGCGTCCTTTGCGCATCCCGCAGGACGCACGGTGCTTTGGCCGCGGGACAAGCCGATGCCCGGCTATTTCCCAAATGCGCCTTAATGTGACGTCATTGCGCGTTGCACATCGTCTTGCTTCTGGCTAGAGAATGTGCAGAAATCCGATATGCTTGGTTTTTGTGCATGCCCGAATTGACCAAATTGGCCTTGCCGCTCGATATTGGCGGCGTGAGTATCCGCAATCGCGTCTTCCTGGCGCCGATGTCGGGGATAACCGACGAGCCGTTCCGCCAGCGCGCGCATCGGCATGGCGCCGGACTGGTCGTGTCGGAGATGGTGGCGAGCGGTGAGCTGGCGAAGGGCAGGGCTGGCTGCGACCTGCGCATTCGCCATTCCGGTCTGCCGGTACACATGGTCCAGCTTGCCGGCCGCGAGGCTGCGCACATGGCCGAAGGCGCGCGGATCGCCGCGGGCGAGGGCGCCGATATCATCGACATCAACATGGGCTGCCCGGCCAAGAAGGTGACGGGCGGTTATGCCGGCTCGGCATTGATGCGCGATCTCGACCACGCGCTATCGCTGATCGAGGCGGTTGTCGGCGCCGTGGAGGTGCCGGTTACTGTGAAGATGCGTCTCGGCTGGGACGAGAGCGCCCTCAACGCGCCGATGTTGGCGCGCCGCGCCGAACAGGCCGGCGTGAGGATGGTGACGGTGCATGGCCGTACGCGCTGCCAGTTCTACCAGGGCAAGGCCGACTGGCGCGCGATCGCGCGCGTCAAGGAAGCCGTCTCGATCCCGGTCGTCGCCAATGGCGATGTCGGATCGCCGGCGGAGGCTGCTGCCATCCTCGAGCAATCGGGCGCCGACGCGGTGATGATCGGACGCGCGCATTATGGCGCGCCCTGGATCGCGGGCAGCATCGCTGCCTCGGCCGCTGGCGAAACAATGTCCGGCGTTCCCGCAAGCCCGCAGGCTTTGGCCGACTACATCATCGCCCACCACGCGGACATGCTGTCGCTCTACGGGATCGAAAGCGGGTTGCGCCAGGCGCGCAAGCATCTCGGCTGGTATCTCGACCGCCACGCAGCCGGTGTTTCGCCGGAGCTGCGCAAGCGTATCCTCACGTCCTTCGTGCCGGATGAGATCGTTGGCGGACTGCGCCGGGCATTTGCCGATATCGCAGAGGCAGCAACGGATCTGCGGAGCGCGGCATGAAGGCGACCGCCCCGAAGAGCCCAGACATGGCGGACGCCGCAAACATCGTGCTCAACACCATCCGCCGGCCGGTGATCATGGTCGATCCCCAAGGCTTCATCACCTTCGCCAATGCCGACGCGGAGGATTTCTTCCGCTCCAGCGCCACCATGCTTGCCCGCAACACGCTGCCGAAGCTGGTGCCCTTCGGCAGCCCGCTGCTGACGCTTGTCGACCAGGTGCGCGAGCGCCTGGCGCCGGTCAACGAATACCGGGTCGATGTCTCGTCGCCGCGCCTCGGCATCGAAAAGATGGTCGACCTCTATGTCGCGCCGGTGCCGGAGTTCCCCGGTTCCGTGGTGGTGATGTTCCAGGAACGGTCGATGGCCGACAAGATCGACCGGCAGATGACGCATCGCGGCGCTGCCCGCTCGGTCACCGGCCTTGCCGCCATGCTGGCGCATGAGATCAAGAACCCGCTGTCCGGCATCCGTGGCGCCGCCCAGCTCCTCGAGCTCTCGGCCTCCGATGAGGACCGCGCGCTGACCCGGCTGATCACCGACGAGACCGATCGCATCGTCTCCCTCGTCGACCGCATGGAGGTGTTTTCGGACGAGCGGCCGATCGACCGCTACCCCGTCAACATCCATGTCGTGCTCGACCACGTGAAGGCAATTTCCAAGAACGGTTTTGCCAAGCGGATCAAGATTTTGGAGGAATACGATCCATCGTTGCCTCCGGTCTTCGCCAACCGCGACCAGCTGATCCAGGTATTCCTCAACCTGGTCAAGAACGCCGCCGAAGCGATCGGTAGTGACCCGCAGGGCGAGATCTCGCTGTCGACCGCTTTCCGGCCGGGCATCCGTGTCTCCGTGCCGGGAACGCAGGACCGCGTCTCCCTGCCGCTGGAATTCTGCGTGCGCGACAATGGTCCAGGCGTTTCGGAGGACATACTGCCGATCCTGTTCGATCCTTTCATCACCACCAAACCGAACGGCTCGGGCCTTGGTCTGGCGCTGGTGGCCAAGATCGTCGGCGAGCATGGCGGCATCATCGAATGCGATTCGACGCCGCGCGGAACCACCTTCCGCATCCTGATGCCGGCCTGGAAGGAAACCGCGCACGGCGTCGAAGAAGAAGCTGAAGGGGACCGCACATGACCGCACGCGGCAATATTCTGGTCGCCGACGACGATGCGGCCATCCGCACCGTGCTCAACCAGGCGCTGTCGCGCGTCGGCCATGAGGTGCGCGTCACCTCGAACGCCTCGACGTTGTGGCGCTGGGTGGCGGCGGGCGAGGGCGACCTGGTCATCACCGATGTCGTGATGCCCGACGAGAACGCCTTCGACATGCTGCCGCGCATCAAGAAGGCGCGGCCCGAGCTGCCGGTCATCGTGATGAGCGCGCAAAACACGTTCATGACCGCCATCCGCGCCTCCGAGACCGGCGCTTATGAATATCTGCCGAAGCCGTTCGACCTGACCGAGCTGCTCAACATCGTCAACCGGGCGCTGGCCGAACCGCGACGGCCGAAGCTCGACGCGCGCGCCGACGACCAGCCGGAGACGATGCCGCTGGTCGGCCGCTCGGCCGCCATGCAGGACATCTACCGCATGCTGGCGCGGATGATGCAGACCGACCTGACGGTGATGATCAGTGGCGAGTCCGGCACCGGCAAGGAGCTGGTGGCCCGCGCGCTGCACGAATATGGCCGCCGTCGCGGCGGCCCGTTCGTGGCCATCAACATGGCGGCGATCCCGCGCGACCTGATCGAATCGGAACTGTTCGGCCATGAGAAGGGCGCCTTCACCGGCGCGCAGAACCGCTCTACCGGCCGCTTCGAGCAGGCCGAGGGCGGCACGCTGTTCCTGGACGAGATCGGCGACATGCCGATGGAGGCGCAGACGCGCCTGCTGCGCGTGCTGCAGCAGGGCGAATACACGACGGTTGGCGGCCGCACGCCGATCAAGACCGACGTGCGCATCGTCGCCGCCACCAACAAGGATCTGCGCGCGCTGATCAACCAGGGGCTGTTCCGCGAAGACCTGTTCTATCGCCTCAATGTCGTGCCGCTGCGGTTGCCGGCGCTGCGCGAACGCTCCGAGGATATTCCGGACCTGGTGCGGCATTTCTTCAAGCAGGGCGCCAGCGAGGGGCTGCAGACAAAGCGCATTTCCTCCGGCGGCATCGAGCTGATGAAGCGTTACCCCTGGCCGGGCAATGTGCGCGAGCTGGAAAACCTGGTGCGCAGGCTGGCCGCGCTCTATTCGCAGGATGAGATTTCGGCCGAGATCATCGAGGCCGAACTCAAGACAGGCGAGCGGCCGGTCGTCCCAGGCGGCGGCGCGCTCATTCCCGACGATCTCTCCATCGGCCAGGCGGTGGAGCATTTCCTGCAGCGCTATTTTGCTTCCTTCGCCGGCGACCTGCCGCCGGCCGGCCTCTACCAGCGCATCCTCGCCGAGGTCGAGTATCCACTGGTGCTGGCCTCGATGACGGCGACGCGCGGCAACCAGATCAAGGCGGCGGAGCTGCTCGGGCTCAACCGCAACACGCTGCGCAAGAAGATCCGCGAGCTCGGCGTCAACGTCTACAAGTCCTCCAGGCAGGTCTAAAATCGCCCTGCAAGGGCAATGAGCCGGGGAAAGATTTCCGTCTCGGCCACACTTGTTGCATAATCGCCACAATGCGTTGCATACATCCGACGCAATCACTGACTCTTAGACGGCGATATGGCTTCCCAGAACGAACCGCTTTTCAGCAAGCCCGGCGCAGAGGACAGGCGCCGGCTTCTGGCGCTGCCTGGCGTGACGGCGATTGCCGGCGCGTTGATCACGGCGGCGATCTCCTTTGCGATTCTCGTCGGCGCCACGCCGATCACGCCTGACGCAAGGGCCACGCTGGCGCTGATCGCGCTCAATGCCGTCTTCGTCCTGTTCCTGATCGCGCTTATCGGCCGCGAGGTTCACCGCATTGTGATGGCGCGCAAGCACGGCAAGGCGGCGTCGCGCCTGCATGTGCGCATCGTGGCGATGTTCGCGCTGGTCGCCGCCATTCCCGCCATCATGGTGGCCATCATCGCCTCGATCACGCTCGACATCGGCCTCGACCGCTGGTTCGAGATCCGCACCAAGACGATCGTCAATTCGTCGCTGTCGATCGCCGACGCCTATGTCCAGGAGAACGCGCGCAACCTGCAGGGCACGACGCTGTCGATGGCCTATGACCTCGATGCCTCGCGCACGCTTTATGGCCTCGACCGCACAGGCTTCCTCGATCTGATGAACAAGGAAGCGGTTGGCCGTTCGCTCGCGCATGCGGCGCTGATCAAGCCCGACGGCTCCTTCGTGATGAGCGCCAAGACCGACGCCGACTTCGCCATGCCGGAGCCGCCACCCGGCGCGGTGGAGACCGCCGCCGACGGCAAGCCGGTGCTGATCGAGCCGCGCACCCGCAACATCATGGGCGCTATCGTCAAGCTGCGCGAGATCGACGGGCTTTACCTCTACACAATCCGCCTGGTCGATCCCGATGTGATCAAGGCGCGCCAGATCGTCAGGTCGAACACCGACGAATACCGCAACCTGCAGGACAACCGCCGCACCTCGCAGGTCGCTTTCGCGCTGCCCTATCTGTCGCTGACGCTGATCGTCATCCTGTCGGCGATCTGGACCGGCATCGCCGTTGCCGACCGGCTGGTGCGGCCGATCCGCCAGCTGATCGGCGCCGCCGACGAGGTCGCCACCGGCAATCTCGATGTCGCCGTGCCGGTCAGGCTCTCCGACGGCGACGTCGCCTCGCTCGGCGACACCTTCAACAACATGATCCTCGAGCTCAAATCGCAGCGTAACGAGCTTCTCTCCGCCAAGGACCTGATCGACGAGCGCCGCCGCTTCTCGGAAGCGGTGCTGGCGGGCGTCACCGCCGGCGTCATCGGCGTCGATCCCTACGGCATCGTCACCATCGTCAACCGATCGGCCGAGACCATGCTGGCGATCTCGGCCAGCGCCGCACTTGGGCAGAACCTGTCCGCTGTGCTGCCGCATGTCGGCCGCGTCTTCGAAATCGGTCGCAAGTCGGGCAAGCCGGTCTATCGCGAGCAGGTGACCTTCTACCGCACCGGCGCCGAGCGCACTTTCAACGTCCAGATCACCATCGAGGCCGGCGACGATGGTTCGGAGGAGAAATCCTACGTCGTGACGGTGGACGACATCACCGACCTGGTCCAGGCGCAGCGCTCGTCGGCCTGGGCCGATGTGGCGAGGCGCATCGCCCACGAGATCAAGAACCCGCTGACGCCGATCCAGCTTTCGGCCGAGCGCATCAAGCGCCGCTACGGCAAAGTCATCACCGAGGATCGCGAGGTTTTCGACCAGTGCACCGACACGATCATCCGGCAGGTCGAGGATATCGGCCGCATGGTCGACGAATTCTCCGCCTTCGCGCGCATGCCGAAGCCGGAGATGAAAGCCATCGACCTGCGCGAATCGCTGCGCGAGGCATCGTTCCTCGTCGAGGTCAGTCGCTCCGACATCGCCTTCGAGCGCGATTTCGGCGGCGAACCGCTGAAGGGCACTTTCGACAGCCGGCTGATGGCGCAGGCCTTCGGCAACGTCATCAAGAACGCCGCCGAGGCCATTGACGGACTTGATGCAAAAGATCGTTCGGACGGCACAATCCGGATTCAAGCCGGGCGCCAGAATGGCGCCATCAGAATCGATGTCATCGACAATGGCAGAGGGCTGCCACGCGAAAATCGCCAAAGGCTACTCGAGCCCTACATGACGACGCGGGAAAAAGGCACCGGTCTTGGCCTCGCTATCGTCAAGAAGATCGTGGAGGACCATGGCGGCCGGCTTGAACTGCATGATGCGCCGGCGGATTTCCACGGCGGCCGAGGCGCGATGATCTCGATCATCCTGCCGCCGGCGACGGTCGCCGCCGCGCCGCCACGCGACGAAGGCCGAACGGAACACCAAAGAGAAACTGAAAAGGTCGGTAATGGCGTCTGATATTCTCATCGTCGATGACGAGGAAGACATCCGCGAACTCGTCGCAGGCATCCTGAGCGACGAAGGTCACGAAACCCGCACGGCGTTCGACGCCGACAGCGCGCTGGCGGCGATTGCCGATCGCGCGCCGAGGCTGATCTTCCTCGACATCTGGCTGCAGGGCTCGCGTCTCGACGGCCTGGCCCTGCTGGACGAGATCAAGACGATGCATCCGAACCTGCCGGTGGTGATGATTTCCGGCCACGGCAATATCGAAACGGCGGTTTCGGCCATCCGCCGCGGCGCCTATGATTTCATTGAGAAGCCGTTCAAGGCCGACCGGCTGATCCTGATCGCCGAGCGCGCACTCGAAACCTCGAAACTGAGACGCGAGGTGTCGGACCTCAAGCAACGCAGCGGCGAGACCTTCGACCTGATCGGCATGTCGTCGGCGATGAGCCAGTTGCGCCAGACCATCGAGCGCGTCGCGCCGACCAACAGCCGCATCATGATCATCGGCCCGTCCGGTTCCGGCAAGGAACTGGCCGCGCGCGCCATCCACGCGCTGTCGACGCGCAAAGCCGCGCCGTTCGTCACCTTGAGCGCGGCCACCATCACACCGGAGCGTATGGAGATCGAACTGTTCGGCACAGAATCGAACGGCACCGAACGCAAGGTCGGCGCGCTGGAGGAGGCGCATCGCGGCATCCTCTACATCGACGAAGTCGCCGACATGCCGCGCGAGACGCAGAACAAGATCCTGCGCGTGCTGGTCGAGCAGCAGTTCGAGCGGGTAGGGGGCACCAAGAGGGTCAAGGTCGACGTCCGCATCATCTCGTCCACCTCGCAGAACCTGGAGGCAATGATCGCCGACGGCCGTTTCCGCGAAGACCTCTACCACCGCCTGGCGGTGGTTCCGGTCGCGGTGCCGGGCTTGGCCGAGCGGCGCGAGGACATCCCCTATCTGGTCGACAATTTCATGAAGCAGATCGCCCGCCAGGCCGGCATCAAGCCGCGCCGCATCGGCGACGATGCGCTGGCGGTGCTGCAGGCCCACAACTGGCCCGGCAATGTCCGGCAGTTGCGCAACAATGTCGAACGGCTGATGATCCTGGCCCGGGGCGAGGATGTCGACGCGCCGATCACCGCCGATCTGCTGCCGTCGGAGATCGGCGACGTCATGCCGCGCACGCCCAACCAGTCGGACCAGCACATCATGGCGCTGCCGCTGCGCGAGGCGCGCGAACAGTTCGAGAAGGACTACCTGATCGCCCAGATCAACCGCTTCGGCGGCAACATCTCGAAAACCGCCGAATTCATTGGCATGGAGCGCTCCGCTCTGCACCGCAAGCTGAAGTCGCTGGGCGTCTGACAACGGCCTGTTGTTGGTCCAGCGGCTCCCGGCCGGCCGATTGCCGGTTACGGCCGCGGCGGAATCGCTTAAACAAACCGAAAGTCCCCAGGGGTGATCCATGCCGCGCATTGCCTATGTGAACGGGCGCTATGTCGCCCATGCCGACGCTTCCGTGCATATCGAGGATCGCGGCTATCAGTTCGCCGACGGCGTCTATGAGGTCTGCGAGGTGGCGCGCGGCTTCATCGTCGACATGCCGCGCCATCTCGGCCGCCTGAACCGCTCGCTGAGCGAACTGTCGATCGATTGGCCGGTGACGCAGGCCGTGCTGCCTCTCATCCTGCGCGAGGTGGTGCGCCGCAACCACGTCGTCAACGGCCTGGTCTATGTCCAGGTGACGCGCGGCGTCGCCAGCCGTGACTTCGTCTTTCCGGCGCCCGGCACCAGGCCGTCGCTGGTGGTGACCGCCAGGAAGGCCGATCCTGCCGCCGCGATCAAGCGAGCCGAGACCGGCATCAAGGTCATCACCGTGCCGGAGAACCGCTGGGATCGGGTTGACATCAAGAGCACCGGGCTGCTGCCCAATGTGCTGGCCAAGCAGAAGGCCAAGGAGGCCGACGCCCAGGAAGCCTGGTTCGTCGACGGCGACGGCATGGTCACCGAGGGCGGCTCCTCCAACGCCTGGATCGTCACCGGCGATGGCGTTCTGGTGACGCGGCCGGCCGAGCACGGGATCCTGCGCGGCATTACCCGTACGACGCTGTTCGATGTTGCCGCCAAGCTCGGCGTGAAGATCGAAGAGCGCAAATTTTCGGTCACCGAGGCCAAGGCGGCGCGCGAGGCCTTCATCAGCTCCGCGACGACGATCGCCATGCCGATCGTGGCAATCGACGGCGCTCCGGTGGCCAATGGCCACCCCGGTTCCGTAACACTTTCGTTGCGTCAGGCATTTTTTGACGTTGCGGAAAAAAGTCCGGCCTGATAACCGCACAGATGGAATGAAAATCAATATCTCGTTCTGCTTGTCGTTATTTGACGGCAAGAGGGTGTTTGCGCGCTTGACATGTGCCGGATAAATTGGCGCATTGGCTGCAAACCGAAGGGGATCGGCGAAAGACAAAAACAATGGCGGAACGATCGCAAAACCTTCAGGACCTGTTCCTGAATTCAGTTCGCAAGAGCAAAAATCCACTCACCATCTTCCTCATCAACGGCGTCAAGCTGACCGGCGTGGTCACCTCGTTCGACAATTTTTGTGTGTTGTTGCGGCGTGACGGGCATTCCCAGCTTGTCTACAAACACGCCATTTCCACGATCATGCCGAGCCAGCCGGTTCAGATGTTCGATGGCGAGGAAAGCCAGGGTGCCTGATTGGCACGTAAGAAAGACGCGGAACGCAGCGTCCGCGGAAAACCAGCGCACCAGCTGAGGCCGGAAGACAAAGCTCCGACCCGGGCAGTCGTCATTGTGCCCGTGCTCGCCCGCCAGCCGCGCGGCGAGGACGAAACCAACCGGCCGCGCCTGACCCGCTCCGCCGAGGCCCGCCACGACGAAGCGGTCGGCCTCGCCGGCGCCATCGACCTCGATCCGGTTCATACGGCCGTGGTGACCGTCACCGATCCGCGCCCGGCGACCTTGCTCGGCAGTGGCAAGGTGGCGGAATTCGCCGATATCGTGAAGGAGCGCCACGCGGAACTGGTCATCGTCGACCATCCGCTGACGCCGGTGCAGCAACGCAATCTCGAGAAGGAATTCAACGCCAAGGTGCTCGACCGCACCGGGCTGATCCTGGAGATTTTCGGCGAGCGCGCCCGCACCAAGGAAGGCACGCTGCAGGTCGAGCTTGCGCATCTCAACTACCAGAAGGGCCGCCTTGTGCGGAGCTGGACCCACCTCGAGCGCCAGCGCGGCGGCGCCGGCTTCCTCGGCGGTCCCGGCGAAACGCAGATCGAATCCGACCGGCGGCAGTTGCAGGAAAAGATCATCAAGCTCAAGCATGAGCTGGAGACGGTGCGCCGCACCCGCGACCTGCACCGCGCCAAGCGCAAGAAGGTGCCATTCCCGGTGGTGGCGATCGTCGGCTACACCAATGCCGGCAAGTCGACGCTGTTCAACAAGCTGACCGGAGCTGGGGTGCTGGCCGAGGACATGCTGTTCGCCACGCTCGACCCGACGCTGCGCCGCGTGCGCCTGCCGCATGGCACGCCGGTCATCCTGTCCGATACGGTCGGCTTCATCTCGGACCTGCCGACGCATCTTGTTGCCGCCTTCCGGGCGACGCTGGAAGAGGTGGTCGAAGCCGATCTCGTCATCCACCTGCGCGACATCTCAGACCCCGATACGGCGGCGCAGGCCGAGGATGTCGAGCGCATCCTTGCCGATCTTGGCGTCGATGCCAGTGACGCCAAGCGCGTAATCGAGGTCTGGAACAAGATCGACCTGCTCGACGAGGGCAACCGGGAGCGGTTGCTGGCCGATGGCGCCGCCACCAAGGCGCCACCGGTCGCCATTTCGGCGGTCACCGGCGAGGGCATCGATGCGCTGAAGGCGCTTATCGAAACCAGGATGTCGGGTGAGCTGGAAACGACGACGCTGACGCTGACGCCGGCCCAGTTTGGCCTTGTCGACTGGATCTACCGCAACGGCGACGTCGTTTCGCGGGTCGACAATGAGGATGGCAGCGTCACCATTTCGCTCAATGCTACGCACAGCGCCCGGCAAGAGATCGAGAGCCGATTGCACCGCAAGAACAACGGTTAAGCCTGGTTATTTCGCGCCCTTGGCCTGCTGCCAGAGCGCTTCCATCTCATCCAGCGTGGCCTTTTCCAACGTGTTGCCGGAGGCTTCCAGCGCCCGCTCGACATAGTGGAAGCGGGTGCGGAATTTCTCATTGGTGCCGCTGAGTGCTGCCTCGGCATCGAGCTTGAGGTGGCGGCCGAGATTGACGATGGCAAACAGCATGTCGCCGAACTCGTCCTTGATCGGTGCTGCGTCGCCCTTGGCCAAAGCCTCGCGCAGTTCGCCGATCTCCTCCTCGATCTTGTCGAGAATGGGGGCCGCCTCGCTCCAGTCGAAGCCGACGCGAGCGGCTTTTTCCTGCAGCTTCAGCGCTCGGGTCAACCCGGGCAGGGCGACCGGCACGCTGTCGAGGAACCCTTTGCCGTTGTCTTCTGGGTCGAGCCCTCGGGCCAGGCGCGCGCTTCGCTTCTCCGCCTTCTCCACCGCCTTGATCTTGTCCCACATGCCCTTGGCCATGCCGGCGCTGCGCGCCTCCTCGTCGCCGAAGACATGCGGATGGCGGCGGATCATCTTGGTGGTGATGGCCTCGACGACATCGCCAAAGGCGAATTCGTCAGCCTCTTCAGCCATTTGCGCGTGGTAGACAACCTGCAGCAGCAGGTCGCCGAGCTCCTCGCGCAGATCGTCGACATCGCCGCGCGCGATGGCGTCGGCCACCTCGTAGGCTTCCTCGATCGTGTAGGGCGCGATGGTCGAGAAATTCTGCTCGATATCCCAGGGACAACCGGTCTTCGGCGCGCGCAACGCCGCCATGATCTCGATCAGCCGTGCGATGTCTTTGGAGGGCTTCATGCGGCAAACCCTATCGCGACGCCGGGCGGGCGACCAATGCTGTCGCCTGACGAACGCTGTTTGTCCACAGCTGCGCGGACCTCGTCAGTCGAGCACCGAGACAATCGCCTTGGCGAGCGCGTCCAGCCCGTCCTCGGGCAGGCCGGCCACGTTGATGCGGCTGTCGCCGACCATATAGACGGCGTGCTCGGTGCGCAGCCGCTCGACCTGCGCTTCCGAAAGGCCGAGGCGCGAGAACATGCCGCGATGGCTGGCGACGAAGTCGAAGCGGTCGGAATTGGACTGCCGGCGCAGCGCCTCGGCGAAGGCGACGCGCAGGCGCAGCATGCGCAACCGCATCTCCTCAAGCTCCGCCTGCCAGTCGGCGCGTAGGCCGTCGTCTTCCAGCACGACGCGCACCGCGGCAGCGCCATGGTCCGGCGGCATCGAATACATGGCACGCGCCGCCGACAGCATCTGGCTCATCGCCACATCGGCCTCAGCGCCGTCCCTGGCCAGGATCATCGCCGCGCCGACGCGGTCGCGGTAAACGGCGAAGTTCTTCGAGCAACTCGACGCAACGAGCATTTCCGGCACCCTGGCGGCCAGCAGGCGCAGGCCCGCGGCATCGGCGTCGAGGCCCTCGCCAAAGCCCTGATAGGCGATGTCGACAAAGGGCAGCAGGCCGCGCTCGACGACCAGGTCCGCCACTTCCGCCCATTGCGCGGCGTCGAGATTGGCGCCGGTCGGGTTGTGGCAGCAGCCATGCAGCAGCACCACGTCGCCGCGCTCGGCCGTCCGCAGCGCGGCCAGCATGTCCTTGAAGCGCACGGCGCCGGAAGCGGCGTCGAAATAGGGGTAGTCGCGGATCTGCAGGCCGGCCGAGCGCATCACCGGCATGTGGTTCGGCCAGGTCGGGTCGGACAGCCAGACAGTGGCGTCGGCGCGGGTCCGCTTCAACAACTCGGCCACCAGCCTCAGCGCGCCGGAACCGCCCGGCGCCTGCGCGGTACGGACGCGCGAAAGGTCGGCCTTGTCGCCGAAGGTGAGCTTGGCCATGGCGGCATTGAAGCCGGTGTCGCCGGCAAGGCCGAGATAGGTCTTGGTGTCCTGGCTCTGCAGCAGCCGCTTCTCGGCCTCGCGCAGGGCGCGCATCACCGGCGTCTTGCCGTCGCGATCCTTGTAGACGCCGACGCCAAGGTCGACTTTGCCCGGACGCGGATCGGCGCGGTAGAGGCCGATGAGGGCAAGGATCTTGTCGGCGGGGGCGGGCTGCAGGGTTTCGAACATCGCAAGGCTCCAATGGCGGCGGAGTGATACGCAAATTGGCCCCGCTTCGCCAGCGCTTTTCCTCCGCGCCAAACTGAAGACGGCGGGCAGGGCGGCCCGCGGGGCGATGAAACGGCTGCTGCCTGGGACAAAATAATGCGCCGTTGGGGATTAAAACCTTGCCCTGCTCCGTAAACAGGGCATGAAACGGTCGATGCCACGCTTCGAAATAGTCGGACAGCTGGGTTCGCTCAGGCGTTACGCGCGCTCGCTGACGCGCGACACCACGGAGGCCGAGGACCTAGTGCATGACGCGCTGGTGCGCGCCTATGAGCGGCGCGGCACCTTTCGCGCCGGCAGCAACCTGCGCGCCTGGCTGCTCTCGATCGTCCACAACGCTTTCATCGACGGTGTCCGCTCGCGCCGGTCGGAAGCCGCGCGCATCGAGCAGGCCGGATATCTTGCCGACAGCACCTCCCCAGCGCCACAGGACCACTCCGTCCGTCTGGCGCAGGTGCGGGCGGCCTTTTTATCGCTGCCGGAAGAGCAGCGTTCGGCGCTGCATCTCGTCGCCATCGAGGGGCTGAGCTACGCCCAGGCGGCGGAGGTCAGCGGCGTGCCGCTGGGAACACTGATGTCGCGCATCGGCCGGGCCCGCGCCGCGCTGCGCGAGATGGAAGACGCGGCGCCCGCGGGCAGGAACCATCTCCGGATCGTGAGAGGTGAGCGATGAACGCAATGCTCGATCCCGTGACCGATGCTGATCTCGATGCCTATGTCGACGACCAGCTGGAGGTGGCCCGCCGTATCGAGGTCGAGGCGTTCCTGTCCACCCGACCGGAAGCCGCCGCGCGCGTGATGTCCGATCTCAGGACGCGCGACGAGCTGCGTGTGGCGCTCGCCGCCAAGGGAATGGCGCGGCCGGCAACGACCGAGGCGGCACGACGGCTGGAGCGCGGGCTTGGCCGCGACCGCATCTTCGGGGTGCTGCAGCGCGCCGCGGCGGCGGCGATCCTGATCGCGGCCGGCTGGCTGGCGAATGGCATTTTCGGACCGGTCGCGGTGACGAAGGTCGTCGCCTCCACCCAGCCGCCCGCCTATGTCGAGGAAGCGGTGAGGGCGCACCGGACGACGCTGGTGCGCGAGGCGATGACCTCCCAGCGGGAAGCGCCGAACTACAATCCAGGCGAGATCCGCGCCGCGACCGCGATCGTCATGCCGTCGCTGCCCGGGGAATGGAAGGTGCGCGATGTGCAGATCTATCCGTCGCGCTTCGGCCCAAGCGTCGAGATGGCGCTCGAAACCAAGGATCTCGGCCTGGTCTCGCTGTTCGCGATCAGGCCGGGGACTTTCGACGTGGTGAAGCCGGCCCTCGCGCCCTCGGGCGACATTTCCTCGGCCTATTTCCAGATCGGCGAGGTGGCCTACGCCGTCGTCGCGCGAAGCGATGCGCGCGACCTCGACCGGGCCGCCGAAACGCTGGCCCGCACGCTTTACTGAGATCAACCAAGGAGACTGAACATGAACACCCCCAACCTGGGATATCGCGTGGGCAGCGGCGCCCAAACGGGCGCCCTCTATGACGAGGGCCTGCGCCGCCACATGCTGCGCGTCTACAACTATATGGGCCTTGGCCTGGTCGTCACCGGCGCCATCGCCTTCGCCGTGGCGTCGACGCCCGCGCTCTACGTGCCGATCTTCTCCAGCCCCTTGAAATGGGTGGTGATGCTGGCGCCGCTCGCCTTCGTGCTTTTGTTCTCGTTCCGCATGCAGACCATGTCGGCGGCGAGCGCGCAGGCCATGTTCTGGGCCTTCTGTGCGGTGATGGGCCTGTCGCTGGCCTCGGTGTTCCTGGTCTTCACCGGCACCAGCATCGCGCGCACGTTCTTCATCGCCGCCACCATGTTCGGCGCTACCAGCCTCTACGGCTACACGACCAGGCGCGACCTGACGCAGTTCTCGTCGTTCCTGATCATGGGCCTGATCGGTGTGGTCATCGCCAGCCTCGTCAACCTGTTCCTCGGTTCGACCGCGCTGCAGTTCGCCATCTCGGTGATCGGTATCGCCGTGTTCATCGGCCTCACCGCCTGGGACACGCAGACGATCAAGGAGCAGTATGCGGAGAATTTCGACGCGGAATCGCAGCAGAAGCTCGCCGTCTTCGGCGCCTTCTCGCTCTATTTGAACTTCGTCAACATCTTCCAGCTGTTGCTGAACTTCACCGGCGAGCGCGAGTAGGCCGAACCGTAGCAGGCAACAGGTCTCACCTTGCCGGGGCCGGAGGGCAACCTCCGGCCATTTCTTTGAGGGCAAACTGGCGCTCGGGTCCGTGCATCGTTCGTCGCCGCTTGGCCCACTGCAGTGCACTCCGCTGCTCTTGAGTTCACGCGCGGCCTTTTGCTAGCCTGCCGGTCACACCAGAGCGGTGCGCTTCATGGATCGCCGAACCGCTCTAACCATTTGTTTCTGCGCAATTCCGGACGGAAAACCGTTACACACTTTCCTGGAATTGCTTAAGCGAGGGCGCATGGAACAGGACAGCCTTACGCTTCACGGTGACGGCATCTCGGCGACGATCGTCAGGCAAGGTGCCGAACTGGTCTCCCTGCGCGACAGTGAAGGAACCGAGCTTCTGTGGCAGGCCGGTCCGGCCTGGAAGCGCCATTCCCCGGTCCTGTTCCCGATCGTCGGCCGGCTGAAGGGCGACCAACTGCGGCACCGCGGCCGATCCTATCCGATGACGCAGCATGGCTTTGCCCGCGACAGGCGCTTTGCATGGACGGAGCAGGGGCCCCGGTCCTGCACGTTGCTTCTGACCGACGATGCGGGGACCCGCGAGCAATATCCCTTCGCCTTTCATCTGGCCATAAGCTACAGCCTGCGGCTTCGGCAACTCGACGTCAGCTTCACGATCACCAACACCGGCGGCGAGACGCTGCCGGCATCGATCGGCGGGCATCCGGCGTTCAACTGGCCGCTTCTGCCTGATCTGCCCAAGACAGCCTATCATCTTACATTCGCCAATGACGAAAGCGCTCCGATCCGCCGCCTCAAGGACGGCCTGCTGCTGCCAACGCCACAGCCGACGCCCGTGAAAGGCAAGATACTGGCGCTCTCCGAAAGCCTGTTCGAGGAGGACGCCGTGATCATCGATCGGCCGGCCAGCGCCAATGTGCGCTACGCCGCCGGGCACGGACCGGCGCTTGAGATATCCTGGCAGGGGTTTCGGGAGCTCGGCATCTGGTCCAGGCCGGGCGGAGCGCCGTTCCTTTGCATCTCGCCCTGGCATGGTCTTGCCAGCCCCGTCGATTTCGACGGCGAATTCACCGAAAAGCCGGGCGTGATGCTGATCCCGCCAGCCGCGACGCGTGTTCTGAGCTATCAGATCCATCTGGACTGATATGATCGCGGAACCAATTTTGGGGGCATCCCATGGAACTCGGCTTCATCGGCACAGGCGCGCTCACGGCCGCTATCGTCACCGGGCTCAAGTCCCTCGCGGAACCCTGTTTCCGTTCTGCTTTCGCCCCGGAACGAAGACATCGCCGCGAGCCTTGCCTCCCGCTACCCGGATGTTCGCATCGCCAGCGACAATCAGGCCGTTCTCGACAATAGCGAAACGGTCATGCTCGCGGTCCGCCCGCAAATCGCGCACGACGTGCTGTCGGCGTTGCGCTTCCGGCGCGACCATCGCCTGATCAGCCTGATCGCCACTTTGTCCCTCAAGGACATAGAGAGCTTGACCGCGCCAGCCGGGCACGTGACGAAGGCGCTTCCCATGCCGATGATCGCGCACCGGCTGGGGGCGACGATCATCTGTCCGCCCGATCAAGGCGCCGGCGCATTGTTCGGCAGGCTGGGGAAGGTGATCGAGGTCGCGGATGCCGGCGAGTTCGACGCCTTGAGCGTCGCGACCGCAACCTACGCCAGCTATTTCAAATACCTTGAGACCATCCACAGCTGGCTCACGCGTCACGGCGTTGGGGAGGGGATAGCCCGCGACTATATCGCCTCGCTTTTCAAGGCGTTGGGCGCCGCTCCTGAGACGTCGCCCGACGCGGATTTCAGACATCTGGCGCAAGACTATGCGACGCGCGGCGGCATCAACGAGCAGGTTCTGCGCGAGCTCACGGCCCATAACATGTTCGAAGCATTTGCCGAAAGCCTGGACGGCATCCATCGGCGCATCACGGGCGACACGAAATGAAACTCTACTTCAGCCGCAATCCCAATCCTCGGCTGGCGGTCGCGGTGGCTCGCTACCTTGGCGCCAAGATCGAGTTTGAATTCGCCGCGCCATTCGCACCGGAACCGCCGCCGCCAGGAGGCGAGGGCGATCCGGCCTGATATCCGACCGGCATCCGCCCTAGCGCTGCCAGAAGGGCAGCTTGGCGATCTCTTCCTCGACCTGCCTGTTGGTCAGGCCGATATCGTCGATCAGATGCGGATTGGTCTCCGCCATTCGCTTGAGGTCCCAGCGAAAGCGCGCCCGCTCGCGCCAGGTGGCGATCATGCCACGCAGGGTCGTCTGGCGATGCAACGGCCGCCCTGGCCTGACTACGCAATGCTGGATCGTCGCAAGAGTATCGTTCATGGCAACCTCCTATGGTTTTGAGGCCCCATGCGGTTGGGAGCCTTCGACCTGAAAGAGGTTGAATACTGCAGGATGCGGACGGAGGCGTAATTAAGCCCTCCCAAATAGTTCTCAAAAGTTCCAAACGGGCTATAGATGCGCCCTATGCAGGGATCGCGCTTTGCCTTTGGTCCATTCGTGCTTGATCCGGATGCGGGAACGCTGCTTCGGGACGACGATCCCGTTGCTCTCGGCTACCGCGGGCTGAAGCTGCTTGCGGCACTGGTCGGACGACCCGGTGAAATCCTGGGCAAGGCCGAGTTGATGGACGCGGCGTGGCCGGGCACGGCGGTCGAGGAGGGCAATCTCACCGTCCAGATCGCGCAGTTGCGCAAGCTGCTTGGTCCGGCCGCCGACGGCGGCGAGTGGATCTCCACCGTTCCGCGCGTCGGTTACCGCTTCACTGGGGCCATCGAACAGCTTGGTGGCGCGAAGCGGAAGCCTTTGCCGCTGCCCGACAAACCCTCGATCGCCGTGCTGCCCTTCGTTGCTTTCAGCAGCGATCCCGAGCAGGAATCCTTCGCCGACGGGCTGACCGAAGACCTGATAACCGACCTGTCCCGCAATGCCGGCCTGTTCGTCATCGCCCGCAACTCGGTCTTTGCCTACAAGGGCAGGGCGATGGACGTGCGCGGGATCGCCGAGGATCTTGGCGTGCGCTACCTGCTGGAGGGCAGCGCGAGACGCGCCGCCGGGCGCGTGCGCATCAACGCGCAACTGGTCGACGCGCTGAGCGGCGAGCATCTGTGGGCGGAGCGCTTCGATCGTAGCCTGGAAGATATCTTTGCCGTCCAGGACGAGGTGACGGCCAAGATCGTCGAGGCGCTGCTCGGCCGGCTGCGCGCGCCGCTGCCGCGCAATCGGCCGAAAAATCTCGAGGCCTACGATCTCTGCGTGCGGGCGCGCAAGCTGATCGACGATTCGCCGCAGACGGCGCGGGAAGCGCATCTGATGCTGACGCGCGCCGTTGCGCTCGATCCGGACTACGCCGAGGCCTATCGCTGGCTTGCCATGAACCACTGGATGGGATGGGTGCATTGGGGCGAACCCATCGAGCCCAACCGTAGCGTTGCCCTGGAACTGGCTCGCAAGGCCGTGGCGATCGATCCCAACGATGCCGGCTGCCGCTGGGTGCTCGCCAACCTGCTGGCCTATGAGCGCCGCTTCCCTGAATCGGATACGGAGTTCGCCAAGGCGTTCGAGTTCGACCCCAACGAAGCCGACGCCTGGGCGACGCTGTCCGACATCACGACCTTGGCCGGGCAGGTCGAGCAGGGCCTGGAGCAGATCCGCAAGGCGTTCCGGCTGAACCCGTTTCCGGCAAGCTGGTATTATCTGACGCTCGGCCAGGCGCAATACGCGGCCGGCGACTACGAAGCCGCCATCGAGACGCTGCGCAGGGAGGAGACCTATCGCACAAGCTCTCGCCGTTTCCTGGCGGCAAGCCTTGCCCAACTCGGCCGGCTCGAGGAGGCGCGCGCCGAGGTCGAAATGTTTCTGGTCGCCAACCCGCATTTCACGACCAGCCACTGGGTGTGGACCGAGCCGTCCGCGACACTGCCACGCTTGAGCATTTCGTCGATGGCTTCCGCAAGGCCGGACTTCCGGACTGAGGCGCCGGCGCGACCACCCAGATGGTTGCGATCTACCCCTCGAGGCGATCCTTGGCGTCACGATCGCGGTCGTATCGTTTCCTGACCGGAAACGGCGGCAGCCAGGACTCGCGGCGGACGGTCCACAGCTCGTAGGTCGGCAGCAGCTGGTCCGGGGCGTCCAGGGACCCCAGATGCACTTCGATCTCGTCTGCGGTGCGCGCGAAAACAGACGAGCCGCAGCGCGGACAGAAGAAGCGCCCGGCGTAGTCGCGTGTTTCGCCGTCGATCGTCACCGCCTCCTGAGGGAACACCGCAGCGGCGTAAAACAGCGCCCCGTGATGCTTGCGGCAATCGAGACAGTGGCAGACGCCGACCCGGTATGGGGCACCCGACGCCACAATTCGAACGCTCCCGCACAGACAGCCGCCGGTGTATCGGTCCATGCTCCCGTCTCCTCAAAAATCAAGCGCTGGGCATGGCTACAACGAACGGCGCCGTCGTCGCAATGCCGCGGCAGTTGCGCGAAGCCTGTCGCCAGATGCAGCGCGCGTGGATCGCCTACCGCGCTGCACGGCCGAAGTCGCCGCCGAAACCATCAATACGATCGCCAGCGCAATATCATCATCAGTTGCATGCTCGATGCGACAGCGCGGCAGGCGCCGCGGCAGGCGCCGATCCTTGATGATGAGCTCTAATCTGTCGCGCAGACATATCTGGAGGGCGCGGCGAGACGTGGCGAGGGCATGCCGTCTGCATCGATCTCTAAGTCGCATAAGATAGATTATGGAACTTATGCGTTGGCCAAAAGGCGGAAATTGCTGCCGATCTCAGTGCCCTCAGCCGTCGTCACAGCGACCGAGGGGCTGGATCTAAGCGGCTTCAATTGCAAGCAGCACATTGGCGGCCGCAACGTTGCGGATTCCGATGAGGGCTTGGTAGTCAGGTGAATCATGCATGGCCTTGAGAGACGCCATATCGGCAAACTCAAGCACGACGAGCCGGTCCGGCTGCCACGAGCCCGCAAGGGCCTCAACGCTTCGAGCACGCAACAGCAACTTGCCTCCGAAGCGATCGACGGCAGCCAAGGCCTTTATGCGATATTCCTCGTATGCCGCTGGATCCGCGATCTTGTGCTCAGCAATCAGATAGGCTGCCATGATGCCTTCTCCTCTGAAAGTCGCGACGTTAACACAATCGAGCCATAGAGCGGAACGCGCTTCTGAACAGCTCGTCCTATCTCGCTGACTCATAAGGAATTTCGATCACCATCCCATCATAGGCCGGCACCACGTTGTCGGGCGTCTCGGCCATCACGACGGCGTAATCCAGCGGCACATGCATGTGTGTCAGCACGGCGTTTTTCGGAGCCAGTCTCTTGATCCAGCCCAGTGCCTGGCCAAGCGACAGATGGCTCGGATGGGTGTTGTACTGCAACGCGTCGATGACCAGCGTCTCGAGATCGCGCAGCCGTTCCGCCGTGGCGTCGGGGAAGTCGCTGATGTCAGGGCAATAGGCAAGCCCGCCGGCGCGGAAGCCGAGGGAAATGATGTCGCCATGGGTCTGTGGCAGCGGTTCAAGGGTGAGGGTACCCCCCTCTCCCTCGATCACGATCGGCCTGGCGTGGTCGATGAGATGCGGCCTGACGATAGGCGGATAGGAGCTGCCGGGCGGCGTCTCGAAACAATAAGCGAACGCCTGCCGCAGGCGCTGCATCGTCGGCTGATCGGCATGGATGTCGATCAGATGGCGCTGCTCCTGCACATAGCCGCGCAGATCGTCGATGCCGTGGATATGGTCGGCATGCGGATGCGTGTAAACGACCGCATCGATGCGCCTGACCGACGCCAGCAGCATCTGCTCGCGGAAGTCCGGTCCGGTGTCGACGACGACGGTCGTGCGGGCACCGTTTGCCGCGATCCGCTCGACCAGTGCTGCCGTGCGCATGCGCCGGTTCCTGGGGTTGGCGGGATCGCAATTGCCCCAGTCGCCGGTGATGCGCGGTGTGCCGGGCGACGAGCCGCAGCCGAGAATGGTGAGGCGCAGCCGATCGCTCATTTGTCAGGCGCCCGGCGCTTCGGGGCGTGGCATCTTCCGGAACAGCCGGAAGACATTGTCCGTGGTGATAGCGGCGATCTCGGCCTCGCTGACGCCAATCGTCTCGGCCAGCACCCTGGCGGTGTTGGCGACATAGGCCGGCTCGTTGCGCTTGCCGCGAAACGGGATCGGCGCGAGATAAGGCGCATCGGTCTCGACCAGCAGCCGGTCATGCGGCACGTTGGCTGCGATGGCACGCAATTCGGCCGAGTTCTTGAAAGTCAGGATGCCGGAGAACGAGACATAGCCGCCTAGCGCCACGCCGACCTCGGCCAGCCTGCGCCCGGACGAAAAACAATGCAGAATGAAGGGGAAGGCGCCCTTCCCCGTCTCGTCCTCGAGGATTGCGGCCATATCGTCGTCGGCATCGCGCGAATGGATGACCAGCGGCAGGCCGGTCTGACGCGCCGCTGCGATATGCGTGCGCAAGCCTTGCGCCTGCGCATCGCGCGGCGCCTTGTCGTAGAAGTAGTCCAACCCGGCCTCGCCGATCGCCACCACTTTGGGGTGCGCGGAGAGCCGCACGAGCTCGTCGGCGGTCACGTCGAGCTCTTCCGCCGCATTGTGCGGATGGGTGCCGACCGAGCAATAGACGTCATTAAAAGTTTCAGCAATTTCAAGGATTTGCTGAAACCGCTTCACGCGCGTCGAGATCGTCACCATGCGACCGATGCCGGCCGCCAGGGCGCGGGCGACGATGGCCGCCCGCTCCTCGGCGAAGTCCGGAAAGTCGAGATGGCAATGGCTGTCAACGAGCATCAGGCTTTGGCATCCTGCTCGACATAGCGCGGGAAAACGCCCTCCGGCGCCGGCAGCGGCGTGCCTGGCACCAGCGCGTGATCGGCGTGGACATGCTCGAAACCGCGCCTGTCCGCCGGCACCGCCAGCAGATCGAGCAGCTTCGCCGCTGATCCCGGGATGAAGGGCTGGCACAGCACCGTCACCCGCCGCACGACCTCGGCCGTCGTCCACAGCACGGTCTCCATGCGGGTCGGATCGGTTTTCCGCAGCGCCCAAGGCTCCTGGGAGGCGAAATAGCGATCGGCTTCCGCCACCACGCCGAAGATCGCCGCCAGCGCCAGGTGGATGCCCTGCTCCGCCATCGCCCTGCGCGCCACTGTGAGAGCTTCCACGGCCTGGTCGAGGATCGCCGTGTCGGCCTCCGCCAGTTCGCCGCGCGTCGGCACCACGCCGCCGCAGTTCTTGGCGATCATCGACAGCGAGCGCTGTGCCAGATTGCCGAGCCCGTTGGCGAGATCGGCGTTGGTGCGGTTGACGATCGCTTCATGGCTGTAGTTGCCGTCCTGGCCGAATGGCACCTCGCGCAGGAAGAAATAGCGCACCTGGTCGACGCCGTAGTGCTCGGCCATGGTGAACGGGTCGATGACGTTGCCGACCGATTTCGACATCTTCTCGCCGCGGTTGAACAGGAAGCCGTGGCCGAAGACGCGCTTGGGCAGCGGGATTCCCGCCGACATCAGGAAAGCCGGCCAATAGACCGCATGGAAGCGCACAATATCCTTGCCGATGATATGGGCATCCGCCGGCCAGAACTTCCATTTATCATCGCTTTCATCGGGATAGCCGAGACCGGTGATGTAGTTCGTCAAGGCGTCGACCCACACATACATCACGTGCTTCTCATCGCCAGGCACCGGCACGCCCCAGTCGAAAGTGGTGCGCGAGACCGACAGGTCCTTCAGCCCCGACTTGACGAAGCTCATCACCTCGTTGCGCCGCTCTGCGGGCCCAATGAAGTCGGGCTGGCTTTCGTAAAGCGCTATGAGCTTGTCCTGATAGGCCGAAAGCCGGAAGAAATAGCTCTCTTCCTCGACCCATTCGACCGGCGTCCCCTGCGGCCCGTAGCGGACGTTGTCGGCGCGAACCTCGGTCTCCTCCTCGCCGTAATAGGCCTCGTCGCGCACCGAATACCAGCCGGCATAGCCGCCCTTGTAGATATCGCCATTGGCGGCCATCGCCTTCCAGATCGCCTGCGAGGACGCGTAGTGGCGCTCCTCGGTGGTGCGGATGAAATCATCATTGGAGGCGTTGAGCACCGCCGCCATGCGCCTGAACTCGGCTGAGTTGCGGTCGGCAAGTTCGCGCGGCGAGAGGCCATCCTTGCGCGCCGTCTGCAGCATCTTGATGCCGTGCTCGTCGGTGCCGGTGAGGAAGAAGACCTGCTTGCCGTCAAGGCGCTGGAAGCGGGCGAGCGCGTCGGTGGCGATCAGTTCGTAGGCATGGCCGATATGCGGCTTGCCGTTCGGGTAGGAAATCGCGGTCGTGATGTAGAATGTGTCGCGTGACATGAATGAACCGTCATGAAAGTCTGAATGTGAGTTGTGGGGGTGGATATCCTATCGGCATGGCGATTGCCATCCCGAGCGGGCCATCACATTCGCATCGCAGAATTCAGGCGGTCGATCATGATCAGAGCGTGCTGCTTCTTGTCGAGATTGTAGGTCTCGGTCTCAGATATAGCGTTCTGGGCTTCCTGCCAAGCTTCGGACAGCGCCTTGGCCCGCGCGAGATCGCCGGCGAGTGCCGCCTCGCTGGCGCGTGAGGACAACAGGTCGAGCGCGTGTCGGTTGAAGATGTCGAACTGGATCGCCTGGTCGCGGCCGGCAACCGCCTCGGCCAGCCGGTGGGCGCCGGCGACGTCGCCCTTCCTCGCCGCAACCAGGGCGTCGAGCGCGGCGGCGATCTCCAGCCCGCCATACTGCGTCAGAAGGATCGCGTTGCGGGCGCTGCCCCCTGCCCGCTCGGCAAGTGCCGCGCGCGCCGCAGGCTCCTCGGGTGGTGGCGGCTCGATGCCTTGCAGAACGGTCATCAGTTCCTCGTCGCCGAGCGGCGTCAGGCGCACCATCTGGCAGCGCGAGCGGATCGTCGGCAAAAGGCTGCCCGGGGCATGCACGATGAGGATGAACAGCGTGCGCGCCGGCGGCTCTTCGAGATTCTTGAGCAAGGCGTTGGCGGCATTGGTATTCATGTCGTCGGCCGGGTCGACGATCACGACCCGGTAGCTGCCGTCATGCGAGGTCATCGACAGGAAGCGGCTGACCCTGCGGATCTCGTCCACGGTGACGACCGTCTTGAAGCTCTTGGTCTTGTCGTTCGCCGGCCGGGTCAGGTGCAGCACCGAAGGATGCGCCCCGGTGGCGATCTGCCGAAACAGCGATGAGGCCGGGTCCGGCTGGGCGATAACGTCCGGCGCCCGCTCGAATGCCGGGTGCTTCAGGAGATGATGCGCGAGGTGAAAGGCGAGCGTCGCCTTGCCGATGCCGACCGGTCCGGCGAGGATAAGCGCATGCGGCAGTTTGCCGGCGCGATAGGCAGTGGCGAGCATGGAAGCCGCCTGACCGTGGCCGATGAGGCGAGCCGTCTCGGACGGTTCCGGCACGCCGTCCAGCGTGTCGTGCTGCTCTGGGGCGATGCGTTCGAAGATCATGCCGGGGCTGTCTGCCGCTGCTCGGCCGGCGTCATCGTCTCAAGCGCGGCGAAGACGGCGGCGGTGACGACGTTTTCGACCGTGTCAGGGTCGGCGGAGGCGTCGACGACGATGCAGCGCCCCGGCTCGGCGGCGGCGATGGCGAGGAAAGCCTCGCGCCTGCGGCGGTGGATATCGAGCGTTTCCTTCTCGAAACGATCTGGACCGTCATTGGCGCCGCGGCGGGCGGTGGCGCGCCGCAGGCCTTCGGCCGGATCGATGTCGAAGACCAGGGTCATGTCGGGCACCATGCCGTTGATGGCGACCTCCTCCAGGGTCTCCATGAAGGCCGGATCCAGACCGCCGGTGACGCCCTGGTAGACACGCGAGGAATCGATGAAGCGGTCGCAAAGCACGATCGATCCGCGCTCCACTGCCGGTCGGATGACCTGCTCGACATGGTCGGAACGCGCGGCGGCGAACAGCAGCGCCTCCATCTTCGGGCCGAAGGGCTCGGCAGCGCCCGAAAGCAACACGTGCCGAACTGCCTCGGCGCCCGGCGAGCCGCCGGGCTCGCGGGTGACGAGGACGTCGTATTTCTTGGCACGCATCCGCTTTGCCAGCCGCTCGATCTGCGTCGACTTGCCTGCCCCTTCGCCGCCTTCGAAGGTGATGAAAAATCCGCTCGCCACCAGAAAAAGCCTCTGCCCGTGCTCGACGCTGTCATAGCCCTCGTCTGAGAAAAGGTCCACGAGCTAACGCAGCCAGCCGACGGCCAGTTCCTTGGCGGCATCGAGCGCGCGTTGCGGCAGCGTGCCGACACCGACCGTTTCGGCGGCGAAGAGCGGCGTCTCCTGGCTCAGCGTGTCGCCGATCCAGACGCGCAGCTTGCCCACCGGCTGCCCCTCCTCCACCGGCGCCGAGACCGGGCCGTCATAGACGATTTTCGCCGTCAGCTTGTCGCGGTTGGCGATCGGCAGGAAGATATCGATCGGTCCCTTCGCCTTCAGCGCCACGCCGGATTTGGCGCCGCCGAACACCTGGGCTTCCCCGACCACCTCGTCCTTGGCGAAGATCTCGGTCTTCTGGAACGAGCGGACGCCCCAGTCGAGCAGCTTGCGCGCTTCCTCCGACCGTTCGCGGTCGCTCGCCAGCCCACTCATCGCCGCGATGACGCGCGTGCCATTGTGGCTGACCGTGCCGACAATGCCGAAGCCCGCCGCCTCGCTCGTGCCGGCGACGAAGCCGTCGGCCTCGATGCCCATGGCCAGCAGCGGGTTGCGGTTTCTCTGGGTAATCTTGTTCCAGGTGAAATCGGCCTGGCCGTAGTAGTGATAGAAATCGGGATAGTCGCGCCAGAGATGCAGCGCCAGCTGCGCAAGCTCGCGAACGGTCGTCTGCTGGCCGTCGGCCGGCAAGCCGGTCGAGTTGACGAAGGTCGATTTCGGCAGGCCAAGCTGGCGCGCGCGCTCGGTCATCTGCGCGGCGAAATTGGCTTCCGATCCGGCCATGCCTTCGGCCAGGACGATGCAGCCGTCATTGGCGGCCTGCACCGTCACGCCCTGGATCAGGTCCTCGACGCGGACCGCAGATTTGAGCTTGGCGAACATGGTCGAGGTGCCCGACGGCGCGCCGCCGGTGCGCCAGGCGTTCTCGCTGACAACGAATGTGTCATCGAGCGTCGTGCGACCTGACTTGATGGCGTTGAAGACCACTTCCATCGTCATCAGCTTGGCCATCGAGGCCGGCGGGATCGGCTTGTCGGCATCCTTGGCGAACAGCACGGTGCCGGTGTCGGCATCGATCATGAAGGCTTGCGCCGCCTTGGTCTCGAAAAGCTGCGCATTGGCCGGAATCAGGGAAAGCAACAAAAGGCAGAGCCCTGCGAGGGGCGGGAAAAGGCGCAACTGCATAAAGGCTCGACCTGTTAGCCGGTATTGGCAATTTCGGTGAAGCTATCAGGCTTTTTTCCGGCGGATCAACCGTGCGGTTGAAATAGATCAGTCGCGCACGACGAGCGCGTCCGGCGCGCCGTGCGACCAGGCGGCCTTCAGCAGATCATCGACGCTGCCATGGCCGTCCGGATAGACGTTGACCGCGTACCAATCATTGCCGTCGAGCTCGGTCCGCTGGATTTCGGTCCGGCCGAAGGGCTTGAGCGCCGAGGCCACACGCTTTGCCTCGGCGGCATCATCGAAGGAGCCGGCGGCGACATAGTCGGTAACATCCGGCGACGTCGAATTGGATCTCTTCCAGGACTGCAGGATGTCGGAGGGCGACATACCGGCGCCATCGAAAGCCGCGAAGACATCGGCGCGGCCGACGCGCTCATCGGCATAGGAAAGCGACGCCATGGCAAAGGGCGAATTCGGCGGCAGGCTGATGTCCGGCCGCTCCGGCACGATCGGCCCGAAATCAGGCAGCGCCACGTCGCCGGGCGCTTGCGAAGACATTGCCGGCTCGGCCTGCGGCGCCTGGCCGGAATCCGTCAGCTGGCCGGGGAACGGCACGGCGGCGGCAGTCGCGCCCGCCGCCAGGACCGGCGTCGGCCCGTTCATCGCCACCATCACGCCGGTCGGCAGGCCGTCGGACGGATCCGGCCGCCTGTTGCCGGGATGGTAGGAGGCCATCAGATACTGGTCGTCATTGCCATCGAGCGGCGCGCGGCCGACATATTCGACCTTCACCTTAGCGGTGCCGACCTTGTCATAGTCGAGCATCTGCGCGGCGCGCTGCGAGACGTCGATGATGCGGCCCTCATGGTACGGGCCACGGTCGTTGACGCGCACGATGACCGAACTGCCGGTTTCGAGGTTGGTGACGCGGGCGTAACTCGGCAGCGGCATCGTCGGATGCGCCGCCGTCAGTTGCGCCGTGTCGTAGACTTCGCCGTTGGCGGTCAGCCGGCCGTGGAAGGCATCGCCATACCAGGATGCCAGGCCGACCTTGCGGTAGCGCTTGTCTTCCTTGGGATAATACCATTTGCCGCGCACCTGGTAGGGCTTGCCGAGCTGGTCGCGGCCGCCGCCGCGCCGCATGAAGGCAACGCGCGGGCTCGCCTTCACGCCATATTCGGTCTCAGCGAAATATTCCTTGGAACGCGGCCTCTTGTCGACCATCGCCTTCGGCTGCGGTGTCGATGTGCAGGCCGCAAGCAGCACCGCCGACAGCGCGCACAGTGCAAGAGCGGGAGCGCGACGAAGACGCGGGCGCGCCGAAGTCTGCATTTTATGATGTCCCCTACAGTCTCGCCACCAGCTGAACGTCAGCGGAGCCAAAGCACCCACTCGACACTTGCCAGCGACACCCGGATCCCCAATCCCCTTGTGCGCAGGAATTGTTTATCACGGTATTAACCGATTGTGGTCGGAAGGGGGCGAGATTGTGGCAGGACACCGGTGTGGCTGCTACACACGACAGTACTCGTGTGACGTCGGAGGTTGGAGAGCCGGCATCTAAACAAAAAAGGCGAAGGAGGACGTCCGCCGGGATCTATCCCCCGGCGCCGATCCGAGCGCGCCGATCAATCCGTCGACGTGACCACCTGCGCCGTCACAACCGACAGCTTCTCGCGCTTGATCAGAACCGGCTTTTCGTAGGTCTTTCTCATAGTTCCCTTAACCCCGGGGGCAAAATGGCCACGCCACAGATTGGCCAGCCCTGCGCCGCATTGTCAATCGGGGCCAGACCGATGGTTGGAAGCTGTTGCCGTTCGGCAATATGTAACCACTCGATCCTGGCGCGGTTGACAGGTCTTTACGCCCCGCACTAGAGCAGTGCGGTGCGGATGATGATCTCGTGCCTTGGCGCGCCAAGGGCAACGTCAGAGATCAACGAAAGCACCCAAGTGATTGAAAAATCACGATGGAGGGATGGCCGAGCGGTTTAAGGCACCGGTCTTGAAAACCGGCGTGGGCGCAAGTTCACCGTGGGTTCGAATCCCACTCCCTCCGCCATAATATAAATAAAAACAGGACGTTAGACGCGCCGAAACCGGGACTTGCCATAACGCCTCGCCCCGCAATTCGAATTTGATCCAGCCGCTTCCATTCCGTTAGCCGCCGCTGAATTAGTGCGGCGCGTTAACCGTTCGTAGACCGCGCTGTCCTAATTTGAGACAGCGCGGTCAACTAACTACCCCTGGCTGCGCCGGCGGCTCCGGCAACCCAACCCCTACGGCCGGTCGGAGCCGCCACCCTCGCCTTATATACCAGCAATGGTTGAATCAACTGTTATCACACGTGCTTTCCAGTGCGCTTTCGTGATCGTTAGACTTTGATGGATCGGGAAGTCACAGATTTCCGGTTTCGATTTGGAACCTGGCCACAGGTGAGTTCGGCCATTGTCGACGGCTTGGAAATTCTGCTTCCAAGACCAAGCCCCTGAAAGGATGAGGCCGCCCGCCTTTTTGCATTAATTGCGCGACCGCTGATGTGGTCGTAGATTCGCAGGTGTAGGGACGGTGCAATCCCACGCACCGAGCGGGTACATGAGCCCTGCACCCGCCGTCGACTGCGGATGGACCAGCGGCGGCGGGAGCGCAGGCAACTGAAGGGTTCAGGCTATGCAAGCCGTTTGTTACGCGCCCAGCGCATTCTGTGTCTTGTCGGTCCTGGTCAACATCGCCATCGCCTCAAATGTGCTGGGGCTGTTTGCCGCGACACGCCTTCTTGTGCTGAGGGTTCGCGTGCACTCGGTCGGACAGCTTCAACGCGCCTAGTCAGTCAGCTAAAATGCGGACGATCCTCGCCGGCCTGTGCCTGCTGGCCGTTCTTTCCAATGGCGCGCTGGTCGCCACGTCGAGCGGCATTCTCTATCAGCAGGAGAAAGCGGCTGACGGGGCAGTGTGTTCCTATTTCACCGGAACAGGAACGTTCACGACGCCGAGCTATGCCGTGACCGGATGCCCGCGATTCATCATCGTTGACCGCTAGGGCCTGCCCCCCTCTGCCCTCGCCAGCAAATGGCCGTCGCCGCCTGGCATGAACCGAGTCGGGCGCGAGGTAGGCCGCACCCGACTTGTGTTCCCCCCTTTTAGTGCTTCCTTCGTTCATATGGATGTGTTCCGCCTGCATGAGCAGGCGCATACTATGTTGGAGCCGGTTGCCGCTTTCCTCGCAGCAACGTCGGTAAGGCCCGGCGCCCCTCTGTCACTGTCCCCCGACAAGAGCGCGCCGGGCTGCTGCGCTTCTAGCCATTAGCAGGGGAAAACGTTCCCGCGGGGTTTTGTTGCAGAGTCGCTAATATTACGTTCGTCTCAGCCGGCTTGCCCCCCAAACCCCAAGCCGGTTAGGCCCGGCGGTCAGTCGAATCCACCCCAACAGACTGTCGGGCCGCAGGCAGCGCGAGCGACGAGCTCCCGGCCGAGAGTGGGTCTTGCCACAAGGCCGCCGCCTGACGCCTGCGAATCATCAGGCAGGCTCAGCCGCCGATCGCGCTGTCTTTTATTAGCAGATGCTTGTTTTCATGCCGAAGCAGGATCATCATGCAAGCCGCGCGGGGATTGCAGGGGTAGAGCTCATGGAATTCGCGGTTTGCTACGACAACAGCGGGACCGTCCTTGCGTCTTCGATCTTCCTTTGCGCCACCGCGGTTTTCATAATCGCGGCTGCTCTCGCCGCTGGTCGGCTGATTGCAACGCGGGCTCGGGTTCCGCCTGCGGCGCTGACCGTCTGGTGAGGTCGCCAATAGTCATGGCGACGGCGTGCGCGCCTCATGCCGGCAGTCCTCTGGAGAAGCTGGACTAAGCGTGATCTCCGACGAAAAGCCGGACAGGCTACTCCCCGGCCGTCGTCGAAGGCTTCGGTGCGCCGTAGAACTGCACGCCAAGCCGCTCCTTGCGTCGCCAGCGCACCACCGTTTGATAGGTGACTGCATCGTCGGGCACGTGCAGCAGAAACCGCTCCGGCACGACGGCGTCGGAGGGAACGCGCAGTTCGGCACCCCGCTCATGCTGATTTCGCACGGAACAACCAATCGCCGGGTTGTCCGGACTCGCAACTATCGTGGCCTCCTTCAGGACAATCTCGCGCGGATGAAGGCGGCGCTCTCTTCTGGGTTCGTCGGGTTCCATCGCGTGTCTTGCCTGATCCGGAATCACCCTCGCGGCAGGTGCGCCTTCATATTAGCCGGCGCTTTATTGGTCTGCCAGCCGCCCGAAGTTGAATGATACAGCAAGGACAATCGGCTGCGCTACCGGCAACGTCGCACGCTAGACCCGTGGTGCACGCAATTGGTGGCCGCCGGGCTCCGGCCGACCGCCTGGATCATTCACCTGATGGATATCGGCCGTTCAGCTTTCGAAATGGCGCGACCGATCGAGGTCCGGGATGAGCCCGGGCTGGCTCGGCGGCCACCCCAGCAATTCCCTGGTCCGCGCGCTCGAGGCGGGCCAGCCCAGACCGAAGAAGTGGCCAACAAAACCAAAATGGCCGGCTGCCTCCTCGTGGGTCTTGGCTACCACAGGGACGCCGAGGCGCCGGCCGATGACATCGGCGATTTCCCGCGTCGACACACCCTCGTCGGCGACGGCACGGGCCGGTTAGGTACCGTCGACGGCGATGGCGCCAAGCGCATCGCAATCAGACCGACCCCGAGCAGGTCTCGACCTTGCCGAGGTTGAAATTGACGATGCCGCCGATGCCACCCAGTCCGCCAGCGCCGGCGTCGCCCGAAATGCCCTTGGCATCGCCGCCGTCACTGCTTCGATTCGTCGACATCCACTCAGAAGGCGATCTTCAGGCCCAGCTTGCCGGCGACGGTCGTGCTGTCCGCGGACCACTTGCCACGAATTTCGGAGCTGAGCGTGGTGGATCCCGTCATCTTCAGATTGAATCCGGAGTACAGCGCCACGGAAAAGTCCGCGTCCTCGAATTCGCTTTCCTCGCCCTCGACGCTGGCCGTGTTGGAGTAGCCGAAACGCTGCTGGAAATCGGCCCGTGCGTAGGGGCTGATCACCATGCCATTGCCAAGCTGGAAATCGGCATAGATGCCGGGTTCGAATTTGACCGCACCGAAGGACAGGTGGCTCTTGCCGTAATCGGTGCCGAAGCTGTCCTCATATCCGTCGCCGGTGAAAGTGACGCCCAGCAATCCACCGCGCAGATCGAAACGGACCCGGTCGGTCATGTTGAAGATGCGTCCAACAGACCCGGTGATCGCATAGCCCTGCGTGTCATAGTTGCCGGAGCCGCTGTCCACATTCTCGACGTCGGTGTTGCCGAGGAATGCGGACACCGCCACAAGCGCATAACTCGTATCATGGCGATAGAGTCCATAGCCGCCAAACATGCCGCTTCTGTTGGTGGCATCGCCGCCGCTGGAAAAGCGGCGGTCGTCGACACTCACCTCGGCCGAGGCATAGCCGCCAAACAGGCCTATGTTGAGCCCATGCTCATTATCGAAGCCGAAATGCCTGGCGGCATTGAAATCCACGCTGACGGCAGCGGAGAATTCATCGACATCGAAAGGTTGTCCATCAATTGTGTCGAAGCTGTTCGAAATCCTGAAGCCGTCATGTTCGGTGTGGGCAAGCTGGCCGGAAGCGAAAACGCCAAAAGGCGCCGTCTGGGCTGGTGCCGGCGGAGCCGCCTTGGCCGGACCGACATCCGCTTCGACAATGTCGTCAACAATGTTGTGAAGGGCATCCAGAGACGTGTCGACAATCGCGCCGTTGGCCACTCCGCCAAGATAACAGTTGGCGTCTAGGCCTTCAATGATGCAAGCATTGGCTTTCGAAGGCATGAAGGCCAATGCTGCGCCAACCGAGAGCGCGCTCGCGGCGCACAGGCGCAGAAGCCAATTCGCTGCTTTCATTTTCGTGTCCCCGTACTTAAAGTTTTACTCAAACAGTCGGTGCAAGCTATGCGATTGAATTCTCCAAGAACAACGATCAGGCGCCCATAGATACGATTTCGACATACTAGCAGAAAATCGATCGAAGATCATAGTAACTCACTTTGATCGGTCACGGTCTCGCCCTTCCTTCGAGAGGGGTTCTGATGTAAAATTTTCAGGTCTTCGAAGATGCGGGTTCGGCGCGCAAGGGCCGTCATGGGGTGAGCGCTTCGGTGGCCCGAAGACTGTCGCCAACTGAGACGAGCTCGCGTCATGACCTGTGCCCCCTTCCTGCGCATCGTGGCGGTTCTGCTCTTCTCTTGTCTCGGCTTGATAGGCGTTTGGGCGGCTGCCGTGGAAGAGCCGACACCCCAGCCCGCCAAGCGGCTGGCAATCGTCATGGGCAATTCCAACTACCAGAGCGCCCGCCTCCCCCATCTCGCCAATGCCGACAACGACGCCAGAAGACTTTCCGAGAGCCTGAAAAGGCTGAACTTCGACGTCCTGACCGGAACTGATCTTTCGTCCGACGGGTTTGCACAACTCTTTCAGCAAGCCGACGCCAAGCTCGCGACCGCCAGCGCGGTGCTTATCTTTTACGCCGGTCACGGCGTGCAGCTTCAGGGCGAGAACTTTCTGTTGCCGGTCGACACGCCCGACGCGCAGAACCTGGAGCAGCTGACCGCGCGCGCCATCAGGCTCAACGACGTGATCGCGAAATTTGCCAGCCGTGAGCGGCAGACCTTCATCTTCCTCGACGCCTGCCGGAACAACCCGGTGGGCAAAGGTGCCAGCGTCGCCGACGGTCTGGCGCAGGTCGAAGTGGGGGAGAATACTTTTGTCGCCTTTGCCACCCAGCCCGGTAACACCACGGTTGACGGGGCCGGCGACAACAGCCCCTTTACCACGGCCCTGCTGCAGAATGTCGAAATCCCGGGGCTCAGCATTTCCGACATGATGATCCGCGTGCGCAACGAGACCGAGACGCTCACGCTCGGCCGTCAGGTGCCTTGGGATCAGTCGAATCTGCGAGAGCAGTTCTATTTCACCGAACAGCAGGTGCTCGATCCGGCCCAATTGAGCGCCAGCCTTTCGCGTATCCTGTCGGATCCGGTCGCGAAGGAAAAACTGCAGGTCGAGCTTGCTTCCAACGATCTGCAGACGGCTGTGATCATCGTCGGGCAGACATTGCGATCGGTCGAGATCACGCCGCCGGCCGGCCCCTCGGTCAAGCCTGCCGGCACGCAGGTCGCCAGCCTCGAGGGCGCCAAGCAAAGCGTTGTCTCCGGCCTCGAAACGCTGATCGTCGGCAAGTCGGCCGGCGAGCCGGACGAGGAAAAGGCGACAGACCTGGCGCGCAGCATCCAGACGGAGCTGCGCCGATTGGGCTGTTACCGCGCCACCGTCGACGGGAATTGGGGCAAGGGTTCCGTCCGCGCCCTCACCAGCTACTACAGGAACACCAGGCGGATCGCGTCGACGACCGAACCCACAGTCGAGCTCCTGAGCGACCTGTTCTTGCAGTCGGGCCGGGTGTGCAAGGATCCGGTCGTCGTGCAGAAGGCCAAGCCGGCCAGGATCTCGTCCGACACGGCGCCCGAGCGCGGCAAGGCGACTGGCCGAAAGGCCGCAAGGTCCTCGAAACCGCAATCCTCGCGGCCGGCTGCCCCTCCCCCTGACATCAGTGGCGGGATCGGCATCGGCGGCGTGTTCTAGCGGCGCCACAATATCTATTGAGCGTTTATGCGCATCTCGACGCGGCGGTTGACCGGATCGTACGGATTGGCGACCCGCGGATGCGTTGCACCAAGACCAACGGGCGTGACGCGCGACGCCTCGATGCCGTTCGACAGCAGGAATGCGGTCACCGACTCGGCACGGCGTTCCGAAAGCCCTTTATTGTAGGCGGGCGAGCCGGAGGCGTCGGTATAGCCTTCGACGACGAAGCTCTGGGCCTTCAGACGATTGTCCTTCAGCGCCTTCGCGAATTCGCCGAGCTTGGCTTGCGCGTCCGGCATGAGTTCGGCGGAATCGAGGTTGAAATTGATCAGCATGTCCAGCCCGGCCGCCGCCGGCGCGTCCGCCTTGCCGTCGCATTCGGCTTCAGCGCCGACGCATATGCCGCGCGACTGGCCGAGATGGGCTGTGCTGGCGAAGAACTTGATGATGTCTTCCGACGATTGCGCCGGACCGGCAAGCGAGCTCGAAGGCATCAGCCCCGCCGCCAGAACGAGGAGAGAGATGGTCGCGCGCATGGCCGCCTCCGGTATCGCCGTCACGGATCGAACCACACTGTCACGCAACGGATGACCGGACGATGTGACGCATCTCACATACAGGCAAAAAGGCCCAAATACCGCGGTAGCGGGCGAAGGTCGCGCCCGCCGTTCGACGCTGCCCCTAACCCCTGTCTGGTTGATTTCTCAGACAAAATATGTTGCTTGTCGCGCCCATGAAAAAGCTCTGCCTCTTGGTTCTGGCGTGCCTGACGCTGGCTTGGCCGGCCAAGGCGATGGACAATGCGTTGCGCGCCGGTCTCCTGAAACTTGATCCACAGACCCGGCTCGAACAGCGATGCGATGCCGAAGTGCTCGACCGGATCACCCATGACGATAAAAGCTTCAAGGCCGACCGGGTGGTCGCCTACGCCTTTGCCACGCCGGAGATGAGCGCCGACGCCATCAGAAGTCCGGGCGCGGCCTTTCGCAGCAAGGGGCAGTGGTACCGGCTGAAGTTCAAGTGCCAGACCGCGCCCGACCATATGCAGGTTCTGCAGTTGCGTTACCGGATCGGCGACGAGATCCCGGAAACCGATTGGGCGAAGTACAACCTCTACGACTGAGGCAGCGGTGCACTTGCACCAGCCTCTCGGCGACCCTGCGATCCCGATCGCCGATCGATCAGCCTTGCCGAAAGAACCCGCCTTGCCGACCTTGTTCCGGGCAGTGACTTGACGTGCACGAACCATACACGTTAGGGCGTCTGGACATTCGACGACCGATACTCGGCGAACAGCAAAGGGCCTCCAGTCGATGGACATTTTCAGCGCCGCAAGCCTGACCGCCCTTCTCCAGGTCATTGCCATCGATCTCGTGCTGGCCGGCGACAATGCGATCGTCATCGGGCTGGCGGCCGCAGGTCTGCCCACCGAGCAGCGCAAGAAGGCAATCCTGATCGGCGTCCTGGCGGCAACGGTGCTGCGCATCCTGTTCGCCGCGGTCACCGTCAAGCTGCTCGCGATCGTCGGCCTGCTCTTGGCCGGCGGCATCCTCCTGCTCTGGGTGTGCTGGAAGATGTACCGCGAGCTGCGCACCTCCCATGCCGACGAGGAGGAGGCCACAGAGGCGCTGTCCAACACCGACTTCGACAGCGACAGCAAGATCGCCGGCAAGGCGCCGCGCAAGACGCTTGGCCAGGCGGCATTGCAGATCGTCGTCGCCGACGTGTCGATGTCGCTGGACAACGTGCTGGCTGTCGCCGGCGCGGCGCGCGATCATTTCTGGGTGCTGGTCATCGGCCTCGTGCTGTCGATCGGCCTGATGGGCCTTGCGGCAAGCTTTATCGCCAGGCTGCTGCATCGTTATCGCTGGATCGCCTATGTCGGCCTGGCGATCATCCTCTATGTGGCGGTCGACATGGTCTATCGGGGCGTGTTGGAAGTGTGGCCGCATGTGAACAACGCGGTGGGCTGACGTTTAATATCCGTCATCGCCGGGATTGGGGCCGGCGCAATGCGTTTTGCCGCAGGACGGGCCAGCCCATACCAATGCCGCAATTAGTGTGGTATTGCGCCCGCCGATCCCGAAAAGCCCGGAAAACCTTATGTCTGCCCCTCGCGTCAGTTTCGTCAGTCTTGGATGCCCGAAGGCGCTCGTCGATTCCGAGCGCATCATCACGCGGCTGCGCGCCGAAGGCTATGAGATCGCCCGCAAGCATGACGGCGCTGATCTTGTCGTGGTCAACACCTGCGGCTTCCTCGATTCCGCCCGCGACGAGTCGCTCAACGCCATCGGCTCGGCGCTGTCCGAGAACGGCCGCGTCATCGTCACCGGCTGCCTCGGCGCCGAACCGGAGGTGATCCGCGAGAAGCATCCCAACGTTCTCGCCATCACCGGACCGCAAGCCTATGAGAGCGTCATGGCGGCGGTGCACGAGGCGGCGCCGCCCAGCCACGACCCCTACGTCGACCTTTTGCCGCCGCAAGGCGTGAAGCTCACGCCGCGCCACTACGCCTACCTGAAGATCTCCGAGGGCTGCAACAACCGCTGCACTTTCTGCATCATCCCGGCACTGCGCGGCGACCTCGTTTCACGGCCGGCTGCAGACGTGTTGCGCGAGGCCGAGAAGCTTGCCAAGGCCGGCGTCAAGGAGATCCTCGTCATCTCGCAGGACACCAGCGCCTACGGCATCGACATCAAGTACCAGACCAGCATATTCGGCGACCGCGAGGTCAAGGCGAAGTTCCTCGACCTGGCCGAAGAACTCGGCAAGCTCGGCATCTGGATACGCATGCACTATGTCTATCCCTACCCGCATGTCGCCGACGTCATTCCGCTGATGGCGGAGGGCAAGATCCTTCCCTATCTCGACATCCCGTTCCAGCATGCCTCGCCGCAGGTGCTGAAGAACATGCGCCGCCCCGCGCACGGCGAAAAGACGCTTGAGCGCATCCGCGGCTGGCGCGAGGTGTGCCCGGATCTCGCGATCCGCTCGACCTTCATCGTTGGCTTCCCCGGCGAGACCGACGAGGATTTCGAGATGCTGCTAGACTGGCTGGACGAGGCCAAGATCGACCGCGCCGGCTGCTTCAAATACGAGCCGGTCAAGGGCGCCCGCTCCAACGATCTCGGTCTCGAGCAGGTGCCGCAGGAGATCAAGGAGGCGCGCTGGCATCGTTTCATGCAGCGCCAGCAGAAGATCTCGGCCACGCAGCTCGCCAGGAAGGTCGGCAAGCGCCTGCCGGTGCTGATCGACGAGGCGCACGGCACGTCGGCCAAGGGCCGCACCAAATATGACGCGCCGGAGATCGACGGCTCGGTGCATATCCAGTCGCGCCGTCCGCTGCGCGCCGGCGACATCGTCACCGTTAAGGTCGATCGCGCCGACGCCTACGATCTTTACGGCTCTGCGGTCTGACCGCGTTTCGAATTCGCCGCATTTACTACAACTTGCGATAGGTATGGCCTCCCTATCCCGTTCCATCGCGATCCGCGCTATGCGTGCCGGACCGTAGATGCGAGGGCCGCATGGACGCCAGACCGGCGCGGCAGGACTATATCGCGACGCTGGACCTGTTGCGGCTGGCGGCGGCGCTTGCCGTTGTATTCTTTCACTATTTCTTTCGCGGCCCGGCTGCTGGCGATCTTGCCGACGGCAGCTTTGCGGATGTCGCGCCCATCGCCATCTACGGCTATCTCGGGGTCAATCTGTTCTTTCTGATCAGTGGCTTCGTCATTGCCTGGTCGGCGGAAAGCCGCGGCTGGGAGCAGTTCGCGATCGCGCGTTTCGCCCGCCTCTATCCCGGCTTCGCGCTGTGCATGACGATCAGCTTCGCGGCTGTCGTCTCTTTCGGCGCGCCGCTGTTCTCGACCTCCTTAGCGCAGTATGCAGCAAATCTGTCGATGGTGGCGCCGGTCTTCGGCCAGCCTTTCATGGACGGCGTCTACTGGTCGATCTTCCTGGAGCTGATCTTCTACGGCTGGGTGACGCTCGCCATGGCGACCGGGGCTTTTCGGAACCGAAAGCTGCAACTGATCTTCGCCTGGCTGGCGATCTCCACGTTGAACGAGGTCTTCATCGGCAGCCGCGCGATCAGGCTCCTGTTCATCACCGAGTTCGGCCCACTCTTCGCCGCCGGCCTGCTGGTCCACCACCTTCACGCGCATGGCCGTTCAAGGCCCGCCTTGCTGCTCCTCGCGGCTGCCTTCCTGATCTCCAGCTGCACCATCACCGTGACCCAGCAGTGGATGCTGGAGGCCTATGGCGCCGCCGTCCCGACCGCCAATCTGGTGGCCGCCAATGTCGTCATGCATGGCGCGTTGATTGCCGCTGTCTTGCTGCACGGCCATATCAGCTCGTCCTCGCTGACATTGGCGCTCGGCGGCCTGACCTATCCGCTCTACCTCCTGCACCAGAACGTCGGCTATCTCGTCATCAACGCCGCCACACCGCTGGCCGGCGGATGGGTGGCCGCCTTTGCCTGCGTCGCGCTCATGCTCTTTGTCTCCTCGGCGATCTGGCTCTATTTCGAGCGGCCGGCGCAGCGCATGCTCCGGATCGGGCTTGCGCGGGCGGTCGAGGCCGGGCGATTGAGACTGCGCCGCACCACCGCCCAGCCGGCCGAATGAAAAAGGGCGCCAAGCGGCGCCCTTTTGTCTTATGTTCCAATCGCTTACTGTGGCAGCTTGTCGTCGACGCCCTTGACGTAGAAATTCATGCCGAGCAGCGTGCCGTCGTCTGCGACCTCGCCGTCCTTCAGCCACGGCGAGCCGTCCTGTTTGGCGATCGGCCCGGTGAAGGGGTTCCAGCCATCGGCGATCTTCTTGGTGGTGGCCTCGGCCATCGCCTTGACGTCGTCGGGCATGTTGGTGAACGGCGCCAGCTTGACGGCGCCGTCCTTGATGCCGAGCCAGACATTGTCCGGCTTCCAGGTGCCGTCGATGGCGGCCTGGACGCGGCTGATGTAGTACGGACCCCATTCGTCCGTCAGCGAGGTGAGCTGCGCTTTCGGCGCGAACTTGATCATGTCCGAGGACTGGCCGAAGCCGTGCAGCTTGCGCTCTTCCGCCACCTGCAGGGCTGCGGTGGAATCGGTGTGCTGGACAACGATGTCGGCGCCCTGGTCGAAAAGCGCCTTGGCGGCGTCGGCTTCCTTGCCCGGATCGAACCAGGAGTTCACCCAGACGATCTTGGCCTTGAAGTTCGGGTTGATCGACTGCGCGCCGAGCATGAAGGAGTTGATGCCCATCACCACTTCGGGGATCGGGAAGGAGACGATGTAACCGGCGACGCCGGCCTTCGATTCCTTGGCGGCGATCTGGCCGAGCACGTAGCGGCCTTCATAGAAGCGCGCATTGTAGATGCCGAGATTGTCGCCGGTTTTGTAGCCGGTGGCGTGCTCGAACATCACCTTCGGGAACTTCTTGGCCACCTTCACCTCGGCATCCATGAAGCCGAAGGAGGTGCCGAAGATCAGCTTGCAGCCTTCACGCGCCAGGCGCTCGAAGGCGCGGTCGGCGTCGGGGCCTTCCGAGACGTTCTCGAGATAGGCGGTCTCGACCTTGTCGCCGAGCGCCTTCTCCACCTCGAGGCGGCCCTGGTCGTGCTGGTAGGAATAGCCGAAGTCGCCGATCGGGCCCGTATAGACCCAGCACGCCTTCAGCTTGTCGGCGGCTTCGGCCGTCGCCGCCAGCGAAATCACGGCTGTCGTGGTCATCAGGGCAATAAGCAGTTTTTTCATCGTGTTACCTCTCTGAGTTAAGCCTTGGAGCTTCCCGTCTTTTTGTTGTTGTCAACGATCCGGAACGAATGGCTGCCCCAAGGAAGCCGGCGTGTTCATCATCGTCAGACGCTTGTTGCGCGAGATTAGAACGAGAACCACGACGGTTGCCAGATAGGGCAACGAAGAAAGCATCTGCGACGGTATCGGAATGCCAAAAGCCTGTGCATGAAGCTGGCCGATCCACACCGCGCCGAAGATGTAGGCGCCGGCGAGCACCCTCCACGGCCGCCAGGAGGCGAACACCACCAGCGCCAGCGCGATCCAGCCGCGCCCGGCGGACATGTTCTCCACCCACTGCGGCGTGTAGACCAGCGACAGATGTCCACCGGCAAGGCCGGCGCAGGCGCCGCCGAAGATCACCGCCAGATAGCGGTAGCGGATCACCTGGATGCCCAGCGCATGCGCCGAAGTGTGGCTGTCGCCGATCGAGCGCAAGGTGAGCCCGGTGCGGGTCCTGAACAGGAACCACATGACGGCGGCGGTCAGCACGATCGAGATGTAGAAGACCGGATCCTGGCCGAAGACGAGCTTGCCGACGACCGGGATTGAGCTCAGGCCGGGAATGTCGAGATTGGGCAGGCGCTGGCCGGGCTGGCCGACGAAGCTCGTTCCCATCATGCCGGAGAGGCCGAGGCCGAGCAGCGTCAGCGACAGCCCGGTCGCCACCTGGTTGGTGGCCAGCGACAGCGTCATGACGGCAAAGAGCAGCGAGAACAGCGCACCCACGACGATCGCCGCGAGCAGGCCGATCCACGGCGAACCGGTCAGGTAGCCGGCGCCGAAGCCGCCGACGGCGCCCATGATCATCATGCCTTCGACGCCGAGATTGAGGACGCCGGAGCGCTCGACCACCAGCTCGCCGATCGCCGCGATGAGCAGCGGGGTCGCCGCGGTGGCGATGGTCAAAAGGATGTTGACGGTGATGTCCATCAGCGTGCCTCCTCCAGCTTGGGCGCGCCCTCGAGTTTTGGCGCGGCGAAGCCGATCAGACGAATGCGGTAGTGAATGAGCGTGTCGCAGCCGAGCACGAAGAACAAAAGCATGCCCTGGAAGACGCGCGCCACCTTGTCGGAGATGCCGAGCGCGCTCTGCACGGCCTCGCCGCCGAGATAGGTCAGCGCCAGAACCAGGCCCGCCGCGATGATGCCCAGAGGATTAAGCCGGCCGAGGAAGGCGACGATGATGGCGGTGAAGCCGTAGCCGGGCGATATCACCGGCTGCAGTTGGTTGATCGCGCCCGAGACTTCCGAGATGCCGGCAAGTCCGGCGAGCGCCCCCGACAGGAGAAAGGTGAAGAACACCATGCGGTTGAAGCCGAAGCCGGCGAAGCGCCCTGCCCTCGGGCTGGAGCCCAGCACACGGACCTCGAAGCCCTTCAGCATGCGGCTCATCAAGAGCCAGATCAGCACGGCAGCGACCAGGGCGAAGACAAAGCCCCAATTGGCGCGGCCGGCGTCCGGCATCAGCTCCGGCAGAATGGCGGAGTCGCCGAACTGGATGGTCTGCGGAAAGCCGTGGCCCTGCGGATCGCGCCAGGGACCGCGCACCAGCCAGTCGAGGAAAAGCTGAGCTACATAGACCAGCATCAGGCTGGTCAGGATCTCGTTGGTGCTGAACCGCGTCTTCAAGAGCGCCGGGATGGCGGCGTAGGCGGCACCGCCGAACATGCCGAGGATAAGCATCAGCGGCAGCACCAGCGGCCCTTCGAAGCCGGGGAACACCACCGGGATGATGGAGCCGAAGATGGCGCCGAAGATCAGCTGGCCCTCGGCGCCGATGTTCCAGATATTGGCCCGGTAGCAGACCGACAGGCCGACCGCGATCAGGATCAGCGGAGCCGCCTTGATCGCCAGCTCGTGCAGCTGCCAGACCTGGCTGATCGGCTCGATGAAATAGATCGTGAAGGCGTTGAGCGGGTTGACGCCGAGCAGCGCGAACATGATGGCGCCTGCGACCATCGTGAGCGCGAATGCGATGAAGGGCGACAGCACCGAAAACAGCGCCGAGCGCTGCGGGCGTTTGACGAGTTCGAGGCGCATCATGCCGTCTCCAGCGTGTGTTCGGCGTGGCCGGGCTCGGCCCCGCCCATCAAGAGGCCGATCTTCTCGAAGGTCGCCTCGGCGATCGGCAGCGGTTTCGACAATTCGCCATTGTGCATCACCGCGATCGCATCGGAGATCTCGAACAGCTCATCGAGATCCTGGCTGATGACCAGCACCGCCGAGCCGCTGCGCGCCAGTTCGATCAGTGCCTGGCGGATGTGGGCGGCGGCCCCCGCATCGACGCCCCAGGTCGGCTGGTTGACCACCATGACGCTTGGCTTGCGGTCGAGCTCGCGCCCAACGATGAATTTTTGCAGATTACCGCCGGACAATGCCGCGGCCTCCGGATCGGGCGCGCTCTTGCGAACGTCCATCACCTCGATGATGCGCTGGGAAGCGGCGTAAATGGCGGCGCTCTTGACCATGCCGCCGGAGCCGACGAAGGCCTTGCCGTCGGTGGCGTGGCGCGAGAGCAGCAGGTTCTCCGACAGCTTCATGCGCGGCGCGGCGCCGTGGCCGAGCCGTTCTTCCGGCACGAAGGCAGCGCCCATCAGCCGCCTGCCGGTGATGCTCATGCCGCCGGCGTCCTTGCCGCGGATGCGTACCGAGCCGGCCTCCGGCTGCAGCGCTTCGCCGGAGACGGATTCGAAGAATTCGCCCTGGCCATTGCCGGCGACGCCGGCGATACCGATCACCTCGCCGGCGCGCACGGTGAGGTTGATGTTCCTCAGCGGGATCGAGAACGGCGTCGCCGGCTTGCGGGTCAGCGCGCGGATCTCGAGCAGCGCCGGCGCCGTCTCGATGCCTTCGGCCGGCGCGCGCACCACCGCCTTCACCTCGTTGCCGACCATCATGCGGGCGAGCGAGGCGGCGGTTTCCTGGCGCGGATTGCAATGGCCGACCACCTTGCCGTGACGCAGCACCGTGGCGCGGTCGCAGATGCGTTTGACCTCTTCCAGCCGGTGCGAGATGTAGAGGATCGACTTGCCTTCTGAGCGCAGCCTTTCCAGCGTCTCGAACAGCTTGTCGGCTTCCTGCGGCGTCAGCACCGATGTCGGCTCGTCGAGGATGATGAGCTGCGGCGTCTGCAGCAGGCAGCGGATGATCTCGATGCGCTGGCGTTCGCCGACGGAGAGGTCACCGACCAGCGATTCCGGATCGAGCGGCAGGCCGTAGCTGTAGGAGAGCGCCCGCGCCTTGGCGGCGATGCTGCTGATGGGCGAGCCGTCGTCCAGCGACAGCGCGATGTTCTCGGCCGCAGTCAGCGCCTCGAACAGCGAGAAATGCTGGAACACCATGCCGATGCCGAGCTTCTTGGCGGCGCCGGGACTGGCAATCCGGACGGGCTGGCCGTCCCAGAAGATCTCGCCCGAATTCGGCTCCAGCGATCCGAACAGCATCTTGACCAGCGTCGACTTGCCGGCGCCGTTCTCGCCGAGCAACGCGTGGATCTCGCCCTTAGCGATGTTGAGGTCGACATGGTTGCACGCCGTCAGCGTGCCGAAAATCTTGGTCAGCCCGCGAACTTCAAGCAGATTCGCGCTGTCGTGATTTGCACTCACAGTGCCTCCCATCTGGTTTGCCAGATATGTTCTGTGTTCCCGCAAGCATGGTATGCGCGGCCGGCTCCCGTCGGAAAGCGGCACGCGACTTGAAAGAGCTTCAAGAATTTCAGCGGAAACTCAAGCGGTAAAAAAGTACTCCGCAAGGCCACGAAAATCGGGAGCTGTCTTTTCGGGCGACCAATGCTTACGGCGGCGGCAAACCGCCGAAAACGACGACATCAGGGGATGAGGACGGTCGTGCCCGTCGTACGCCTTCCTTCGAGATCAGAATGCGCCCGGCCGGCGTCCTTGAGCGCGTACCGCTGGTTGATCTTGATCTCTACGGCACCGCTCAGCACGACGTCGAACAGGGCTTCGGCCGACGCCACGAGATCCTCGCGCCTGGCGTTGTAGACGAACAGCGTCGGCCTGGTGGCGAACAGCGAGCCCTTCTGCGCCAGCAGCGACATCGAGAAGGGCGGGATCGGCCCGGAGGACTGGCCGAAGCTGACGAAGGTGCCGAGCGGCCTCAGGCAGTCGAGCGAGGCGGGAAACGTATCGTTGCCGACGGAATCGTAGACGACATCGCATTTCCTGCCGCCGGTGATGGCGGCGACGCCGGCGACGAAATCCTGCTCCTTGTAGTTGATGACATGGTCGAAGCCATGCGCCCTGGCGAGCTCGATCTTGTCGGCGGAACTCGCCGTGCCGATGACGGTGGCGCCGAGATGCTTGGCCCACTGTCCGAGGATCAGGCCGACGCCGCCGGCCGCCGCATGGAACAGGACGGTATCGCCCGCCTTCACCTTGAAAGTGCGGCGCAGGAGATACTCCGCAGTCATGCCCTTCAGCATCATCGCCGCCGCCTGCTCGTCGCTGATGCCGTCGGGCACCTTCACCACGCGGTCCGCGGCAATGACCCGCTGCTCGGCGTAAGCGCCGACATTGACGGCGTAGGCGACGCGGTCGCCGGGCTTCAGCCAATCGACGTCGGCACCGATTTTGAGCACCACGCCGGCCGCCTCGCCGCCGGGGATCGGCGGAAAGCCGCCGGGCGGCGGATAGAGGCCCGAGCGATGGTAGACATCGATGAAGTTGAGGCCGATCGCGGTGTGCCTGATCAGGATCTGCCCGGCGCCTGGCTGGCCCGGATCGGCGTCCTCATAGATCAGTACTTCCGGGCCGCCATGGGCGTGGATGCGGATCGCTTTGGGCATTGGGCAGTCTCTCTTGGGATCGGGCCGTCCTGGGAACCGGCCTTCGCGGGGATCAGTCTTTCCGGGCGCCCGGCTTGGCGCCGAGCCTTGGAAAGAACTGCATGATACCGCCGATGCAGGCGAGGTAAAGTCCGGTGACCGTGATGCCGACCTTGGTGAAGACGCTCACCTGTTCGCCCAGCACGCCGATCTGGTCGTAGAAGGCGGCGAGCGCTGCCTGCGCCAGCGCCAGCGCGCCGAAGGCGCACCACAAAAGCGTCATGCCGAGATTGATCGGCCTCAGCCGCACCACGCGAACCGGGTGGATGAAGTTGATCGGCACGAAGGTGAGGATGCCGGCGACCACCACCACGGCGAAGGAAACCCACTGCCCCGGCTCAATGACGAAGAGCGTGAACACCACCATGTTCCAGACGACCGGGAATCCCTTGAAGAAGTTCTCCTTCGTCTTCATGCCGGTGTCGGCATAGTAGATCGCGCTCGACACCACGATGATGGCCGCCGACAGGAAGGATAGTTTCTCGCCCATGAAGCCGCGCTGATAGAGCGCGAAGGCCGGGATGAGCACGTAGGTCACGTAGTCGATGATGTTGTCGAGGAGCTCGCCCGACCATGTCGGCAGGATCTCCTTGACCTCGAGCTTCCTGGCGATCGGTCCGTCGATGCCGTCGACGAACAGCGCCAGGCCCAGCCACCAGAACATCGCCGTCCAGCGCTGCTCGCTCGCCGCGACCAGCGACAGGAAGGCCAGGAACGAGCCCGATGCCGTCAGCAGGTGCACCGAAAAGGCGCGCGCCTGCGGCCACGTCACCTTCTTCTTCGGTCGCGGAATCCGATCGGCGATTTTCTTGGCGGCTTTCCTGGCCGTAGTGTTCTTGCTCACGGGCCCCGCCAGTCCAGTTTGCAGATCTCGGCCGAACGGCCGGCAAAGTTCCAGTTGCGGCCGAAGGCGCGCATCTTGCTCTTGTCGGACTTAGCCACGATGATTTCCGGCGCGATCCAGTATTCGGAGTTGCTGATCACCGTATCCTTCTCGCGGTCCTTGCCGGGAACCGGCGTCACCGCCCCGTCGATGATCTTTGGTATCTGGAAGATACGCGTCTTGTCACGCGTCTCATAGGTGATCGGCGCCTGTTCGACGCCGAGGAATTTTCCAACCAGGATGGAGAGCAGCGCGGTTGTGCCGCCTGCCTTGCCGGTAAAGATCTTGGTCAGCGCCTTGACCGCGTAGACCGAGGCGCGCTTGTCGATGAACAGGCCGGCGGTCCAGTTGCCTCGGCTCATATATCCGGGGATTTCCATCACCAGGCCGAGATTGAGCCCGGAGAGGTCGACGTCGCCGAAATGGCCGGCGTCGATGCGGAAACCTGCCCAAGTCTGGCAATAACCCTCGGTCGGCGGATGGCTGCCGAGCGACAGCACGCAGGGGCAAAAAACCGTGCAATTGCAGGAGAGGACGAGCTCTCCCTTCATTGCCCAGCCCTGATCCGTCATCGACTTCTCCCCCTCAGGCCGAAACTAATAGCAGGGCGGCGCCCCAGACAAGCAGTATCGCACCGGCGACCCGGCTTGCCACCCTGCCCTGGGTCTGTTTTTCGATCAGGGTGAACAGGCCGATCAACGCCATCCAGAAGATGTTCATTGCGCCGACGGCGAACATCACCAGCATCAGCGCCCAGCAGCAGCCGAGGCACCACAGGCCCTGTTCCAGGCCGAGCCGGAAGATGCGTTGGGGTTTCGCGCTCCAGTTTGAGAACAGGATCGAGAACGGGTTCCGGCATTTCGTGAGGCAGGCTTCCTTCCAGCCGCTGAACTGGTAGAGGCCTGCGACCAGCAAGGCCAGCGCTCCGGCAATGCCCACGACCGGATCCAGCAATTGCCCCGCCGGAGCAAAAGCATGGACGCCGAGGGTCAGCCCCGCGAACAGCGCCGAAGCGATGAGCCATGTGCAAAGATAGCCGGCGACCAGAACCAGCGGGTGGACGACCGGCTCGCCCTTGATGCGGGCGGTATCGGCGATCTCGCAATAGGTGCGGATCATTGGTGCTGCGGAAGGCAGCATCGCCGCCACGGCCATCAGGAACCACATCAGGACAAGCGCCGGCGCCTGGGCGCTGATTGCATCGGCAAGCGGCGCCGGTGTCAGGCAGAGAGCGAAAAACCGGTCCACAAAATCCGGCAGCGGCAGCGGTGGCAGGTTGTTCAGCATGAAATCGCCGGGGGCCGAGGCGCCCGCTATCCGGCTTTCGGCGCTGCGGATCGCCATGGCCCCAAGCGTGAGCCAGGCCAGCATGATCGCCGCGCCCACTGCCACGGTCACCGCCAGCCGGGGGTTGCGCGCGACGCTCGCCGTGGCGCGGCCGGCCCGGTCGAGATGGCTGAAATCATGGTCCTGGCCGGTCATGGACCCGAAATGAGCCGAATCGCCGCGTTGATCAAGCCGTGCGATCGGGCCTATACCGACGTTGGCGGCCAGTTGGGCCTGCATTGCGATCTGGATACCGGATTTGGATCATCACAAGACAGCGCGGATATTGGTTGCCGGCAGCGGTCCGGCCGGGCTGATCGCGGCGCTCGGCTTTGCCGAGGCCGGCTTTGCGGTGACGCTGGCAGGCCCGGAAGCCAATGGCCAGGATGGCCGCACCACGGCACTGATGAACCCTGCCTTGAAAGTCCTCGAGCGGCTGGGCGTTCTCGCGGAACTCAAGCCAAAGGCCGCGCCGCTGAAGGTGATGCGCATCGTCGACGCGACGAGGCGGCTGGTCCGCAGCCCGACGGTCACCTTCCGCGCCAGCGAAATCGGCGAAGAGCAGTTCGGCTTGAACCTGCCCAACAACGTGCTTGTTCCAGCCCTTGCCAGGGCGGTTGCCGCGCATGTGGGCATCGAATGGCGGAAATCGATGGTCGAGAGCTGGCGCCTGGACACCACCCATGCCCATGCCGTGCTTGCCGATGGCAGCGAGATTTCCGCCTCCCTGGCGGTCGCCGCCGACGGGCGCTTGTCGCCGGCGCGCGAGGCGGCTGGCATCGCCGCATCGGTGCGCTCCTATCCACAGGCGGCGCTGGTTCTCAATTTCAGCCACCGCAGCGACCACGCCTTCACCTCGACCGAGTTCCACACCGAGACCGGCCCGTTCACGCAGGTTCCCTTGCCCGGCAACCGTTCCAGCCTTGTCTGGGTGGTGAAGCCGGAGACGGCGACGGAACTGGCGGCGCTCGACAACGCAACGCTCTCGCAGCGCGTCGAAGAGCAGATGCAGTCGATGCTGGGGCGCGTCACCGTCGACCCCGGCAGGCAGGTCTATCCGCTGTCGGCCGCCTCGCCAGGGCGTTTTGCGCAAAACCGGGTGGCGCTGGTTGGCGAGGCCGCGCACGTCTTCCCGCCGATCGGCGCGCAAGGTCTCAATCTCGGCATCAGGGATATCGACGACCTGATTGGAATCGCCAGCGAAAATAGCTCTGATCCGGGGTCGGAGAAGTGCCTCGCGACCTACGATACCAGGCGACGGCCCGACATTCTGGCGCGCAGCAGCGCGGTTAATCTGCTGAACAGGTCCCTGCTCTCCGACATGCTGCCGGCGCAGTTGGCGCGCAGCGCCGGCCTCGGCGTGCTCGGCAGCTTCGCGCCGTTGCGCGCCTTTTTCATGCGCGAAGGGCTGAGGCCCGGCAGCGGCTTCCAGGCGCTTGCCGGCGGGTTGCGCAAGCAGTCCCGGCGGTAGGTTCGCCGGACATTTCCGCCGCAGGCCGGAAACCCTCGGCTCCGCCAGCTCGTTGCTTGGCATAGGAGCGGTGCTTTGGCGTTGAATTGACGCGGCGTCTGCGCCAAATAGGCACCAACCGAAAGTCGGGGTCGATTTTTGGCGGCGCAGCGCGTAAATTCAAGATCTTAGGCGCCTTTGCGCGGTCACCGACGGCGCCTTGGAACCTGAGTGGTGAGTGCGATGAAAACGGCCAAATTCTCGATCGGACAAGTGGTTCGCCACCGGCTGTTTCCGTTCCGCGGGGTCATCTTCGACGTCGACCCGCAATTCGCCAACACCGAGGAATGGTACGAGGCGATACCGGCCGACGTGCGGCCGCGCAAGGACCAGCCCTTCTATCACCTTCTCGCAGAGAACTCCGAAACGGAATACATCGCCTATGTCTCCGAGCAGAACCTGCTCGAGGACAAGTCGGGCGAGCCGGTGCGCCATCCGCAGATCGGCGAGATGTTCGACAAGCGGCCGGACGGTCGCTACGAACCGAAACGACAGTCGCGGCATTGAGGCGCAAAAAAAGCGGGGCATGCCCCGCTTTTTTTCGAAGCCGGAAGACTCCCTCAGGAGTCCCCGGCGATCAGTTGGCGGTCTTCGCCTTGTCCTGCTCTTCCTTGAGCTTCTTGGCGAAGTCCTGGTTGTTCTTGGCCACGAAGTCCTTCAGCTTCTTCTGCCGGTCCTCGATGTCCGACTGCTGCAGCGGCGGACCGTCATAGGCGCCGCTGAAGCCGGTCAGCGCGACCTTGATCGGGTTCGGCTGGTTCTGGAAATTGACCGAGGTCAGCGTGATCGCCTGGCCCTTCTTGAACGAGGCGACGAGCTGGTCGGTCAGCGGCACTTCGGCCACGCAGCGGTCGGGGAAGCAGATCACATAGTCGAGCTTCTGCGCCTTGCCGGTGTCGATCTGCAGGCCGATTCCGGGAGGGACCAGACGGCCGGTCGGGACCGTGACCTGGAACACCTTGCGGTTCACCTTGCCCTTCAGCTCGATCAGGCTGATGCCGGTGACGAGCTGGCCGTTGCCGGCGGTGACGATGTTCTGGACATTGCAGATGTCGACATCTTCCTGCTTGGTGCAGGCCTTGAACCAGCCCTGCGGAATCTGCTGCTGCTGCGCGGAGGCAGCCGGAAGTTCTGCGCCCAGAAAGCCGATCACGCCTGCGGCCAGGACCGAAAGGCGGTACGCGTTGCTGTTCAGGCTCGTCATATGGTGTACTTCCTCTCAATGATCCCGGGACCGGCTTCTTCGTGCCGTGTGGTCCTGCTACCTGTTGCCGAAATGAGGCAACAGCATGACTTCGGAGCGCCTGTTACACTGCCAGCGATGGCGAATCCAGCCCGTCGGCCGCAATTCTTGGCGCAGCTCCGCCGGCCGCCCGCGGTCGCCGAGCTCCTGCAGCTCGGTCCCCGTGCCGCAACGATTCAATCGGAGCACGAAATGCTCTAGGGTGCATTCCGAATCATCAAGCCGCCTGGCAAGGAGACGGTCATGGGCCGCGTTCTCGTTTGGCTGATCGCCGCGACCTCGTTTCTGACCCTTGCTGCTGGACCGGCGCTGTCGGAGCCGAAGCATGCCATCGCCATGCAGGGCGAGCCGGCGCTGCCGGCGGACTATACGCATTTCGACTACGTCAATCCCGATGCGCCGAAAGGCGGCAGCATCACCTATTGCGTCGTCGGCAGCTTCGACAATCTCAACCCGTTCATCCTGAAAAGCCTGCGCACCACGGCACGCGGCATGATGGATACGATCTACGGCAATCTGGTCTTCGAGCCGCTGATGCAGCGCAACTATGACGAGCCCTTCAGCCTCTATGGCCTGCTCGCCGACAGCGCCGACATGGATCCCGAGCGCAAGTCGATCGAGTTCCATCTCAATCCCAACGCAAAATGGTCGGACGGCCAGCCGGTGACGCCGGAGGACGTGCTGTTCACCTACGACGTGTTCACCGACAAGGGCCGCCCGCCCTACAGCGACCGCATGGCCAAGATCGCCAAGCTGGAAAAGACCGGCGACCGCAGCGTGCGCTTCACCTTCAACGACAAGGCCGACCGCGAGTTTCCGCTGATCGTCGCGCTGACGCCGATCATCCCGAAGCATGCCTTCGACAAGGACAGCTTCGACAAGACGACGCTGAAGCCTGTGACCGGCAGCGGCCCCTACACGGTGGCGCAGGTGGTGCCCGGCCAGCGCATCGTGTTCAAGCGCAATCCCGACTATTGGGCCAAGGATGTCCCTTCGAAGCGCGGCTTCGACAATTTCGACCAGATCACCATCGAGTACTTCCTAAATGCCAACGCCAAGACCGAGGCGTTCAAGAAAGGCATCTGCGCCATCGACGACGAGACCGACCCGGTCAAGCGCGAACGCGATCTCGACTTTCCTGCCTTCCGCAAGGGCGACGTGGTCGCCGAGACCTTCGACACCGGCATTCCGCCCGTCGTGACCGGGTTCCTGTTCAACACCAGGCTGCCGAAGTTCTCCAACCCGGCCGTCCGGCGCGCGCTGGGCATGCTCTACGACTTCGAATGGGCGAACAAGAACCTGTTCGGCGGCAAGTACAGCCGGACCATGAGCTACTGGCAGAATTCCGAGCTTTCCGCGCTCGGCCATCCGGCCGACGACAGGGAAAAGGCGCTGCTGGCGCCCTACCCCGGCCGCGTGCCCGCCAATGTCATGGACGGCAGCTGGCGGCCGCCGGTCACCGACGGCTCGGGCCAGGACCGAAAGGTGCTGAGGGTGGCTTTCGAGCTGCTGAAGAGCGAGGGCTACACGGTCAAGGACGGTGTGATGCACGACCCGCAGGGAAATCCCTTCGGCTTCGAGATCCTGACCGCCTCGCAGGATGAGGAGCGGCTTGCCGCCATTTACCAGCGCACGCTGGAGAAGATCGGCATCGAGATGACCATCCGCAGCCTTGACGGCGACCAGATCCAGTCGCGCAAGCAGCGTTTCGATTTCGAGGTGCTGATCGGCTCCAGCGGCTTCAACAACTCATTGTCGCCGGGCATCGAGCAGATCGGCCGCTGGGGTTCTTCCGCCGCCAGGGCCGAAGGATCGTTCAACCTTGCCGGCGTCGCCGACCCGGCCGTGGACGCGGCGATCGATGCGATGCTGAGGGCGCGTTCCAAGGAAGACTATGTCGCCGCCGTTCGTGTCCTCGACCGGCTGCTGATCTCCGGCAACTATATGGTGCCGATGCAATACAACGCGCAGCAATGGCTCGCTTACTGGAATTATCTGGAACATCCGCAAAAGACCCCCATATTCGGCTATCAGCTGCCAAGCTGGTGGCGCAAGCCGAACTGAATTCCGGACAGGAGCAGAGGATGAGCGGCGAGAATTCCGTCACGGTGGATGTCGTATCCGATGTCGTCTGCCCGTGGTGCTTTATCGGCCAGAAACGGCTCGACAGGGCGATTGCTGCCGCCGGCGACGTCGAGGTGCATGTCCGCTGGCGGCCGTTCCAGCTCGACCCCACCATCCCGCCCGAAGGCATGGATCGCCGCGCCTACATGATCGCCAAGTTCGGCAGCGAGGAGCGCATTCGCCAGATCCATGCCCGCATCGAGCCGCTGGGCGAGGCCGAAGGGATCCATTTCGCCTTCGACGCCATCAAGGTGGCAGCCAATACGCTCGACGCGCACCGCGTCATCCGCTGGGCGGGCGCCGCCGGCGAGGAGGTGCAGAACCGGCTGGTGCGCCGGCTGTTCCAGCTCAATTTCGAGGAAGGCGCGAATCTCGGCGATCACGCCGTGCTGACGGCAGCCGCCCGCGAAGCCGGCATGGATGCGTCCGTGGTCGAGACGCTGCTGCCGACCGATGCCGATGTCGAGGCGGTGCGCACCGAAATCACGACCGCTTCGCGCATGGGCATCACCGGTGTCCCCTGCTTCCTGCTCGAAGGCAAATACGCGGTGATGGGCGCGCAGGAAGCCGACACGCTCGCCGACGCCATCCGCCAGGTGGCCGCGGCCAAGGGGCGGGGCGAACTGGAAACAGCGGCCGGCTGAGCAACACCGGCTTACTTCACCGTAACCTTGGCCTTGCTGACGAAGAAGCCGTGGCCGTTGCTGCCCGTACAGCTCAGCCCCTTCTTCGACGACTGGCAGGAAAACGATCCTTTGCTCCAGCTGTTGCCGTAGGCGAGCTTTGCGACGTCGCCGCAGCAGCCTTGCTCGCCAGGGTTCTTGATCTGGGTAGCGGGACCCTTCGGCCCCAGGATGACGGTGATGTAGCTCGGCTCGACGCGCGAGCAGCTCAGCTCGGGGCCGCCGTCCTGCGGTTGATAGGTGCTGGTCCCGCCCTTCGGCGTGTAGATGCAGCCGATATTGCCTGACGGCGTGTTGAACTCGACCTGCCCTTCGGCATTCGCCGGGATGGTCTGGCTGCCGGCATGTGCCGGCGCCAGCCAGGCGAGTGTCGAGAGCATCGCGGCCGACAATGTCCGTGCAAACATCAGAAAACTCCTCCGCTCCAGGGCCGGTGCAAAATTCGAAACCGAACGGCCGGCACGTCGAACACAGTCGGCGTTCGCCTGAAAGAGCAATGGCGGATCGATGTATCGGGACGATGCCGGGCGCCTTCGCTTCGCTTCCCGGCATGTTTCGACCTGCCCGGGAACATCACGAAGACCGGCTCCGAAAGACGCGAGCAGGTAACTTTTCGACCGCTCCGGTTCGCCCTCGGACGGAAATTCAGCTGATCTGGAGAGCAGATCGGTTCACGAAACCGTGTTTTTGGTTTCCCTTAGGGAAGGTCCTCCACTCGACATGAGTGAGCCGCAACTTATTGAAAGAAAGGGAAATATCCCGTTTGAGCACGACCGTATCGCGGTGCGATCTGTTGCGCAGGGGCAACGGCTCGTGTGGCGGTTCACATTCGCCGACACAAAATTAATGGAAAATGATCAATTGGTGTTACTATCCGTAACAAAACTAAAAAGGTTTGGGCGGGATCGTGATTCGGGTTGGCAGACCGAGACGTTCAATATCGGAGAAAAGTGCTAGCGACGCCAGAAGGCAGCCGCCCCTGACCCCGGTGTCGTCGATGCGAACCTTCTGGGGACTGATGCGAGCCTACTGGTTCTCGGATCGCTGGAAGGAAGCCTGGACCCTCACCCTCGTCATCGCGCTGCTCACGGCGTTGTCCAGCAAGTCCGGCGTGTGGTTCGCCGAAGCATCCGGCGAACTGGTCAATTCGATTGCTTTCTTCCACGATGCCGCAAATACCACCCCGCTGAAGACGCTGCTCACCAACGCCGGCATCCTCATTCTTATCGTCGTGCTCAAGGATGCAGGCTTCACCGGCATACGCAGCCTTGTTTCGGCAACGTTGCACCGCAAATGGCGCGGCTGGCTGGACGGCCGCTTCAACGAGGCGCTCCTCGATACCAATCACACGCATTTCCACGCCCAGCACGGTTCGTCCGACTCGCTGGCGCCCGACAACATCGACCAGCGGGTCCAGGAATCGATCAAGGACATGACCGGCGGAGCCATCGGCCTCGCCATGGGCGTGCTCGCCGTTGCCACCTCGCTTTACTTTGTCGGCCAGAAGCTGCTCGAGACCTCGGTCGAAGTGCGGGGACTGGAATTCCTCGGCAGCTACGGCAGCGCGGTCCTGGCTTTCCTGGCCGTCGCCATCTATGTGCCGTTGAATACCTGGATCGCGGTCAAGCTGGGCCGGCTGCTGGAACGTCTCAATGTGAGGATGCAGCAGTCGGAAGGCAGCTATCGCGGCGAGCTGACCACCTTCCTGCGCCGCAGTTTCCATGTCGCAGCGTCGCAGGGGGAGAATGTGCAGAAGACCATGCACAACCGGCTCTATGCCGATATCGACCGCAACTGGGCGCGGCTGAACATCGTCAACACCGGCTACAACTCGTTCGAGCTGATCTACAATTTCATCGGCGCCCGCATCGTCGCCTATGGCCCGGGCCTGGTGCCCTTCATCCACAATGGCTTCGATCTCAAGGGCTACATAACCGGCTCCGAGATGGTCAATGCGCTCATCGGCCAGTGCTCATGGTTCATCCATGTCATGCCGGCCATCGCGACGCTGCGGGCCAACAGCCAGCGCGTGACGGAACTGGCCAACGCCATCGAGAACGTGCAGCAGCCGCAGGAATTCTACCGGCAGACCGGCCGCTCCGACTTCAGCTATGCCGGCCAGAATCCCGTCTTCGGCCTGACCATCCAGAAGCTCGAGCTGGCGCATCAGGGCGAGGATGCGACGCCCTTCCTGAGCGCCGCGAACCTTCGCTTCCGGCGCGGCGAGTGGACCTTCCTCAAGGGCGAATCCGGCTGCGGCAAAACCTCGCTGATCAAGGCGATCAACGGTCTGTGGCCTTATGGCCGTGGCACCATCGTCTTCCCGGAAGGGGTCAAGAACTTCTACGCCGCCCAGGAGGTCAAGCTGCAGCAGGTGTCGCTCAAGCAGCTGGTCTGCCTGCCCGGCTCCGAACGCGACCACACCGATGCGCAGGTCGCATCGGCGCTGCACAAGGCAGGCCTTGGCGATTTCATCGAACACCTGGCCGACGAAAGCCGTGACGGGAAGAACTGGGACCAGGTGCTTTCGGGCGGCCAGAAGCAGAAGCTGGTGGTTGCCCGCATAGTGCTGCAGCAGCCGGGCCTTTTGTTCCTCGACGAGGCGACCGGCGCACTCGATCCAGAAGGCAAGGTCGCCTTCCACCAGGCGATCAAGGACAATTGTCCCGATGTCACGGTGATCAGCGTCATGCATGAGGCCGTGCCGCCGCGCTCGCTCACGGGCGCCGACTTCTACCACAGCGTGGTGGCGATCAGTGACGGCATCGCCACCAAGAAGCCGCTCGCGCCGAGCCTGCCGCGCGAACTCACCACCATCCTCGCGCAGCCCAGGCCGCCCGAGGACAAATGGCTGCGCTTCTCGCGCCGGCTGAAGCAGAAATAGCCTCGCTCCCCTCTCTTCGATCGGCCTCTGGCATCAGGCTGTTCCTTGGGCCGTTGAACGGCGATCACAGTGTCGCGATCTTGCCATTGGCCGCGGTTTTCCCGCGCCCTTGCGATTGACTCGGGCCGAGGCGCTCCTATGTTGCGCCGGCTCGCAGAATTCAAACCCGAACCCGCGAGCAGAAAGGTCAACCCGCCATGCCTGGCGACAGTCACAGTCGAACGCAATCGCCGTCCGCCTTGACGTGACCTGACGGCTCACGTCCTGCCGGACGGCAAGGAGTGAGCCATGAACGAATTCGTACCCGTCTTGGACGACGAAGCCATCGCCGTCGCCCGTGTCCTTGCCAACGACCACGTCGCCGACGTCGTCGAGGCGCTGAACCACGAACCACGCGAAACAGCCATCGAGCTGCTTTGCGCCGTGCCTTTCGAGCGCCTGGTCGAGATCTTCGACCAACCGCAACTCGAAAGCGCCCCGGAGCTCGTCGAAGCCCTGCCGCGCGCCAAGGCCAGCAAGCTCTTGACCGCCATGTCCGTCGACCGCGCGGCCGACATTTTGCGCGAGCTCGATGAGCCGGCCCGTTCCGAACTGCTCGGCGCGCTCGCGCCGCCGCTGCGCGCGACGCTGCTATCCATTCTGGGTTATCCGGAGGGCAGCGCCGCGTCGATCATGACGACGGAATTCGTCAGCGTGCCTTCGGACTGGACCGTCGGCCGCACCCTCGACTACATCCGCAAGGTCGAACGCACCCGCGAGACCGTCTACGCGATCTACATCGTCGATCCGGAGACGCACCTTCTGGTGCGCTCGACCGGACTGCGCCGTCTGATTACCGGCGAGCCCGACGATCCTATCCTGTCGGTGGCGCCGGATCGTGCGCCGGTGACCGTCACCCCCCTGACCGACCGAGAGACGCTGGCGCAGACGATCTCCAAATACGACCTGCTCGCCGTGCCGGTGGTCGATCATGGCAAGATCCTCGGCATCGTCACCATCGACGACATCATCGACACGATGGTCGAGGAGACGACCGAGGACGTGCATCGTTTCGGCGGCATGGAGGCGCTCGACGAGCCCTATATGAAGATGGGCTTCCTCGCCATGATCCAGAAACGCGGCGGCTGGCTCTGCGCGCTGTTCATCAGCGAGATGCTGACCGCCAATGCCATGCAAAGCTATGAGGGCGAGTTGGAGAAGGCGATCGTGCTCACCCTCTTCATTCCGCTGATCATGAGTTCCGGGGGCAACTCCGGCTCGCAGGCGACGTCGCTGGTCATCCGGGCGCTGGCGCTGCGCGAGATCAGCCTTGGCGACTGGTGGCGGGTGGCGCTGCGCGAACTGCCGACCGGCCTGGTGCTCGGGGCGATCCTCGGCGTCGTCGGCATCTGCCGTATCACGCTGTGGCAGTATTTCGGCTTCTACGACTACGGCCCACACTGGGAACGGATTGCGGCCACGGTAGGCGCCGCGTTGGTCGGCATCGTCACCTTCGGCTCGCTCTCCGGCTCGATGCTGCCGTTCGCGCTGAAGCGCATCGGCTTCGATCCGGCCAGCGCCTCGGCGCCGTTCGTCGCCACGCTGGTCGACGTCACCGGCCTGGTGATCTACTTCTCGGTGGCGCTGGTGATCCTGCGCGGCACGCTGCTGTAGACCGCTAGCAAGGCCGTCGCCCACAGAATTGGTGGCGGCCTTGCGATATGCGCACGATCTCAGACGCGCTCGCCGTCCTTCACGCGGTAGGTCGGCTTGTACATGGTGACCAGCTCTTCCGCCGCCGTCGGGTGCACGGCCATGGTGCGGTCGAAATCTTCCTTGGTCAGTCCTGCTTTCAGTGGGATCCCCAGAAGCTGCGCCATCTCGCCGGCATCCGGCCCGAGGATATGGGCGCCGAGCACCTTCCGAGACGCGCCGTCTACCACCAGCTTCATCAGCATCTTCTCGTCGCGGCCGGAGAGCGTATGCCGCATCGGCCGAAAGCTGGCGCGGTAGATCTCGATGTCGGCAAAGCGTTTGACCGCCTCGTCCTCCGACAGGCCGACAGTGCCGATCTCCGGCTGCGAGAACACCGCCGTCGGGATTGTGTCATGGTCGGGCGCGGTCGGGTTGCCTTTGAAGGCGGTCTCGATGAAGCACATCGCCTCGTGAATCGCCACCGGCGTCAACTGCACGCGGTTGGTGACGTCGCCGATCGCCCAGATGTTGTCGATATTGGTGCGCGAATATTTGTCGACATTGATGGCGCCGGTCTTGCTGAGCTCGATGCCAACTCCCTCCAGGCCCATGTTCTCGGTGTTTGGGATGCGGCCGATGGCGAGCATCACCTGGTCGACGGTCAGCACCTTGCCGCCGGTGACGAGCGCGTCCAGGCGCCCATCCGGCCGCTTGCGCACCCATTCCGACACCGCATGGCACAGGATCCTGATGCCCTTCTTCTCCATCGTCTCGTGCAGCGTGCGCCTGAGGTCCATGTCGAAGCGGGAAAGGATCTCCTTGCCGCGATAGACCAGCGTGGTCTCGACGCCGAGCCCGTGGAAGATGTTGGCGAATTCGACGGCGATATAGCCGCCGCCCTCGACCATGATCGCCTTCGGCAATTGCTTGAGGTCGAAGGCTTCGTTGGAGAAGATGCAGTGCTCGTGGCCGACGAGGGCCGGATGTGGTGCCGGGCGCCCGCCGGTGGCGATCAGTATCTGGTCGGCGGTGACGGTGCGGTCGTCGCCGAGCAGATGCACCACATGTGGGTCGACCAGCATGGCGCGCGAATGGAACGTCTCGCCGCCGGCACCTTTCACATTCTTCTCGTAGATCGCTTCCAGCCGGGCGATCTCACGGTCCTTGTTGGCGACCAGCATCGGCCAGTCGAAGCTGGCCTCGGGCACCGTCCAGCCGTAACCGGCGGCATCTGCGAAATGCTCCGGAAACTGCGAGGCGTAGACGTAAAGCTTCTTCGGCACGCAGCCGCGGATGACGCAGGTGCCGCCATAGCGGTATTCCTCGGCGATGCCGACGCGCTTGCCGAGTGCGGCCGCGACACGGGCCGCCCGCACCCCGCCGGAGCCGCCGCCGATGACGAAAAGATCGTAGTCGTAAGCGGTCATCACGGAACTCCTGCAGAGAAAGGCCGAGGCACAGGTAGGCTGCCGGGCGGCAAAAGAAAAGCCCGGACAAAGCCGGGCTTTCTGGTCCAGCGGCCGTCATGCCGCCTGTAAAGGCAAATCAGTTCTGCGTGTTGTCGGCAGGCGCCTCGCCATCGGCCGGAGCGTCGCCATCGGCGGGGGCGGCAGGAGCGCTCGCATCGGCGGGCGCAGGCGCCGCCGGAGCGGCGGCCTTCGACGCGGCGGCAAGCGTTTCGCCGACCTGCTGGGCGAGATCGCGGGCCACGCCGTTCTGCCAGATGTCGGCTGCCTTGACGAGATCGCGCGTCACCGCAGGGCCGCTGTCGAGCAGCTTCTTGCCCGAATCGGAGCCGTAGAAGGTGGCGATGTCGTTGAGTTCCTTTTCGGAGAACACCTTGGCATAGGCAAGGGCGGCCTCCTTTTCGAGATCGGCGCGCCGCGCCGCCAGCGCCATCGCCTTTTCGGTAACGGTCTTGCCGATCAGTTCCTGCATGTCGGGGTTCTTCTGGATCAGCTGGTTCTCGAGCGCCGCCGCCGCCTGCGGCAGGATGTTGTCGAACGGGTCGGTGGCGTGGATCGCGGCAACCGCGGCCCGCGCGGCCTTGAGATGCGATTCGGAGACGTCCTGCGAAAACGCCGGCGAGGACAGCGCAAGGACAGCCGAAGCCGCCAGAGCGGCCGAGAAGCGGCGAACCCGGTTATGCAACATCATGGTCGATAGAACTCCCTGGTTTTCGGGCGGCATGGACGGTTTGGATGCCTTCGCCGCCGGCGATGATGGCCGCTGAAGCCAGCCCGATGAAAAGACCGTGCTCGACAACGCCTGGAATGGCATGGAGAGCATTCGAAAGCGCTCTTGTATCCGGAATGCGGCCAAAAGATGCATCGAGGATAAAATGGCCGCCGTCTGTAACAAAAGGCTGGCTCCCCGTCATCCTCAATGTAATCGGACCGGCAAGGCCGAGGCTCGCGGCCGCCGCGGTCACCGCGATCTCGGTCGCGCGCAGGCCGAACTTGTTGACTTCGATCGGCAGCGGAAAGCGGCCAAGCGTCTCCACCATCTTGGACTGGTCGGCAATCACGATCATGCGCGCGGAGGCAGCCGCGACGATCTTCTCGCGCAGCAGCGCGCCGCCGCCCCCCTTGATCAGGGTGAGCTCCGGGTCGACTTCGTCTGCGCCGTCGACGGTAAGGTCGAGCTCCGGGGTCTCCTCGAGCGTCGAGAGCGGCACGCCGAGTTCGCTGCAGAGTGCTGCGGTGCGCTCCGAGGTCGGCACGCCGATGATCCGGAGCCCGGTGGCGACCTTCTCGGCGAGCAGCCGCACGAACTCCTCGGCCGTCGACCCCGTGCCGATGCCGAGCCGCATGCCGTCGCTGACATGGCCAAGGGCGGACCGCGCGGCTTCGACCTTCAGTTGCCTGGCATCCATGATTGCACGTCGTCCCCGGGAAAGGCTGATTTGGGCGCTCCTAGCATTTTTGCCCGCGCGGTCAAAGGCCGCGCTTGTGCTTAAGGCCTGTGGATTGACCAAGCCGGCTTGCCTGATCGGGACGCAGGGGTTATCGCCTCTGGCGACGCAACCGTACAGGACTGCCCATGACCCGACCGATCATCGTGTTCGACCTCGACGGGACGCTGGTCGACACGGCGCCGGACCTGCTCGACAGCTTGAACCACAGCCTGGCGGCCAATGCGCTGGCGGCTGTCGACGAGGCCGGCTTCAAGCGCTTCGTCGGCCATGGCGGGCGGGTGATGATCGAGCGGGCGCATGCCGCGCAGCAGCGGGCGCTGGCGGTGGAGGAGCATGACCGGCTGCTGCAGCTGTTCCTCGACCACTACACGCTCAACATTCCCGGCAAGTCGCGCCCCTACCCCGGCGTTGTCGAGGCGCTCGACCGCTTCAAGGCCGCCGGTTATTTGCTGGCGATCTGCACCAACAAATACGAGGGCAATTCGGTGGCGCTGATCGGCGCGCTTGGCCTGGCGCGGTATTTCGCCGCGATCGCCGGCCAGGACACCTTCGCCTTCCGCAAGCCCGACCCGCGCCATCTCACCGAAACCATCAGGCTGGCCGGCGGCGACCCGCACCGCGCGGTGATGGTCGGCGATTCGCAGACCGACATCGATACCGCCAAGGCCGCCGGCATTCCGGTGGTGGCCGTCGATTTCGGCTACACCGAGCGCCATGTCAGGGAATTCGAGCCGTCGGCGGTGATCTCGCATTTCGACGCGCTGACGCTCGGCCTGGCCGAGCGGCTGATCGACGCCGCGGCCTGAGCAAAAACAAGGCCGTATCCGGTCCGCCGATCCCGCAATCGCGATCCTTCGGGGACCAGCGGCACATCGCTTGACTTCGGCAGCCTGCCTCCCTTATATCGCGGCTCGCTTGGCCTTCGGGCAACGAGCGGGCGATTAGCTCAGCGGGAGAGCACACCCTTCACACGGGTGGGGTCGCAGGTTCAATCCCTGCATCGCCCACCATCCAACCTGACGAAACGGTTGGATGGCTGGCCTTCACTGAATTGCACCGGCACTCTTGGGAAGCCCTTCACGCGACGGGCCGCCACCATGCCTGCGCGCGCCGGCAATCGCGTGGCCCGCCGCGATGTGACAGCCTTCACAGACCTTCAGCGGGTTCTCGCGCAACGTAAAGCGGCTCGGCCAACATATGTCGGCCAGCCGAGTGAAGTCTGCGCGATCTGGAAGGCAACCGGTCCAGGTAGGGATTTTCGATCGCCGGACGTTTCACAGTTGCCGTCCGCGCGCGTCACGGCTCCTCCCGCCGCGCGCGCGGACGGCCTTCCGCGCACTGCGCATCGGGCACCAGATGGGGGCAACGCCGCGCCATCTGACCGCGCAACTGCATGGATCAACGCCGGGGGCTTTGACGCCGTCCTTTGTTGCCGTAAACTTCGGCGAGGGCGGCAATCGGGACATCAACATGGCTTTCGCCAGCGCGAACGACAGGAACGACCTGCCGCGCCTGGCGCGGATCGATCCGCGCCAGTTCGAACTTCTGTTCAGCGGCTGCAAGGTCGAGCGCTATGCCGCCGGCCAGCACCTCTTCGTCCAGGAGGATGCCGCCGACCGCATCTACGGCGTCATGAGCGGCACTGTGGAGATCTCGATCTATTCGCCGGGCGGCCAGAAGCTGGTCGCCAATATCGAATTGTCGCGCAGCCTGGTCGGCGAGATCGGCGCGCTCGACGGACGCCCGCGCACGGCAACCGCCATCTGCCTCACCGCGTGCGAGCTGGTTTCGCTAAGCCGCGCGCAACTCTTTGATCGGATTGAGAAAAATCCCCCGCTTGCGCGCGCCATGATCGATTTGCTGTGCGCCCGGCTGCGCTGGGTCAGCGGCGAGCTCGGCGATCAGGCCTTCTTCGGCATCGAGGCCAGGCTGGCCAAGCGGCTGGTGTTCCTGGGCGGCGTGATGGCCGACGGGGACGGCTGGATACCGATCTCGCAATCGGAGCTGGGGGAGTTCCTTGGCGCGACGCGCGAGTCGGTCAACAAGACGCTGAACGACTGGCGCAGCCGCCGGATCATCGACATTAAGCGCGGCGGCCTGCGCATAACCGACGCCAGGGCGCTCAGTACCATTGCCGAATCGCAGGACGACGACTGAGGGCCTCATTTCGCCATTCGGCACCCGAATCAGAGCCGCGAGATCAGATAGCGCAGCGCGGATTTGCCGGGCATGAAGAAATAGCCCCCTCCCCGCGTGGTGACGAATTGCGGTATCCCTTTCAGCACCGTTACGCCTTCCCAGGACGGGATGGTGAACCTGCCGTCGCCGCTGCGCGAGCCGATCGTCGGATCCTTTTCGCCGACCAGCCCCTGGAACGAGGTCGATGAGACCCAGGTCTGCTGCATGAATTCGTACTGGCGCTCGATGTCCGCGTTGAGGCACATGAACAGCAGGCCCTTCTCGACCTTTGCACCCTTCCGGTCCTGCTTCTGGTAGGGGCGGCCGACGCGGATGATGCGGTGGCGCTTGCCGATCTGGGTCTGCGTCTCGCGGTCCTCGCCAAGCGAGTCGCGCGGATTGGAGCGGCGTATGTGGGCGCCGAGCGGGCAGCGGTGTCCCTGCGGATCCTCGACGCCGAGGGTGAAATCATTGTCGACGCCGCGTCCGGGGCGGCCGTCCGGGTTGCGCACCAGCGAGCTGCCGTCCGGCCAGCGGCCGAGCATCTTGGCGGCCACCCAGCGCGGCGTGATCGCCGGATTGCCGGTCTCGCCCGCTGCCTGCGCGGCGGCCGCCTTGCAGTAATCCTCGAAGCGTTCGACGTGCTGTTCGAACTGGCGCATCACGAGGAAGGAGCCGTTGCGGCCGAAATCGTGCGGCGGTGGCGGCTGTCCGGCGATCTGCCGGTTGCGGCGCACGGCCGACAGGATGCCGGAGCGGTCCTGCGCGGCCGGAACGGAGGGTGAAGCCGGATAGAAGCCGTGCTCGTCGCGATAGCCGAACAGGAATTCGCCGGGCGCGACCAGATGCATGGGTGCAGCACCCGCGTTGGCCCGCGCCGTGCCCCTGACGATCGGTTGCGAGACACCGTCGACGAAGCCGAAATGCTCGACCGCGCGCTTGCCTTCCCGCTTCACCGCGAGCGGCAGTTCCGAAACCAGCACCATCCCCGCGCCCGACGTCTTCTTCTTCAGCGAAGCAAGCTCGGTTTTCAGCATCTCGGGGCTTTCCGCATAGCAGACGACGACGGCGTGCACCGGTTTCTGCAGTGAACCCCACTGCCAATTGTCGGGAACGCTGTCGCCGAGATCGTCCAGGATACGGCTGCGTTCGGGATTGCCCATGCCGTGGCGAAAGGCGACGGGGAACGTGCCGAGCGGGTCGCCGTCGACGCCGCCGCCCAGTCCGAGGCGGCGAAGGCCGTCAGGGCCGAATGCCAGCGTCAAGGCGCGTTCGCGCGGCACGCCATCGCCAAAACTCGCGCGGGCAACGACGAATTCGAGCCAGGCCTTGCGGCTTGCCCTGGACAGGGTCTCCGGTATGGCGATCGCCAACATATGCGCATGCGCAAGCGCTCCGAACGGACCGAAGAAGATGGACTGGATCTCGCCGGTTTCGAGCTGCTGCTCGAGCGGCGGCGGGAAGGCCGAACTGATATTGGCCAGCAGCGAGGTTGTTTTCTGAACGGCGGTTCTTTCGGTCGCCAGCCGCGGCAGCGAACCGAACAGGCTCAGCCAGTCGCGCGCCTCGTTGTCGCTAGCCGAAGCGATGCCGCGCCTGATCCGGGAATTGATCCGGATGGCCGCGGTATTGAGCTCGCGGTAGGCCGAATACCAGAACAAGGTCGGCACCTGCTGCCGCCGTGCCCAGCGCTTGAACCGGTCGCCGTCGCGCGCGCCATCGAGGAAGAGCCAGCGCGTGCGCGGATAGCCCTCGGTGTTGCTCCACACACCGGTGAGCCCGGAAGCGGCCTTGGCGATGAAATCCTCCAGGTAGCTTTCCCAGCTGCCGCCATAGTTGGAGAAGAACATCAGCCTGTTGGTGCCTGGCAAAAGCACCCAGCGGGCGAAATGGATGGTGTTGATGGTGCCGAGGAAGCCTGGCCGGTACACTTTCCGGGCCGTGATCGAGATCAGATAGAAAGACAGCCTGAGCGCCAGCCGCCGCAGGAGTCCGGCCTTCATCGTCGAGATCGCCGTCATATGGTTTTGCGCGGCGCGATCCTCATGCACGATGATCTTGTCCAGCGCCTGCAGGTCGACCGGCGTGTTATGCGGACGGTCGATGTCTTCGAGGCGCCGCAAGGCGATGAAGCAGACGCCAAGCGCCACCGCGATCATCGCGATGAGCCCGAGCACGGCTAGCAGAAGCGCGGTGCCGGCAATGGCGATGGTGGCGAAGCTGAGACCGCTCGGATCGCCGAACACCAGCTTGTAGGTCAACTTCCAGGAGACGAGCACCACGACCGCGACGGCCACCAGCATTGGCGGCGCCAGCAGCGTGGTGGTGATGGCCCGCCACCATTTTCCGGGCGGGCTTTCGAGCAGGCTTTCAGCCGGCTGGAAAGCCCAGTCGAACCTGCCCAGCGAGCGCACGTGCCGGCGCGCCTCGGCGAGCACGGCGGCGGCGTCGCCATTGCCGGCGCGCGGCCGCTCGGCGATGTCGCGCACGATGCCGGCAAGCTCGGCTTCGGCCAGGATGCGGCGGACCGAATGACCCGGCGTGCCGGAAAACACCAGTCCTGCATTGCTGCCGAAGGATGGCGATATCTCGATATTGTGCTGGCGCAGGAAGTCGCTCAGCGCGCCGCCATCTGGCAGGCCGCAGACGTCCTTGAAGATCGGCCGCAGCCGGTGGCCGATGGCCTGGGAGACGGCATCGATGACCTCGCTGGCGCTGCCGTCGCCGGAGATTTCGAGAACCAGAGCGCCTTTCTCGACGCCGGAAGCGTCCTCGATTTCGCCGGTGCCGGCCACGGCGAGGCTGGTGAAGTGAATGGTGCCGGCGGTGTCGAGCGCGGCGCTCATCTCCTCGATGGCCGGATTGTCGAGCATGGCGACCTTGTCGCGGATGGCGTCCAGCGGCACGGACCGGACGACCGGACAGACCACTGTCACCATCGACTGATCGACGGTGTGGCAGAACGCCGGCTGCTCGAAATCGACCTTGAGGCTTTCCGGATAGGCGCCGATGTTGGTAAGGCGTCCGGCCCTGCCGCTGGCGCGGCGCAGCTTCTCCTTGCCGAACAGCGCGCGCAGGCTTTCGCCGATCTGGATCCTGGCGATCTCGGCGCCGATGCACAGATGGATGCCGTGCCCGAACACCAGATAGTCGCGATGCGGGCGCGTTGTGTCGAAATCGTTCGGGTTCTGCACCGCGTCAGGGTCGAACATCGCCGACAGTGTCGCCGGCATCACCACCGTTCCGGCCTTCACCAGCCGCTCGCGGCGCGTCCCCCTGGCGATGGTCGCGTCGCGCGAGGTATAGCGCCACGGGCCGACCCAGATCGGCTTGAAGCGCATGGCCTCCATGATCGCCCGGTCCAGCTTCGCCGTGTCGTTTTCGGCGAGCGCCGCGTCGATGGCCTGCCTGGCATCGGGCCGCGACAGGATGACGTCCAGGCAATTGCCGCCGGCCAGCACATTGGTCGGCACGAAGCCGGCGATCATGCCCAGCATGATCGAATGGATGTCCGGGCGCGACAGCCGGCCCTGGTCGAGCAAGGCGACAAGCCGCGCCAGCGGCTGGTCCTTCTGGCCCTTTTCCCTGATCGCGTCGATGGAGCGGTCGATGACCTTGATCAACCGATCGCCGCCGACAACGGCAAGCTCGCGCGTGGCTGGTTTGGCCGTAGGATCGGAAAAGAACAGCGCGCTCAAGGCGATCGCCCAGTCGGCGAACTCGGATTCGTCGTCGATCTCAAGCCCGAAATAGTCGCGGCAGATATGCACCGGCAGGAGCTTCAGCAGCCCGGCGATGGCGTCGAAGCCGGGGCTCGCGGCCGTCATGATGTCCCTGGAATGGCGCGCCGCGATCGGTCGAACCTTGGCCTCGACCTCGGCCGGCGGAAAGGCGCTCAGCACCGACGATTTCATCTGCCGGTAGGCGGCGCCGTCCTGCATGCCGAGGATGAAATTCGAGCCCCGCGCCAGCTCGGCCATCTCCGGTCCGTAAGGCGTCTCGAACTCGTCGCCGCGCTCCAATATGTCGCGAACGTCGGCATTCCTGGTGACGAGCAGGAAATTGCCGAAACCGAGGTTTGGCTTGAAGCGGCGCAGCAGCGCGAGGGCCCAGCGGGGATCGTTGAAGAAGAAGCCGGCGATGCGCGAAGCCAGGCCGTTGGTGCGCAGCCGTTCGATGTCGAAAGGCGGCATTTCCGACAGCGGTCGCTGGCTTTTCTGGGCTGCGCGGACCTTATCGAAATACTTTAACTTGATCATTCGCGTTCAAGCCCCCCGGCTGTCCACGTCATTGCGATACCGGCCGTCTCATGGCCTAGGTTTGCATCGTTCCGGCGTATGTGATTCTCTTCACAGTCATGACATCCAGCCACCAGCCGGTCCGCGAAATCACGTCGCAGACCGCGCCAGTTCGAAATTGGCAATGAGGAATTCATTGGCGGATTTGTCGGCGAACGGTATCCAGCGCACGCGCTGTTCGGAGAAATCCGGATGCCTTGTCTCGAAAATTGCCAGTTCGCGCCTGGCCTCATCGGCGCGGCCGCTGCGCATAAGCGCGCCGATCTTCAGATACCTGGCGTAGAAATAGCCTGGCGACAGGTTGAGCGAGCGGTCGGCCGTGGCGATCACGGCCGGCCAGTTCTCGACGAAACTGTAGGCGACCGCCAGTTCTCCCAGATTGTGGAACCGATAGAGGTCGAAGGGGCTCAGCCGCTCGGTGTCGAGGAAGAACGGTATCGCGTCGGCGGCGTCGCCGAGCAAAAGCTTGGCGCTGCCCATGGCCGAGCGCGCGAAGGCAAAGCTCGGGTTGATGTGCAGCGCTTCCTTCAGATGCTCGATCGCGGCCCGCGGCTGTCCCCGCATGATATCGATGACGCCGAGATGGGCGTGCGGACGCGCATCCAGGCTGTCCATCAGCAAGGCCTTGCGCGCGTACTGCTGGACCTTGTCGAGGTCGTCGCTGTCGCCGAAACGCAGCCACGCCCGCCAAAAATACCACCATGCCAGCTCGTTCAGCACGGCGCTGGAATTGGGGTCCTCACGATAGGCCTTTTCGAAGAAATCCAGGGCGATCTCGGTATCGCCGCGCGTGCGCCGGTTCATGTGCCAGCGACCGCGCCGCACCAATTGCCAGGTCTCGAGGCTTTCCCACGGCACCTGGAAGGTGCGCGCCTGTTCGGCCCGGTCGACTTCCTTGTCGAGCATCGAGACGATCTCGCTGCCGATCTGGTCGCGCAGCTTGAAGATGTCGACGAGGTCGCGGTCGAAGCGCTGCGACCAGACCAGACGTCCATTCGACGTATCGGCCAGCGAAGTGTTGAGCCGGATCTGCCCGCCATTGCGCGTCAGCGTGCCACTGACGATGTAGCGCGCGCCGAGCGCATTGCCGATCACCCGGGTTCCCAGGCTGTCGTCGCGGAACTGGAAGCTGGAACTCTTGGCGATCACCGAAAGCCACCTCGTATTCGAGAGGCCGTAGATGATATCCTCGGCGATGCCATCGGCCATGTAGCCGACATCGCGCTCGCCGCCATTGCCTGCGAAAGGCAGCACGGCGATCGCTGGCGGGCCCTTGGGCGGCGCCTTTTGCGGGCTGAAGGCGGGAGAAATGGCAGCGAGCGGCGCCGACGGCGACGCTCCGCTGCCGCCGCCGCGGCCGGCTATCAGGACGCGCACCGGCAAGGCGATGTTCTTCAGCATGAATTCGCCGAGATCGGTGAACTCGGCGGCTGTCTTGTCCTTCACGTGGTGCCATGTCGTCTCCGAGATGGCCAGCCCGTCATGCGGCGCGAACTCCTGCAGCCTGGCGGCGATGTTGACGTCGTCGCCGTAGAGCCTCCCCTCGCGCACGATGACGTCGCCGGTGTTGATGCCGGCCCGGAACGGCATGCGCATGTCCTCGGCCACGGATGCATTGAGCGCGACGACCCTGCCCTGGAAATCGAAGGCGGCGCGCAGGGCCTCGATCGGGTTGCCGAATTCGGCCATGATGCTGTCGCCGGCATCGCCGAAGGTACGGCCGCCGAACGCGGCGCAACTGTCGGCGATGATGTCGCGCCGCTCCTCGAAGGCGGCGACGGCCAGCTCGTCGTCGATGCCCATCAATCGCGAGAATCCGACGGCGTCGATAGAAATGATGGTCGCCAGCTGACGGGTGTAGTTCCGTTCAGCCATGGTCAAAGCCCCCGGTCCCTGCTTGCGGTCCAGCACGGGCGACTTCCGCTTTGTTGAACACTTCGCCGTTTGCCGACGGAAAATCCTCGGCAGGCTCGGCGCGCCGTTGCCACCCTGTTATGTCGGCAAGTCTAACAGGGTCTTCGCAAAAGCTCTACCACGATCCGCTAATAGAACGCAGCGCGCGACCGGCTGCATGGTTAGCCGTTTGTTACTCAAGTTCTGCCTCGCGAATTTTCGCTTACGTATTGAAATATCATCGGTTTATATGTTTCAAACGTGGCGAAAGCACATCGACGACGGCGCCGCCCCGCGGTCCGCCATGCCGACCTGGAACAGGCGTTGTGCTCACTGGCGGAACCAACCGGGACGCGAGCGAGTTCCTTACGGCACACATGCGAGCACGAGATGAGGGGCTATCATGCGTACTGTTGTTTTGGCGACCGGCCTTACTGTTCTTCTCCTCGGTGGGCCGGCCTTCGCGGCCGATGCAAAGCCGCTGCCGCCGCCCAATGCCAAGAAACTGTCGGAAATCCTTGCCAAGGTCGAGCAACGCGCCGACTTCCGCTATGTGAAGGAAGTCGACTGGGACGATGGTGTCTACACCGTCACCTATTACACGACCGACCGGGCGAAGGTCGAAATCGCCTATGATCCGGTGACCGCCGAACCCAGCGAGGCCCGATAGAGGCGCGCTCGCGGCGCCCGCTCGGCCATCCGTACAGGGCGACCCTCCCGATCGCGGCGAACGCGAGCGCGAGCGCCGCCCCTTGCGTCGAACCGTCTTTGATGGCTGACTGCTGCTCCACGATTGCGGGCACGGGGGTGCGGGGCAGTGGTAAAACACGTATTGAAGCGCGTCCTGATGATGCTTGCCGGCTATCTGGTCGCGGTGCTTGTCGGGCTGATCGCGGTGGCGGCGATCTATGGGATACTCAGTTCGCTGCCCAACGCGCCAGCCTATTTCGACCTCATGGGCGTCAGTCCGATCGCGGTCCTGCTGGTGCCGCCGCTCGGCATGTTCGTCTACTTCCTGACGATCATCCTGACCTGGATGCAAACCCTCGTCTTCGCGCTGATCGCAGAGTTCTTTTCGTTGCGCAGCTTCCTGCTGCACATGGTCTTCGGCGCCATCGCGGCGGCGGCGGGTTTCGCGCTGATCTGGCCGGACGCGCCGGAGAGTCCGGAGCGCTGGGCCGACACGGGCATCATCGCCGCCGCCGGCTCGGTTGCCGGCCTGATCTACTGGCTGATCGCCGGGCGCGACGCCGGCTTCAGGCGTCCGCTTTTCGAGCGTGCCTGAGGGTGCCGACTAGCTCGCCGGAGACCGCACTGCCTCGGTCGCGTCGAGCGCCTGCATCAGCCGCGTGTCGCGATCATAGACGTCGTCGAAGTATTCGACATTGCCGGCCAGGTCGGGCCACGCGGTGAAATAGGCGACATAGACCGGGATGGTGCGGGTCACCTTTTCGGTCGAATGCCCGTGCTTCAGCTTCTCGGCGACATAGTCGACCGAGGTACCGAGCACCGCCGCCGCCATGCCGCGCGGGTCCTGCAGGCGCACGCAGCCATGGCTCAGCGCCCGCATGTCGCGCTCGAAGAAGGACTTCTGCGGCGTGTCGTGCATGTAGATGGCATGCTTGTTGGGGAACAGGATCTTCAGCTCGCCCAGAGCATTGGCCTCGCTCGGCTGCTGGCGCACGCTGTAGGGAATGTTGGCGCCGTAGGCGCCCCAATTGACCGCCGATGACGGCACGCGCCGCCCGCTCGAATCAGTCACCTCGTAGCCGGCGCGGTCGAGATAGCCGGGATCGTTGCGCAGCCTGGGCAGCATCTCGTTGACGATGATCGACTGCGGCACACCCCAATAGGGATGGAAATCGACCTGCTCGATCTGGTCGTAGAAGAAAGCGGTCTGGTTGGTGACCTTGCCGACGACGACGCGGGTCTTCAGCTTCTCTTCGCCATTGTCGATGTAGCTGGCGGTGAAGGCCGGTTGGTTGATGAAGACGCGCGGACTACCGAGGTCGGAAGGCAGCCAGCGCAGTTCTTCCAGCGCGACCTTGACCTTGGTGACCTTGTCGGCCTTGGAGGTTCCGGCCAGCGAAGCGACCGTGCGCGGCCCGATGACGCCGTCGCCCTTCATGCCGGCCCGCTTCTGCACCGCCTTGATGACCGGCACCAGCTCTGGATCGTAGAGTTCGCTCTTGCCCAGCCTGGCGAGGACGTCGCCATAGTCGCCGCCCATCTCGTCGTCGAGGTTGCGCGCGATCAGCGTCAAAAGCTTCGGCAGTTCGGGGCTGCTCTCGCCGGGCTTCAGCAACAGCTTGGGATCGACGACGATCTCGTTCTCCTCGCTCGCCTGCAGCGCTTCCAGCTCGACGCGCAGCGCCTGATACTCCGGGTTCTGCGGGTGTCGCGATTCCAGATAAGTGCGCACCTCCTGCGTATGCGCCAGCGTCTTCAGAACGCCTTCCATGTCCAGCGGCTTGGCCGGGAAATCATAGTAGCCGGTCATGCGATTGGGTTCGACGCGGCCGCTCTGGGCATCATGGGCATAGCGCAGCACGCGCGCCGACAGCGCCATCTCGAAGCGGACGAGCTCCTTCAGGCGCTCGTTCGCGCTGGCCGGGGATGACGCGGCTGGAACGTCGACCGTATAGTCGGCGGGCGTCAGGCCGTAGCTCGCCGCCTCGCCAAGTACCCGCACCGCATCCTGCGCGCGGCTGTTCGGAGCTGTATCCGTCACCCAGATGAAATCCGGGTTGGCCGAGTAATAAGCGATCAGCGCCTTGGCGATGTAGGGCTCGGCATAAAGCTCATAGTCTCCGAGTCCGGCGATCGCCTCATGGAAGGCATTGCCGGTCACCGACGGCACGAAGGCTGCGTCCTGTGGCTTCTCCGGCTCCGTTGCCGCTGCCGGCGCCGGCGACGACGTCAGCGCGGCGAAGTCGACACGCACCAGACGGTCGGCCTTGTAGGTGTAGTAGGACGGGCTGCTGATCTTGGAGCCGCCGCCACCCGGCACCTTGTTGGGCTTCGGCTTGGGCGGCGGCGGGAATTCGCCTTGCGGGTTATGCCGGACGCCGCCACCGAACAGCATGTCGAACAGGCCCTGTGCGCTCGCCTGCGGCATGCCGAGGCTCAGCGCCGCAGCGACCGCAAGCGGCATCACCGTGGCCTTGTTTCCGAAAATTCTCATGATCACCCGCTCCGGTTGTGAACCGGCTCCCGTTCCGCGCCGCTAGACGGTCACGCCCACCGCATGGCGGATGTAAGGCGCGATTATACCGATTCATACCGATTTCGTTAAGCTTCCATAAATTTCGGCGCGCCTGTTGCAGAACAGTTTCACAAGTTTGTGACGGCCTTGGGCGAACCGGCTTTGGCCTGTACCGGTTGCATCGGGCGCTGGCGCAGCAGTCCGTGATCGAGGCGGCGCCGGCGACGAATCAGCCCCCGGTCCGGCTCCGCCGGGGGACGATGCCGGACGGTTGTGGAGACGGCCGGGCGATGGAGGCATAGGCGCATCGCCGGCCTCGGCGCGGCGTGACAAACGTCGGCCGTTGTGCTGGAAATCCTCAAGACCAGCCTCGAGAGGTATGCGCCGGTGAAAAAGGGATATCGACAACTGCTCGATGAGGCCAATGCCGAGATCGAGGTGGTTTCGCCGGAGGAAGCGGCGGGGCTGATCGAGGACGAGGATACGATCTTCGTCGACCTGCGCGATCCGCGCGAAGTCGAGCGCGACGGCAGGATACCAGGCGCCAGGCATGTGACGCGCGGCATGCTGGAATTCTGGATCGATCCGGAAAGCCCCTACCACAAGCCGTTCTTCGCCTCGGGCAAGAGTTTTGTCTTCTTCTGCGCCGGCGGCTGGCGCTCGGCCCTGGCCACCAAGACGGCGCAGGACATGGGGCTTTCACCGGTCAAGCACATCCTCGGCGGTTTCACCGCCTGGAAAGCGGCCGGGCTGCCGGTCGAGCCCGGGCAGAAGAAGAATGCCGACTGACCGCGCTTCAATGCATGAGCGTCGATTCGCCATGCCCGATCGCGAAGCGGACGGCGTGTTCGACCACGCCCTTGTCGGCGAGGATGCGGCGATGGCCGAGCCCGTCGGCCCAATGCAGGCTGACGTGATCGCCGGCGCCGGCATAGCGCGTGGCATGGTCGGCCGAGACCTCGCGGTCGTCGGGCGCATGGATGACCAGCGTCGGCACCAGCGCTTCCGCTAGCTGGCGGTCGCCGGTGAATTCGCCGAGCGGCCTGCCGGAGAGCTTTTCGACGCGGTCGGCCATGGCAAGCTGCGAACGCGGACCGACATTGAGCATGCGGCTGAAGTCGGCGAAGATCGCCGGCAAGGAACTCGGCGCCGCGATCAGCACCAGCCTGTCGGCGGCAACGGGCTGGATGCCCCTGACGGAACCGGCGACGGCGTTGGCGGCAACGGCGCCGCCGAAGGAATGGCCGACGATCGCACTGAATGGCCCGAACCATTCGCCGGCGACCTTCGCCGCCTCGACCGCATTGACCATGTTCAGGCGGCGGCCCTGCGACTGGCCGTGGCCCGGCAGGTCGAGCGAGACGACCCTGTAGCCCGCCCGGCGATAGCCTTCGATCAGCGTGCGCATGTATTCGGTGCGCGAGCGCCAGCCATGGATGACGAGCACGGTGCCGGCGGCCGCCCTGCCGGGCTCGGATCGGAATTCATGCACCATGACGCAGCCGGTCTTCGTTTTCAGCCGGTGATGGCGCGCCTCGGTCATGAAGGCCGCAGCCCGGTCTACGGCGCGGCGTTCGCCGTCGCTGAGGGCTTTCACATTGGGCGTGCGGCAGAACAATTCGAACGCGGCCCGGCCGCTGAGGCGGGGCGCCACATGCTCGGCCGCGCCGAACACGCCCCGGATGACCTTCAGTCCAAATGATGCCATAGTGGCGATCCATCCATTCGTTCAAGCATGAACATAATAGTTCAAACATGAACATTAAACAAGACGTGCCCTGGGACAACCCGCGCTTTCGCAACTGGGTCGCGGTGGCGCGTGCCTGCCATGTGGTGGAGCGCACGCTGGCAGTGAAGCTGGTGCCGCTGGATCTCAAGCCGGCGCAGCTCGACGTGCTGATGAACCTCTACCGCCATCCCGGCATGTCGCAGCATGACCTAGCCCGCAAGCTCTTGGTCGGCCGTTCCAACATCACCATGCTGCTGCCGCAACTGGAAACCCGCGGCTTGCTGCGCCGCGAGGGCGACGAGAAGGACAAGCGCGTGCTCAGGCTCAGCCTGACCGTGGAAGGCGAAGCCCTGCTGATGCAGGCGCTGAAGGTTCACATGGCGCTGATCGAGAAGGCTATGAGCCAGTCGACTGCGGAGCAGTGCGACATGATCGGCGAGCAGATGCGCAAGATCGCCGATGTGCTGAAGGAAGCCTGAGCGCCGGGCGCTCTCCAGGAGTGTTGAGATTCAGGTCAGGCCGGCCTCACCTGAATAGCAACGCACCTACCACATCGTCTTCTTTGCCCGCTCTGGCCATTCCTTGTCATAGGTCTCGCCGTCGATGCTCTGGCGGCTGGTGACCTCGAGGATCCGGCCGGGCGTCGGCAGCGATTTCGGATCGACATGTTTCGCCGGGTTCCAGAGCTCCGACCGGACGATGGCGCGGGCGCACTGGAAATAGACCGAATCGACCGCAATCACCGTGACCGAACGCGCCGGCTTGCCGTCTACGGTGAACGAGGCGCAGACCTCGGCGTCGGTGGTGATATGAGCACGGCCGTTGACGCGCAGCGTGGTGCCGGACCCCGGCACCAGAAACAGCAGGCCGACGCGCGGATCGCGCAGGATGTTCTTCAGCGAATCGGCGCGATTGTTGCCGCGGCGGTCCGGCATCATCAGTGTCTTCGGATCGTGGATGCGCACGAAGCCGCCGAGGTCGCCGCGCGGCGAGCAGTCGAGCCCCTCCGGCCCGGCGGTCGCCAGTGCGGCGAAGGGCGAGGTCTCGATGAAGGCGGCGTATTCGGGAATGATGTGGTCGAGTTCCTTGACGATCGAGGCTTCGCCCGGAATGCCGTAGAGCGCTTCAAGCTGTTCGACTGATGTGATGACAGACATCTGTTTCGTCTCCGAACCTTTGCCGGCGCTACTCCACATCCATGACGCCTTGACGACAAGGCGGATGGCAAGACCTAACGGTCGCGACCGAGGCCTTTCTCGGTCAATTCGGCGAGATAGGCATTCCAGCGCGCCTCCTTCTCGTGACCAAGCGCATGCAGGTAGTTCCACGTGTAGATGCCGGTGTCGTGGAAGTCGTCGAAAGTGATGCGCACCGCATAATTGCCGACCGGCTCGATCTTGAGGATGGCGACATTGCGCTTGCCGGGCACGGTGACGCGCTGCTCCGGCGAATGGCCCTGCACTTCCGCCGAGGGCGACAGCACGCGCAGCAGCTCGGCCGGCAATTCGAACGGATGATGGTCCGGAAAGGTGACGGTAAGCAGCTTGCGGTCCTTCGAGACCCGGAGTTCCTTCGGCGCTGTCATGCGGATCGTTCCTGCGTCATTTCCACCCTTCCCTACGCTGCTTCGCCGCAGGCGAAAAGGCCATTGCAGGGCGGCCGACACGCGATGTCGGTGGGGGAATGTTACCAAAGATCAAGACCGGCTATCTTGAATGAAAGGCCGTATCGTATCACATAGCGGTATATAACGACGCCGTTCGCGGCCACGGGAAACGCAAAAGCATGGACATGATCGATCCTTTCGGTCGAACGATCAGCTACCTGCGCGTGTCGGTCACCGACCGCTGCGATTTCCGCTGCACCTATTGCATGGCCGAGGACATGACCTTCCTGCCCAAGAAGGATCTCCTGTCGCTTGAAGAGCTCGACCGGCTCTGCACCGTCTTCATCGAAAAGGGCGTGCGGAAACTGCGCCTCACCGGCGGCGAGCCGCTGGTGCGCAAGAACATCATGCACCTCGTGCGCCAGCTGTCGCGGCATCTGAAGAGCGGCGCGCTGGAAGAGCTGACGCTGACCACCAACGGCTCGCAGCTGTCGCGCTTCGCCGCCGAGCTCGCCGATTGCGGGGTCGAGCGCATCAACGTCTCGCTGGACACGCTCGACGCCGACAAGTTCCACCAGATCACCCGCTGGGGCCATCTCGGCAAGGTCATGGAAGGCATCGACGCCGCCCAGGCGGCCGGGCTGAAGGTCAAGCTCAACGCGGTGGCGCTGAAAGACTTCAACGACGAGGAACTGCCCGAGATGATGCGCTGGGCGCATGGCCGTGGCATGGACCTCACCGTCATCGAAACCATGCCGATGGGCGAAATCGACGCCGACCGCACCGACCAGTACCTGCCGCTGTCGTTGCTCAGGGCCCAGCTCGAGCGCCAGTTCACGCTGAGCGACATCCCCTACAAGACCGGCGGCCCGGCCCGTTACGTCCATGTCGCCGAGACCGGCGGCAGGCTAGGCTTCATCACCCCGATGACGCATAATTTCTGCGAAAGCTGCAACCGCGTCAGGCTGACCTGCACCGGCACCCTCTATATGTGCCTCGGTCAGGAAGACGCCGCCGACTTGCGCGCGCCGTTGCGTGCGTCCGAAGGCAACGAGCTGGTCTCCGCGGCAATCGAGGAGGCGATCGGGCGCAAGCCCAAGGGCCATGACTTCGTCATCGACCGCCGCACCAGCCGGCCGGCGGTGTCCCGGCATATGAGCGTCACCGGCGGCTGATCTTTTCCGCCATTGAGGCAAGGATCGCCTCCGTCATTGGCTGGAGACTGGCTTGAAGCACCTTTTCCCGACCCTGGCCATCGCAGCGTTGAGCATCGCAGCGGCAGCCAGCGCCGCGCCGTTCACCTACACCAATCAGCGCTTTGGCACCGTCTGCACCTTTCCGGACGAGATCTTCAGCATTCGCGAGCCCGAGCCGGAGAATGGCGACGGGCAGCAATGGAGCGCGCCCGACGGAGCCAGCCTGATCTGCTCTGGCATCCTCAACGTCGATGACGACACGCCGAAAAGCTTTGTCTCCTCCGAGAAGGCCAGCGCCGAGCCAGGCTACAAGATCACCTACAGCAAGGCCGGCAAGGATTGGGCGGTGCTGTCCGGCATCAAGGACGGCAAGATCTTCTACGAGCGACGCCTGTTCGGAAAGGACGGCGTCATCCGCACGGTCTGGATCGAGTATTCGCAAGCTCTGAAATCGAAATACGATCCGCTTGTTGGCGTCATTGCCGGAAGCCTCAAGGGGCCGTGAGCATTTTGCGCCACACCACGAAATAATCCTCGCCCGCCAAAGGGCGGCCGATTTACCGACTCGATGTTCCAGCCTAGCCTTCCAGTGGACGTGATTTTTTCACTCACAGGGGGAATGCAACATGCGCAAATTCATTCTTGCTCTTGCAATGCTCGGCTTTGCGGCGGCACCGGGGGCGGCGCAGTCGATCGGCGGCAACTATACGGTCGCCGGCACCAATTTCGACGGCTCCGCCTATGGTGGCGAGGCGACCATCACGCTGACCAGCGAGACGACCTGCACCATCCATTGGGAAACCGGCGGATCGTCGTCCGACGGCATCTGCATGCGCAACGACAATGCTTTCTCCGCCGGCTATGTGATGGGCAAGGAGATCGGCCTCGTCGTCTACAAGGTCGAGGAAGACGGCTCGCTGCACGGCCTCTGGACCATCGCCGGCAAGGAAAGCAGCGGCACCGAAGTGCTGACGCCGAAATAAGCCCTTTCGCCTTCGCGCCGATCTTTGCGGGCCACGGCGACAAACCGTGGCCCAGTGCTTTGGCGTTGCTGTTTTGCGGCCGGCTGATAGAGGCTGATCCAAAGCACAACCGGTGACGCCCTTGCCTCTTTCGCCAAACCTGCGCGGCGCGCTGTTCATGATGGTGGCCATGGTCGGCTTCACCCTCAACGACGCGATCACCAAATTCTCCTCCGAATCGATGAACATGGCGCAGGTCATGCTGATCCGCGGCGCCTTCGCCTCGCTGTTCGTCGGTCTGCTTGCCTGGCAACGCGGCGCGCTGGCAGCGCCACGGTCCATGCTGCAGCCGATGGTGGCGATGCGCGTGGCCGGCGAAGCCGGCGCCACGGTCTCGTTCCTGGTCGCGCTGGCGCACCTGCCGATCGCCAACGTCTCGGCGGTGCTGCAGGCGCTGCCGCTGGCAGTGACCATGGGCGCGGCGCTTTTCTTCGGCGAAGGTGTCGGCTGGCGGCGCTGGCTGGCGATTGCCGTCGGCTTCGCCGGGGTGCTGGTCATCGTGAGGCCGGGCTTCGAAGGCTTCAGCATCTATTCGCTGCTGGCGCTGGCGAGCGTCGCCTGCTGCGCGGTGCGCGATCTCTCCACCAGGCGCATCCCGCAAGCGATCCCGACGCTTCTGGTATCGACCGCCACGGCGCTGGCCATGACGGTGCTGGGTGCGGCGCTGCTCGCCCCGATGGGCGGCTGGACGCCGATGAGCGGCAGGGCCACCGCGCTCCTGGCGCTCGCCGCGGTGCTGGTGCTCATCGGCTACCAGTTCATCATCATGGCAATGCGCTCCGGCGACATCTCCTTCATCGCGCCGTTCCGCTACACCGCCCTGCTCTGGTCGATCCTGCTCGGCCTCGTCATCTTCGGCGACATTCCGGACCTGCCGATGGTCATCGGCGCCACCATCATCGTCGGCTCCGGCCTCTACGCGCTCTATCGCGAACGCATCGTCGGCCGGCGGCAGACCGCCGCCGAAAGCGCTGGACCTGACATGGCGCCGGACGGCATATAGGACCAAGCCTTGGGGAAGCGCCTGCTGGCGGCAATTCCGGGCGGCAAGAGACAGCGGACAATGGATCGCAACATAGCGGGCATCATCCTGGCCGGCGGCCAGTCGCGGCGCATGGGCGGCGGCGACAAGACCCTGCTCGAGCTTGGTGGCCGCAGCGTGCTCGACCATGTCGTCAAGCGTCTTGCTCCGCAGACCGGACCGCTGGCGCTAAGCGCCAATGGCGACCCGACGCGCTTCGCCAGCTTCGGGCTGCCCGTGCTTGCCGATACGGTGGAGGGGCATGCGGGACCGCTGGCCGGCATCCTGACCGGCATCGAGTGGGCGTCGATCGGCTGCGATGCCGTGGTCACGGTTGCCGGCGATACGCCCTTTTTCCCCAAAAATCTGGTCGAGCGACTGGCTGCGGCCGCCGACTCAAAGCCCGGATCGATCGCTGTCGCCAGCTCAGGCGGCAGGCGGCACCCGACATTCGCGCTCTGGCCGCTCGACGTTCATGATGCCTTGCGCCGGTTCCTGGTCGACGAGGACAACCGGCGGGTCTCTGCCTTCATCGACCGCCACGGCGTCGTCGAGGTGGAGTTTCCAATGCCGGCATCCGGCGGACATGCGATCGATCCCTTCTTCAACATCAACACGCCGGACGATCTTGCGATCGCCGAGCGACTGTTGCAGAGCATCGAGCAATGAACAGGCGCGTTTTTGGCATCACCGGCTGGAAGAATTCCGGCAAGACCACACTGACCGAGAAGCTGGTCGCCGAGTTGGCGCGGCGCGGCTGGACGGTCTCGACCGTGAAGCACGCCCATCATGATTTCGACATCGACAAGCCTGGCGCGGACTCCTTCCGCCACCGCCAGGCCGGCGCGACCGAGGTCGCGGTCGTGTCCGGTCGGCGCTGGGCGCTGATGCACGAATTGCGCAATGAGGAGGAGCCGACGCTCGAGGCGATCCTGGCGCGGCTGGCGCCGTCGGATATCGTGCTGGTCGAAGGCTACAAGCGCGAAGCGCACAAGAAGATCGAGACGCGGCGGCTCGACGCCAAGGACAGGACGCCGCTGTCGGCCAGCGATCCCAACATCGTCGCCATTGCCGCGGACTTCGCCGCCGAAGGCGGGAGCCTGCCGGTCTTCGATCTCGACGACGTCGCATCGATAGCGGACTTCGTCGAAGGCGTCTCGGGCCTGCGGCGCTGAGCGCGCCGGCGAAATAACTTTCAGCCGCCGCTAAACTTGTTCCCGGCCTCTAACCTAGCGTCATCTTCGGCCGCAACTGCCAAGCCTGCAGCCTACTGTTTTGCAGTTGCTTTTTTCGGGGAAAGAGTGGGAGTATCGCCGCCAGCGGGCGGTCAAAAGCACCGCTCACAGAGCCGCACGGAACAGCGGCCCGGACAATATGAGAGGACTAACATGCGTATTGCACTGCGTATCGCGCTCGCCGCATCGGCCGCGCTGCTGACACTTGGCGTTGCCCAGGCTCAGGAAAAGACATTGCGGATCGGTACGGAGGGAGCCTATCCGCCCTTCAACAACCTGACCGCCGACGGCCAGCTCGTGGGCTTCGACGTCGACATCGCCAAGGCGCTCTGCGACGAGATGAAGGTGAAGTGCACCTTCGTAGCCCAGGATTGGGACGGCATTATCCCGGCACTGCAGGCCGGCAAGTTCGACGCCATCATCGCCTCGATGTCGATCACGCCGGAACGCGCCGAGAAGGTCGATTTCACCCACAAATACTACAACACGCCCCCGGCGATCGTCGCGCCGAAGGACAGCGACATCAAGGGTGTGACCAAGGAAGACCTGGCCGGCAAGACGATCGGCGTGCAGGCTTCGACGACGCATTTCAACTATTCGACCAAGACCTACACCGACAGCACGGTGAAGCCCTATCCGACCGCGCAGGAATATCAGCTCGATCTCGCCAATGGCCGCCTCGACGCCGCCAATGACGACATCGTCGTGCTGCAGCAGTGGCTGGATTCGCCCGACGGCGCTTGCTGCAAGTTGATCGGGGCGATCAAGCCGGTCGTCGAGATCCACGGTCCGGGCGCCGGCATTGCCGTACGCAAGGGCGAGACCGACCTGGTCAACCAGTTCAATGCCGCGATCGACGCCATCCGTGCCAACGGAAAATACAAGGAAATCAACGACAAGTACTTCAAGTTCGACGTCTACGGCGGCGATTCCTGATCCGCCGGGATTGACGACAGGGACGGCGGGGATGTTCCCGCCGTTCCCACGAGGATGCCGCGCATCAGGAGTGATGCACGGTCTTCAGGCAAGTGGGGACAGGCAGGCGGATGCAGCAGAGCGTATGGACGCTTCTCAGTTGGGGGCCTGATGGTTGGCTCGACGACATCGCCTCAGGTGCTGCTGTCACGGTTCTTTTGGCTCTCGCAACTCTTCCAATCGGTTTGACGATTGGCTTTTTCGTAGCGCTGGGAAAACAATCCGAGGAACCCTCGCTGCGCATCGCCGCCAACATCTACACTACGATCTTCCGTGGATTGCCTGAACTGGTGACGCTGTTTCTGTTTTTTTTCGGCGGCCCGTTGATCCTGCAATATCTCATCAGACTGGTAAGACCCGAGGCGACCATCGACGTTAACGCCTTCGTCGCCGGCATGATCGTGCTTGCCATCATCTTTTCGGCTTATGCTAGCGAGGTATTCCTTTCAGCGTTCCGGGCCATCCCAAAGGGCCAATATGAGGGCGGCTATGCAGTTGGCCTTTCATACGGGCAAACGATGCGCAAAGTGATTTTGCCGCAATTGGTTCGCATCGCCTTTCCGGGCCTGGAGAATTGCTGGCTGAGCCTGCTCAAGGACACGTCGCTGGTGTCGGTGGTCGGTTTGGCTGAAACGCTCCGTCAGGCTGGCGTGGCCGCACGCGTCACCAAACACACATTCCTGTTCTTCAGTGTGGCCGCCGCGGTATTTCTTATCTTGGCGGTTATTTCATCCTTTGCCACCGGCGCCATACAGCGCTCGCTCGCCCAGCGGGACGCGCGGCGATGAGCGTTGCGGCCGACGCCAAAAACGTTGTGGAACGGCCGCCCCCGCGAGCACGCGGCTGGCCGCGTTCCCGAATTGTCGGCTACGTGCTGATAGGCGTCTGGGTTGCCGCTGGCGGCGGCATTGTCGCCTATCTGGCTTTCGCCTGGAACAGCGAACTCTTTGCCAAGTACGGCCCGAGCTACCTGCAAGGGCTCGGCGTCACGCTTTCGCTGGTTGGCATTTCGATTGTCCTTGGCGCCATACTGTCACTTCCAGTCGCCTATGCACGCATGTCGAAGAACCGGGTCTTGTCAGGTCTTGCCTATTGTTACGTCTATTTCTTTCGCGGAACGCCGCTGCTCGTCCAGACTTTTCTGGTCTATTACGGGGTCGGCTCGTTCAAGCCGCAACTCGAAATGGTTGGGCTGTGGGGCTTCTTCCGTGAGGCGTTCAACTGCGGCGTCTTTGCCTTTGCCCTGAACACGGCTGCCTATCAGGCTGAAATCCTACGCGGCGCCATCGAAAGCGTGCCAAGGGGCCAATGGGAGGGTGCCGCTTCGCTCGGCCTGCACAAATTGCAGACGTTGTGGAAGATCATCCTGCCGCAAGCATTGGTCGTCGCGCTGCGGCCGTATGGCAACGAGCTTATCCTGATGATCAAAGCGTCCGCGATCGTCGCCATTATCACCGTGTACGACCTGATGGGCATGGCAAAACTTACCTACGCGCGCACCTTCGATATCCAGGCCTATATCTGGGTCGCCGTCGTGTATCTGGTGATTGTCGAGGTGCTGCGCCACGCGATCGAATGGATCGAACGTCGGATCACCATTCACCTCAAGCGCTGATCGAAACCGCCTTTCTGCACCAGTCGATCGAGCGCTCCGCGCCTTGACGAATTCACCGCATGGCCTAGAGCTTGCGCCAGCAAAATCTGGTTCCCGTTTTGGAAGGCAAGCTCATGGCATCGGTGGCATTTCTCGGTCTTGGCGTCATGGGCTATCCGATGGCCGGGCACCTCAGGAACAAGGGTGGCCACGACGTCACCGTCTACAACCGCACCACGGCCAAGGCCGAGCAATGGGTTGCCCAGCACGGCGGCAAGCTGGCGCTGACGCCGGCCGAAGCGGCCGACGGCAAGGATTTTGTTTTCTCCTGCGTCGGCAATGATGACGACCTGCGCTCGGTCACGACCGGTGCCAAGGGCGCCTTCGCCTCGATGAAGAAGGGCTCCGTCTTCATCGACAACACCACCGCATCGGCCGAGGTCGCGCGCGAGCTGGATGAAGCCGCCCGAAGGGGCGGCTTCTCCTTCCTCGACGCGCCGGTCTCCGGCGGCCAGGCCGGCGCCGAGAACGGCGTGCTCACCGTCATGGTGGGCGGCGAGCAGGCAGCTTTCGACAAGGCGAAACCCGTCATCGAGGCTTTCGCCCGCATGGTCGGGCTGATGGGGCCGGCGGGCGCCGGCCAACTCACCAAGATGATCAACCAGATCACCATCGCCGGTCTCGTCCAGGGGCTGGCCGAGGGCATCCATTTCGGCAAGAAGGCCGGGCTCGACATCGAGAAGGTGATCGAGGTGATCTCCAAGGGCGCTGCCGGTTCCTGGCAGATGGAGAACCGCCACAAGACGATGAATGCCGGCAAATACGATTTCGGCTTCGCCGTCGACTGGATGCGCAAGGACCTCGGCATCTGCCTGGCGGAGGCCGACCGCAACGGCGCCAGGCTGCCGGTGACCGCGCTCGTCGACCAGTTCTACAAGGATGTGCAGGCGATGGGAGGCCGGCGCTGGGACACATCCTCGCTGCTCGCTCGCCTGGAAAAATAGAGAACGCGATGGCCGAGCTTTCGCCCCAATCGAGCGCCGACGAAATCGTCGCGTATCTGCGCTCGGTCGGCTCGGAGGAAAATCGCCACGGCATGCTGCGCTACGGCATCAAGATCGAGCGTGCGCTTGGCATTCCGCACGGCGTGCAGCGGCAGATCGCCAGGAAGATCAAGCGCAACCATGAACGTGCCTTCGAACTCTGGCAAACCGGTATCATGGAAGCGCAGTTCATCGCTTCCGTCACGGCCGACCCGAAGCGGTTTTCAGCCGCGGATGCGAGGCAATGGGCGGCGTCTTTCGATTCGTGGGATATCGTCGACGGTGTCTCCGATCTCTTCGTCGACACAGAGTCCTGGAGGGAACTGATCAACGAGTTCGCCGCCGACGAACGCGAGTTCGTTCGACGCACGGCCTTTGCCATGATGGCTTGGTCGGTCGTGCACCGGAAGAAGGAGCCGGTGGCGACCTTCCTCGACTTCCTGCCGGTCATTGAGGCCCATGCCACCGACAGCCGAAACTTCGTGAAGAAGGCGGTGAACTGGGCTCTTCGTTCGATCGGCAAACGATCGATGGAAATGCGCGGCGCTGCCCTTGCTGTCGCCGAACGACTGGCGCAGTCGACCGACAAGACGGCGCGCTGGATTGGCAAGGACGCAGTGAAGGAACTGACCAATGCCAAGACGATCGAGCGGATCGCCGCCAGGAAAGGCTGACGGCGCCGAAATCCGCTTCGCGGAGGTGACGCGCGCGACACGCGCGGATTTCGAGGAACTTTTCGAACAGCCGGGCGCGCCGAAATATTGCTGGTGCATGGCCTGGCGCCATTCCAGCCGCGAGCACGTCCGGAACGCCGAGAAGAAGCGCATGATGATGGGCCTGATTGAGACCGGGACGCCCGTCGGCATCGTCGCTGAAGTCGACGGCAAGCCGGCCGGCTGGTGCTCGGTCGCGCCGCGCGAGACCTATCGCAGGCTCTCAAAGCTTCAGGACGACAGCGAAACGGGCGTCTGGTCGATCGTCTGCTTCTATGTACCGAGGGCCCTGCGCGGCGGCGGGCTCGCGGCGGCGCTGCTCGACGCGGCGATTGACCATGCCTTTGACAGGGGCGCGCGCGTGATCGAGGCCTATCCGGTCGACCAGGCAGCGCCAAGCTACCGCTTCATGGGTTTTCGCGACATGTTCCGGGTGCGAGGCTTCCACGAGATCGGCACCGCGGGCTCGCGCCGGCATGTGATGCGGCTCGAGCGTTGACGCCGGGGACGGCGGCGTCTTTACTCAGGTGCAAAGGAAGCAGCCAGTGAGCAAGCATCTCAAATCAACCATCGCGCTCTCCGCTGCTTTGCTTATTTCCATTGCCGCCGATGCCTCGGCCGAGACCGTGCATATCTTCTGGAAGGACCTGCGGCCGGCGACGCAGGCGATCGCCGAAGACGCCAACATGCCGATGATCGCGGCGAAACTGCCTGACCACGGCGAGACTCTGTCCCTGGGCCTCCAGGACAAGACCGTTCAATTAGCCGGCTACGCGCTGCCGACCGATCGCGACGGCGACCTCGTCTACCAGTTCCTGCTGGTGCCGTGGACGGGCGCCTGCAGCCATATGCCGACGCCGCCGCCCAACCAGATCGTGCTGGTGACGCCGGCACATCCCTACAAGATGTCAGAGGCCTACCAGCCGGTCTCCATCACTGGCGTGCTGAAGCCGGGGATGGAGAAGAGCCAACTCTTCATCCTCGATGGCGTCTCGGTCATCCAGTCGGGCTACACGGTGCGCAAGGCCGAGGTGGCAAGCGTCAACTCGGTGCCGGACACGGTCACCTTGCCGGTCAGCTCGCCCTGGAGTTTCCTCAACAAAAAGAAGAACTAGGCAGGCTTGCGTGACCTTTCCGGAGAACGGCCACGCATCAGCACCTCAAGCCGCGTTGGCGCCGGCTTCCTTATCCAGCACCATGTAGTCGAGCGGAATCTCGGTCGTGTACTTGATCTGCTCCATGGCGAAGGACGACGAGACGTCGCGGATCTCGATCTTGGCGATCAGCCGCTTGTAGAAGGCGTCGTAGGCGGCGATGTCGGGCACCACCACGCGCAGCAGATAGTCGACGTCGCCGCTCATGCGGTAGAATTCGACCACTTCCGGAAATTCCTGGATCACCTCGGAGAAGCGCCGCAGCCATTCATGGCTGTGCGAATTGGTGCGGATCGACACGAAGACGGTGACGCGCACATTGACCTTCTCGTGGTCGAGGATAGCGACGCGCCGCTTGATGACGCCCTCTTCCTCGAGCTTCTGGATGCGGCGCCAGCAAGGCGTCGTCGACAGGCCGACTTTCTTGGCGACATCGGCGACAGCCAATGTCGCATCCTCCTGCAGGAGGCGCAGAATCTTTCGGTCAAGGCGGTCCATCGGATGCTCCGTTAGTGCATGTCGCCCGGCTTGCGTGGCGTGCGCTTTGAGGAATAGTTTGTCCATAATCCCTTTTATTCTGGCCTTTCACAAGAAAGAAATTCTGCCAGACAGGCGGAAAGCGGGTGTTTTCTTGCTGTATGCCTAACCAAGGCGATAGCGGATTTCCGACCTCAGGAAGGGCAGCAAATCCATTTCAAACCACGGATTCTTCTTCAGCCAGCCGGTGTTTCGCCACGATGGATGCGGCAGCGGCAACACTGTCGGGCCGGCCGGCGCATCCCATATCGCGCGCCAGTTCCTGACGGTTTCCGTCAACGAGGACTGCCGCGCCGTGCCCATGTGCCAGGACTGCGCGTAGCCGCCGATGGTCAGCACCAGATCGATTTGCGGCATCAGCGCCATCAGTTCGGCGCGCCACGCCGGCGCGCATTCGCGGCGCGGCGGCAGGTCGGCGCCCTTGGCATCCTGGCCGGGAAAGCAGAACCCCATCGGCACGATTGCGAATTTGTCCGTGTCGTAGAACTCCTCGCTGGTTACGCCAAGCCAGCTGCGCAGCCGGTCGCCGGAGGCGTCGGTGAACGGCATGCCCGAGAGATGGACCTTGGTGCCGGGCGCCTGGCTGGCAAGCAGGATGCGCGCTGTCGATGACGGAAGCAGCACCGGGCGCGGCTCGTGCGGCAATGGCCGGCCAAGCGGCTTCTCGACGCAGATGCGGCAGGCGCGGACCCTTGCCGTCAGTCTCTCCAGCGCTTCGCTCATCCGGGCCTCAGGCGGCCGCGCTCGGCCGGCTGGAGATCGCCGCGTGCCAGCGCAGCACATTGGTGCACTCCTCCGGCACCCTGATGCGGGCCGGCTTCATGAAGTCGATGGCGATCAGCCCGGTGATGTCGGCTATCGAGTAGCTGTCGCCAGCAGCGAATTCCCGTTGCGCCAATTCGGCATCGAGCAGCTTCAGGAATTCGATCGCCTTCGGCTTGTTCGCCTCGCCCCACTCCGGGACCTGCGGCACCTCCCATTCCTTCATCGCCGGATGAATGTGGCGAAAGGCCTGGGCGACACTGCTCAGCAGATTGAGCTCGATGCGCCTTTGCCACATCTCGACCTTCGCCTTGCCGAGCGCGCCTTGCCCGAACAAAGGCGGCTCCGGATAAAGCTCCTCGAAATAGCGGCAGATGGCGACGGATTCGGTGATGATGGTGCCGTCGTCGAGCTCGAGCACCGGCAGGCGCTGCAGCGGGTTGCGCGAACTGACGGCCTGCTGCTTGTGCTCCAGCGCGCCCATGTCGACAGGCACCAGCGGAACCTCGATCCCTTTCTCGGCGAGGAAAACCCGCACCCTGCGCGGATTGGGGGCGCGGCCGCCGTCGAACAGCTTCATTGTCATCCTCCCGATCCGATCTCGCTCCATCTCCTTACCGGAAGCGGAAAAACTCGCGCAAGGCGTCTCCTATAGAGGCCAAGGTGCCATGCTTCCTTTCGACCAGTCCGTGGCCGTGCGTATCGCGCCAGTCCTGCGGCTCGTCGAAGGTGCCGGCCCAGATGCCCGCCTTGCCGGCGCGGGCGCCGGCCTCCTCGGTCTCGAAATCGCCATAGGCGACGGCCCAGCCGGCCTCGACCTGGGCGCGGTTGAGGTCGACGCCGCCCGCCTTGCAGTCGCCAAGCAGCCGGCCATAGCGGTCCTGCTGCCAGCCGCTGCAGGAGACGGGACGGCCGCCTATCAGCTGCACCAGCGACTGCCGCGCGAGCTTGCCGCACGCATAGTCGGCGCCACCCCTGCGGCAGGTCTGCTGGTACTCCGGCGCGTCGATGCCGCGCATGCGGATGCGCGTGGCGCCTAGCGTGATCGAATCGCCGTCATTGACGATCGCCGCGCCCGCGGCCTCGCGCGTCTCGAAGCGGTCGAGGCGGGCCGCGAGCAGGATCAGCAGACCGAGCAGAACTATGGTCAGGCAATAGTCGAAAAGCCGCCGCCACAGGCTGCGAGGCGGCTGCGGAGCGTATCGCCGGCGCGGCCTCGGCGACCAGGAACGGCTCATATGGCAAACAGTCTCTTAATCATTCGAACGTAGCTTAACGAATTGAAATCGCTGCGCGCAGAAATTGAAGTTTGTATGCCTTTGCTACGCTCAAACACAGCGGACAAATTCATTGTGGACCGCAGGAAACCGCATCGCAACAGCGATGTGGCGCGCGCGGTGCGCAGAACCCGTGACCGTCTTTCGCAGCAGGCCGGCAATCTCGATTTCGACCGCGAGCTCCTGAAGCTGCATGCCCGCACCATGGTGGTCAGCGCGACCGCCATACCGATCCTGGTGCTGGCGATCGCCGCGACCGGCCTGTTGGCCGGCCTCGACAAGAAGATCGGCATCTGGGCGCTGTTCACCCTGCTTTGCTACGCGATCGTCGCCTTCATGGCGCGGCGCATCGAGCGGACGGAAGCGTCCCAGATCGATCCGTCGCAGGCGCGGCGCGATTTCCTCATCGGGCATTTCCTGTGCGGCCTTGGCTGGGCCTGGTTCGCTTGGTTCGGTTGCGACACCTGCCAGATCGATCAGTTCCAGGTGGTCAAGGCGATGGTGCTTCTGGTCGCCATGGCGGCCACCGCAGTGATGGCATCCTCGCTGGGCGGCGCGCTGCTGGCGACCTTCGCGATTCCCGTCGCCGTCTATGCCTATGCCGGAGCACGAACGTGGCTGCCGATCGAGGTTATCATGGCCGCGCTGCTGGTCACCGCCCTGCCCTTCTTTGCCTACGTCGCGCGCAATCTCAACCAGGCCTCGCTGATGCTGATGTCATTCCGTTCGGAGAAGGATGCGCTGATCGCCGAGGTGGAGACGGCGAAATCGATGTCGGACGAGGCGCGGCGTCGGGCCGAGGATGCCAATCTGGCGAAGTCGCGCTTCCTCGCCTCGATGAGCCATGAGCTCAGGACCCCGCTCAACGCCATTCTCGGATTTTCCGAAGTGATGGCCAATGAAGTGCTCGGCCCGATGAACAACCCCACCTATCGCGACTATGCTCATGACGTGCACGAGTCCGGCCAGCATCTGCTCGACCTGATCAACGAGATCCTCGACCTGTCGCGCATCGAGGCTGGCCGCTACCAGCTCAACGAGGAGCCGGTGATGCTGCTCACCATCGCCGAGGACTGCTGCCACATGATGGAGTTGAAGGCTCGCAACAAGGACATCCGCGTCATCCAGGATTTCGAAACCACCTTGCCGCGCCTGTTCGCCGACGAACGCGCGGTGCGGCAGATCGCGCTCAACCTCCTGTCCAACGCCATCAAGTTCACGCCGTCCGGTGGCGAGGTTCGCGTGCGCGTCGGCTGGACCGCCGGCGGCGGGCAATACATTTCGGTCAAGGACAATGGGCCGGGCATTCCGGAGGAAGAAATCCCGGTCGTGCTTTCAGCCTTCGGCCAGGGTTCGATCGCCATCAAGAGCGCCGAGCAAGGCACCGGCCTCGGCCTGCCGATCGTGCAGGGCCTGCTCGCCATGCATGGCGGCGAATTCGAGCTTCACTCCAAGCTGCGCGAGGGCACCGAGGCGATCGCCATCTTCCCGCTCAGCCGGGTGATGGAGGAACTGCCGGCCCTGCCGACCAAGACGGTCGCGGCGCGCCGGCGCTAGGTCCGGGCCGCGGCCGCCATGCCGGAACTGGTGAGGGCGGCAGCCTTGACCAGCCCGGCGGCAAGGCCTGCTCCCACAGCTTCGCCATGGCTGACGCCAAGATCGAGCAACGGCCGCAGGCCAAGCCGTTCGATTGCCCTGGCGTGTCCCGGTTCCGGCGACAGGCTGGCCACCAGGCAGTGGGCGATCGCCGCTGGGTTGGCGGCGTGCAGAACAGCGGCCGTCGCCGTCGCCGCAAATCCGTCCAGCAGCACCGGGATCTTCTGCATGCGGGCAGCGAGGATGGCGCCGGCGATCGCCGCGAACTCGCGGCCGCCGACGCGCCGCAAGGCTTCGAGCGGATCGCCGAGGCCGGCGCCGTGAACGGCAAGCGCCCGATCGACCGCTTCAGCCTTGCGCGCCATCATCGCCGCGTCGGCGCCCGATCCGGGCCCGACCCAATCGATACCAGCGCCGCCGAACAGCGCGGCGCACAGAGCGGCGGCGACGGTGGAATTGCCGACGCCGAGATCGCCGAGGCAAAGGAGATCGGCGCCGCCGGCGACCGCTTCCATGCCGAAGGCCATGGTGGCGGCGCAGCCGCGTTCGTCGAGCGCGGCTTCCTCGGTGATGTCTCCGGTCGAAACATCCAGCGCCAGGTCGAAGACCTTGAGGCCGAGGTCGTTGGCGATGCAGACCTGGTTGATCGCCGCTCCCCCGGCCGCGCACAGTTCCACCGCATTGGCGGTCGCCGCCACCGGCCGCGGCGAGACGGCATGGCGGGTGACGCCGTGGTTCCCGGCGAAGATCGCCACCTGCGGCCGCCTGACCGCCGGCGGCGCCTGCCCGCTCCAGGCAGCGAGCCAGGCAGCGATGTCCTCGACCCGGCCAAGCGAGGCCCTGGGCTTGTCGGCCTTGGCAAACAGCGCGCGCACGCGCGCCTCGGCCGCCTGGTCGGCCGGCGGCAGGTTTGCCAGAAGGTTGCGAAAATCGTTGAAAGGCGATGCGCTGGTCATGCGGCCTACAATGGTTTGCTGGAAGGTTTGAGCGGCATAACCGCCTTGCTGCGCCAGCACAACCTTCGGGGCTTGCCGTGAAAGCAGCAAAGCGCGGCGCATTCCGTGGGGCTTGCATTGGCATGGACGTTGCACCATGTGGAAGTAGCGCAAGAGAACATCATGACGGCCATCGAATCCCCGTGCATCCTGGTCTGTTCGATCGACATGAAAACCGGCTTCTGCTTCGGCTGCGGCCGCACGCGCGACGAGATCTCCGCCTGGATCGGGATGACTCCGGAGGTTCGCCGCGCTGTCATGGCCGAGTTGCCGGCACGGCTGGAGACGGTGGAGCGGCGGCCGCGCCGGGAGACCCGCCGCACCCGGATGGCGCGCGAGCGCGACGCGTTGTCGTGAAGGGGCAACACCGATGAACCGCCTGTTCTGGATCCTGATGGTGGTGATCGGCGCCGGCGCGCTGCTTTTGATGCTCAACGATTCGGCGGGCAGCACGTTTGGCGTCGACAACTACGATTTCAGCCGGTTGATCTGGCTCGGCGCGTTCGGCACGCTGATCGGCGCCGGCCTGCTGCGCTCCGGCAGGCCGCTCGGCGACATGGCCCGCAATCTCGGCACCTGGGCCGTCATCGTGCTGGCGCTGATCGCCGGCTATCAATACCGCTATGAGCTGCAGGACGTCGCCAGCCGGGTGACGGCGGGCCTTGTCCCCGGCAGCCCGCTGGCGCTGGGCGTGGAGGACGGTCACGCCACGGTCACCCTGGACAAGGCCGACAATGGCCATTTCGAGGCGCGCATCCTGATCAACGGCGCGCCGGTGCGAGCCGTTGTCGATACCGGCGCAACCAGCATCGTGCTGACCGCGGAGGACGCCCAGGCCGCCGGCTTCAATCCGGCCACGCTCAACTTCACCATACCGGTCTCGACCGCCAACGGCATGGCGCGCGCCGCCGCCGTGAAGACCGACGAAGTGGCGATCGGCGGCATTGTGCGCAAGGACATGGCCGTGATGATCGCCGCGCCCGGGATGCTCGGCCAGAGCCTGCTCGGCATGAACTTCATCGGCTCGCTGTCGGGCTTCGACGTGCGCGGCGACCGCATGGTCCTGCGCGACTGAATGCCCTCAGGCCGCTTCGGCCGCCGTGCCGCTGAGGTCGACAGCGGCAAAGGCCGTCTTCAACACCTCCGGTCCGGCGCCCGGCCTCGTCGCGTCCGTCGACAGGATCTGCCGGTAGCGGCGCGCGCCCGCCAGGCCGTGGAACAGGCCGACCATATGGCGCGTGACGTGGCCGAGCCGCCCGCCCTTCTCGATATGGCGCGCGGCATAGGCCGCCATGACATCGATCAGAGCGGCATAGTCGAACGCCGCGGGCGGCTCGCCGTAGAACATGGCATCGACGCCGGCCAGGATGCCCGGCGTGTGGTAGGCGACGCGGCCGAGCATGGCGCCGTCGGCATGGCAAAGGTGCTCGCGCACCGCGTCCAGCGATTGGATGCCGCCATTGATGCCGATGAATTCATTCGGCTTTCTCACCTTGAGACGATAGACCCGACCGTAGTCGAGCGGCGGGATGTCGCGGTTTTCCTTCGGGCTGAGCCCCTCCAGCCAGGCCTTGCGGGCGTGCACCCACAATGCGTCGGCGCCGGCCGCGAAAACCCCGTCGGCCAGGTCGTCGAGCGCCGGCTCCGGATCCTGCTCGTCGACGCCGATGCGGCATTTGACGGTGACGGGAATTTTCACTCTGGCCTTCATCGCCGCGACGCAGTCGGCGACAAGCACCGGGGTCTTCATCAGGCAGGCGCCGAACGTGCCTGACTGGACGCGGTCCGACGGGCAGCCGACATTGAGGTTGATCTCGTCGTAGCCGAAGGCCTCGCCGACCGCCGCCGCCTCGGCAAGCTTGCCGGGATCGGACCCGCCGAGCTGCAGCGCCACCGGATGCTCCGCCGCGTCGAAGCCGAGCAGCCGCTCGCGCGCGCCCTGGATGATCGCGTCGGCCACCACCATCTCTGTATAGAGCAGCGCCCGGCGCGTCAGTTGACGGTGGAAGAACCGGCAATGCCGATCCGTCCAGTCCATCATGGGCGCGATGGCGAGGCGCATCTTCTTGTAATCGCTGCTCTTCATATCCGGCGGTTCTCGAGTCCTCGGTCAACGAGGCGTCGCGCTCACATAAGCGATTTTGCAGCGATTTCCTACCCGGCCGCGAAGAGCAAGCGTGCCCCGATCTCGACGCGGAACTCTGGATTGCGAACGGCAGAGCAGAAATGGGCCGGTACAACCGGCCCATTCCCAATCAATCCTCCTCAACCGGAGCCGGGATCTCATCCGGTAGGTTTTGCCGTCCAACCCGGTCGGCGACGAGCATCGAAAGCATCATCTCGACAAGGCCATTGGCGCCCCCCTTCTCGCCGCCGGTAGCGCCGATCTGGATCTGCGGCACGAGCGGTAGCTTGCCATTTTCGATGGCCTCGGCGAAGCGCATGAGAACCTGCGAGTTGAGCTGATAGTCCGGTCCGCCGAAAGCCGCGACCTTCTTCTCGGTGGCCTCGGCCTCCGCCAGGCCGACAGCGCGCACCTTCTCGGCCTCCGCAAAACCGGTCGCCTTGATGCGTTCGGCATCGGCAAGCGCGACAGCCTTGATCATGTCGGCCTCGCCCTGGCCGGCGAGGCGCACCTTCTCGGCTTCTGCCTTGGCATTGACCTGAATGGTTTCCGCCTCCTGACGGGTGCGGGCGAGTTGCGCCTTGCCCTCGTTCTCACTGATCTCGATGGTAAGTGCCGACGTCGTGATCTTGGCTTGCTGTTCGGCAAGCGCCTCCTTCTCTCGCAACGTGCGTTCCTGAGTGGCCGCCCTCTCCTGCAATTTATAAGTCTCGACCTTTTCGACTGCGATCTGGCGGTCGCGCAGCTGGATCAGGATCTGCTCTATGCTGTTCTGGTCATTGGCGGCACGGGGTGTGCCAATCAACACTTCCTGCAGCTCGAGGCTGTAGGAATTGAATTTTTCGCGCATCTCCTCGCCGGATTTGCGCTGGATATCGCTACGCTCCTGCAAAAGCTGGATCAGTGTCTTTGTCTGGGCGATATTCTTGAAATAGGCAGAAACCATCGGGTCGAGCGTCTGTTCGACCAGCCGCTTGATGTCGCCGAAACGCTGCACCACGAGCGGCGCCTTCATATAGTCGATATGCACGACGACGGAGAGCGGCAGCACAGGCTCGAACGCATCCTTGGTGATCAACGAGACTTCAGACAGGTTCTCGTCCAGCCTGTGTTCGCCAAACTGCTCCTTCGTCCATTTGAGCACGAAGTTGGTGGTCGGCACGGTGACGATGTTGCCGGCATAGGTATTGAACGCATACTTGCCCGGCAGCAGCGGTGTCGACCAGACACCGCGTGCGCCGACTTCGACCAGTTCGCCGTGACGGTATGCCTGCCCGGATATATCGGCGCCGTGGCGGCCGTTATAGGAGACGACGACACCCACCGTTCCAACGTCAATGATTGTCTTCTCGACCAGTTCGACGGTCGCGAAAATGCGATTGAGGAAGTAACTGCCGTCGGCCAGCACCTGCAACTGCCGGCCACGGTAGCCACCGGCATTGAGAAACTTCTCCGGGTCCTGAAAATTGTTGTGAAAGTTCGGGTCGTTCGGATCGTTGGCGACGGTCGGTGCGATGATCTCGCCGTCCGGCAGGGCCGGACCATCATGGATGGTGACGATTCCGATCATGTCCTCGGCATTGTGGATGACGACCGGCTCAAAGCCGCCCCGCTCCGAGATCACGCTGGACATATTGGCAAAAAGATTTTGTTCCGACGGGCTCAGATTGACGGCATGGATCGACTGGGCGGTCAGCACGATGAATTGCGCGAGATTGATGGCATAGGTGCCTTCACGCAAGATCTTGCGTTGCGGTCCTTTCTGCCCGCCTTTTTCGAGAAAGCCGCGCACATCCTGGAAATCGTCGGCGTCGGTGTTGGAAGCAAGTGTCTGCGTCGGAGGCAGCGGCTTGCCATCCCGGGCAAAGACATAGCCGATCTGACCCTGCGGGATGGTGACAAGATTGGCGCGATGAATCGAATATTGGAACGGCATGAAGAAATGGAGGCCGCCGCGCACGACTTCCGGCTGGTAACCTGCCTCACGGTTGAGCGCGATGAAGCCATTGCTGACGGAACCGCGAAAACTCCATAGTTTTTCCAAGATGCCGAGCCTGTCGTTTGGGATGTAGCGGACCACGCCGCTCCGCCAGAACAGGATTGCCAGCACGATGACCGGCACGGCTATCTCGATTGCCGTCCATGTCATCGGCTCGAGATATTGTAGGGCTTCCATCTCTTCTCTCCTATGGGGCGCACGGGTTCGTTCACCCGAGGGCCACCCGGTTGGTGTTTATTGATGAAGCGGGGAGATCGCGCACCGGCACGCTCGACGCACTAAGGGCTTGTCGAACGTTTGGGCTGCTCATTGTATGGAAAAATGACCGCGCATCTCGAGTCCCCAAGTACGGGAGGCGCGGCCGTGAGCGATGTTACATCGGTGTTGCCTTGATAGACATAACAATAAATGACGTAGGTATCGCACCTACAGGTTTAAAGATACTCCGCGCGGGAATCGTATAAGTTATTTCCAACGCTTTCGCTATTTCGAAAGCGTGGTGGTTGCTTTTACAGTTACCAAAAGCGCGAAATGGCGTTCTTACGGGTTAGCCGCCGGCCCCCGGATCCGACTGGCTGGGCCGGCTGCAAGGGAGGAGCGAGCGCCGAACGCGAACACGTCTTCGGCTAGCTTCCAGCGGCGAGTAAACTTGGAAGTCGCAACCGGGGTAGCGCCCTTGTCTTCCCTCTCAGTTAGCGGTCCGCCCGGTCGCTCGAAGGGCTACCCAGGTGAACTGCCGCATGGTATTTTAGGCGCCTCTAAAGGACAGGCGATGCGCGGCTTGTTTGCAATGGTCGGTCTGGCTTTCGCCGTTGCGACGGCCGCGGCAGACCCGTTGTTCGATGCCGTTGCCGCAGGAGATCCCAGCGCCGCCAAGGAGGCTTTGGCCGGCGGCGCCGCCGTTGACGGTCGCGCGCGCGACCAGGCAACGCCCCTCATCAATGCCGCGCTTGCCGATCAGCCGGCGATCGCCGAACTGCTGATCGCCAAGGGCGCCGACGTTATGGCGCGCAATTCCGGTGGCTTCACGCCCCTTCATGCCGCAGCCTATTCCGGCAGCCTGCCTGTTGCCAAACTCCTGCTCGACCGTGGCGCCGTGCTCGACGACGCGGCCAACAAGGCAGGCGTCACGCCGATGATGGTGGCGGGCGAGGAAAACCATCTGGAGGTGGTCGAGTTCCTCATCTCCAAGGGCGCTGACGTCGCCCATCCCGAGGTCCACGGCTACGCGCCGATCAGCCGCGCCTTCTGGAAGGGCAACTTGGAGATCGTTCGCCTCTACAAGCGCCACGGCGCCGCTTGCCAGAAGCCGGAAGTCATCAAGGACACAGAAGAGAACTACAAACGGTGCATGGACATTCACGATTGATGGGAGACGCGCAATGTACGTGGCAGACGCAAGCAGATCTCCGAGCAACCTTATCCTGGCGGGCGCACTAGCCTTCTCGGTTGTCGGCGCGGCCCCCGCGCATGCCGACGGCTCGGTGAACACCGGCTACTTCGGCGGCGTGGCCATCATGGGCTATGATCCGGTCGCCTATTTCACCGACGGCAAGGCGGTCAAAGGTTCGGAGAAAATCGCTTATGACTGGCTCGGCACACCGTGGAATTTCGCAAGCGACGAGCACCGCAAGATGTTCATGAGCGAGCCTGTCAAATATGCTCCGCAATATGGCGGCTATTGCGTGGGCGAGGTTTCGCTAGAATCGGTGACGGTCAACGTCGATCCCGAGGCGTTCAAGATCATCGACGGCAAGCTCTATCTAGCCTACGACAAGCCTGATATGGAAAATATCGCCGCCCACGCCGACGACGTTTTGCCAAAAGCGGAAGCTGCTTGGCCGGCCGTCAAGGCAAGGCTGGAGCGCGACCAGATCAATTGATCCGACCGCTCGGGCGCTTTGATGTCTCCGCCCTAAAGTGTGCGGCGCCTAGTCGAGCGGCGAGAAGTGAAAAACGACGCGCGAGTTCACGAAGCTGAACGCGAACTCGCCTTGGCGCCTATAGATCGGGCCGCAATCCGGTCGCCCAAATGCGTTTTCGCTTTGCTCGCAAAGCAGATCCTCTTTAACGGATATCGTCTCGGTAATGAATTGAGCGGTAGAGCGGAAGGCCGCCTGGCCGTCATTGCCGATCTGCATGATTGCCGGCCGGGGCCCCGGCTCCGCGACGCCCTTCAGCGTGTGACCGATGACCAGGGCGCTGATGTCCTCACCTTTAAGCCGATCGCTCTCGTCGCCCTTGAAGGCATAGGGCCATTCCGGCAGACCCGCCTGCTTCAACGCGCCGATCAGGGTTTCCAAATCCTGCGGATTGCGAAAATGCCATCCCATCCTGATTGCGGCGATAGAGTCGTTGTTGGGAAGAAGTCGCAGGCCCTGGGCCACCGCCGCCCGCGCGTCTGCGATGCGGCCGGTCTGAGCATAGGCGGCGCCGAGCGAGACCAGGATGTTGCCGACACCAGGCGCTTCGTCGCGAGCGCGCTCCAGCGCCGCCACCGCGCGTTTGCCATCGCCGTCGAAGAAAAAGACCGTGCCGGCGATCTGGCGGTTGATCGGCGACATGTCGGGGTCGAGCCGCAATGCCGTTTCGACAGCCGCGGCGGCTTCCGGAAACTTGCCGTCGAATAGGTAGACGTATCCGAGTGCGACCTGCGCTTCGACGTCGCCCGGTCCGAGCGCCACGGCCCGCCGGGCCGACTCGATCGCTTCGTCGAAGCGCCGGTCCACGCTCTGCAGGATGGCAAGCATCGCGTAGGGCAGCGACAGATCGGGATTGAGCTGCAGGGCTCGCCCCGCGCTCTCATAGGCGCGCTTTCGCGCCGGGGCGGACTGCAGCACGTCGTCATAGGCATTGCGCCAGACATAGACGGCAGTGCGCGCATCGGCGGCGAATGCCGCCGCGAACGAAGGATCCAGCGCGACCGCCTTTGCATAGAAGTCCAGTGCGTCGCGCATGCCGGGCGGGCGGCCGGTGAAGGCAGCGTGCTCGCCGCGCAGGTAGTAGTCATACGCCTCGAGATTGGCGGTGGGCGGGCGCTCCATCCTCTTGGTTTCCACCGCCGAGGGCTCGACGTAGAGCGCGGCGACGATTTCCTTGCGCATCTCATCCTGGACAGCGAACGTTTCGGCCGCGCGCCGGTCGAAACGGTCGGCCCACACATGCTCGCCGTTTGCCGTATCGATCAACTGAGCGTTGATCCGGATCAGGTCACCCGTCGGCCTGACGCTGCCCTCGACGAGGAAGTCGACGCCGAGTTCGCGCCTGACGTCGGCGAGATTGGGCGGCTTGCCCTTGTAAGCGGCGACCGAGTTGCCGGCGATCACGTCGAGGCCCGAAAGTTTAGCGAGGTCGGTGATCAGGTCCTCGGTTATGCCCTCGGCGAGATAGTCCTGCGCAGGATCGCCGCTCAAATTGGAGAACGGCAATACCGCGACGGAAGGCCGTTGCGGCGCCCGCAGCCACTGCCAGGCAATGACGGTGCCGGCAACCGCGGCGGCAACGAGCAGCGCCGCACCCGTCGCCAGGATCGCCGGCCGCAGCGGGCGGCGCGGGCCGCTCAGAACCTTGCCCGCCTTCGAAGGTTCGAGGAGAATCCGATAGACGCGGACAGGGTCGGCGATGTTCTTCAGCCGCTGCTCGCCAAGGCTGGCGAAGCCGACGTCGCATTTGTGCACGGCGTGGTCGAAGGCCGTGCCAGAGATGCAGACGCCGCCGGGCTCGGCCTGCGCTTCCAGCCGCGCGGCGATGTTGACCCCGTCACCATAGATGTCTTCACCCTCGACAATGATGTCGCCGAGGTTGACGCCGATGCGAAAGCGGATGAGCCGGTCGTCCGCGATACCCTTGTCACGCTCGGCCATCTTGCGCTGGATGTCGGCCGCGCATTGCACCGCATCGACGACGCTGCCAAATTCGACCAGCGCACCGTCGCCCATAAGCTTGATCATACGGCCGTGATGCCGGGCGATCGATGGATCGATCAACTCGCGGCGACAGGCCTTGAGCCGCTCCAGCGTGCCGACCTCGTCCTCGCCCATCAGCCGGCTGTAGCCGACTACATCGGCCGCAAATATGGCAGTTAGCCGCCGCTCCATGCGTCGCCTGTGCTCCGTTGAGGCGCGTGATGGGTCACCCGACGCACTCTACAACGGCAACCGCCGCAACGCACCCGGTCCGAGTGGAGTTGGCTACACGGGACTGAAGGTGATCCGCTTTGGCCCGGGGCGGCAGTCACTTGGTCCGGCCGGTTCGGGCCCTAGCCGATTCTTCTTTCTCGACCGATCTCTCCTTCTGAGCTTCCGACCCTGCATCGCGATTAGAATCAGAAATTGGGCGGATCGGCGGCTCGAGATTGAGCCCAGCCAGCATGCCAGTATGGGCGCATCCGTAGAGCGGAGCAGCATTCGAGCTCCGGTTCGCCATCGCCCGATATTGGGTATATGCTGATGTTGGAAAATGCCTGCGTTGGCTAATGAGTGGCAATGCAAGCGCATCGGCGCCTCGTTGCGATAGTCGCCTCCGACATTGTCGGATACTCGCGGCTTATAGAAGCCGACGAGTCGGCTACGTTGACTACGATACGAGAGCTGCGCCGCGTGGTTGTTGATCCGCTGCTCGCGCAGCACAGCGGCCATACTGTCAAGCTTATGGGTGACGGAGCGATCTTCGAGTTCGTATCCGTCGTTGACGCTGTTGCCTTTGCGACCCGCCTTCAAGAAGGCGTTGTCGCGCAACAAATCAACACGCCTCAAAACAAGCGCATAGTCCTTCGCGTTGGGGTCAACGTCGGCGACGTTGTAGCCGAGGGGGACGACCTGCTTGGCGACGGCGTCAACGTGGCGGCTAGACTGGAACAACTTTGCGATCCGGGGAGCGTATTGATTTCCGGCACTGCCTTTGACCAGTTGCAAGGAAAATTGCCGTTTCCGATCGATTTTGTCGGCGACCAGCGCGTCAAGAACATCGCCCGTCCGGTTCGTACTTATCGAGTGCGGCTACGAGGGACGGGACGCCCTTGGCGGCTACGTGCCCGGCCGTACTTGTCTCGTAGGAGACTATTGGCGCCTCTGACCGCATTGCTCCTGATCGGCGTCGCCTGGATATTCTGGCCCGTGGAAGATGCTCATGCCTCGCGGACGATAGCAGTACTTCCATTCGACAATTTGGATGGAGACGCCCGATGGACACGTCTTGCGGAAGGGCTCAGTGAGGACATCATAACTGATTTGGCGCGGCATCCCGACATCTTCGTGATCGCTCGCAACTCCAGCTTCGCCTACAAAGGAAAGAGCCCAGACGTAAGGCAAGTCGGCCGAGAACTTGGCGTTCGGTTTGTCCTAGAAGGAAGCGTCCAAACTCAAGGGCATCAGTTGAGAGTGACAGCACAGTTCATTGACGCGGTCTCCGGAGCTCACCTGTGGGCGCAACGGTACGATCAAGCTACCGACGACTTATTCTCGGTGCAGGACGAGATAACCGCTCGCGTGGTCGGCAGCATCGCCTCGACGTACTACGGCGAGATCGCACGCAGCAGCAGGGCGGTTGCCAAACGGAAGCCTCCCGCGAGCCTTGATGCGTACGATCTCTATCTGATTGGGATGGACAGTACCCAGAGCGTCACCAAAGAGGGGGTCCTAAAGGGTATCGAGTACCTCGAAAAATCAGTGCGAATGGACCCGGAATTTGCACCGGCTTGGAGCCAGTTAGGCCTCGCATATTCGGTTGCCAGTACTCTAGGCTTCTCTGACGATGTCGATACCGCCTTGCGGCACTTCCGGGAAGATACGACTCGTGCACTGCAATTGGACCCAAATGATTGGATAGCGCTCGGACAGCGCGCGACATTGCGTGCGGCGGACGGGGACATTCAAGGTGCGAAGGAGGATTTCGAGCGGGCGCTTGCAGTTGCCCCAAACGATGCTGATAACCTTGCCTTGATTGCGTACAACATGCCCCTCGTTGTTGGTGATGCTAAGCGCATGGTGGACACGGTCAATCACGCTCTGCTCCTAAATCCAAGCGCTCCCCCTTGGTACTACGGAGCGCTTGCAATCGCCCAATATGTCGCCGGAAACGACCGCGACGCTATCACAGCCGCGATGAAGGCTCCTGTTCATGGGGAGTCGTTGATGGTTCGTGCGATGGCCCATGCTCGACTCGGCGATCTTGAGCAGGCCCACACGTTAGTTCAGCGTATCCGCGCCGAGTTTCCGGAGTTCTCCGTCGAGGGCTATGTTCGAACTTGGCCGGTAACAGCTCCCGATGCGCTGTCTGCCTTTTCTGAAGGCGCTAGCAAAGCCGGTCTCATTGCGAAGCGCGAGGATCTGACCGCGTCGCGATCAAACGACGGAGCGTCTCTCGAACCCCAATGAATGCCCCCGGCAGACTATGACGGTTCGCTAGCTGACGCAGAGCCGCGGTCCGCGCCACTATGGCGCGAACCTCGACAGTTCTGGAGTTAGAGCGGCTAGCGCCGCAAGGCGTAGACGTTGTCCATCGCCTCGCCGCCGAGCGGCATGGCCATCTCGTCGTCGAGGAGGCGTGTGATGCGGGCAAAGCCGGTAAAAGCTTTCCTTGCCTCCTCGGCCGACATGTTGCCGGCCATGGCGGCGGAGCAGCAGTTCAGGGCGCATTGATAGACCGGTCCGCGCCGACCTGCTGGCCATTTCCGCAAAAACACCATCGCTTCGGCGACGCTGTCTACTTCTTCTACGGGGTAGCCTTGCCCGGGCAGAATCCGCACGGGCGTAAAGAAATGCAAGCGATCCATCGTTTTCCTCCCGGCGATCGCGGTGCACAGAACCTCATTAAACACCCGGTGGGCCATTTGGTTCCACAAAAAAGCGGATGCGCGGCAAAAAAAATTCAACCGGACCGGATGCCCGGGATTTCGACCGTCAGGCAATCGATCCACGGGTGACCCGGACTAAGATCCGCTTTGCCGACTCAGGAGCGAAATGTCGATGATGGGCCGCGGTGCGCATGCGTGATAAGCGCGATTCTCGTTGAATGTCTTTAAGGTCAAAGCCGGCAAATGGTTTGCTTGCCGGTTCCCCTGCGTCAGGCTTAACCTCGCCGATTAACGCGTGAGGGCGCGTTTTGCAAAAGGGGACACTTGCAATGACGATACAAGGCGCATCGCCCGACCTTTACAACGAGGACCTCGCTCCTGCGAAAGTACGCAACTGGGGGCCGTTCTCGATCTTCAACGTCTGGACGTCCGACGTCCACAGTCTGTGGGGCTACTATCTGGCGGCCAGCCTGTTCCTGTTCTGCGGCGGCTTCGTCAATTTCATCATCGCCATCGGCATCGGCTCGCTGATCATCTACGCGCTGATGAACATGGTAGGTTATGCCGGGGTGAAGACCGGCGTGCCCTACCCCGTTCTCGCCCGCGCCTCCTTCGGCATCTGGGGCGCCAACATTCCGGCGCTGGTGCGCGCAATCGTCGCCTGCTTCTGGTACGGCGCGCAGACGGCCGCCGCCTCCGGCGCCATCGTGGCGCTGCTGACGCGCCTGCAATGGTTCGACGAGTTCAACAAGACCTCGCACCTTCTCGGCCACTCCACCCTGGAAGTGATCTGCTTCGTCGTCATCTGGGCGTTGCAGCTCTTGATCATCCAGAAAGGCATGGAAACGGTGCGCCGCTTCCAGGACTGGGCCGGCCCCGCGGTCTGGGTGATGATGCTTCTCCTGGCCATCTATCTCTGCGTGAAGTCAGGCAGCTTCGCCTTCACCAGCGACATCCCGATGGATGTGCTGCGCGAAAAGACCGCCGATGCCGGCATCCCCGGCGATCCCAGCTCCTGGACAGCGCTCTTCGGCGTCGCGGCGATCTGGGTCACCTACTTCTCGGCGCTCTATCTCAACTTCTGCGACTTCGCCCGCTACGCGCCCGACAATGCGGCGCTGCGCAAGGGCAACATCTGGGGCCTGCCGGTCAATTTGATCCTGTTCTCGCTCGTCGCCGGCGTCACCACGATCGCCGCCTACGATGTCTACCACGAGGTGCTGCTCCATCCCGACCAGATCTCGGCCAAGTTCGACAGCTGGTTCCTGGCAGCCCTTGCCGCCCTCACCTTCGCGGTGGCGACGCTCGGCATCAATGTGGTGGCGAATTTCGTCTCGCCGGCCTTCGACTTCTCCAACGTCTTCCCACGCCAGATCGACTTCAAGAAGGGCGGCTACATCGCGGCCGTGATCGCGCTGGTGCTTTACCCCTTCGCGCCCTGGGAAGGCAGCGCCGCGCACTTCGTCGGCATCATCGGCGCGACGATGGGACCGATCTTCGGCGTGATGATGGTCGATTACTACCTGATCCGGAAGGGCGAGGTCGACGTCGAGGCGCTCTACCGCGAAGACGGTGAGTTCCGCTTCCAAAGCGGCTGGCATGTCAACGCCTTCATCGCCGCCGGCATCGGCGCCATCTTCTCCTCGATCCTGCCCAACTTCACCAACTGGCTGCCGTCCTGGTGGGGCGTCTATGGCTGGTTCTTCGGTGTGGCGATCGCGGGCGCCGTCTACTACGTGCTGCGCACCATGGCGCTTGGCGCAGGGGCAAAGACGGCGAAGGCTTGAAATAAGGCAGTAGGCAGTAGGGCTTAGGCAATAGAGAATACCCCTACTGCCTACTGCCTACTGCCTACTGCCAACTGCCTACTGCCTACTGCCTACTGCCTACTGCCTACTGCCTGCTGCCTGCTGCCCAACCATCTCCGCCAACCTGCGCACCGTGTTCCAGTTGCGCGAAGTACCTATGCCCATGCGCTTGTGATTGCTCGCCGCCAGCAGCCGTGAGCTTGGTCGCTCACGCGAAAAGACGAGCCAGATGTCGCCGCCGACCGAAAGCACCTTTTCATCGTCGGCGGCATAGGCATCGAGCGCCGCGACGGCGTCCGCCGGCGCAGGCTTGCGCATGACGCGCACCGCGACCTGATCGCCGGCATCGGCGGACTCGGCCGGAAACGGATTGCCGCTCGCGAGCTTCAGCCAGTCCTCGGCGCGGCGCACGATGATATCGACATGGCGGCCGAAGGTCTTTTCGAACGCTGCTTCCAGCCGTTGTTCGAGATCGGCGATCTTGGCCGCCCGCGCGTCGAAGACCAGGTTGCCCGTCGCCACCAGCGTCCGGACATTCTTCAGGCCGATGCTCTCCGCCATCGCCTTGAGGTCGGACATGACGAGGCGTCGCCCCTCGCCCAGGATGATGCTGTAGAGCAGCGCGACGTAGGTCCGCATCAAACGAGGCGCGACTGGTCCACCGCGGCCGAGATGAAGCTCGCGAACAGCGGATGCGGTTCGAGCGGCCGGCTCTTCAATTCAGGGTGATACTGCACGCCGATGAACCAGGGATGGTCGGGGTATTCGACCGTTTCCGGCAACACGCCGTCGGGCGACATGCCGGCAAAGACCAGGCCGCAATCCTCGAGCCGCTGCTTGTAGTCGATATTGACCTCGTAGCGGTGCCGGTGGCGTTCGGAAATCTGGGTGTCGCCGTAGATCTCGGCAATCTTGGAACCCTTGCTCAGCTCTGCCTGATAGGCGCCGAGCCGCATCGTGCCGCCGAGATCGCCGGTCGCCCTACGCTTCTCCAGCATGTTGCCCTTCAGCCATTCGGTCATCAGGCCAACGACAGGCTCCTCGGTCGGGCCGAACTCGGTCGAGGAGGCGTGCTCGACGCCGGCCAGCGAACGCGCCGCCTCGATGCAGGCCATCTGCATGCCGAAGCAGATGCCGAAATAAGGCACCTTGCGCTCGCGCGCGAACTTCGCCGCCAGGATCTTGCCTTCCGAACCGCGCTCGCCGAAGCCGCCGGGAACGAGGATGCCATGCACCTTCTCCAGCCAGGGCGTCGGGTCTTCCTTTTCGAAGATCTCGCTCTCGATCCAGTCGAGCTTGACCTTGACGCGGTTGGCGAGGCCGCCATGCGAAAGCGCCTCGATCAGCGATTTGTAGGCGTCTTTGAGGCCGGTGTATTTGCCGACAATGGCGATCGTCACCTCGCCTTCCGGATTGTGGATGCGGTTGGAGAGCGCCTGCCAGGGCTCCATGCGCGGCTTTGGCGCCGGGTCGATGCCGAAGGCGGCAAGCACCTCCGAATCGAGCCCCTCCTTGTGATAGGCCATCGGCACGTCATAGATGTGCGGCACGTCGAGCGCCTGGATAACGGCGCTTTCGCGCACGTTGCAGAACAGCGACAGCTTGCGGCGCTCTTCTTTTGGAATGGGCCGGTCGGCGCGCACCAGAAGGATGTCGGGCGCAATGCCGATGCCGCGCAGTTCCTTGACCGAATGCTGCGTTGGCTTGGTCTTCAGTTCGCCGGCGGTCGGGATGTACGGCATCAAGGTCAGATGGACATAGACCGCGTTGTTGCGCGGCAGGTCGTTGCCGAGCTGGCGGATCGCCTCCAGGAACGGCATCGCCTCGATGTCGCCGACCGTGCCGCCGATCTCGCACAGCACGAAGTCGTAGTCGTCATTGCCCTCGAGGACGAAATGCTTGATCTCGTCGGTGACGTGCGGAATGACCTGCACGGTCGCGCCGAGATAGTCGCCGCGCCGCTCGCGCTCGATGATGTTCTTGTAGATGCGGCCGGTGGTGATGTTGTCCTGCTGGTTGGCCGAGCGGCCGGTGAAGCGCTCATAGTGGCCAAGGTCGAGGTCGGTTTCCGCCCCGTCGTCGGTGACGAACACCTCGCCGTGCTGGTACGGCGACATCGTGCCGGGATCGACATTGAGATAGGGATCGAGCTTTTTGATGCGCGCGCGATAGCCGCGCGCCTGCAGGAGAGCCCCAAGAGCTGCCGCAGCAATGCCTTTTCCGAGTGAGGAAACCACGCCGCCAGTGATGAATACATATCGCGCCATGGGAGTCATCGCTTAACGCGGCCGGATTGATTCCGCCAGAGAAAAAACCGCCGCGAAGGCTTTTTCCCAAGAAGGCGCGACGCCCCGAAGGGCAAGAAATGTTGCAGTCAAAACAAAAGGGCCGGCTGGGCCGGCCCTTTCGGCATGATGGGTGGAGGCCTCAGATAATAACGCCTGGTTGTTATATAATAACAACCTTGGTGCCGACCTTGACCCGGCTGTAGAGGTCCATGACGTGCTCGTTGATCATGCGGAAGCAGCCATTGGAGGCGCTGGTTCCGATCGACTGCGGCGCGATGGTGCCGTGGATGCGCAGATGCGTGTCCTTCTTGCCGTCATAGAGATAGATGGCGCGCGCGCCGAGCGGATTCTCACCGCCGCCGGGCATGCCGTCCTTGTACTGGCCATAGTGCTTGGGCTCGCGCTTCTGCATGTCGAGCGTCGGGATCCAGCGCGGCCATTCCTGCTTGTCGCCGACAGCGACCGTCCCCTTGAACTGCAAGCCTTCGCGGCCGACGGCGATCGCATAGCGTCGCGCCGTGCTCGACGATTCGACGAGATAGAGACGGCGGGCGCTGGTGTCGATGACGATGGTGCCGGCGGGGTAGCCGCTGAACTCGACGTCCTGCGGCACGAACTCCGGCTTCACCTTGAACGGCCGCTTGGCGTCCTTCTTGGCGAGAGCCGAATCAAGTGCGCGCGTTTCGGGCAGATAGCTGATCGATGACGACGACGAACCGCCGAACAGGCCTGCAAACAGGCCGCCGCTTGCCGGCTTCTGGCCAGGAGCCTCGCTGCGCAGCTCGCCATTGTTGCCGGTCAGCGCGACGTTCATCGCCTCGGCCGGCATCGGCTCGGCCGACTGGATCGGTTCGACAGCGGCGATCGGCTCGATGATCTTGACCGTCTTCTTGCCTGTCTTGGCATCGGCCACTTTCGTCTCGGCCGACTGGCCCTTCTTCGCCAGCCATTCCTGCCGGGCAGCGTCCGCCTTGGCCTTGGCTGCGTCGCGCATCGCCAGCTTGCGGGCTTCCAGCGCCTTGGTCTTGGCGGCTTCCTTGTCGGCCGCGATCTTGTCCTCGAGCTTGCTGATCTGAGCGAGATCGGCTGGCGTCGGGTTCTTCTTCTTCTTGAGAAGCTTCAGCTGCGATGCGTCGCTTTTGACGGCGACATTGATGGCGCTGGTAATCTCGACTGACGGCGATGCGGCTATGTTTGCCGGCGTGCCGGCGAAGGCTGCGGACCCCATGCCGAGCACGGCAAGGAATCCCATGAAAATGAAGCTGCGAAGCTGCATGGCGAAGATCCGATCGTGTAATGCTTTGTTGCCACGGCGTCGCCCGGCGTCCCCCAAGGACGCCGAAAGTGCCGCGCGCAATGTATAATCGATCTGGCCGAGCCGCCTCAAGCGGGCCGTCGGCCTACGCCCGGTTGAATCTTCGTGAATGTGCGGCATTTGCCGCGACTGTGTTCAAACGACAACAGATCGCGGCCGGATAAGCTTGTCCGGCTACTGGTTCGGAACCTGCGGGGTGACCGGCAAGGTGACGCCATTGGCCGCCGGCGGCGTGGCCGGATTCGCGGGTGCCGGTGCAGGCGCAGGCGCCGTCGTCGCGGCGCCGTTGCCCGACGAGGGCGGCGTCGCCGATCCGCTGGCGGGTGCCGCCGGCGCCGTCGAGGTCGACGGAGCGGCCGGTGCGGTGGCGCCGGCCGGCGCGTTGCCCGGCAGCTGGTCGAGCACGCCCTTGCCGGCGTTGCTGGACGACGCCGGGACGCGATCGAGGATGTCGATCGGCTTTTCGCCGTAGCGCGCGACGAGCGACAGAGTGAGCGAGGTGGCGAAGAAGGCCGCTGCCAGGATCGCCGTTGCCCGCGTCAATGCATTGGCGGCGCCACGCGCCGTCATAAAACCGGAACCGCCACCGATGCCGAGACCGCCGCCCTCGGAGCGCTGCAGCAGCACCACGCCGACGAGCGCGAGCACGACCATAAGGTGAATGACGATCAGTACGGTTTCCATAATTTATCCTGGCAAGGCCTTGCGCGGCCGCGGATACGACCGGTGATTTGGAGGCGGCTCCTTACAATGCTTTGATGGCATTTCCAAGCCCGTGGCCGGAATATGGGGAGCAATGCGGCCTTTGCAACGATTTCGGCCGCGCCGGCCAGTCGGCCCCGCGGCTAGGAGATATTCAGATAGGCCTCGGCGATGCCGAGAAAATCCGCCGCCTTCAGGCTGGCGCCGCCGACCAGCGCGCCGTCGACATTGGCCACGCCGAGCAGTTCGACAGCGTTGGACGGCTTGACCGAGCCGCCATAGAGGATACGCATCTTCGCCGCCGCGCCGCCGAGCAGCTCCGTCAGCTTGGCGCGGATATGCGCATGCGCATCGGCGACATCGTCAGCGGTCGGCGTCAGGCCGGTGCCGATCGCCCAGACAGGTTCGTAGGCAATGACCGTGTTGGCCGCCGTGGCGCTGGTCGGCACCGACCCGGCGATCTGGCGCGACAGCACGTCGAGCGTCGTGCCCGCCTCGCGTTCAGCCCTTGTCTCGCCGATGCAGATGATGGCCACCAGCCCGGCCCGCCACGCCGCGGACGCCTTGGCGTGAATGGTGGCGTCGTCCTCGCTGAGGTCGGCGCGGCATTCGGAATGGCCGACTATGACGTGGCTGGCGCCGGCGTCCTTCAGCATCTCGGCTGAAATGCGCCCGGTATAGGCGCCGCTCTCCTTGGGATGGCAATCCTCGCCGCCGGCCCGGACCGGGGTGCGCGACAGGATTTCGGCCGCGTGCGACAGCAAGGTCGCGGGCACGCAGACCAGCGCCTCGGTCTCGGCGTCGAGCCCGCTCATGAAGCCGTTGCCGATCATCCTCAGCTCATTGAGCGAGGCGCTGGTGCCGTTCATTTTCCAGTTGCCGGCGACGAGCGGGCGGATTCCAGGCGTCATGAGCTTTGCTTTCTCCAGGCGATATTCGGCTTCCGCCCTCACTATCAAAATCAGGCCACAAAGCAATCGACAGTGGGCCGGAAGGGCGCTATTGCGCTTGTTTCAGACTCGGGCGCACGCAAAATGCGCAAAAATCGGAAGTAGGCATGCTTGGTATCTTGAGAAACGCGGCGGGCACCTGGGTCGCGAAGGCGTTGCTGTCCTTGCTGGTGATCAGCTTTGCCGTGTGGGGTATTTCGGGGCGTCTGTCAGGAACTTTGGGCGGCCATCATTCCGTGATCACCGCCGGCGGCACGACAGTTTCGATCAACGAGTACCGCCTCGCCTATGACCGCCAGATCAGCGTCATGTCGCAGCAGTTCGGCCAGCGCATCACGCACGAGCAGGCGAAGGCGCTCGGCATCGACAACCAGGTGCTGGCGCAGCTCGTCTCGGGCGCCGTGCTCGACGAGCAGGCCCGCAAGCTCGGCCTCGGCCTCTCCAAGGACCGGCTTGCCGAGCTGACGCGCGAGGACCCGGCCTTCAAGGGCCCGAGCGGCCAGTTCGACCGCAGGACGTTCGAATATCTGCTGCGTCAGGTCGGCATGCGGCCCGAAGACTATCTGAAGAACCGCTCCCAGGTGGCGGTGCGCCAGCAGATCGTCGAGGCGGTTTCGGACGGCCTCAAGGCGCCGCAAACCTTCCTCAAGGCGGTCGCGCTCTATCGCGGCGAGGACCGCACCATCGACTATCTGACGTTGCCGAAGACGCTGGTCGAACCGATCGAGGCGCCGGCCGACAGCGCGCTCCAGACCTATTTCGATGCCAACAAGAAGACCTACGCCGCGCCCGAATACCGCAAGTTCTCCTATGTCAGGCTCGAGCCGCAGGACATCATGGATCCGACCGCGGTGACCGATCAGCAGATCAGCGACGACTACAACAAGAACAAGGGGCGCTACACGACGCCGGAGATGCGCACCATCGAGCAGCTGGTGTTCAAGACGTCGGATGCAGCCAAGGCCGCGTTCGATTCGCTGAAGGCGGGCGCGACCTTCGACAAGCTCGTCACCGCCGAGGGCAAGACCCAGGCAGACACGCTGCTCGGCACGCTTGCCAAGGACAAGATCGCCGACAAGGCGGTGGCCGAAGCGGCCTTCAAGCTCGCCGCCAATGAGGTCAGCCCCGTCGTCCAGGGCGCTTTCGGCCCGGTGCTCCTGCGCGTCACCGAGATCAAGCCGGAGGTGGTGAAGCCGCTGGCCGAAGTCTCCGACCAGATCCGCAAGGACCTGGCGCTCGGCGAGGCAAGCCGCATCCTGCTCGACGTGCACGACAGTTACGAGGACACGCGCGCTTCGGGCAGTTCGCTCGCCGACGCCGCCGCCAAGCTGAAGCTCAAGGTCGTCACCATCGACGCGATCGACCGCACCGGCCAGCGTCCCGACGAGACCATCGTCAAGGACCTGCCGGAATCGGCGGACCTGATCAAGGCGGTGTTCGCCGCCGAGCCCGGCACCGAGAATGAGGGCCTGACCACCGCCGACAATGGCTTCGTCTTCTACGAAGTCGGATCGATCACGCCGGCGCGCGACCGCACGCTGGACGAGGTTCGCCAGAAGGTGGTGGCCGACTGGACGGCGGCTGAAACGGAAAAGCGGCTCGACGCCAAGGCGCAGGAGCTGGAAAAGCGCCTCAAGGCAGGCACCACGCTCGACGTGATCGCCGGCGAATTGAAGCTCGAGAAGCAGACCAAGCGCGGCCTGAAGCGCGAAGCCGATGACGCCGATTTCGGCAAGGAAGGCGCCGCCGAAATGTTCGGCGTCGGCGAAGGCGGCACCGGGCTGATCCCCTCGCCCACCGGCGACGGCCAGATTCTCTACAAGGTGGCCGAAGTGTTCGAGCCGGCCGGCGCCGATGGCAGCTCCGTGCCCGACGACGCGCAGAAATCCTTCACCGCCGGCATGTCGGACGACCTGCTCGACCAGTTGGTGGCGCAGTTGCAGACGCAATACGACGTCCGCATCGACCCGGCCGCGGTTTCCCAGGCGCAGGCCCGATGAGTGCGCTGAAGACCCATATCGCCAAGGTCGCCGCCGGCACTCCTCTTTCGTTTGAGGAGGCGCGCGAGGCGTTCGACATCATCATGTCGGGCGACGCAACGCCCGGTCAGATCGGCGGCTTCCTGATGGCGCTGCGCGTGCGCGGCGAGTCGGTGAGCGAGATTTCCGGCGCCGTCGCCACGATGCGCGCCAAGATGCTGCGCGTCGAGGCTCCGCACGGCGCCATCGATATCGTCGGCACCGGCGGCGACAATTCGCACAGCGTCAACATCTCGACGGGATCGGCATTCGTCATTGCAGCGAGCGGCGTGCCGGTGGCCAAGCACGGCAATCGCGGCCTGTCCTCATTGACCGGCGCTGCCGATGTGCTCACCGCCCTCGGCGTCAAGATCGACATCGGACCGGAGACGATCGGCCGTTGCATCCATGAAGCCGGCGTCGGCTTCATGTTCGCGCCGGCGCACCATCCGGCGATGAAGCACGTCGGCCCGATCCGGGGCGAGCTTGGCACGCGCACCATCTTCAACCTGCTCGGACCGCTGTCCAATCCGGCCGGCGTCAGCAGGCAGATGGTCGGCGTGTTCCTGCCGGAATGGATCATGCCGGTTGCCGAGGCGTTGAAGGCGCTGGGCACCGAGCACGCCTGGATCGTTCACGGCGACGGCTATGACGAGATCACCACCACCGGCGAGACGCAGGTGGCGGAACTTGCCGGCGGCGAGATCCGCACCTTCGCGCTCACCCCCGAAGCGGTCGGCCTGCAGCGCCACACCAAGGACGAGTTGCGCGGCGGCGACGCGGCCTACAACGCCAAGGCGCTGCGCGACATGCTGGCAGGTGCTGCGGGCGCCTATCGCGACACCGTGCTGATGAATGCGGGCGCCGGCCTGGTGGTGGCCGGCAAGGCGACGACGCTCGCCGACGGCATGGCGAGCGCAGCGCAAGCCATCGACAGCGGCCGCGCGCTCCAAGTGCTCGGTCGGCTGGTTGAAATTTCGAACGAGTAGAGCCCTTGTCCGACATTCTGCGCAAGATCGAAGCCTACAAACGCGAGGAGATAGCGGCGGCCAAGCAGCGCGTGCCGCTGGCCGAGATCAAGGCGCGGGCTCAAGCCGCCGAGGCACCGCGTGGCTTTCTTGCCGCGCTAGAGGCCAGGCGCAGGGCCGGCGGCTTCGGGCTGATCGCCGAGATCAAGAAGGCGAGCCCGTCCAAGGGGCTGATCCGCGCCGATTTCGATCCGCCGGCGCTCGCAAAGGCCTATGCGAATGGCGGCGCGGCCTGCCTCTCCGTGCTGACCGACGCCCCGTCCTTCCAGGGCGCGCCCGAATTCCTCACCGCCGCGCGTGCCGCCGTCGCCCTGCCGGCGCTGCGCAAGGATTTCCTTTTCGACCCCTATCAGGTGTTCGAGGCCCGCGCCTGGGGCGCCGACGCCATCCTGATCATCATGGCGAGTGTCGACGACGCGATGGCGCGCGAGCTCGAGGCGACGGCCCTCGAACTCGGCATGGATGCGCTGGTCGAAGTGCATGACGAGGCCGAGATGGAGCGGGCGCTCCGGCTCTCGTCACGGCTGATCGGCATCAACAACCGCGACCTCAGGACGTTCGAGACCAGCCTCGGCGTTTCGGAGCGGCTGGCGGCGATGGTGCCGGCCGACCGCCTGCTGGTCAGCGAGAGCGGCATCTTCACCCATCAGGACTGCCGCAGGCTGGAGCAGAGCGGCATCGGCACCTTCCTTGTCGGCGAGAGCCTGATGCGGCAACAGGATGTCGCGGCGGCGACTCGCCTGCTTCTGACAGGCAAGGCGCCGGCCGAGGCCGTCTGACGATGGCGGCCGCCCTCACCCATCTTGGCGCCTCTGGCGAAGCCAACATGGTCGACGTCGGCGACAAGGCCGAAACGGTGCGCACCGCGATCGCCGAGGGCTTTGTCTCGATGCGCGCCGAAACGCTTGAGATGATCCTTGCCGGCGATGCCAAGAAGGGCGATGTGCTGGGCACCGCGCGCATCGCCGGCATCATGGCGGCCAAGCGCGCGCATGAGCTGATCCCGCTCTGCCATCCGCTGCTCCTGACCAAGGTTTCCGTCGATATCGAACCGGACAAGTCGCTGCCCGGCCTCAAGGTCACCGCGCTTGCCCGTGTCACCGGCAAGACCGGCGTCGAGATGGAAGCGTTGACGGCGGCCTCTGTCGCCTGCCTCACCATATACGACATGGCCAAGGCCGCCGACCGCGCCATGGTGATCTCCGGCATCAGGCTGGTCGAAAAGACCGGCGGCGAGTCCGGCGACTACAAGTCGGCCGGGGCGGGCGCCTGATGGCGCTGGTTCCTGTGGCCGAGGCGCTCGAGCGCCTGCTGGATGGCGCGGCGCCGCGGGCCAGCGAAAGCGTCGCACTGATCGACGCCGCTGGCCGAGTCCTGGCCGAGCCTGTGGTGGCGCTGCGCACGCAGCCGCCCTTCAACGCCTCAGCCATGGACGGCTATGCGACGCGCGCCGCCGATGTGGCATCCGTGCCGGCGCGGCTTTCGGTGATCGGCATTGCGCCGGCCGGCCGCGGCTTCGAAGGCAGCGTCGGCACGGCGCAAGCCGTGCGCATCTTCACCGGCGCGCCGGTGCCGCAAGGCGCCGACACTATCGTCATCCAGGAGAATGTGCAGGATCTCGGCGGCGGCACGATCGAAGTGACCGAGCCGACCGCTGAAGGGCGCAACATCCGCCGCGCCGGGCTCGACTTCGTAGAAGGCGATGTGCTGCTGGAAAAGGGCCGGCTGCTCGATCCGGCGGCACTGTCGCTGGCGGCATCCGCCAACCACCCGCGCCTCACTGTGGTGAAGCGGCCGCTGGTCGCCATCATCGCCACCGGCGACGAACTGCTGCCACCCGGCAGCGAACTCGGTCCCGATCAGATCATCTCGTCCAACGCCTATGGCGTCGCCGCCGCTGCGCAATCGGTCGGCGCCCGCGCGCTCGATCTCGGCATTGCCGCCGACCGCAGGGAAGCGATCTCCGCGCTGGTCAGGCAGGCCGTCGAGCAGCAGGCCGATGTCATCGTGACGCTTGGCGGCGCCTCGGTCGGCGACCACGATCTCATTCACGGCGTGCTGACCGGCGAAGGCATGACGCTCGATTTCTGGAAGATCGCCATGCGCCCGGGCAAGCCGCTGATGTTCGGCCGGCTGGGACCCGCGCGCTGCATCGGCCTGCCCGGCAATCCGGTGGCGAGCCTGGTCTGTTCGCAGCTGTTCCTGAAGCCGTTGCTGGCGCGGCTCGGTGGCCGCGCGTTCACCCAGGACATTCGCGAGGCGCGGCTGGGCGCCGCGATGCAGGCAAACGATCTGAGGCAGGATTACGTGCGGGCCGTCGTCCGCGAAGAAGCCGGCTCACTGGTTGCGACGCCCTTCGGCATCCAGGACTCCTCGATGCTGCGCATGCTCGCCGACGCCAATGGCCTCGTGGTGCGAGAGCCCTTCGCCCCGGCCGCCGCCGTCGGCGACGCTTGTCGCGTTCTGATGCTACGCTGAACAAAACGTCAACGCATTCATTAAACTTTAAACGGTTGCGGAACACAACTGGAACAGATAGTGTTTGTTCTGGGTTTGTTTTTCTGATTCTGGTTTCAGAACCCGTGGGGGCCGCCATGCTGACGCGCAAACAACATGAACTCCTGATGTTCATCCATGAACGGCTGAAGGAAAGCGGCATTCCGCCCTCTTTCGACGAGATGAAGGAGGCGCTTGATCTGGCTTCGAAGTCGGGCATCCACCGGCTGATCACTGCGCTTGAGGAGCGCGGCTTCATTCGCCGGCTGCCCAACCGGGCGCGTGCGCTGGAAGTGCTGCGCCTGCCCGATTCGATCGCGCCTGGCCTCAATGCCGCGAAGAAGTTTTCGCCGAGCGTCATCCAGGGAAGCCTCGGACAGGGCAATCTCGGCCGGCAGATCAAACCGGCGTCGCCGTCGCGCACCCCCAGCAATGACGACGACGCTGTGTCGGCGGTGTCGATCCCGGTAATGGGCCGCATCGCCGCCGGCGTGCCGATCGACGCCATCCAGCACCAGACGCATTCGATCTCGGTGCCCCCGGACATGATCTCGGGCGGCGAGCATTATGCGCTGGAGGTGAAGGGCGACTCGATGATCGAGGCCGGCATCTTCGACGGCGACACGGTCATCATCCGCAACGCCGACACGGCGAGCCCCGGCGAGATCGTTGTGGCGCTGGTCGACGAGGAAGAGGCGACGCTGAAGCGCTTCCGCCGCAAGGGCGCATCGATCGCGCTCGAAGCCGCCAACCCTGCCTATGAGACCCGCATCTTCGGCCCTGACCGGGTCAAGGTGCAAGGCAAGCTGGTCGGCCTGATCCGGCGCTACTGAGCGGACGGCGCCAGTTTGACCACCGGTCTTTCGGGTCTCTGGTATGGCGGCAGTCCCCTCGCCTCGCGAGAGTATTTGCGCTGCTCGTGCCATGGCCGGTAGGGCTTTTCGACCGCGTAGCGGATTGTTGCTTGCGCGGTCGCCGATTGCGGATCGAAGAAGACGGCGGCGCTGCCTGAGCGGGCGAGCTGGCGTTTGGTGACGACGAGGGCCAGCGAATTCCAGCAGGGACTGTAGGCGGTGGCGTCGTCGATGACGATCAGGTCGGCGAAGGCGCAGGCCGGCCGCGCCGTCTTGCGGTTTTCCGCGAGCGCCACGATTGCGCCGGACGGATGCCGGGCAAGGCACAGTCCGTCCCTGCAGTAGAATGGCGAGCCAGGCGGCAGGTCGAGCGGATCGATATCGAAGCGTGCATCCCCTGTCTCGAAGGTCTCCGGCTCGACGACGGTCTCGGCCACCAGCGCGCGTTTCCAGTTGTCGGTGGTGAATTCATTCGACCGCGCCCGGTTGACGGCGAGCTCGCCGCCGCCGATCGGCATCGCCACCAGATGCGCATCCTCCGAGATCAGCACATCGGGCGTGCGGGTATTTGAAACCGTCAGCAGGCCGGCCAGAGCGAAGGGGATCGCCGCAAGTCTCAGCCAGGTCGTGGCCATGGTCGCGATGACCAGCGCTATCGTCACGAAAAGCACCGATTGAATGGAGATCAGCCCGACGGCATCGACCGGCGAGCGTTCGGAGATCCACCCGGAGATCGCGATCATCGCGGTCAGGCCCTTGCCCATCAGATACAGGAATGGCCAGTCGAGACCGAACGGCATCGTCAGGGCGCTGGCGACCCCCAGGAACATGACCACCGAAACGATCGGCATGACGGCCAGGTTGGCGAGCAGGCTGAGCGGCGACACGCGCTGGAAGTGCCAGATCGCGAAGAGCGCCGTAGCGCTGCCGGCGATGATTGAGGTCATGGCAAGGCCGCCCATACCCATCACCAGCTTTCGTGACGCAAAGTGAAGGAACGATCGCTTCGGCGGCGGCGCGGTCGTCCTGTCGGCCCGATAGTCCGACCAGCCGGCATAGGCGCCGACCAGGGCGGCGGTGGCGGCGAACGACATCTGGAAACTCGGGCCGACCACTTCGTGCGGCGACACAAGAATGACGGCGATGGCCGAGATCGCCAGATTGCGCATGGTGAGCGCGGCCCGGTCGAACAGCACGGCGACAAGCATCACCGCCAGCATGATGAAGCTGCGTTCGGCGGCGACCACAATGCCGGAGAAGACGAGATAGGCGGCGATCGAGACCAGCGCGGCGGCGGCGGCATATTTCTTGACCGGCCGGCGCGAGGCGAAGTCGGGAAACAGCGCGAAGGCGCCGCGCAGCAGAAGCATGATGGTGCCGGCAACCAACGCCATGTGCAGGCCGGAGATGGAGATGATGTGGTAGATGCCGGTGCGCCGCATCGCCTCGTTGATCTCATCGGGAATGCCTGCGCGCACGCCGACGATCAGCGCCGCCGCGATCTCGCCCTCGGGGCCGCCAACCAGCCCGCGGATGTGGTCGGCGATGCTCTCCCGCGCCTTCTCGATCGCGGAAGCGAGGCGCGCCGTCGCTGGTGCCTCTTCGCTGGCTATTGTCTTTGGATTGCCGAGGAAAAAGCCGCTGGCGCCAATGCCCGAAAAATAGCTGTCGAAGGAGAAGTCGTAGCTGTCCGGCCGCACCGGGCCGGTCGGCTGCAGCAGCCTTGCATAGCCCGTCAGCAGCGAGCCGGCGGTCATGTCGGCGGGTACTTTCCGCGCCGAAAGCCTGACCCGCTCCGGCGCGTAGCGCAGTTTTGGGTGGGCGGTGGAGATCACATCGATGGTCAGCCTGACGCGGCCGTTCTCCATCTCCTCCAGGCTGACGAGGCGGCCGGTCAGGCGGGTCTGGATCTCGGAACCGAGCATAGGCGTCGCGGCGCGCCAGGTCTCGACCTTTGCGGCGAGAAAGCCCAGGGCGCAAAAGAACGCCGCCATGAAGAGGAGATGCGTCCTTGGCCGCGAGCGCGAAACCAGCGCGCAGACGGCCATGAGCGCCACCGCCGCAAGCGGCCTGTAGAGATCCGGCTCGGCGTTCAGCGAGAAATAGAAGATCACGCCGGTCGCCAGGAACACCGGCACCAGCAGAAAGCCGATGCCGCGATCAAGCTCGGTCGTGGCAGCGTTGCCGATGCTGCGGTGAAACGCCGGCCATGAGACGCGGCCAACCTGCTTGCGGAGCCGCGTGATGGTTGCCGTTGGCGAGGCCGGGCCGAATCCACCTCCATCGGGCGGCAAAATCTCTTTGGCCGGACGCGGCTCCGGAAGCGAAACCGGCGCGGCATCGGCAGGCAGCATGTCAACAAACAGCAGGCGCTCGCTGACGCCAGCTGTCGTCCCCTCGCCCTCCTCCGCGCCCCGGCCTCGTCCAGCCATCAGGTCTGCCCCTTGCGCCCCAGACCTCCTATGCTACATGAACGCCGAAAACGCGAAAGTCCGCGCCACCACGCCCGCTTCCTCTGCCAGCCTGAGAGTGCCATGTCCGACAAGGTCGTCACCCGTTTTGCCCCCTCGCCGACAGGCTACCTGCACATTGGCGGGGCGCGCACGGCGCTGTTCAACTGGCTCTATGCGAAGCACACCGGCGGCACCATGCTGCTGCGCATCGAGGACACCGATCGCGAGCGCTCCACCGAGGCGGCGACCGCTGCCATCCTGGACGGGCTGACCTGGCTCGGCCTGTCATGGGACGGCGAGGCCGTGTCGCAGTTCGAGCGCGCGCCGCGCCATCGCGAGGTCGCGGAGGAGCTCGTGCGCCTGGGCAAGGCCTATTACAGCTACGAGACGCCCGCGGAGCTCGAGGCGATGCGCGAGGCGGCGCGGGCCAAGGGCCTGCCGCCGCGCTACAACGGCCAGTGGCGCGAACGCGACCCGTCCGAGGCGCCTCCCGGCCTCAAGGGTGCCATCCGCATCAAGGCGCCGGCCGAAGGCGAGACCGTCGTGCATGACCGCGTGCAGGGCGAGGTGCGCTTTCCCAACAAGGACCTCGACGATTTCATCATCCTGCGCTCGGACGGCAACCCGACCTACATGCACGCCGTCGTCGTCGACGATCACGACATGGGCGTCACCCACATCATCCGCGGCGACGATCATCTGACCAACGCAGCGCGCCAGACGGTGATCTACAACGCCATGGGCTGGGATGTGCCGTCGATGTCGCACATTCCGCTGATCCATGGCGCCGACGGCGCCAAGCTGTCGAAACGGCATGGCGCGCTCGGCGTCGAGGCCTATCGTTCGATGGGCTATCTGCCGGAGGCCCTGCTCAACTATCTCGCCCGCCTCGGCTGGAGCCATGGCGATGACGAAGTCATGTCGATCAAGGACATGATCGGCTGGTTCGACATCGGCGACGTCAACAAGGGCGCCGCCCGCTTCGACTTCGCCAAGCTCGAGGCGCTGAACGGCGTGCATATGCGCAAGATGGACGATCATGCGCTGTTCGACATCTTCGTCGCCACCCTGCCCTATCTCGAAGGCGGCCCGGCGCTCGCCGCCCGGCTCGACGACCAGAAGAAGGCGCAGTTGCTCGCGGCCCTGCCCGGCCTCAAGGAGCGCGCCAAGACGCTGGTCGAACTGGTCGACGGCGCGGGGTTCCTGTTTGCCGAGCGGCCGTTGCCGGTCGACGAGAAGGCGGCGGCGCTGCTTTCCGGCGAGGCGCGCGCCGTTCTGCGTGGCGCCCATGCGACGCTGACGGCGGTCTCTGGCGACTGGACGGCAGCTACCGCCGAGGCCGCGATCCGTGACTTCGCGCAAGCCGGCGGCCACAAGCTCGGCGCCGTGGCGCAGCCGCTGAGAGCCGCGCTGACCGGCAGGAGCACGTCGCCCGGCGTGTTCGACGTGCTTGCCGTGCTTGGCCGCGAGGAAAGCCTGGCGCGCATCGCGGATCAAATCGATTAGGAGCGAACTGGCCCAAGAAGATTGGCATTGAAAGGCGCGTTTCGCAGTGCAACATTAGGCCTTGGCCCAATCTGGCACGCACCTCCTAAAATGCGGTGGCGAGTTCGCGCATTCCGGTGATTTCGACGTGTCGTTTTGCAGGAATTTGCCTTGCCGGCATGAGGAAACAAGAAGGAGTTTCTAATGAGCGAAGCTGCAACAAAACTGGACTTGGGGGCCAACCCGCGCGAGTCGACCGCCAAGCTGGAACTCGCCGGCAAGACGCATGAATTCAAGGTGCGAAGCGGTTCGGTCGGGCCCGACGTCATCGACATCGGCGCGCTCTACAGCACCACCGGCGCCTTCACCTACGATCCTGGCTTCACCTCGACGGCAAGCTGCGAGTCGGCCATCACCTTCATCGACGGCGACGCCGGCATCCTGCTTCACCGCGGCTATCCGATCGACCAGCTCGCCGAGCATGGTGACTTCCTCGAGGTCTGCTACCTGCTGCTCTACGGCGAATTGCCGACCAAGGCGCAGAAGGACGACTTCGATTACCGGGTGACGCGCCACACCATGGTGCATGAGCAGATGTCGCGCTTCTTCACCGGCTTCCGCCGCGATGCGCATCCGATGGCTGTCATGTGCGGCGTGGTCGGCGCGCTGTCGGCCTTCTACCACGACTCGACGGACATTTCGGATCCCTACCAGCGCATGGTCGCCTCGATGCGGCTCATCGCCAAGATGCCGACGATCGCGGCGATGGCCTACAAGTACCACATCGGCCAGCCCTTCATCTATCCGAAGAACGAGCTGAACTTCGCCGCCAACTTCCTGCACATGTGCTTTGCGGTGCCGTGCGAGGAGTACAAGATCAATCCGGTGCTGGCGCGCGCCATGGAGCGCATCTTCATCCTGCACGCCGATCACGAGCAGAACGCCTCGACCTCGACGGTGCGTCTTGCCGGCTCATCGGGCGCCAATCCGTTTGCCTGCATCGCCGCCGGCATCGCCTGCTTGTGGGGCCCGGCGCATGGCGGCGCCAACGAGGCGGCGCTCAACATGCTGGGCGAGATCGGCCATGTCGACCACATCCCGGAATTCATCGCCCGCGCCAAGGACAAGAACGATCCGTTCCGGCTGATGGGCTTTGGCCATCGCGTCTACAAGAACTACGATCCGCGCGCCAAGATCATGCAGAAGACCGCGCATGAGGTGCTGGGCGAGCTCGGCATCAAGGACGACCCGTTGCTCGACATCGCCATGGAGCTGGAAAAGATCGCGCTCACCGACGCCTATTTCATCGAGAAGAAGCTCTATCCGAACGTCGACTTCTATTCCGGCATCACGCTGAAGGCGCTGGGCTTCCCCACCACCATGTTCACCGTGCTGTTCGCGGTCGCCCGCACCGTCGGCTGGATCGCGCAGTGGAAGGAGATGATCGAGGATCCGCACCAGAAGATCGGCCGGCCGCGTCAGCTCTACACGGGTGCCGCCGAACGCGACTACGTGCCGATCGCCAAGCGCTGATCGCGCCCGAGCGAAATGGTTGAAAAAGGCGCCCGCGAGGGCGCCTTTTATTTGATGTGTCGCAGAACGACCTCTGCGGCGATATCGCCTGACGGTCTGTCCGTCGCCATGCGTCGCGCGATCTCGGCGAACCCGTCCTTCTGCCAGGCGCGCATGCCGGTGTCGGAAAACAGCGTCTCCAGTTGCCGGGCGAGGTTCTCCGGCAGGACATACTGGTCGTAAAACTCCGGAACCAGGGTCCGGTCCGAGATCAGATTGGGCAGCAGCGCCGACCAGACGGAAATGAGATGCGGCATGACCAGCCGCGCGACGGGATCGAGCTTGTAGCACGACACCATCGGCACGCCCGACAGGGCCAGTTCGAGCGATACCGTTCCCGAGGCGATCAGCGCGGCATCGGCCTTGCCGAACGCCTGCCATTTGCGTTCGGGCTCGACGATGATCTCCGGTTTGTCGTCCCAACTGGCGACCGAAGCCCTGACCAGCTCGGCGACGTGCGGCACGGTCGGCAAGAGCAGACGCAGGCGATGCCCGCGCTGGCGCAGGATCGACATCGTCTTGCCGAACGGCTCGATTAGCCGGCGTACTTCGCCACGACGGGAACCCGGCAGCACCAGCAGCGTCTTGACGCGATCCCCCGCCAGGTCCCGGGGGAGCCCTTGCGCCTTGGCTGCGCCAAGCACGCCAGGATCCCGCGCCAGGCGATGCCCGACATAGGTGCCAGGCGGACCGCCGAGGCGGGCGAGCGCCTTCACCTCGAAAGGCAGGATGCACAGGATATGGTCGACATAGGGCTTCATCGCCACCGCCCTGCCCGGTCGCCATGCCCAGACACTCGGGCAGACATAGTGGACGATTGGAATCGACGGGTTGGCGGCACGCACCTTCTTCGCCACGCGCAGCGAGAAATCCGGGCTGTCGATGGTGATGAGGCAGTCGGGTTTTTCGGCCGCGATCATGCTTGCCGTCTGGCCGATCCGCCTGATCAGGCGCGGCAGCTCGCGCAGGATCGCGCTGAACCCCATCAGCGCGATCTCGCTGCCGTCGAACAGGGATTTCAGGCCGAGCGCCTGCAAATGCCGACCGCCGATGCCGAGAAGCTGAACATCCCGGCCCGTCGTCCGCTTCAGCGCCGCGACGATGTCGGCGCCCAGCAGGTCGCCCGATTCCTCGCCGCAGACGACGGCGACCTTCAACGACTTGCTAGTGGCCATGAGCCGGCTCCTCGGCGGGCAGGCCGATGATGAAAAGGCCGAGCGCATTGGCGCGCGCGATCGTATCGGGACCTTCAAGGATCAGCGAGCGGCCGGCTTCCACGGCAATCCCTGCCAGCCCTGCCTCTTGCGCCGCCTCGACCGTCCGCGGGCCGATGGTTGGTAGATCGGCGCGCAATTCCTGGCCGGGCTTGGCGCATTTGACAAGCACGCCGCGGGTCTTGCCGGCGAGCCGGCCATGGTCGCGCAGTTGCCTGGTCCGCTCGAGCAGTCCGTTGGTGCCCTCTATGCCTTCCAGCGCGATCGCCCGGCCGCCGATGGCAATGGCAGCCTGGCCGATATCCAGCGCGCCGATCGCCTTCGCGGCCACCCTGGCCGCCTCGATGTCACGCCAGTCGGCTTTGCTTGGCTCAGCCTGGGTCAAAGGGCCCTTGCCGGCGAGCAGTTCGGGCACGATCTCATGCGCTCCGACGACCTTGATGCCGCGCTTTTCCAGAAAGCGCGTCAGGATCCGCAGCAGGCCGTCATCTCCGCGCGCCAGCCCCATCACCACCGTCGGCACGACCGCCAGCAGGCCAAGGCTCGGCCGCATGGCGCTTAATTTCGGCCTGCGCCTGATCTCGCCGGCCAGCACGAGATGGCTGATCCGCTTGCGCCTGAGCAACGGGACCAGCGAGCCGAAGTCTTCGAGCGCGAGTTGCTCGGCCTCATAGCCGGCGAGGTCCTGCTTGCGGTCGACCTCGCCTTCGGCAGCGATGATGACGGGCGGGTGCCCTTGCCTTGCCAGGCTGGCCGCGACTTCCACCGGCAGGCTGCCGCCGCCGGCGATGATGCCGACCCTGGAGCCCGGCGCGAGGTCTAGCTTGGCTCCGGCAGCCTCAGCCTTCGTCATCGGCATCGTCGCCGTCGCCGCCCTTGAGCGACGGGACGGCATAGTGCCGCTTGCCGCGACTGGCGATGAAATCGATGATTTTCATGGCCGTCGGCGAGGAGGCGAATTCCGCCTTGGCGAACTCGATGTTCTCGCCGACGGTCCGCGAGCGGTCGAAGATCGTCCGGTAGGCCTTGCGCAACAGGTGGATCTCGGCGCGCGGCAGGCCCGAGCGCTTTAGGCCGACGATGTTGAGGCCGCGAAGGCTGGCGCGGTTGCCGACGGCAATCGCATAGGGAATGACATCGCCGACGACTGCCGAACAGCCGCCGATGAAGGCGTTGTTGCCGATGCGGACGAACTGGTGAACGGCGGTGAGGCCGCCAATATAGACGTTGTCGCCGATCTCGCAGTGGCCGCCGAGCGTCGCGCCATTGGCGAAGGTGGCGTTCTTGCCAACGACGCAGTCATGGGCGATGTGGGCATAGGCGAGGAAATTGCCATTGTCCCCTACCGTCGTCTCGCCACGGCTGGAATCGGTGCCGAGATGCATGGTGACGCCTTCGCGGATCGTGCAGTTCTCGCCAATCACCAGCGTCGTGCGGCCACCCTTGTGCTTGGTGTTCTGCGGCGGCGCGCCCAGCGTCGCCATCGGATAGACCTTGGTACCGGCACCGACGGTGGTCGCGCCCATCACCGAGACATGGCTGACCAGTTCGACGCGGTCGCCGATCACGGCGTCGGCGCCGACATGGCAGAACGGCCCGATGCGGGCGCCCTTGCCGATGGCGGCGCCATCTTCGACGACGGCGGAAGGATGGATGAATGTCTGAATTGTCATGAGCATTTCGATCGTCAGCCGGTGACCATCATCGCCGAAATCTCGGCTTCGGCGGCCTTGGCGCCGTCCACCAGGGCTTCACAGGCGAATTTGAGCAGGTTGCCGCGCTTCTTGATTTTCTTGACGTGGATCTTCAACTGGTCGCCGGGGACGACCGGCTTGCGGAACTTGGCATTGTCGATGGTCAGGAAATAGACCAGCGAGGGTTTTTCAGCGTTGAGGCTGCGGATGCAGATGGCGCCGGCGGTCTGCGCCATGGCCTCGACGATCAACACGCCCGGCATCACCGGCTGATCCGGGAAATGGCCCTGGAAATGCGGCTCATTGATGGTCACGTTCTTGATGCCGACGGCGGAATCGTCGCCGTCGATGTCGACAATGCGATCGATCATCAGGAACGGATAGCGATGCGGCAGGAGCTTCATCAGCCCCAATATGTCGACCGCCTCGAGCGTCGCCACCATGTCAGCCATTCCCATCGCCCTGTTTGCGGGTCCTGGCCAGCTTGCGCAGCATCGCGATCTCGCGCATGGCCTCGGCCATCGGCTGCGCCGGATAGCCTCCCCAGATCTCGCCCGCCGGGACGTTGCTCATGAATCCGCTTCTCGCTGCAAGCTTGGCCCCAGGCCCAATGGTCAAATGATCGGCGAGGCCGACGCCGCCGCCCATGGTGACGCCGTCGCCGACGACGACGGAACCCGAAATACCCGAAAGTCCGGCTATAATGCAATTGCGGCCGATGCGGACATTGTGGGCGATCTGCACCAGATTGTCGATCTTGGTGCCCTGGCCGATGATTGTATCGGACATGGCGCCGCGATCGACGGTGGTGTTCGAGCCGATCTCGACATCGTCCTGGATGACGACGCGACCGATCTGCGGCACGCGCTCCGGCCCTTTGGCGCCGGCGACAAAGCCGAAGCCGTCCTGGCCGATCCTGGCGCCGCCATGGATGATGACGCGATTGCCGATCAGCGCATACTGCACGCTGGCGCCCGGGCCGACATAGCCGTCGCGGCCGATCTGGCAGGAATGGCCGATGACCGCATGCGGAGCAATGATGGTGCCGCTGCCGATCGAGACGCGCGGACCGATGACCGCGCCGGCCTCGACAACGGCGCCGGCCTCGACATGCGCCGACGGGTCTATGTGGGCATGCGGGGAGATGCCGGTTTCGCCGGTCATGGGCCCGGGTGTGGCCGCTTGCGGAAACAGCAGGCGCCCGACCAGCGCGAACGCCTGCTGCGGGCGCGGATGGGTGAGGACCGCGACGCCTGCCGGAGCCTTGCTCGCGAAGTCCGCCGGACAGAGAACCGCCGCAGCCTTGAGCGACGGCATAAGGGCGAAATTGCGCTTGCCGTCGACGAAGACGAGCGCGTCCTTGCCGCCTTCATTGGCCGGCGCCAGGGCTTCGATGGCAATATGGGATTGGGCGGAATCGACAAGCTGGGCGCCGGTCAGATTCGCGACTTCGCCTGCCGTATACCGGCGTGATGGCGCGAAGAACACCGGATCGGTCATTCCAGAAGCAATATCCAGCTTGGTCGGATCACTCTTCCGGACCGCAACGCGGCCCGGAAGCATTGTTACCCGCGGATCAGAAACGGGTCGCTATGCCGAAGTTGAATTCCTGCACGTCGTCGGTCGGTTGCTTCTTGACCGGCACCGCGTAGTCGATGCGGATCGGGCCGAAAGGCGAAGCCCACATCAGGCCGACACCAACCGAAGCGCGCAGCTTCATGTCGGTCGTCGACTGATCGACCAGGGCGGTATCGACCTTGCTGCCATAGAGCGTTGCCGCATCGGCAAAGACCGCGCCGCGCAGGCCGAAGCTTTCCGGGATAACTGGCAGCGGGAACTGGGCTTCCGCCGAGGCATTGAAATAGGTGGTGCCGCCGAGGTGATCGCCACTGGTGCCCGTGGCAACAGGTCCGATGCCGCCATAGGCGAAGCCGCGAATCATGCGGTCGCTGCTCTGGAAGTGATCGAAGATACGCAAGCCGTCGTCGCCATAGCCTTCGATGTGGCCGGCACCGCCGGAGATCAGGCCGACCAGATCCAACTGCTCGGAAAGGGTCTGGTAGACACTGCCGCGGCCCGTCACCTTGACGAACTTGGCATCACCGCCGAGGCCGGCCACTTCCGTGGTCACATTGGCATAGATGCCTTCATGCGGGTTCTTCATGTCATCGATGGTGTTGTAGGTCAGGCCGAGGCTGACCGACGACTTGATCCACGGACTTTCGTCAATACCCTGAACGATCGCCGCCGAGATATCGCAATCCGCGTCCGGAATCCCATCTTGCGGCGTGTCATCGCAACCACTGTCGAGCTTATACTTCTCCTGCGCGATGTTGTACGCCAGCTGCGTCGAGATGTTGTCGGTGATCGGCAGGCCGAAGCGCACGGTCGCGCCCAACGTCTCACTGTCGTAGTGATCGTAGTTGCGCGTCTGCTGGAACACGTCGAAGCCGGCCGCGATGCGGCGCCCGAGGAAGTAGGGCTCGGTGAAGGAGAAGCTGTAGTCGCGCGAGTTCTTGCCGCCGCCCGCCGCGATCTTGATGTACTGGCCGCGGCCGAGGAAGTTGCGCTCGGTGATCGAGCCTTCGACGGACGGCCCCGCCGTCTCGCCGCCGGTCGAGTAGCCAGCGCCGACCGAGAACTCGCCGGTCGACTTTTCGACCACATCCACCACCAGCACGACCTGGTCGGGCTGCGAGCCCGGCACCGTCGAGATGTCGACTTTGTCAAAGTAATTGAGCGCTTCCAGGCGCTTCTTCGCGCGCTGGATGAGCACCTGGTTGAAGGCATCGCCTTCGCTCACATCGAACTCGCGACGAATGACATAGTCGCGCGTGCGGTCGTTGCCGCGGATTTCGATGCGCTCGATATAGGCCTTGGTGCCCTGGTCGATCGTATAGACGACCGAAATCGTGTGGTTCTCGAAATTGCGGTCGCCACGCGGCGTCACCTGGGCGAAGGCATAGCCGGAACCGGCAACCTTCTCGGTCAGCGCGATGATGGAGTCCTCGACGTCCTTGGCGTTGTAGACGTCACCCTTATGGGTTTCGACCACCGATTCCAGCGCCTTCGAGTCGACCTCGGGGATGGTGCTTTCGACACTGACGTCGCCGAACGTGTAGCGATCGCCTTCCTGGACGGTGATGGTGACCGTGTATTTGTTGGTGGTGTCGTCGAGCTCGCCGACCGCGGAGACGACCTGGAAGTCGGCATAGCCGTGATTGTAGTAGAAGCGGCGCAGCAGTTCCTGGTCAGCGCGCAGCTTGTCCTCGTCATAGACGTCGTCGCGCAGCACGAAGGAAAGCCAGGACGAACGCTTGGTGGCGATGACGTCCGAAAGGCGGCGGCTCGAATAGGCGCTGTTGCCGACGAAATTGATCGCGGCGATCTGCGTGCGGCCACCTTCATTGATGTTGAAGACCACGTTCACGCGGTTGTCGCCGAGTTCCATGATCTGCGTCGTCACGGCGGCGTCGTCGCGGCCGATGCGGCGATACGCAGCCTTCACCGCATCGACGTCCGAATCGAGCGTCTGCTGGGAGAAGGTGCCGCGCGGCTTCAGCTGCACGGCGACTGCCAGTGCATTGTCCTTGAGCTTCTTGTTGCCCTGGAACAGGACCTGGTTCACGACCTTGTATTCAGAAACCTTGACGACCAGCGAGGAGCCGACCTGGTTGATCTGCACATCCGAGAACAGTCCGGTGCCGAACAGCGCCTTGACCGCATCGTCGATGTCGGAGCTGGAGAAGGCCTTGCCGGGCTTGATCTGGATGTAGTTGCGGATGGTGTCGGCGTCGACACGCTGATTGCCCGTCACCTCGACTCTGGAGACAACGGCCGCCTCGGCAGCTGATGTGGCAACGAACTGCACTGCGAGCGCGCCTGGCACAACCAGAGCGGCGGACAAAGCCACCGCGGACGCGGCGCTCAGAAACTTGGATGCTGCCTTCATCGGGCTTTTGTACCTTTTCTCGTAGTCCCCACGGCGAGAAAACCGGACGTGCGGTAATTTTCCCATACCGTATTAACCGGATTTTCCCTACACGCAAGGCTTCTGGTTAATTTGTAATTACTTAACCCTGGTGCGTGGCTTTCGCGTCACGCCTTACCCCTGTGCATGGTAAACGGCGTCTCAACATTGCGGCTGCTGAAGCCAAATTTCTTCATGATTTCAGCATCCAAACAGATCGTTCCAGAATACGAACCCCATGAAGCCGAGCACCAGAAGCAGCCCGGCCCGATAGGCCATTTCCATCATCCGTTCCGACACCGGCCGGCGGACGACCGCCTCCACGCCGTAGAACAACAGGTGGCCGCCGTCGAGAGGGGGAATCGGCAACAGGTTGAGAATTCCTATCCCCACTGACAGGAAAGCAACAAGCTGCACAAGCCACTCGAAGCCGAGTTTTGCCGCCTGCCCCGACATTTTCGCGATCTTGATCGGCCCGCCCAGCTGGCATTTGTCCTCGCGGCCGACGAGGAAACGCTGCAGGAACTGGCCGGTGCGCTGAATGACGTGACCGGTCTCTTCGACGGCCGCTCCCACCGCGCCGACCGGATTGTAGGTGATGACGCGCGGCTGGCCGAGTTCCGTGCTGTTGGCGACGCCGATCACCGCCACCTTGATCTTGTTGCCCAGCGCGTCCTGCTGCTCCATCGGCTCCGGCGTCGCCGTGAGCGTGATCTCCTTGCCGCCACGCAGCATGGTGAAGGCGATGGCGTCGCCGGCGCGACCCTGAACCAGGCGCTGGACGTCGGCGAAGGTTTCGACCGTGCTGCCATCGACTTTGACGAATCGGTCACCGGGCAGGATGCCGGCTTTCTCGGCCGGGCTGCCGGCGACAACCTCGGCCACCATCGGATCCAGCACCGGGCGGCCATAGACGGAAAACAGCACGGCAAAGACGGCGATCGTCAGCAGGAAATTGAACAGCGGCCCCGCCACCACCGTGGCTGCGCGCTTCCAGATCGGCTGGGTGTGGAAGGCGACGGCGCGCTCGGCAGCGCTCAGCGTTTCCAGGTCCTCGGCGCTCGGCTGGCTCGACGTGGCATTCATGTCGCCGACGAACTTCACATAGCCGCCAAGCGGTATGGCGCAGAGCTTCCAGCGCGTGCCGTGGCTGTCGTTGAAGCCGAAGAGCTCGGGGCCGAAGCCGATCGAAAAGGCCTTGACGCCGATGCCGCACAAGCGGCCGATGAGGTAGTGACCCATTTCGTGCACGAAGACCACCACGGTCAGCACGAACAGGAACGGCACCAGCGTGCCGAGGACGAAGCCTTCCGTGCTGAACAACGCGTGAAGAATCTCGTTCAAGTCGTGTCCTCAAGATCGTGCGCGACGCAGGCCGTGCCGCGACTGTGACATCAATCCAGGCGAATCCGTGGCGCAGCCCGTCTCTCGCCCTACGACATGCGGTTCAAACCGGAAACAGCCCCTGTGCCGGATGATCGGCGCCCGCCGATATCCATCCGATGACGTACAGGGCGAACGCCGCCGCGACAAGCCCGTCCACCCTGTCCATGACGCCGCCATGGCCGGGTATCAGGTTTCCCGAGTCCTTCTGCCCATGGCGACGCTTGACCCAGGATTCGAAAAGGTCGCCAGCTTGCGAGACGACCGACAAAGCCAGGGCGACAAGGCCAAGGATGCCGAGATTGCCGACCCCGGCCACCGAAGCCAGAAGCACACCCGCGATCACGCCGCCAATGGCGCCGCCGAGCGCCCCGCTCTGCGTCTTGCCGGGCGAGATCGACGGCGCCAGCTTGGGGCCGCCGACGGCGCGACCGACGAAATAAGCCGCTATGTCGGTCGCCCAGACGACGGCGAACAGGAAGAGGATGGCAATCAGGCCGGAATGGTCGCCGTCGCGCAGCATCGCCAGCGACAGGCCGGAGAGAGACGCATAGGCCAGCCCGGCGGCATCCCATTGCGCCGCCCCGCGCATTTGAGCGCTGGCGGCCGTGACCACAACTATGACCACGACGAGCGAGAGCAGCCAGGATGCCGGCACGCCGGCTATCAGGAAGCCGATGAAGGCCAGCAGCAGCGCCTCCGGCAGGAAGCCCAGGGAACCGCCGGTTGCCGGGCGCGCCATGCGTGACCACTCATAGAAAATGGTGGAGACGATGAAGGTGCAGAGAAAGCGGAACGGCAAGCCGCCGAGCCAGGTGAGCCCGAGCGTGACGGCGGCCAGCACGAGCGCCGAGATGACGCGCAGCTGGAGGTTGCTCATCTGGCCGCCGCTCACGAAGCGACGTCTTGGGCGGCAAGCCCGCCAAAACGGCGCTCGCGGCTGGCGAAGTCGCGCAGCGCGTCGGCCAGGTGCTCGCGGCTGAAGTCCGGCCAGTAGCAAGGCAGGAACACCAGCTCGCTGTAAGCCGCTTGCCACAAGAGGAAGTTGGACAACCTGAGCTCGCCGCTGGTGCGGATGACCAGTTCGGGATCGGGAATGCCGTCGGTGTCGAGCGCGCCGGCAAAGGACTCCGCCGTGATCGCCTCGCTGTCGATCTCGCCGCGCACGGCCGCGGCTGCAAGCTTGCGCGCCGCGCGCACGATTTCGTCACGCCCGCCATAGTTGAAGGCGATGACCAGCGTCAGCGACTCGTTGCCGGCGGTGAGCGATTCGGCTTCCTGGAGCAGGCCCCTGATGTCCGGCTGCAGTCCTGACCGGTCGCCGACGATTCGCACCCGCACGCCGTTCTGGTGCAGTTCGGCAAGGTCGCGGCGGATGAACAGCTTCAAGAGGCCCATCAGGTCGCTGACCTCGGATTTGGGCCGCGACCAGTTTTCCGACGAGAAGGCGTAAACGGTCAGGAACGAGATACCGAGGCCAGGCGCGGCGCGCACCGTCTTGCGCAAGGCCTCGACGCCGGCGCGATGGCCGGCAAGCCGCGGCATGCCGCGCGCCTTGGCCCAGCGTCCATTTCCATCCATGATGATCGCGACATGCGCGGGCGTTGCCATGGTCTCGCTTTCGGGCCGGTGAAGGACCGACCCTAAACCTGCATGATTTCAGCTTCCTTATCGGAAAGCAGATGGTCGATGGTGCTGATCATCTCATCGGTCAGTTTCTGCACCTGGTCGGAACGCTTGCGGTGATCGTCCTCGCCGATATTGCCGTCCTTTTCGGCCTTCTTGAGGAAATCCATGCCGTCACGGCGGACATGGCGGACAGCGACGCGGGCATTCTCGGCATAGCCGTGCGAAATCTTGACCAGTTCCTTGCGGCGCTGCTCGTTGAGTTCGGGCAGCGGGATCCTGAGATTGGTGCCGTCGACGATCGGGTTGAAGCCGAGATTGGATTCGCGGATCGCACGGTCGACGGCGCCGACCATCGCCTTGTCCCAGACCGACACCGAAAGCATGCGCGGCTCCGGCACGGATACGTTCGCCACCTGGTTGATCGGCATCGAGGTGCCGTAAGCCTGGACCTGGATCGCGTCGAGCAGGTTGCTGGACGCGCGCCCGGTGCGCAGCGAGGCAAGATCATGCCGGAACGCGGCGATCGCCCCGTCCATGCGCCGCTTGAGGTCGTCGAACTCACCACTCATCATCGTCTCCTCGACCCGTTTGCCGGGTTCACTGTTCAGGGCAACGGCCCCGTGCTCGAGCATCGTTCCGAAAACCGGCTGTCGCTTTCATTAGCGGGCTTCCGGTTCGGATCACGCTCCGGATCAATCGTCCGCAACGACCGTGCAGCGGCCGCCGCCCCTCAGAATCTCGCCAAAACCACCCTTCTCGTGGATCGAATAGACGATTATCGGAATGTTGTTTTCGCGCGCAAGTGCAATCGCTGCCGTATCCATGATCGAAAGCCCGCGTTTGATCACTTCGGCATGGCTGATGCGCTCGAAGCGGGTCGCGTCGGGGTCCTTCTTGGGATCGGCGGAGTAGACGCCATCCACCTGGGTGCCCTTGAACAGCGCGTCGGCGCCGATTTCGGCGGCGCGCAGCGCCGCGGCCGAATCGGTGGTGAAGAACGGATTGCCGGTGCCGCCGGCGAAGATGACGACCTTGCCCTGATTCATGTAGGCGGTGGCCTGGCGCTGGGAGAAGCTCTCGCAAAGCTCCGGCATGGCGATCGCCGACAGCACCACGGCCTCGACGCCGATCTTGTTCAGCGAAGTGCGCAGCGCCAGCGAGTTGATGACGGTGGCAAGCATGCCCATGTGGTCGCCGGTGACGCGGTCGCCGCCCTTGGACGCAACCGCCACGCCGCGAAAGATGTTGCCGCCGCCGATGACGACACCGACCTCGATGCCCATCGCGCGCGCCTCGGCGATATCGGCGGCGATGCGGTCGACGACCGAGACATCGATGCCGAAATGCTGCTCGCCCATCAACGCTTCGCCCGACGCTTTCAGCAAGACACGTCGGTAGAGGGGCTTCGCCGTCATCTGAACCTCGTCATTGTGCGTGTGATGCGCCTGGGGTGGCCGCCCTCGCGCAGGCGCCGCGCCAAAACAGCGGCGCGATGCGAGTTCCGATACACGAAGGGCGCCGCGATGTCACGCGGCGCCCTGCGCAATCCCCGCCCGCCGGCTGCGGCCAATCAGTCGCTGGCAACGCTGACGGCTTCGCCTTCGATGAGCACCGGCGACGCATAGCCCGCAGGTTTGTCGCCTGTCGTGGCGCCGCCAGTGACGCGGCCCTGTATCTCGAAACCGAAATAGGAATAGGGGAATGGCGCGGGGGACCGGCTCGCCTCGTCCAGCCTGCCGCGAAGATCGGCGGGAATCGAAAAATCCAGCGCGCCGAGATTGTCCTGCAGCTGGCCGAGCTTCGTGGCGCCGAGGATGACCGAGGCGATGCCCGGCTGCGTCGCCACCCAGTTGAGCGCCACCTGCGGCATGCTGCGGCCGAGTTCGGCGGCAACCTTTTCGAGCTCCGCCACGATCTTCCAGTTACGCTCGGTGAATTTCTGGAACCCCGGATGGGTGGTGTTGCGGAACCCATCGAGCCGGCCGGCATTTCCGGCCTGCGCCGGCCGATACTTGCCGCTGAGCAAGCCGCTGGCCAGCGGGCTCCAGACCATGATGCCCGCCCCGTGACGCGTGCCGAAGGGGACGAACTCATGCTCGATCGAACGTTCGGCGAGCGAATATTCGAGCTGCAAGGCCGAAACCGGCTCGTAGCCGCGCAATTCGGCAATCGCCTGGGCGCGACCGGCATACCAGGCCGGCACGTCCGACAGGCCGATATGGCGCACCTTGCCCGCGCGCACCAGGTCGTCCAGCGTGCGCATGACCTCTTCGGCCGGCGTCAGCCGGTCCCAGACGTGAAGCAGGTAGAGGTCGATATAGTCCGTGCCGAGTCGCCTGAGCGAGGCCTCCACCGCGCGCATGATGTTCTTGCGGCCATTGCCGCCGCTGTTTGGATTGCCGGGCTCGGTGTTCATGGTGAACTTGGTGGCGATCACTGCCTTGTCGCGCAGCCCGCGCTCGGCGACGAATTCGCCGAGCCAGGTCTCGCTCGTGCCATTGGTGTAGAGGTCAGCGGTATCGAAGAAATTGCCGCCTGCCTCGACATAGGCGTCGAACATCGAGCGGGCGGTTTCCCGGTCGGCTCCCCAGCCCCATTCGGTGCCGAACGTCATGGTGCCGAGTGCGAGACGACTTACCCGAAGGCCGCTGTTGCCGAGCGTGTAGTAGCTCATGGTCATGGTGTTGTTCCGATCCAGATTGACGCCGCCTTTCAGCGGCCGGGAGTGGCCTTGACCCACGGGTTGCCGCGCTCATGCGTCATGCGGAACGTGAACCCATCCACTTTCCAGCCGGCTTGCGTGCGGGCCAGGTGGTGTTCGTAGGTGCCCCAGACTTCCCAGAGCGGGTCGCCATTGCCTTCCATCCGGTTCCAGGCGTAGCCGTTCGACGACACTGTGGCGCCATTGCCGTCGAATGCCACCTGGTGGTTGGTGCGCAGGTGCAGGCTGGTCTTGCTTGCCTTGAGGTTCGCCGACCATGTGCCGATCAACTCGTCGGAAGGGATGGTGGCCGGCGGCTGTCCGGAGAGGCTGCTGAAGTCCACCGTGACGCGATCCGCGAAGTAACTGCGGGCAAGCGGCCAGTCCTGTGCGTCGACGGCGCGGTCGATGGCGTCGGCGATGCGGATGATGGTGCGCTCATCGGCGAGCGCGCGCCAGTCGGACGATTCCGCTCCGCCGGCATCGACCGGCGCCAGCGCAATGCCGGCCGCGAAAGTGACGTGCTTCAACGCATTCATTTCATCTTCTCCTCGTGCATCAGCCCGCTGCCGATGGTTCTGGCGACAATGTGGGCTGATGTGCCGGAATCGATAAGATTGCATTGTTCGCAATGACTATGCGATATCGTTCAGCAATGGATCGCGATCTGCTCAGCCATCTGCCTGTCGTCGTCGCCGTGGCGCGGCGCGGCGGCTTCGCGCTTGCCGCGGCGGAGCTCGGCATGAGCCCGTCGGCGGTCAGCCATGCGGTGCGTCTTGTCGAGGAAAGGATCGGCCAGCCGCTGTTCGCCCGCACGACGCGCAGCGTTTCGCTGACCGAGGCCGGCAAGGCATTGATCGAGACGGCGGCCCCTGCCCTGCAGGACATCGCCGAACGCATGGACCGCATCCGCGGCATCGGCGGCCGTCCGGCCGGGCTGCTCAGGATCAATGTCTCCCATATCGCCATCCCCCTGGCGGTGACGCCCGTGGTGGCGGCAATGGCGGAACGCTATCCGGACGTGACCGTCGAGCTGTTTGCCGATCAGGGCCTCGTCGACATAGTTGGCGAAGGTTTCGACGCCGGCATCAGGCTGGGCGAGATGATCGCGCAGGACATGGTGGCGGTCCGGCTGACGCCGCCATTCAGCGCCGTGATGGCCGCTTCGCCGGCCTATGTTGGGCGGCGCGGCCGTCCCGCCAGCGTGGCCGATCTCGCCAGCCACAATTGCGTCGGCTACCGCCTCGTGCGCAGCGGCGAGCTCTATCGCTGGGACCTGAGCGAGGACGGCAAGGACGTCTCGGTGGAGACGCACGGCACGGCAGTCGTCACCGATTCGCTCGCCGCGATCGACCTCGCGCTTGCCGGGGTCGGCATCATCTACGTCTTCGAGCCGCTGGTGCGCGCTCACATCGCCGCCGGCCGCCTTGTGCAGATCCTGCCGCAATCGGCGATAGAGGAACCCGGCCTGTTCCTCTATTTCCCGCGCCGGGCGTCGATGGCGCCGAAGCTCAGGGCCTTCATCGATACCGCACAAGAAATCGGCCGGGCATCCTCGCGGACGCCCGGCCGTGCTGCCTGAGCTCTGTAGCCTTACTTGTGCTTCGGCTATTTCTTGACCGCCGCCGCGACTTCCGCGGCGAAATCGGTCTCTTCCTTCTCGATGCCTTCGCCGAGCGCGAAGCGCAGATAGGCAGTGATCTTGGCCGGCGCGCCGATCTCCTTCTCGGCATCCTTCAGCGCCTTCTCGACGGTGATGTCGGGATTGAGCACGAAGGCCTGCTTGAGGAGCACGACCTCTTCGTAGAACTTGCGCAGACGGCCTTCGACCATCTTCTCGATGATCGCCTCCGGCTTGCCGGACTGGCGCGCCTGGTCGGAGAAGATCGCCTTCTCGCGCTCGACGGCCGCCGGGTCGATCTGCTCGGCGGTCAGAGCCATCGGGTTGGTGGCGGCGACATGCATGGCGACCTGGCGACCGAAGGCGTTGGCGGCATGCTCGTTGCCGGTGGTCTCGATCGCCACCAGCACGCCGAGCTTGCCGAGGCCGTCGGCGACGGCGTTGTGCACATAGGTCGCCACCGCGCCGTGCGGCACGCTGAGCTTGGCCGAACGACGGAAGCCCATGTTCTCGCCGATGGTGCCGACCGCGTCCTTGATGGTCTCGGTGACCGACTTGTCGGAGCCCGGATATTTGGCGGCGGCCACCGCTTCGGTGGTGCCGTAGGCGAGCGCCACCTTGGCGACGTTGGCGACGATTTCCTGGAAGGCAGCGTTACGGGCGACGAAATCGGTCTCGGAATTGACCTCGACGACCGCAGCCTCGCGCACGCCGGAATCGACACCGATCAGGCCCTCGGCGGCGGTGCGGCCGGCCTTCTTGTCGGCCTTGGAGATGCCCTTCTTGCGCAGCCAGTCGACGGCCTCTTCCATGTTGCCGTTGGTCTCGTTCAACGCCGCCTTGCAGTCCATCATGCCCGCGCCGGTCAAGTCGCGGAGTTCTTTGACCTGTGCAGCCGAAATGCTCATTGTCGCCTCTTTGTTTCAAATGCGCCGACGCACCATCGATTCTCGATGATGCGCCCGGCGACAGCGCTTAGCGCGCCAAGATATTGGAAAGATGAAGGCCGGAACCGGCCTTCGCTATTTATGCTTCCGGGGTCTCGGCCGCCGGAGCATCGAGCGCCGGCTCGACCGGAGCCTCGACCGAGGCGCCGATGTCGACGCCGAGCGCGCCCTGCTGGCGGGCGATGCCGTCGATGGCAGCCTTGGCGATCAGGTCGCAGTAAAGCTGGATGGCGCGGGCCGCGTCGTCATTGCCGGGGATCGGGAAGTCGATCTTGTCCGGGTCGCAGTTCGAATCGATGATGGCGACGACCGGGATGCCGAGACGCTTGGCCTCGAGGATGGCGATCGCTTCCTTGTTGGTGTCGATGACGAACATCAGGTCCGGCGTCGAGCCCATGTCCTTGATGCCGCCCAGCGCCTTGTCGAGCTTCTCGCGCTCGCGGTCGAGGTTGAGGCGTTCCTTCTTGGTCAGGCCCTGGGCCTCGCCGGCCAGCAGCTCGTCGAGCTTGCGCAGGCGCTGGATCGAGTTCGAGATCGTCTTCCAGTTGGTCAGCATGCCGCCGAGCCAACGCGAGTTGACGTAGTACTGGGCCGAGCGCTGCGCGGCGTCGGCGACGATTTCGGACGCCTGGCGCTTGGTGCCGACGAACAGCACGCGGCCGCCCTTGGCGACGGTGTCCGACACCTGCTTGAGCGCCTGGTTCAGCAGCGGCACCGTCTGCGACAGGTCGATGATGTGGATGTTGTTGCGGGCGCCGTAGATGTAGGGCGCCATCTTCGGGTTCCAGCGGTGGGTCTGGTGGCCGAAGTGAATGCCAGCTTCCAAAAGCTGACGCATGCTGAAATCAGGCAGAGCCATTCTCAAGTTCCTTTCCGGTTGGCCTCCACGGACACAGGCATTTTCGGACCGTGGTCCTCGAACGCCACCGGAGGTTTCAGCCGGATTTCTCCCGGGCAGACACCAAAGTCCGTGTGTGGAATGAGCGCGCATATAGAGGGGATGCGCGACAAACGCAAGCGCCCCGGCCGTCTGCCGATCAGCGTGCGACGATCAGCGCACCCGTGCCGATCATGGCGCCGCCGGCAAACCTGTTCATCAGCCGCATGCGCCTGGACGTCGTGAACCAGCCTGAGGCCCGCCCGGCGAGTGCCGCGTAGACGCCCATGGTGACGATGTTGACGCTGATCACGACCGCGACAACCAGCAGCCCGTCGGCGAACGTCATGGTGTCGAGGTCGAGGATCAGCGGCATGATCGAGGCGTGGAACAGGATTGCCTTGGGATTGCCGAGTGCGATTGAGGCGCCAAGGAAAAACGAGCGGGAGAGCCTTGCCTGGGGTGCCTGCGCCGCCTCCGCATGAGCAGCCGCCGAGCGCCACATCCTGATGCCGAGGAACACCAGATAGGCAGCGCCCGCATATTTCAGGACGAGGAACACCCATTCGAAGGTCTGGGCCAGCGCCACCAGGCCGAGCAGCGCCAGGATCACCAGCACCGCGTCGCCGGCGGCAATGCCGACACCGGCCATGAAGGCGCGGACAAAGCCACGCGAGACGCCGTTGGTGATGACCGCGAACATTGCCGGGCCGGGCGTGGCGGCGGCGAGCGTGATCGCGGCGCAGTAAGCCAGAAATGCCGTCAGCGTCATGGCCGTATCTTCCCGTTCGGCACCCGCACGCGGCGAAAGATCGCAACGATCTCCTCGCGGCTGCATTCGATGGCGCCAAGCCGCACGGCCCGGTCGCGCTCGAAGCCGGTTATGTCATAGTGCGGCGCCGATGTCTTGGGCGGCCCCTGGTAGGACGAACGCTTGAGGCCGAGTTCGGTGGCGAAGCGATGCAGTTCGTCGGTGTCGTCGGCCATCAGATGGCACCAGCGGTGGCCGGCCCATTTCCAGATCGCCGCGTCGACATAGATCGCCATCAAGCTTGCCGCTTCCCTCTTCAGCGCCGACGGCCCCGACGAGACGATTTGCCCTCTGGCTATTTCGATGCGGGACAGGGTTTCGACTGGTCGAACAGCGACAGGTTGACCAGCTTGCCGGTCATCGAGAAGTCGCCATAGTCCATGACCAGGTCGCGGGTGATGCCGTTTTCGTGCAGCTTGAAGCTGATCCGGTACTCCGGCACCTCCTCGCCGCTTTTGTCGGTTTCGTCGAAATAGGCGATGTCGACCGGCCAGTACTTGTCGGCGGCGAGCTTGGCCAGCGCCGGCGCTTCCGGGTCGGTCTTGTCGGCGTCGGTCTTCTTGCCGACGACGACCGTCGTCGTCATCACCTTGTTGGCGTCTTCCGACCCGTCGAACAGGTTGGTTTCGTAGAAGCTCTCGCCCTTCTCGGCCTTGCCGATCAGTTCCACCAGATGCTGGGTCGGGAATTGGGTGGCGGCGAGCTCCAGGCTGTTCTTCTCGGGCTTGTCGATGTCGACCTTGAGGCCCTTGGCCTCCCTGGTCGCCATGCCCTTGACCTCCTTGTCGAGGTTCTGGTCGACGAAGGACTTGGTGACGAAGGAGAACGTCTTGCCTTCGGCATCCTCGAAAGTGGTCGTCTGCTGATCGGTCAGGCGCGTGTTGTCGTTGGTGACGATCTGGGTGACGAAGCGGAATTTCACCGTGTAGCCCTCGCAAGGCGAGCCATTGAACTCGTACACCATGCGGCCCGAAATACCGGTTATGCCGGAGCGGTCGGATGCCTTGTTGAGGGTCAGGTCGTAGACCGCGCGATGCGCCTGCAGCGCCGGAACGGCAAAGGCGGGAGCCACCAGGAACAGCGCTGGCACAAGGATGGCAGGGAATGCTAGGCGCTTTGCGCGCATATGGTGCTCCGATCGTCGCGGCTGATGGCAGGCCGCAGGGAAAGATGGTCCAGCTTAAAAAAAGTCATGGCGGAAGCGAGGCAAAAATAGCAATTTCGGCCCGGCTCGCGCTGCGTCTTCAAGCAATAGGGAAATACGATGAGCGAAACAATCGAAAAGCGGCTAAGCGATCTCGGCGTCACGATTCCGGCCGCCGCCGCGCCGGCCGCCAACTATGTGCCCTATTGCCGGACCGGCAATCTGCTGTTCACGGCGGGGCAGTTGCCGCTCAAGGACGGCAAGCTGCAGGCGAGCGGCCTGCTCGGCCGCGACGTCGATACGGCGGCCGGCAAGGAAGCCGCAAAATACTGCGCCATCAACATCCTGGCGCAGGCCAAGGCAGCGCTCGGCGATCTCGGGAAGATCCGGCGCCTGGTCAAGATCACCGTCTTCGTCGCCTCGGCGCCCGACTTCGTCGAGCAGCATCTGGTCGCCAACGGCGCTTCCGATTTCTTGGTCGCGGTACTGGGCGAAAGCGGCAAGCACGCCCGCTCCGCCGTCGGTACCGCCTCGCTGCCGCTCAACGCTGCGGTGGAAATCGAAGCGATCTTCGAAGTCGAATGAGCCGGACTGACATCATGACCGATCTTTCCTGGCTGACCGCCCGGCCCGTGGCCCACCGCGGCTTCCACGACATGAACAAGACGCGCTGGGAGAACACGCTGTCGGCCTTCGCAGCCGCCGCCGAGCGCGGCTACGCGATCGAATGCGACGTGCATCTCTCGTCGGACCGCGTTCCCGTCGTCATCCATGATGGCGACATCAAGCGGCTGACCGGCGAGGACGGCTTCGTCTGGCAGCGCACCGCGGCGGAGCTCTCGGCGCTCAAGGTCGGCGGCACGGCCGATCATGTGCCGACGCTGCAGCAGGCGCTCGACCTGATCGACGGCCGCGTGCCGCTGGTGGTCGAACTGAAGGGCACGCCGGGCTACGACCAGGGCCTTGTGGCGAGCGTCGGCAAGATGCTCAAGCGCTACAAGGGCAAGGCGGCGATCATGTCGTTCGACCACTGGCTGATCCGCGATTTCCCGAAGGACGCGCCCGGCATTCCTGGCGGGCTTACCGCCTACGGCAAGGACAACCAGCTGATAGAGGCACATTTCGCCATGCTGGCGCATGACATCGCCTTCACCTCCTATGCCGCCGGCGACCTGCCCAACCCCTTCGTCAGCTTTGTGCGCCAGCGGCTGAAAATGCCGGTCATCACCTGGACCGTGCATGACCAGCCGGCGGTGGACCTCACCTTCAAATATGCCGACCAGATGACCTTCGAGGGTTTCGAACCCGATCTCGTAAAGGTGGCGTGATCCAGGCTTGCGCGGCCCCGGATGGAGCTTAAATAAGCCTCATGGATCAGGGTGATGACGATGATGGTCAGATGGCGAATGCGGAGTTTTCGATCCGCGTCGCCTCCGGCATCGGCGCCTTCACCTGCGACGAGTGGAACGGCTTTGCCGGGACCGCGCGCGGCGACGAGGAAACCGGCTATAACCCTCTCGTTTCATTCGCCTTTTTGAGCGCGCTTGAAGAGTCCGGCTGCGCCGTGCGCCGCACCGGCTGGCAGGGCCATCACCTGCGGCTGGAGACGGCGCAAGGCAGGCTGCTGGGCGCCGTGCCGTGCTATCTCAAATCGCACAGCCAGGGCGAATATGTCTTCGATCATGGCTGGTCGGATGCGTTCGAGCGCGCCGGTGGTCGTTACTATCCGAAGCTGCAAAGCGCCGTGCCGTTCACGCCAGTCACCGGCCCTCGCCTGTTGGTCAGCAAGGGCGAGGACGATAGCGCCGTGAAGGCCGGCCTCGCCGCCGGCCTGAAGATGGTGACCGACAGGCTCGGCGTGTCCTCGGCGCATGTCACCTTCGCCTCGGAAAGCGATGTCGCGACGCTGGAAGCAGCCGGCTTCCTGCACCGCACCGACCAGCAGTTCCATTTCTTCAATGAAGGCTTTTCGAGCTATGACGATTTCCTCGCCACGCTTGCCTCGCGCAAACGCAAGGCGATGAAGAAGGAGCGGCGCGAGGCGCTGGTGGACGGCATCACCATCGACTGGCTGACCGGCAAGGACCTGACCGAGAAGGCCTGGGACGACTTCTTCGCCTTCTACATGGATACCGGCAGCCGCAAATGGGGGCGGCCCTATCTGAACCGCCAGTTCTTCTCGCTGATCGGCGAGCGCATGGCCGACGACATCCTGCTGGTGATGGCCAAGCGCAACGGCCGCTACATCGCCGGCGCCATCAACTTCATCGGCTCGGACGCGCTCTACGGACGCAACTGGGGCTGCATCGAGGACCACCCCTTCCTGCATTTCGAGGTCTGCTACCACCAGGCGATCGACTTCGCCATCGAGCGCGGGCTGAAGGTGGTGGAAGCCGGCGCGCAGGGCGAGCACAAGCTGGCGCGTGGCTACCGCCCCGTGACCATGCACTCGGCGCACTACATCGCGCATCCAGGCCTGCGCAACGCGGTGGCCGATTATCTCCGCCGCGAGCGCCGCGAGGTCGAGCGGATGGGCGAATATCTCGAGGAACACACGCCGTTCCGCAAGGATCTGGCCGAATAGGCCACGCCCTGGTCGAGGCGGGCATGAATCGATCTCGGCTGACCTGCCTTGCCGCGCCATGACGGCTTCGCTACACGAGGCAGGACATCCATGATCAGGAGCGCCCGCCATGGCTGACTACGATCCCGGCAACATCTTCGCGAAGATCCTGCGCGGCGAAATCCCCTCGCACCGCGTCTATGAAGACGATGCGGTCATCGCCTTCATGGACGTGATGCCGCAAGGAAAGGGCCACACGCTGGTGGTGCCGAAGGCGCCATCGCGCAATCTGCTCGACGCCGACACGGCAACGCTCGGGCCGCTCTTCATTGGCGTTCAGAAGCTGGCGCAGGCGGTCAAGAAAGCCTTCGGCGCCGACGGCGTCACCATCCTGCAGTTCAACGAACCGGCTTCGGGCCAGACCGTCTACCACCTGCATGTCCATGTCATCCCGCGCTTCGAAGGCGTCCCCCTGAAGCCGCACAGCGGACAGATGGAAAAGCCCGAGGTGCTGGCGGAAAACGCGGGCAAGATCCGCGCGGCGCTTGCCGGCTGACCAGGCACGGACCGCGGCAAACGGCCAGCCGCGAGAAGCAGCCTACCTTTCCCGCTCGCCGCGCAGCTTGGCCCAGTATTCCAGCCGCTTCCTGATATCGCGCTCGAAGCCCCGCTCGGGCGGATCGTAGAAGGTGCGCCGGCCCATCTTTTCGGGGAAATAGTCCTGGCCGGAAAAGGCGTCGGGCTCGTCGTGGTCGTAGCGGTAGCCGGCTCCGTAATCCTCTTCCTTCATCAGCTTGGTCGGCGCGTTGAGGATGTGCTTGGGCGGCAGCAGCGAGCCGTGCTCCTTTGCCGCTTGTGTCGCCGCCTTGAAGGCGGTGTAGACGGCGTTGGATTTCGGCGCGGTGGCGAGATAGACGGCGGCCTCGGCGAAGGCGAGCTCGCCCTCGGGCGAACCCAGATAGTCGTAGGCGTCCTTCGCGGCATTGGCGATGACCAGCGCCTGCGGGTCGGCCAGCCCGATATCCTCCACCGCCATGCGCACCAGCCGGCGGCCGAGATAGAGCGGATCCTCGCCAGCGTCGAACATGCGGGCGAGATAGTAGAGGGCCGCGTCCGGATCGGAGCCGCGCACCGATTTGTGCAGCGCCGAGATCAGATTGTAGTGACCGTCCTGACCCTTGTCGTAGATCGGCGCGCGGCGCTGGATGATGCGCTGCAGGCCCTCCGGCCCGAACACCTCGCCCGGCTTGGCGGCGCGCCACACTTCTTCGGCAAGCGTCAGCGAAGCTCGGCCGTCGCCGTCGCTCATGCGGATCAGCATGGCCCGCGCCTCGTCGTCGAGCGGCAGCGCCCTGCCCTCGGTCTCCTCCGCCCGCGCCAGCAGCTTGGCGATGCTGTCCTCGCCGAGCGAACGGAAGACCAACACGCGCGCGCGCGACAAAAGCGCGGCGTTCAGCTCGAAGGACGGGTTTTCCGTGGTGGCGCCGACCAGCACGACGGTGCCGTCTTCCATTACCGGCAGAAAGCCGTCCTGCTGAGCCCGGTTGAAGCGATGGATCTCGTCGACGAATAGCAAGGTCTGGCGGCCGTTGCCGCGGCGCAGCTTCGCTGCCTCGAACACCTTCTTGAGGTCGGCGACTCCGGAAAACACCGCCGATATCTGCTCGAACGCAAGCTTGGTCTCGCCGGCCAGCAGCCGGGCCACCGTGGTCTTGCCGGTGCCTGGCGGGCCCCAGAAGATCATCGAGCCGAGCGAGCCGGAATCGATCAGCCTGGTCAGCGCGCCATCCGGACCGGTCAGATGCTCCTGGCCAACGACCTCGCCGAGGTTTTTCGGGCGCAGCCGGTCGGCCAGCGGCCGGCCGGGCGGCGCCTTTTCCGGTTCATCGACGCTGAACAAATCGGCCATGAACGGTCTTCAAAGCTGGAGGACGATCCCTGGATCGCCTCAATAACGCAACACCTGGCGCAGTATCTGCCCGCCGCGCTCGACGGTAAAGCGCCACCAGCGCGTGTCCTGCTGGGCTACCTGCGCCAGCGTCGCCGCCGTGTCGACAGTCGTGCCGTTCACCTCGCGCACGATGTCGCCCGGCTGGAAGCCGAAATCGGCGGCCGGCGAATCGCGATTGATGTCGACCACGGCGACCCCCTTGAGGTCGGTGCGCAGGCCGAGCCGCTGCGCCAGCCGCGGCGACAGCTCCGCCACCTTGGCGCCGGCGAACGGGCTGCGGCCATGCAGCGTCACCTCGGTGGCCTTGGCGCCTTCCGGCGCGCGCTCCAGCGCGATATCCATCGTCGCCTGCTGGCCCTTGCTGAGCACGGCGAAGCTGGCCTTGGTGCCGATCGACAACGTCGCCATACGATAATCCAGCGCCTCGATGCTTTCGACGGTCGTGCCGTTGAGCGAGAGCACGACATCGCCGGGCTTCAGCCCAGCCTTGCCCGCCGGCCCGGCAGCATCGACCGACGAGACCAGCGCGCCGGTCGGCTTTTCCATGCCGAGCGATTCGGCGATCTGCGGCGTCACCGCCTCGAACTCGGCGCCGACATAGGGCCGCTCGAAGAAATCGAGACCGGCCTTGGCCGCGTCGGCGAACGCCCGCACCATATTGGCGGGGATGGCGAAACCGATGCCGATCGAGCCGCCGCTGCGGCTGTAGATCGCCGTGTTGATGCCGACCAGCTGGCCGCCCATGTTGATCAGCGCGCCACCGGAATTGCCGGGATTGATGGCGGCGTCGGTCTGGATGAAATAGCCCGAATCCGAAACGCCGATATGGCTGCGGGCCAGCGCCGAAACGATGCCGCTGGTGGTGGTCTGGCCGACACCGAACGGATTGCCGATCGCCAGCACCAGATCGCCGACCTCGAGCGCGTCGGAATCGCCGATGGCGATCACCGGGAACGGCTTGTCGGCGGAGATCTTGAGCACGGCGAGATCGAGCGTCTCATCCTTGAGCATGACCTTGCTGGTGAACTCGCGCCCGTCGGCGGTCGCCACCTTCACCTCGTCGGCATCCTTGATGACGTGGTAGTTGGTGACGATGACACCGCTCGGGTCGACCAGCACGCCAGAGCCCAGCGAGGATTGCGCGCGCGGCTGCGCGCGGCCGAAGAATTCCTCGAAGAAGGGATCGCCCTCGAAAGGCGACGTCACCTTGGCGGTCTGCGAGGCATACACGTTGACCACGGCCGGCGCCGTCTGCTTGACCAAAGGCGCGAACGAGAGCTGCACCTCCTCGCGGCCGAACGGCACGCGCTTGTCGGGTCCGGAGGTGGCGTTCTCGCCTTCGACGCCATGGAGAAGATCGGTCAGCACGTCGGACAGGCCGGGATCGGCGGGCTTGGCGGCGTCCTCGGCCAGCGCCTGCCTGGCCGCCGGCGCGAACGCCAGCAAGGCCGAGATCAGAACAAGGGACAGCCGTTTCATGCGCATTCCGAATCCTCCAAATCGGGCGCCATTGTCCCGACGATTGTGCAGAATGAAAGGCTAATGCACCGAAATCCGATAATTGTCGCGCAAAAGCACGGGCGTCGGCCGACGAAATTGTCGGAAACGCCAAGCGCCGATTTCAGAATGTAAAAAGGGGCCCACAGGGCCCCTTTGAACACTTGCGAAAAGCCCAGCCTCAGGCGGCCGCGACTTCCTCTTCGGTACCTTCGGCTTCGATGCGGGCGCGGTCGCCGGCGCCCTTGGCCGAGGTGTCGCGGTCGACGAACTCGATGACCGCCATCGCGGCATTGTCGCCGTGACGGAAGCCCGCCTTCATGATGCGCAGGTAGCCGCCGTTGCGGGAGGCGTAGCGCGGCGCGATCGTCTCGAACAGGCGCTTGACGACGCCCTCATTGCCGATCTGGGCGATCACCTGACGGCGCGCATGCAGATCGCCGCGCTTGCCGAGCGTCACCAGCTTCTCGACGATCGGACGCAGGTCCTTAGCCTTCGGCAGAGTGGTGACGATCTGCTCGTGCTCGAGCAGCGAGACTGCGAGGTTGGCGAACATCGACTTGCGGTGGCTTACACTGCGGGCGAAACGACGGCCTTTGAAACCGTGGCGCATGGCTCTTTTCCTTCTTCAGTTGTTCAAGAGGCCACGGCCTCTGATGGTTTTCCGCATGACCGTCGGATCTGGCGGCTCACGCCGCCGATCCTTGGAATTCATGCTCAATATTGGTCTTCGTAACGCTTTGCGAGGTCTTCGATGTTTTCCGGCGGCCAGTCCGGCACTTCCATGCCGAGGTGCAGGCCCATCGCCGCCAAGACTTCCTTGATCTCGTTCAGCGACTTGCGGCCGAAGTTCGGGGTGCGCAGCATCTCGGCTTCGGTCTTCTGGATCAGGTCGCCGATATAGACGATGTTGTCGTTCTTCAGGCAGTTGGCGGAACGCACCGAGAGCTCCAGCTCGTCGACCTTCTTGAGCAGCGCCGGGTTGAAGGCAAGCTCGGTGACGGCTTCGGCGGCGACTTCCTTCTGCGGCTCGTCGAAGTTGACGAACAGGCCGAGCTGGTCCTGCAGGATGCGAGCGGCAAAAGCCACCGCGTCCTCGCCCGAGATCGAGCCGTCGGTCTCGATGGTCATGGTCAGCTTGTCATAGTCGAGGACCTGGCCCTCGCGGGTGTTCTCGACCTTGTAGGAGACCTTCTTGACCGGCGAGTAGAGGCTGTCGACCGGGATCAGGCCGATCGGCGCGTCCTCGGCGCGGTTGCGCTCGGCCGGCACATAGCCCTTGCCGGTGTCGACGGTGAACTCCATGCGGATCTCGGCGCCCTCGTCCAGCGTGCAGATGACGTGGTCGGGGTTGAGGATCTCGACGTCGCCGACCGTCTGGATGTCGCCGGCCAGCACGGCGCCCGGGCCCTGCTTGCGAACGACCATGCGCTTCGGGCCGTCGCCTTCCATACGGATGGCGATTTCCTTGATGTTGAGCACGATATCGGTCACGTCCTCGCGCACGCCGGCGATGGACGAGAATTCATGCAGGACGCCGTCGATCTGCACCGCGGTGACGGCCGCGCCGCGCAGCGAAGACAGAAGCACGCGCCGCAGCGCGTTGCCCAGCGTGAGGCCGAAGCCGCGCTCGAGCGGCTCGGCGACCAGCGTGGTCAGCGTCTTCTTCTTCGACGAGAACTCGATCTTGTTCGGCTTGATCAGTTCCTGCCAGTTTTTCTGGATCATGATGCTTTCCTTCCGTTGCCCCGCCACCATCCAATCGTGGCGGGCGACCTGGAATGCCGCGGAGGAACGCTTTTTGGCGTTCGCGCGGCGTTCGATAGTTCCTTAGACGCGGCGCTTCTTGCGCGGGCGGCAGCCATTGTGCGGGATCGGCGTCACGTCACGGATCGAGGTGATGGTGAAGCCGGCGGCCTGCAGCGCGCGCAGCGCCGATTCACGACCCGAGCCGGGCCCGCAGACCTCGACCTCGAGCATGCGCATGCCGTGTTCCTGCGCCTTCTTGGCGACGTCCTCGGCGGCCATCTGGGCGGCGAACGGGGTCGACTTGCGCGAACCCTTGAAGCCCTGGGCGCCGGCCGACGACCAGGCGATCGAATTGCCCTGCGCGTCGGTGATGGTGATCATCGTGTTGTTGAAGGTCGAATTGACGTGGGCAACGCCCGACGAGATATTCTTGCGTTCGCGACGGCGAACACGAGCGGCTTCCTTGGCCATGGTAGTCCTTTCAGTTGATCTCTACACCGCCGTAATGCCAGCGGCTCCACCTTGGTAAGGGAGTAGGGGAATAGGGAAGTAAGGGAGTAGGGAAACAAATGATCCGATTTTCGGACTATTCCCTACCGCCTTACTCCCCTACTCCCTTATTCCCCTAATTACTTCTTCTTGCCGGCGATCGACTTCGCCGGGCCCTTGCGGGTGCGCGCATTGGTATGCGTGCGCTGGCCGCGGACCGGCAGCGAGCGGCGGTGACGCAGGCCGCGATAGCAGCCGAGATCCATGAGCCGCTTGATATTCATCGACACTTCGCGGCGCAGGTCGCCTTCGACCTGGTAGTCGCGGTCGATCGTCTCGCGGATCTGCAGCACTTCCGCGTCGGTCAGCTGGTTGACGCGGCGCTCGGCCGGGATGCCGACCTTGTCGACGATCTCCTGGGCGAACTTCTTGCCAATGCCGTGAATGTACTGAAGCGCAATGACGACGCGCTTGTTGGTCGGAATGTTGACGCCGGCTATACGAGCCATCTTCTCTCATCTCCATATGGGCCGGACACGCCGGCGCTTCAAGTTGCCCCGCGTCCGGTGGAGGCCGGCCCTTGCGGGAGTTTCCAGTTCAAAGCGGCTGCCTTGCCCTTGCGGACAAGCAAAGCCTATGCCTGATGGAAGACGGGCCGCCATACCCCAGCGGACCGCTACAGTCAAGCGCAATCGTCTGTTTTCTCTATGCCGCCGCCTGGGTGACGGATTTGAGCACCGTTTCGATCTCGCGCGTCACCGCGTCTATGTCGGCCATGCCGTCGACGCTCTTCAGCCTGCCCTTGGCGTAATAGTAGCCGATCAGCGGCGCGGTCTTCTTGTAGTACTCCCGCAGGCGCTCCTCGAACACAGCCGGATTGTCGTCCTTGCGCACCGGCTGGCCGGCGGCCTTGGCATCCTCGGCGCGCTTGACGATTCGTCCAACCAGCGCCTTGTCGTCGACCACGAGTTCGATGACGGCATCGAGATGGAGGCCACGGTCGGCGAGCATCGATTCAACCGCATCGGCCTGAACCAGCGTGCGCGGGTAACCGTCGAGGATGAAGCCATTTGCGCAGTCGGCCTGATCGATGCGCTCGGCCACGATCGCGTTGACGATGGCGTCCGACACCAGTTCGCCGGCATCCATCACCGCCTTGGCCCGCTTGCCCACTTCCGTGCCGGCCTGTACGGCCGCACGCAGCATGTCGCCGGTCGAGAGCTGCGGTATGCGGTATTTCTCTACCAGTCTTTGCGCTTGCGTCCCCTTGCCCGCCCCCGGCGGTCCAAGCAATATCAGCCTCATCTGGTCCTCTTCCCCCCGCGCAACTTCGACTTCTTGATCAGGCCCTCATACTGGTGCGCGATCAGGTGACCCTGGATCTGCGCCACCGTATCGAGCGTTACACTGACCACGATCAGAAGCGATGTGCCACCAAGGTAGAATGGTACGCCAGTCGCTGAAATCAGGAATTCGGGCAGCAGGCACACCAGCACCAGGTAGATGGCGCCGATGACGGTGATGCGCGTGAGAACATAGTCGATGTAATCGGCGGTGCGCTCGCCCGGGCGGTAGCCCGGAATGAAGCCGGAATGCTTCTTGAGCTGGTCGGCGGTGTCCTTGGGGTTGAAGACGATCGCCGTGTAGAAGAAGGCGAAGAACACGATCATCGCCGCGTAGAACGCCATGTAGAGCGGTTGGCCGTGGCCGAGCGAGGCAAGGATCGTGCTCGCCCAGGCGGGCATGTTGGTCGTCTGCGAGAAGCCGGCGACTGTTGCCGGCAGGAGCAACAGCGACGACGCGAAGATCGGCGGGATGACGCCCGACGTGTTGAGCTTCAGCGGCAGGTGCGAGGTATCGCCCTGGAACATGCGGTTGCCGACCTGGCGCTTCGGGTACTGGATCAGCAGGCGGCGCTGCGCGCGCTCGAAGAACACGATGAGCGCAATGACGACGATGGCCAAAACGATGATCGCCAGGATCAGGCCGGTCGACAGCGCGCCGGTGCGGCCGAGTTCCAGCGTGCCGGAGATGGCGCGCGGCAGGCCGGCGACGATGCCGGAGAAGATGATCAGCGAAATGCCGTTGCCGATGCCGCGCGCGGTGATCTGCTCGCCGAGCCACATCAGGAACATGGTGCCGCCGACCAGCGTCACCACAGTCGAGATGCGGAAGAACATGCCGGGATCGTTGACGATGCCGTTGCCGCCTTCCAGCCCGACGGAGATGCCATAGGCCTGCACCAGCGCCAAAAGCACGGTGCCGTAGCGCGTGTACTGGTTGATGATCTTGCGGCCCTGCTCGCCTTCCTTCTTCAGCGCTTCCAGCGATGGGATGACCGAGGTCATCAGCTGCATGATGATGGAGGCGGAGATGTAGGGCATGATGCCCAGCGCGAAGATCGCCATGCGCTGCACGGCGCCGCCGGCGAACATGTTGAACATGCCGAGCACGCCCTTGCTCTGCGAGGAGAAGGCCTGGGCGAAAGCGTCCGGATTGATGCCGGGCAGCGGGATATAGGTGCCGAGCCGATAGACGAGCAGCGCGCCGATGGTGAACCAGATGCGTTTCTTCAGGTCCTCGGCCTTGGCGAAGGCCGAAAAATTCAGATTCGAGGCTAGTTGTTCAGCAGCCGAAGCCATGCCTGATTCTCCGCTAGAGCATGATGCCGAAAAGTGTGGAGCGGTTTTCGGACAACATCATGCTCTACTTCTTTGATTGCTATGTCACGCTCGATGCCCGCAGCTCAGGCGGCGCGTGTCACCGAAGCTCACGAGATAAGCTCCGGACCGTAAACATGCAAGCGGCCGCGTTGACGCGGCCGCCATATTGATCAGATCAAAGCGCGATCGGGAGCAAAAACGAGGTCCGCTCTTGCCGACCGCGCTTCAAATCGCCGTTACTCGGCGGCGGCCTTTTCCGGCACCTTCACCGAACCGCCGGCCTTCTCGATCTTCTCGATGGCGGCCTTGGAGGCGCCCGCCACGTCGAAGGCAAGCTTCGCCTTGAGCTCGCCGTCCGAGAGCACGCGCACGCCGTCCTTGACGCGGCGGATGACGCCGGCCGCGACCAGCGCTTCGGCCGTCACCGTTGCCTTGGCGTCGAGCTTCTTGGCGTCGACCGCAGCCTGGATGCGGGCCAGCGACACGACCGTGAAGCTCTTGCCGAACAGGTTGTTGAAGCCGCGCTTCGGCAGGCGCCGGTAGAGCGGCATCTGGCCACCCTCGAAGCCGTTGATGGCGACACCGGAGCGCGCCTTCTGGCCCTTGACGCCGCGACCGGCGGTCTTGCCCGAGCCGGAGCCGATACCGCGGCCCAGGCGCTTCTTGGAGTGCGTGGCGCCGTCCTTGTCACGCAGATCGTTGAGTTTCATCTTCGTTCTCCTGCGCTTGTGCTCAGCCCTCGTCCACGACGCGGACGAGATGCTGGACGGCAGCGATCATGCCGCGCACGGAGGGCGTGTCTTCCAGCGTGCGCTGCTTGTGCATCTTGTTGAGGCCGAGGCCGACCAGCGTAGCGCGCTGCTCCTTCGGCCGGCGGATCGGCGAGCCGATCTGCTCGACGGTGATGGTCTTGGTAGCTTTCTTGGCCATGGTCTGGATCCCTGGTCAGCGTCGACTATTCTTCAGCCGCAACGGCATTGCCGCGGCGGGCCTGAAGGGTCGAGTACTTGATGCCGCGCGCTGCAGCCACATCCTTCGGATGCATCTGGCTCTTCAGCGCGTCGAAGGTGGCGCGAACCATGTTGTACGGGTTCGACGAACCCATCGACTTGGCGACCACGTCATGCATGCCGAGCGTCTCGAAGACGGCGCGCATCGGGCCGCCGGCGATGATGCCAGTACCCTGCTTGGCGGCGCGCAGCAGAACGCGTCCGGCGCCCCAGCGGCCCTCGACGTCGTGATGCAGCGTGCGGCCCGAGCGCAGCGGCACGAAGATCATGTCGCGCTTGGCCGACTCGGTCGCCTTGCGGATCGCTTCCGGCACTTCGCGCGCCTTGCCGTGGCCGAAGCCGACGCGGCCCTTCTGGTCGCCGACGACGACGAGAGCGGCGAAGCCGAAACGCCGGCCGCCCTTAACCACCTTGGCGACGCGGTTGATGTGGACGAGCTTGTCCACCATGCCGTCATCGCGCTCTTCGCGATCACGCTCGCGGCCGCGGCCGCCTTCCCTACGTTCCTGTGCCATATCCTGTTCCTTGTTCTTTTCCGGAAGCACGGGTTGCTGAAATGCCGGCGCCACTTTTGGGTCGCCGGCGGTGAAAAATCATTTTCTTCCTTGCATGATCCTATCCGAAAAGTCTGCAACTTTTCGGGACCAAGCTTAGAAGCTCAGGCCACCTTCGCGGGCAGCGTCGGCCAGCGCCTTGACGCGGCCGTGATAGATGTACGGGCCGCGATCGAAGACGACTTCCTTGACGCCGGCCTTCGAAGCGCGCTCGGCGATCAGCTTGCCGACCGCGGCAGCGGCAGCGGTGTCGGCGCCCGTCTTGAGCGAACCCTTGAGGTCCTTCTCCAGCGTCGAGGCGGCGGCCAGGGTGCGGCCCTGGGCATCGTCGATGACCTGGACGTAGATGTTCTTCGAGGTGCGGTGGACCGACAGCCGCGGACGCTCGCCGGCGACCTTCTTGAGCTGACGGCGCACGCGCTGCGCACGGCGTTGGGTGGTTTCTTTCGGGCTAGCCATAATGTCAGTTCCTTGCCTTCAGTAGCCGGGGGCAACCCTGTGCGGTAGGCCAAGCCTCCCGCGGCCGCTCCCCGCGGCGTTGCAGTCTTACTTCTTCTTGCCTTCCTTGCGGACAATCTTCTCGCCGGCGTAGCGCACGCCCTTGCCCTTGTAGGGCTCGGGGCCGCGATACTCGCGGATCTCGGCGGCAACCTGGCCGACCTGCTGCTTGTCGATGCCGGTGACCGTGATTTCCGTCGGCTTCGGCACCGTGATCGTGATGCCCTGCGGGGTCTCGTAGATCACGTCATGGCTGAAGCCGAGCGCCAGCTGCAGGTTCTTGCCCTGCATGGCGGCGCGATAGCCGACGCCGGTGATCTCGAGCCGCTTCTCGAAGCCGTCCTTGACACCCTGAAGGATGTTGACGATCTGCGTGCGCGACATGCCCCACTTGGCGCGGGCGGTCTTGGTCTGGTCGCGCGGCTGAACGGCGATCTCGGTGCCTTCCAGCTTGACCAGCACTTCGTCATTGACCACGAACTTCAGCTCGCCCTTGGGGCCCTTCGCCGTCACGGTCTGGCCGTTGACGGTCGCGGTCACGCCCTGCGGCAGCGAAACGGGTTTCTTTCCAATACGAGACATTTTGTTGTCCTCGTCACTTCTCTTGGTTCAGGTTCCAGTTTTCGAGCGTTCCCGAAAACCGGATACCGCTTTCGATCTCACGCGCCGGATCAGAAGATCTGGCAGAGGATTTCACCGCCGACATTCTGCTCGCGCGCTTCGTGGTCGGCCATCACGCCCTTCGGCGTCGAAAGGATGGCGATGCCGAGGCCGTTGGCGACCTGCGGGATCGACTTGGCCGAGACATAGACGCGGCGGCCCGGCTTCGAGACGCGGGCGATTTCGCGCACGACCGGCGCGCCGTCGAAATACTTCAGCTCGATTTCGATTTCGGACTTGCCGTTCTCGAAGTCGGTCTGGCTGTAGTCGCGGATATAGCCTTCAGCCTTCAGCACGTCGAGGACGCGGGTGCGCAGACGCGAGGCCGGAGTCGAGACGCTCGACTTCTTGCGGCCATAGGCGTTGCGGATGCGGGTCAGCATATCGCCGAGAGGATCGCTCAATGACATCTCAATGTCCTCCTTACCAGCTCGACTTGACCAGGCCCGGGATCTGGCCGTTGTTGCCAAGATCGCGAAGCGCGATACGCGAAACCTTGAGCTTGCGATAGTAGGCGCGCGGACGCCCCGTGACTTCGCAGCGGTTGCGGATGCGGATCTTGGCCGAGTTGCGCGGCAGTGCCGACAGCTTCAACTGGGCGCGGAAACGCTCTTCCATCGGCTTGGACTGATCCATGACGATGGCCTTCAGCGCGTTACGCTTGGCGGCATACTGGTCCGCAAGCTTCCGGCGCCTGTTGTTCTTCTCGACTGAGCTGGTCTTTGCCATTTCAGATTTTTCCTTTTTCGCTGCCGTTACTGGCGGAAGGGGAAGTTGAAAGCCTTGAGCAGAGCCCTGGCTTCGTCGTCCGTCTTCGCCGTCGTACAAACGATGACGTCCATGCCCCAGACCTGATCAACCTTGTCGTAGTTGATCTCCGGGAACACGATGTGTTCCTTGATGCCCATGGCGTAGTTGCCACGGCCGTCAAAGCTCTTCGGGTTCAGCCCGCGGAAGTCGCGGACGCGCGGCAGCGCGATGTTCACGAGGCGGTCGAGGAACTCGTACATGCGTTCCTTGCGCAGCGTGACCTTGGCGCCGATCGGCATGTTCTCGCGCACCTTGAAGCCGGCGATCGAGTTGCGGGCGCGGGTGACGACGGCCTTCTGGCCGGCGATCAGCGCCAGGTCTTCGGCGGCGACCGAAGGCTTCTTCGAATCGCCGGTCGCCTCGCCAACGCCCATGTTCAGCACGATCTTGTCGAGGCGCGGAACCTGCATGTCGTTGTCGTAGCCGAACTGCTCCTGCAGCGCCTTGCGGATGGTCTCGTTGTAGACCTTCTTGAGGCGCGGCTCGTTCTTGGCAGTCGCCTGCTTGGTTTCAGCCTTAGCCATTGATGACTTCTCCCGAGCGCTTGGCGACGCGCACTTTCTTGCCGTCCTTCTGGAAGATGAAACCGACGCGGGTCGGCTTGCCATCCTTGGGGTCGGCCAGCGCGATGTTCGACAGGTTGATCGGCGCTTCCTTGGTGATGATCCCGCCCTCTTGGGACTGGGACTGCTTCTGGTGACGACGGATCATGTTGACGCCACGCACCAGCGCGGTGTCGTCCTTCGGCTGCACCGAGAGGACTTCGCCCGAACGGCCCTTGTCCTTGCCGGCCAGCACGACGACCTTGTCGCCTTTTCTAATCTTCTGCATTGGTCCGGCTCCTTACAGCACTTCTGGCGCGAGCGAGATGATCTTCATGTGGTTCTTGGCGCGGAGTTCGCGCGGAACCGGTCCGAAGATACGCGTGCCGATCGGCTCTTTCTTGTTGTCGACGAGAACGGCCGCGTTCTTGTCGAAACGGATCACGCTGCCGTCCGGGCGACGGATGTCCTTGGCCGTGCGAACCACGACCGCCTTCATCACATCGCCCTTCTTCACGCGGCCGCGCGGAATGGCTTCCTTGATCGACACCACGATGATGTCGCCGACGGAAGCGTATTTCCGCTTCGAGCCGCCCAGCACCTTGATGCACATGACACGACGGGCGCCGGAATTATCCGCGACGTCGAGGTTTGTTTGCATCTGAATCATGACTGGCCGCCTTCTTCTTTTCTAACGGGACGGGCTCGAAGCCCCTCCCCGGTCTGTCCAAAATTCGTTTGTTTACGCCTGGTCCGAAGACACGACGATCCAGCGCTTATCCTTCGAAATCGGCTTCGATTCCTGGATGAACACCTGGTCGCCGACCTTGTGGGCGTTGTTCTCGTCGTGCGCCTTGTACTTCTTGGTCATGCGCACGGTCTTCTTCATCACGGGATGCGTGAAGCGCCGTTCGACCTTGACGACAACCGTCTTCTCGTTCTTGTCGCTGACGACGGTGCCCTGCAGAATGCGCTTTGGCATGGTTTTCGTCCTTAAGCCTTCTTGGCCGCGGACTTTTCCGCGGCGATGGTCTTGATGCGCGCGATGTCCCTGCGGACCTGCTTCACGCGTGCGGTCTTCTCGAGCTGACCGGTGGCCTTCTGGAAGCGCAGGTTGAACTGCTCCTTCTTCAGGCTGGCCAGGTCGTCGGTCAGCTGGTCCTGGGTCTTGGTCCGGATGTCTTCGGCTTTCATGATCGGCCCGTCCTTATTCTGCGATGCGCTGTACGAAGCGCGTCCTGACCGAGAGCTTGGCAGCGCCGAGACGCAGCGCCTCGCGCGCCGTCTCTTCGCTGACGCCGTCGATCTCGAACATGATGCGGCCAGGCTTGACGCGCGCCGCCCAATAGTCGACGGCGCCCTTGCCCTTACCCATGCGCACTTCGGTCGGCTTCGAGGTGACCGGCAGATCCGGGAACACCCGGATCCAGACGCGGCCGGCGCGCTTCATCTCGCGGGTGATCGCGCGGCGGGCCGCCTCGATCTCGCGCGCGGTGACGCGGTTCGGCTCAAGCGCCTTCAGCCCGAAACCGCCGAAATCCAGGTTGGTGCCGCCCTTGGCGGTACCGTGGATACGGCCCTTGAACTGCTTGCGGAACTTTGTGCGCTTTGGCTGCAGCATCGTTCTAACTCCAAATTCTCAAATGTCTCAGGCGTTTTCGCGACGGCGGCCGCGTTCGCGCTCGCCACCGGCGGCACCGCCATGCGCATGATCGCCCTCGGTCGCGCGGCGTTCCGAAGCCATCGGGTCGTGCTCGAGGATCTCGCCCTTGAACACCCAGACCTTGACGCCGCAGATACCGTAGGCGGTGTTCGCCTCGGCCGTGCCGTAGTCGACATCGGCGCGCAGCGTATGCAGCGGCACGCGGCCTTCGCGGTACCATTCCATGCGGGCGATTTCGGCGCCGCCCAGACGGCCCGAGCAGTTGATGCGGATGCCCTCGGCGCCGAGACGCATCGCCGACTGCACGGCGCGCTTCATGGCGCGGCGGAACGCGATGCGGCGCTCGAGCTGCTGCGCGATCGACTGCGCGACCAGCGTGGCGTCGATCTCCGGCTTGCGCACCTCGACTATGTTGAGGTGCGTCTCGGACTTCGTCATCTCCATCAGCTTCTTGCGAAGCTTCTCGATGTCGGCGCCCTTCTTGCCGATGATCAGGCCCGGACGCGCCGCATGGATGGTGACGCGGCACTTCTTGTGCGGACGCTCGATCACGACCTTGGAGATCGCGGCCTGCTTGAGTTCCTTCTCAAGATACTTGCGGATCTTGATATCCTCATGCAGCAGCTGGCCGTACTCGCCGGTGTTCGCGAACCAGCGCGAATCCCAGGTGCGGTTGATGCCGAGACGCAGCCCGATCGGATTGACTTTCTGGCCCATTATGCGGCCTCCCCTTTTTCCTCGACTTCACGAACGACGATCGTGAGGTGCGAGAACGGCTTTTCGATACGGCTGGCGCGACCACGGCCACGAGCGTGGAACCGCTTCATGACGATCGACTTGCCGACATAGGCTTCCGCCACGATCAGCGCGTCGACGTCGAGGTCGTGGTTGTTTTCCGCGTTGGCGATCGCCGATTCCAGCGTCTTCTTGACCGTGCCGGAAATCCGCTTGGCCGAGAATTCGAGGTCGGAAAGCGCTGTCGCGACCTTCTTGCCGCGGATCAGCGCGGCAACCAGGTTCAGCTTCTGCGGGCTGATACGGATCGTGCGCAGAACGGCGCGCGCTTCGTTGTCAGCAAGCCTGCGCGGAGCTTTGGCCTTGCCCATGATTATTTCCTCTTCGCCTTCTTATCCGCGCCATGACCGTAATAGGTCCGGGTCGGAGCGAATTCACCGAACTTGTGACCGACCATGTCCTCGTTCACGGAGACGGGAACATGCTTCTGGCCGTTGTAGACACCGAAGGTGAGGCCGACGAACTGCGGCAGGATGGTGGAGCGGCGGCTCCACATCTTGATCACCTCATTGCGACCGCCTTCACGAACCTTGTCCACCTTCTTGAGAAGGTAGCCGTCGATGAAGGGGCCTTTCCAAATCGAACGAGTCACTTGGCGTTACCTCTTCTTAGCTCTTGCGCTGATGGCGCGAGCGCACGATGAACTTGTCGGTCGCCTTGTTGGACCGCGTCTTCTTGCCCTTGGTCGGCTTGCCCCAGGGCGAAACCGGATGACGGCCACCCGAGGTGCGGCCTTCGCCGCCGCCGTGCGGGTGATCGACCGGGTTCATGGCCACGCCGCGATTGTGCGGGCGCTTGCCGCGCCACACCGTGCGGCCGGCCTTGCCGTCGTTGATGTTGCCGTGGTCGGGGTTCGACACCGCGCCGACGGTCGCCATGCAGGAGCCGTGCACGACGCGCTGCTCGCCCGAGTTGAGGCGCAGGATCGCCATGCCCTGGTCGCGGCCGACGAGCTGGGCGTAACCGCCAGCCGAACGGGCGACCTGGCCGCCCTTGCCCGGCTTCAGCTCGATGTTGTGGACGATCGTGCCGACCGGCATCGAGGCCAGCGGCATCGCATTGCCCGGCTTCACGTCGACGGCTTCGCCTGCCACGATCTTGTCGCCGGCAGCAAGGCGCTGCGGGGCGATGATGTAGGACAGCTCGCCATCGTCATACTTGATCAGCGCGATGAAGGCGGTGCGGTTCGGATCGTACTCGATCCGCTCGACCGTGCCGACGACGTCGAACTTGCGCCGCTTGAAGTCGATGATGCGGTACGAACGCTTGTGACCCCCGCCGATGAAGCGGGCCGTGATGCGGCCGTAGTTATTTCGGCCGCCCGACTTGGTCAGGCCTTCGGTCAGGCCCTTGACGGGCTTGCCCTTGTAGAGCCCCGAGCGGTCGACGATGACCAGCTGGCGGGTGCTCGGCGTTACCGGGTTGAATTTCTTGAGTGCCATTGTCCTGTCCTCGCGGCCTAGCTCAGAGACCCGTCGCGACGTCGATCGACTGGCCGTCGGCCAGCGTCACAACCGCCTTCTTGACGTCGCCCTGGCGGCCGATCGTGCCGCGGAAGCGCTTGATCTTGCCCTTGCGGACAAGCGTGTTCACGGCCGTAACCTTGACACCGAAGAGGGCTTCGACGGCGGCCTTGATTTCCGGCTTCGACGCCTTCTTGGCGACGTTGAAGACGACCTGGTTCTGCTCGGAAGCCATGGTCGACTTTTCGGTGATCGCCGGCGAGACGATCACGTCGTAGTGACGAAGGTCGGTCATTTGAAGCGCTCCTCGAGAGCCTCGACGGCGGCCTTGGAAAGGACCAGCGTGCCGCGGCGCAGAATGTCGTAGACGTTGATGCCCTGGATGGGCAGCACGTCGATGTTCGGAATGTTGGTCGCCGCCAGCTTGAAGTTCTGGTCGAGCTCGGCGCCGCCGATCAGCAAGGCGTTGGTCAGGCCGAGCGTCTCGAAATTCGCCACCAGCGCCTTGGTCTTGGCCTCGGTCAGCTTCAGCTCGTCGACGATGATGATCGACGCGCTCTTGGCCTTGGCCGAGAGAGCATGCTTGAGGCCGAGCGCGCGTACCTTCTTCGGCAGGTCGTGCTCGTGGCTGCGCACGACCGGGCCGTGCGCCTTGCCGCCGCCGCGGAACTGCGGAGCGCGAGCTGAATGGTGACGGGCGCGGCCCGTACCCTTCTGCTTGTACATCTTGGCGCCGGTGCGCGCGATCTCGGCGCGGCCCTTGGCCTTGTGCGTGCCCTGCTGCTTCTTGGCCAGCTGCCAGCGCACGACGCGCTGCAGGATGTCCTCGCGCGGATCAAGGCCGAAAATCTCCTCGGAGAGTTTCACCTTGCCGGCGTCCTTGCCGCCCAGCGTTGTGATCTTGAGGTCCATTATTCCGCTCCCTCGGTGGCCGGGGCTTCATTCTTGGCGGCGCCAGCGCGGATCGCGGCAGGCTTCGGCGCATTGGCCGGCAGCGCGACTTTGGCCGCGTCGCGAACCAGGATCCAGGCGCCCTTGACGCCGGGAACGGCGCCGCGGATCAGGATCAGGCCGCGGTCGGCGTCGGTCGAGACGACCTCGACGTTCTGCGTGGTGACGCGGGCGTCGCCCATGTGGCCGGCCATCTTCTTGCCCTTGAACACCTTGCCGGGGTCCTGGCGCTGGCCGGTCGAGCCGTGCGTGCGGTGCGACACCGAGTTACCGTGCGTGGCGCGGCCGCCACCCATGTTGTGCCGCTTGATCACGCCCTGGAAACCCTTACCGGTCGAGGTGCCCGTCACATCGACCTTCTGGCCGGCGACGAAGTGCTCGACGGTGATCTCGGCGCCGACGTCGATCATGTTGTCGGCGGAGACGCGGAATTCGGCGAGCTTCGCCTTCGGCTCGACGGACGCGGCGGCGAAATGGCCGCGCATCGCCTTCGACGTGTTCTTCACCTTGGCAAGGCCAACGCCGAGCTGGACGGCCGTATAGCCGTTCTTCTCCTGCGTGCGCTGCGCCACGACCTGGCAGTTCTCCATCTGGAGAACGGTGACGGGAACATGTTCCCCGGCATCGTTATAGATGCGGGTCATTCCCACCTTCTTTGCAATCACACCTGAACGCATCGGTTCAATTCCTTTAGAGTTCCGGGCCAGGGGCATCGCCCCTTACCGCGCTCTCATTCCCTTAGAGCTTGATCTCGACGTCCACACCGGCCGCGAGGTCGAGCTTCATCAAAGCATCGACCGTCTGCGGGGTCGGATCGACGATGTCGAGCAGACGCTTGTGCGTGCGCATCTCGAACTGCTCGCGGCTCTTCTTGTCGACGTGCGGCGACCGGTTGACCGTGAACTTTTCGATCCGCGTCGGCAGCGGAATGGGGCCGCGGACGTTGGCGCCGGTGCGCTTGGCCGTCGACACGATCTCCCGGGTCGAGGCGTCGAGCACCCGGTGGTCAAACGCCTTAAGGCGGATGCGGATATTCTGTCCGTTCATGCGTCACTTCCTTGTTCTGGCGCGGCGCGGGCAACTTCCGCGCCCGCGACAGATCGGTTTAAGTCCAATTATTCTTTGATGGTGACGACGATGCCGGCACCGACGGTGCGGCCGCCTTCACGGATGGCGAAGCGCAGCTTCTCTTCCATGGCGATCGGCACGATCAGCTCGACGTCGACTGTGATGTTGTCGCCAGGCATCACCATCTCGGTGCCGGCCGGCAGCGTCACGATGCCGGTCACGTCGGTGGTGCGGAAGTAGAACTGCGGACGGTAGTTGGTGAAGAACGGCGTGTGACGGCCGCCCTCGTCCTTGGTCAGGATGTAGGCTTCGGCCACGAACTTCTTGTGCGGCTTCACCGAACCCGGCTTGGCCAGAACCTGGCCGCGCTCGACGCCTTCACGGTCGACGCCGCGCAGCAGCGCGCCGATGTTGTCGCCGGCCTGGCCCTGGTCGAGCAGCTTGCGGAACATCTCGACGCCCGTGCAGGTCGTCTTGGTCGTCGGACGGATGCCGACGATCTCGAGTTCCTCGCCGACCTTGACCACGCCGCGCTCGACGCGGCCGGTCACAACCGTGCCGCGGCCCGAGATCGAGAACACGTCCTCGATCGGCATCAGGAACGGCTTGTCCAGCGGACGCACCGGCGTCGGGATGTAGGCGTCGACCTGCGCCATCAGTTCGCGGATCGCGTCCTCGCCGATGGTCTTGTTGGAATCTTCCAGCGCGGCAAGCGCCGAGCCCTTGACGATCGGAATGTCGTCGCCGGGGAACTCGTTCTTGGTCAAGAGCTCGCGAACCTCGAGCTCGACCAGCTCGAGCAGCTCGGCGTCGTCGACCTGGTCGACCTTGTTCAGGAACACCACGATCGAGGGCACGCCGACCTGGCGGGCGAGCAGGATGTGCTCGCGCGTCTGCGGCATCGGGCCGTCGGCGGCCGAAACGACCAGGATCGCGCCGTCCATCTGCGCGGCACCGGTGATCATGTTCTTCACATAGTCGGCGTGGCCGGGGCAGTCAACGTGGGCATAGTGGCGGTTGGCCGTCTCGTATTCGACGTGCGCCGTCGAAATCGTGATGCCGCGCGCCTTCTCTTCCGGCGCCGCGTCGATCTGGTCATAGCGCTTGTATTCGCCAAAATACTTCGTGATCGCCGCCGTCAGCGACGTCTTGCCATGATCGACGTGGCCGATCGTGCCAATGTTCACATGCGGCTTGGTGCGCTCGAATTTACCTTTTGCCATGTGATGTCTCCGTTCCTGCTTGCCCGTGCGGGGCTTGAATTAAGGTGTCGTGCAACCCGCTCGAGTTACGCGTATTTCTTTTGAACTTCCTGGGCGACCGCGGTCGGCACCGGCTCGTAGTGGTCGAACTGCATCGTGTACTGGGCGCGGCCCTGCGACATCGAACGCAGATTGTCGACGTACTTGAACATGTTGGCCAGCGGCACCATCGCGTTGACGACGACGGCGACACCGCGGGTCTCCTGACCCTGGATCTGGCCACGACGGCCGTTGAGATCGCCGATGACGTTGCCGACGTAGTCTTCCGGCGTCACCACCTCGACCTTCATGATCGGCTCGAGCAGCTGCACGCCGAGCTTCGGCGCCGCTTCACGGAAACAGGCGCGGCCAGCGATTTCGAAGGCCAGCACCGAGGAGTCGACGTCGTGGAAGGCGCCGTCGATGAGCGTCGCCTTGACGCCGATCATCGGGAAGCCGGCGAACGGACCGGAAGACAACACGCTGTTGATGCCCTTCTCGACGCCGGGGACGTATTCCTTCGGCACCGCGCCGCCGACGATCTTCGACTCGAACTTGAAGTCGCCGCCTTCGGCATCCGGCTCGAACAGGATCTTGACGCGGGCGAACTGACCGGTACCGCCGGTCTGCTTCTTGTGCGTGTAGTCCTGCTCGTGCGTGCGGGTGATCGTCTCGCGATAGGCCACCTGCGGCGCGCCGATATTGGCCTCGACCTTGAACTCGCGACGCATGCGGTCGACGATGATGTCGAGGTGCAATTCGCCCATGCCAGCGATGATGGTCTGGCCGCTTTCCTCGTCGGTCTTGACGCGGAAGGACGGATCCTCGGCAGCCAGGCGATGCAGCGCGAGGCCCATCTTCTCCTGGTCGTTCTTGGTCTTCGGCTCGATGGCGATCTGGATGACCGGATCAGGGAATTCCATGCGCTCGAGGATGACCGGGTGCAGCGGATCGCAGAGCGTGTCGCCGGTGGTGGTGTCCTTAAGGCCAGCCAGAGCGACGATGTCGCCGGCAAAGGCCTCTTCGATGTCGGCGCGCGAATTCGCATGCATCTGCAGCATGCGGCCGATGCGCTCCTTCTTGCCCTTGACGGTGTTGTCGAGCGAGACGCCCTTGGCCAGCTTGCCCGAATAGATGCGGGCGAAGGTGAGCGAGCCGACGAACGGGTCGTTCATGATCTTGAAGGCCAGCATCGACAGCGGCTCGCTGTCGTCCGCGTGACGCTCGATCTCGGCGTCGGTCTTGGCATCGACGCCCTTGATGGCCGGAACGTCGGCCGGCGACGGCAGGTATTCGACGACGGCGTCGAGCAGCGGCTGCACGCCCTTGTTCTTGAAGGCCGAGCCGCAGAACATCGGGAAGAACTTGACCGCGATGGTGCCTTTGCGGATCAGCGCGCGGATCTCGTCATTCGACGGCATCTTGCCTTCGAGATAATTCTCGAGCGCGGTCTCGTCCATTTCGACGGCGGCCTCGATCATCTTCTCGCGATACTGCTCGGCCTTCTCCTTGAGGTCGGCCGGGATCTCGACGACGTCCCAGGCCGCGCCCAGCGTCTCGTCGCGCCAGACCAGCGCATTCATCTCGACGAGGTCGACGACGCCCTTGAACTCGGTCTCGGCGCCGATCGGCAGCTGCATGACGACGGCCTGCGCGCCGAGGCGCGAGCCGATCATTTCTTTCGAGCGGTAGAAGTCGGCGCCGATCTTGTCCATCTTGTTGCAGAAGATCATGCGCGGCACGTGGTACTTGTCGGCCTGGCGCCAGACGGTCTCCGTCTGCGGCTCGACACCGGCATTGGCGTCGAGCAGCGCGATGGCGCCGTCGAGCACGCGCAGCGAACGCTCGACCTCGATGGTGAAGTCGACGTGTCCGGGAGTGTCGATGATGTTGAAGCGGTGCATCTTGCCGTCACGACCCTTCCAGAAGGTCGTGGTCGCGGCCGACGTGATGGTGATGCCGCGTTCCTGCTCCTGCTCCATCCAGTCCATGGTGGCAGCGCCGTCATGGACTTCGCCGATCTTGTGCGACTTACCCGTGTAGTACAGGACGCGCTCGGTCGTCGTCGTCTTGCCGGCATCGATATGCGCCATGATACCGAAATTGCGGTAGTCTTCGATTTTGTATTCGCGGGCCATGGGAGGTGCCTCTCAGTCTCGTTCGCGCTTTACCAGCGGTAGTGCGCGAAGGCGCGGTTGGCTTCCGCCATCTTGTGGGTGTCTTCACGCTTCTTGACGGCCGTGCCGCGGTTGTTGGCCGCGTCCATCAGCTCGCCCGAGAGGCGGTCGATCATGGTGGTCTCGTTGCGGTTGCGCGCCGCGGTGATCAGCCAGCGGATGGCCAGCGCCTGGCGGCGCTCGGGGCGCACGTCGACCGGAACCTGGTAGGTGGCGCCGCCGACACGGCGCGAACGCACTTCCACATGCGGCGCGACATTGTCGAGCGCCTGATGGAAGACTGTGACCGGCTCCTGCTTGGTCTTGGCCTGGACCTGGTCCAGCGCGCCGTAGACGATGGTCTCGGCAACCGACTTCTTGCCGTCATACATGACGGCGTTCATGAACTTGGTGACGATCAGGTCGCCGAACTTCGGGTCCGGATTGATCTCACGCTTTTCTGCACTGTGACGACGGGACATGGCTTTTGTCTCTCAATCTCTCATAGCCCGGCGCAGTCAAAAAAAGCGCCGAAGCCGGAAAACCTTACTTCGGACGCTTTGCACCGTATTTCGAACGGCGCTGCTTGCGGTTCTTGACGCCCTGGGTATCGAGCACGCCGCGGATGATGTGGTAGCGCACGCCCGGAAGGTCCTTGACGCGGCCGCCGCGGATCATGACCACGGAGTGTTCCTGCAGGTTGTGGCCTTCGCCCGGGATGTAGCCGATCACCTCGAAACCATTGGTCAGGCGGATCTTGGCCACCTTGCGCAGCGCCGAGTTCGGCTTCTTCGGCGTCGTGGTGTAGACGCGCGTGCAGACGCCCCGCTTCTGCGGGTTCTGCTGCATGGCCGGGACCTTGTTGCGCTTCACCGGCGCCAGGCGCGGCTTGCGGATCAGCTGGTTGACGGTAGGCATTAAACCCTCTTGTCTCTCAATTCCGTGTCTTGCCCGGTCAGGGCCGCTCAAAGCGTCGTTTCCATACGCAAATTCGGGCAACACACCGCGCCTCGCGGTCTTGCCCGAACAAATAGCAGAGGAAGCGGAAACCGCTTCATGCGCGCCGGAAATGTCTTTTCGCTCGTAAAACGAACCCTGTTTGAGGCAAACTCCAAGGCGTGTCGCCTCGAAAAGGAAAGCCTCACATCGGTTCTGACTGGGCGGCTTCTACTCGCAACCCTTCGAACCGTCAACCCCGCGCTGGCAAATATTGCGCGCGAACCGGGGCTTGGCAGCCATGCGAAAAACGCATGTAATTTTCTTGCGTCTTTTTGCAAGCGCGAAGAAGAAAGTGACCGGCTTTTGGCTGTCGCCAGCCCATGCTTCATGCCAAAAGGCGGCATGAGCAGCAGAAACGCCCTCGCCCGCCCTTTGCCGAGAGGAATCAGCCCGTGAACGACAATGAGGAACGCCCGGTCACCATCATCACCGGCCGTGTCTGGAAGAAGAAAGGCGGCAAGCCGGAAGGCGTCCATGTGATGCTTGTGGCGCCCGACGACGATTCGGCGGTGCGCAAGGCGCTCGATTCGCTCGCCGCGGAAGGCTATGCCGAGGCCGAGCTCGATCAGATCGGCGACATGGACGGCGCGCCCGACGACGAGCCGCATCTGTCGGCCTACCAGGGCGCGCTCGAAGGCGAAGTGTCGATCATCACGTTCGACGAGCCGATCTGAATCAGCGTTGAGCTTGGAGGGGCCCACGACTCGCAGGCGTCGGCTTGCCCCGCATCGCTTCCCTGCGTAGAAACACCCACCTTTCCAAATCCTCGGAGTTCCCATGCCCTCGAACAAAGGTCCCATCAAGCTCGGCATCGTCGGCGTCGGGAAGATCGTCCGCGACCAGCATCTTCCGGCTCTGGCGAAGGACAGCGACTACCAGCTCGTCGCCGCCGCCAGCCGGCACGGCAAGGTCGACGGCATCCCGAACTTTCCGACAATCGAGGCAATGCTCGACGCCGTGCCGGACCTCGAGGCCGTTTCGCTCTGCATGCCGCCGCAGTTCCGCTATGACGCCGCGCGCGCAGCGCTCGAAGCCGGCAAGCATGTCTTCCTGGAAAAGCCGCCGGGCGCCACCGTCAGCGAGGTCGAGGACCTGAAGCGAATTGCCGGCAAGCATGGCGTTTCTCTCTTCGCCAGCTGGCACTCACGCTATGCGCCGGCGGTCGAGGCCGGGCGCGCATTCCTGGCCTCGGCCAGGATCAGTTCCGCCGCCATCATCTGGAAGGAAGATGTGCGCCGCTGGCACCCGAACCAGGAATGGATCTGGGCGCCGGGAGGCTTCGGCGTCTTCGATCCGGGTATCAATGCGCTGTCAATCGCCACACACATCCTGCCGGCGATGTTCATCACCTCGGCGGCTCTCGATTTTCCGGAGAATCGCGCCTCCCCCGTTGCCGCGCATGTCGCCTTCCGCACCTCGAACGGAGTGCCGGTGACGATGGAGCTCGACTGGCTGCAGACCGGCCCGCAAAGCTGGGACATCGTGGCCGAGACGGACAAGGGCAAGATGGTGCTTTCGGGCGGGGGCGCGAAGCTCGCCATCGATGGCAAAGTCGTCCATGACGAGCCGGAAGCAGAATATCCGATGCTCTACAGGCGCTTCGCCGAGATCGTGCGCGCCGGCGTCTCCGACGTCGACCTGGCGCCCCTGCAACATGTCGCCGACGCTTTCATGCTCGGGAAGCGCAACGTCGTCGAGGCGTTCTTGGACTGATTTGTGCATGCGATTGGCTCGCGGACCTGGCTGGAATGCACGCTCCTCCGTCTCGGCTACGCCGAGCCACCTCTCCCCCGATCGACGGGGGAGAGGAAGGGCGCGAGCCTATTGCCGCCGACGCTCGTCCAACGCGCCTTCCTTTCCCTCCGGAGGGGGAAAGGTGGCGCTGCGAAGCAGCGACGGATTGGGGGAAGCCGGTCGTCAAATGAACAGCCGATGACAAAGTGAGCACGACCAAGTTGGTCTGATCATCATCATTCACGGTGTAATGTCACTCGACGATCGCTATCGCAAAGCCGTCATAGCCCTTGGCGCCGACGGTCTGGATGGCCGTGCCGTCGAGCCGCTTGTCGCCGCCGATGAACGAGAACGCCGCGCGTGCGCCTTCGACATTGGCGTCGCCGCCATCTTCGTCCACTACCGCTCCGTCACGAATGACGTTGTCGCAGACGATGACCGTTCCAGGCCGTGACAGCTTCATGGCCCAGTCGAGATAATTCGGATTGTTCGGCTTGTCAGCGTCGATGAAGACCAGATCGAACAGACCCGCGTTTTCGCCACTCAGCACGGCGAGCGATTGAAGCGCCGGACCGATGCGCAGATCGATCCGGTCTGACACCCCTGCCCGCTCGAAATTCGAGCGTGCGACCCTGGCATGGTGCGCATCGAGCTCCAGCGTCACGACCTTTCCATCGGCGGGCAGTCCCCGCGCCATCCAGATGGTCGAGTAGCCGCCAAGGGTTCCGATTTCCAGCACCCTTCTCGCGCCGCGGATGCGCACCAGCAGCGACAGCAGCTTGCCTTGCGCGGCCGAGACGTCGATCGCCGGCAGGCCCTGATCGCGATTGGCCGCGAGCACTGCGTCAAGCACGGGATCCGCCGCGAACAGCGAGGAAACGATGTAGTCGTCGACGGCCGTCCAGGTCTTCTTGCTCATGATGGTTCCTCGTGGCTCTGAAAACGCGAAAGGGGCCACGCGGGCCCCTTTCCTTCTTCTCTTGTCGTCCCGCGCTTACTGCGCGGCGGTGACCATGTCGGTCAGCATCGGCTCGGCGACCTCGACGCCAGACGCCTTGCGACGCTCGTCGATGATCAGCTCGTCGCGCGAGGTGGCGATGCGCCGGATCTGGCTCATCGTGCCGCCCGTGCCGGCCGGGATCAGCCGGCCGACGATGACGTTTTCCTTCAGGCCCTGCAGCATGTCGGTCTTGCCGGCAACCGCCGCTTCGGTCAGCACCCTCGTCGTCTCCTGGAAGGAGGCGGCCGAGATGAAGGACGGCGTCTGCAGCGAGGCCTTGGTGATGCCGAGCAGCACCGGCTGGCCTTCGGCCGGCTTCTTGCCGTCCTCGATCAGCCGCTCGTTGACCTCTTCCAGCTCGATCACGTCGACGTGGTCGCCCGGAATGTAGGTCGAGTCGCCCTGCGTGGTGATCTCGACCTTCTGCAGCATCTGGCGAACGATCACCTCGATGTGCTTGTCGTTGATCGACACGCCCTGCAGGCGGTAGACCTCCTGGATCTCGTTGACGAGGTAGGACGCAAGCGCCTCCACGCCCTTGATCGCCAGGATGTCGTGCGGCGCCGGATTGCCGTCGAGGATGTAGTCGCCCTTCTCGATGACGTCGCCGTCCTGCAGATGGAACGGCTTGCCCTTCGGGATCAGGTATTCGACCGGCTCGAGCGTCGAGTCATGCGGCTCGATGATGATGCGGCGCTTGTTCTTGTAGTCGCGGCCGAAGCGGACCGTGCCGTCGATCTCGGCGATGATGGCGTGATCCTTCGGACGACGTGCCTCGAACAGCTCGGCAACACGCGGCAGACCGCCGGTGATGTCCTTGGTCTTGGCGCTTTCCATCGGGATACGCGCCAGCACGTCGCCGGGACGGACATGCGCGCCCGGCTCGACCGAGAGGATGGCCTCGACCGAGAGCAGGAAGCGGGCATCGCCGCCCTTCGACAGCTTGCCGACCTTGCCCTTGGCGTCATGCACGACGATCGCCGGCTTCAGGTCGTTGCCGCGCGGCGTCGAGCGCCAGTCGATGACCTCGCGCTTGGTGATGCCGGTCGATTCGTCGGCCGTTTCCTGCACGGAAATGCCGTCGACCAGATCCTCGAACTGCACCTTGCCCTCGATTTCGGTGAGGATCGGGCGGGTGTAGGGATCCCACTCGGCGATGCGCTGGCCGCGCTTCACCTTGTCGCCATCGTCCACGAAAATGCGCGAACCATACGTGACGCGGTGCGTGGCGCGTTCCTTGCCGGTCTCGTCGAGGATCAGCACCGCCATGTTGCGGCCCATGACCATCTGCTGGCCGTCCGAGTTGCGCACCACGTTGCGGTTGCGGATCTCGACCTTGCCCTCATACGAGGCTTCGAGGAACGAGGAGTCCACCACCTGCGCCGTACCGCCCATGTGGAAGGTACGCATGGTGAGCTGGGTGCCCGGCTCGCCGATCGACTGCGCCGCGATGACGCCGACGGCTTCGCCCTGGTTGACAGGCGTGCCGCGGGCGAGGTCGCGACCGTAGCAGACCGCGCAGACGCCGGTCCTGACCTCGCAGGTCAGCGCCGAGCGGATGCGCACCGACTGGACGCCGGCCTTTTCGATCTGTTCGACGTCGCGTTCGTCCATCAGCGTTCCGGCCTTGACCAGAACCTCGCCCGACACCGGATGGTTGATGTCGTCGAGCGACGTGCGGCCGAGAACACGCTGGCCGATCGAGGCGACGATCTGGCCGGCATCGACGATCGGCTGCATGGTGAGGCCCTTGTCGGTGCCGCAGTCGAGCGAGTTGACGATGCAGTCCTGCGCCACGTCGACAAGACGACGGGTGAGGTAACCCGAGTTCGCCGTCTTCAGAGCGGTGTCGGCCAGACCCTTGCGGGCGCCGTGGGTCGAGTTGAAGTACTCGAGCACGGTGAGGCCTTCCTTGAAGTTCGAGATGATCGGCGTCTCGATGATTTCACCCGACGGCTTGGCCATCAGGCCGCGCATGCCGGCGAGCTGACGCATCTGGGTGGGCGAACCACGCGCACCCGAATGCGACATCATGTAGATCGAGTTCATCGGCTTCTGACGGCCGTTGTCCTCGAACTCGACGGCCTTGATGCGGGCCATCATCTCGTCGGCGACCTTTTCCGAGCACTTGGCCCAGGCGTCGACGACCTTGTTGTACTTCTCGCCCTGGGTGATCAGGCCGTCATTGTACTGCTGCTCGTATTCCTTGGCCAAAGCCTCGGTCTCGGACACCAGCTTGATCTTGGTGTCCGGGATCAGCATGTCGTCCTTGCCGAACGAAATGCCGGCACGGCAGGCATGCGCGAAGCCGAGCGCCATGATGCGGTCGCAGAAGATAACCGTCTCCTTCTGACCGCAATGGCGGTAGACGGTGTCGATCATCTTGGAGATGTTCTTCTTGGTCATCTCCTGGTTGGCGGTCTCGTAAGGCACGTTGACGTTCTTCGGCAGCAGCTCGCCGATGATCATGCGGCCAGGGGTGGTGTCGTAGATCTTCGACACGACATTGCCTTCGGCGTCGACCGAGCGGAAGCGGCCCTTGATCTTGGCGTGCAGCGTCACCGCCTTGGTCTCGAGCGCATGCTGCAGCTCGCCCATGTCGGCGAACACCATGCCCTCGCCCGGCTCGTTCTGGTTGACGATCGAGAGATAGTAGAGACCGAGAACCATGTCCTGCGACGGCACGATGATCGGCGCGCCGGAAGCCGGGTGCAGGATGTTGTTGGTCGACATCATCAGCACGCGGGCTTCGAGCTGCGCTTCCAGCGACAGCGGCACGTGGACGGCCATCTGGTCGCCGTCGAAGTCGGCGTTGAAGGCCGTGCAGACCAGCGGATGCAGCTGTATCGCCTTGCCTTCGATCAGGATCGGCTCGAACGCCTGGATGCCGAGGCGGTGCAGCGTCGGCGCGCGGTTCAACAGCACCGGGTGCTCGCGGATGACCTCGTCCAGGATATCCCAGACCTCCGGACGCTCCTTCTCGACCAGCTTCTTGGCCTGCTTGACGGTCGAGGAGAAACCCTTGGCGTCGAGGCGGGCGTAGATGAAGGGCTTGAACAGCTCGAGCGCCATCTTCTTCGGCAGGCCGCACTGGTGCAGCTTGAGCTCCGGACCGGTCACGATGACCGAGCGGCCGGAATAGTCGACGCGCTTGCCGAGCAGGTTCTGGCGGAACCGGCCCTGCTTGCCCTTCAGCATGTCGGACAGCGACTTCAGCGGACGCTTGTTGGCGCCGGTGATGACGCGGCCGCGACGGCCGTTGTCGAACAGGGCGTCGACCGCTTCCTGCAGCATGCGCTTTTCATTGCGCACGATGATGCCGGGCGCGCGCAGCTCGATCAGCCGCTTCAGGCGGTTGTTGCGGTTGATGACGCGGCGATAGAGGTCGTTGAGGTCGGACGTGGCGAAACGGCCGCCGTCGAGCGGGACGAGCGGGCGCAGGTCCGGCGGGATCACCGGCACCACCTTCATGATCATCCATTCCGGACGGTTGCCGGACTCCATGAAGTTCTCGACGACCTTGAGCCGCTTCAGATACTTCTTCTGCTTCAGCTCGGAGGTGGTCGAAGCCAGTTCCGAACGCAGGTCGCCGGCGATCTTCTCCAGGTCCATGCCGGCCAGGAGGTCGTGAATGGCCTCGGCGCCGATCATGGCGGTGAACGAATCCTCGCCATACTCATCGACGGCCAGCATGTACTCTTCCTCGCTGAGCAGCTGGTGCTCCTTCAGCGCGGTGAGGCCGGGCTCGGTGACGATGTAGTTCTCGAAGTAGAGGACGCGCTCGATGTCCTTCAGCGTCATGTCGAGCAGCGTGCCGATGCGCGACGGCAGCGACTTCAGGAACCAGATATGGGCGACCGGCGCGGCGAGCTCGATATGGCCCATGCGCTCGCGCCGCACCCGCGACAGCGTGACTTCGACGCCGCACTTCTCGCAGATGACGCCCTTGTACTTCATACGCTTGTACTTGCCGCACAGGCACTCGTAGTCCTTGATCGGTCCGAAAATGCGCGCGCAGAACAGGCCGTCACGCTCCGGCTTGAAGGTGCGGTAGTTGATGGTCTCCGGCTTCTTGATCTCGCCGAACGACCAGGACAGAATCTTCTCAGGGCTGGCGAGCGAAATCCGGATGGAATCGAACACCTGCGCCGGCGCCTGGGGATTGAAGAGATTCATGACCTCTTGGTTCATGCCGTTCTCCTTTTCGGGGTCCTCGAAAACCCCTTGCATCTGACGCGGGCCGAATGCCCGCTGAGTGGTCGGCCCACCGGCCGAGGAATTTGATTGGCGCGCCGCGATCTAGCGCGGCGCGCCGTTGCCTTATTCGGCTGCGCCCCTATTCGGCAGCATCGGGCAGCCGCACCGGAGCGTCGTCGAGCTTGGTGTTCTCCAGCTCGACATTGAGGCCGAGGGACCGCATTTCCTTGACGAGAACGTTGAAGCTCTCGGGAATGCCAGCCTCGAACGTGTCGTCGCCACGGACGATAGCTTCGTAGACCTTGGTGCGTCCGGCGACGTCGTCCGACTTCACCGTCAGCATCTCCTGCAGCGTGTAGGCGGCGCCGTACGCTTCGAGCGCCCAGACCTCCATTTCGCCGAAGCGCTGGCCGCCGAACTGCGCCTTGCCGCCCAGCGGCTGCTGGGTGACCAGCGAGTACGGGCCGATCGAACGCGCGTGGATCTTGTCGTCCACCAGGTGGTGAAGCTTGAGCATATAGATATAGCCCATCGTCACCTTGCGATCGAACGGCTCGCCGGTGCGTCCGTCATAGAGCTGCGACTGACCGCTGGTGTGCAGGCCCGCCTGCTCCAGCATGATGTTGATGTCGCCCTCATGCGCGCCGTCGAACACCGGGGTCGCGATGGAGACGCCGCGGCGCATCTGCTCGCCGAGGCGAATGATGCTTTCGTCGTCGTACTCGCGGACCGGCTCGTTGCGGTCATTGGCCGGCATGAAGCTCTCGATCGTCTTGCGCAGCGGCTTGATGTCGCCGCCCGCCTTGTACGCCTCGATCAGTTCGCCGATCTTCCTGCCCATGCCGGCGCAGGCCCAGCCCAGATGCGTTTCCAGGATCTGGCCGACGTTCATGCGGCTCGGCACACCCAGCGGGTTGAGCACGATATCGGCATGCGTGCCGTCCTCGAGGAAAGGCATGTCCTCGACCGGAACGATGCGCGACACGACACCCTTGTTGCCGTGCCGGCCGGCCATCTTGTCGCCCGGCTGCATCTTGCGCTTCACGGCCACGAAGACCTTGACCATCTTCATGACGCCCGGAGGCATTTCGTCGCCGCGCTGCACCTTCTCGACCTTGTCCATGAAGCGCTGTTCCAGCGCCTTCTTGGAATCGTCGTACTGGCCGCGCAGGGCTTCCAGTTCGCTTTGGAGCTTTTCGTTCTCCACCGCGAACTGCCACCACTGCGAGCGCGGATAGTCGTCCAGCGTATCCTTCGCCAGCTTCGAGCCCTTCTTGAAGCCCTTCGGTCCGGCAATCGCATCCTTGCCGACCAGCATGTCGGACAGGCGCGAATAGACGTTGCGGTCGAGGATCGCCTGCTCGTCGTCGCGGTCCTTGGCCAGGCGTTCGATCTCCTCGCGCTCGATCGCCATGGCGCGCTCGTCCTTCTCCACGCCGTGGCGGTTGAAGACGCGCACTTCGACGACCGTGCCGAAGGTGCCCGGAGGCATGCGCATGGAGGTATCGCGCACGTCGGAGGCCTTTTCGCCGAAGATGGCGCGCAGAAGCTTCTCTTCCGGCGTCATCGGGCTTTCACCCTTCGGCGTGATCTTGCCGACCAGGATGTCGCCCGGCTGCACTTCGGCGCCGATGTAGACGATGCCGGCTTCGTCGAGGTTCTTCAGCGCTTCTTCCGAGACGTTCGGAATGTCGCGCGTGATTTCCTCCGGCCCGAGCTTGGTATCGCGCGCCATGACCTCGAACTCCTCGATATGGATCGAGGTGAAGACGTCGTCGGCGACGATGCGCTCCGACAAGAGGATCGAGTCCTCGTAGTTGTAGCCGTTCCACGGCATGAACGCGACCAGCACGTTGCGGCCGAGCGCCAGATCGCCGAGCTCCGTCGACGGACCGTCGGCGATGATGTCGCCCTTGTTGACGCGGTCGCCCATGCGCACCAGCGGACGCTGGTTGATGCAGGTGTTCTGGTTCGAACGCTGGAACTTCATCAGCCGGTAGATGTCGACGCCCGACTTGCCGGGATCGAGATCTTCCGTGGCGCGGATGACGATACGCGTCGCGTCGACCTGGTCGACGATGCCGCCGCGGCGGGCGCCGATGGCGGCGCCGGAGTCACGGGCGACGATCGGCTCCATGCCGGTGCCGACGAACGGCGCCTCGGCGCGCACCAGCGGCACGGCCTGACGCTGCATGTTCGAGCCCATCAGCGCGCGGTTGGCGTCGTCGTTCTCGAGGAACGGGATGAGCGCTGCCGCCACCGAAACCATCTGCTTCGGCGACACGTCCATCAGGTCGACGTTCTCGCGCGGCGCCATCATCACTTCGCCGGCGTTGCGGCAGATGACGAACTCATCGACGAAGCCGCCATTCTTGTCGAGCTCGGCATTGGCCTGCGCGACATGGTGCTTGGCTTCTTCCATGGCCGACAGGTAGACGACCTCGTTGGTCAGCTTGCCGTTGACGATCTTGCGGTACGGGCTCTCGATGAAGCCGTACTTGTTGACGCGCGCGAAGGTCGCCAGCGAGTTGATCAGACCGATATTCGGGCCTTCCGGCGTCTCGATCGGGCAGATGCGGCCGTAGTGCGTCGGGTGCACGTCGCGCACCTCGAAGCCGGCGCGCTCGCGGGTCAGACCGCCCGGCCCAAGCGCCGAGAGGCGGCGCTTGTGGGTGATCTCCGACAGCGGGTTGGTCTGGTCCATGAACTGCGACAGCTGCGAGGAACCGAAGAACTCGCGCACGGCGGCCGCCGCCGGCTTGGCGTTGATCAGGTCCTGCGGCATCACCGTGTCGATCTCGATCGAGGACATGCGTTCCTTGATCGCGCGCTCCATGCGCAGCAGGCCGACGCGGTACTGGTTTTCCATCAGCTCGCCGACCGAGCGCACGCGGCGGTTGCCGAGATTGTCGATGTCGTCGATCTCGCCCTTGCCGTCGCGCAGTTCCACCAGCGTCTTGACCACGGCCAGGATGTCTTCCTTGCGCAGCACGCGCACGGTGTCCTCTGCCTTGAGCTCGAGGCGCATGTTCATCTTGACGCGGCCGACGGCCGACAGGTCATAGCGCTCGCTGTCGAAGAACAGCGAGTTGAACATGGCTTCGGCAGTTTCGAGCGTCGGCGGCTCGCCCGGGCGCATGACACGGTAGATGTCGAACAGCGCGTCCTGGCGGCTCTCGTTCTTGTCGACGGCGAGCGTGTTGCGGATATAGGCGCCGACATTGACGTGGTCGATGTCGAGGATCTGGATCTCGCCCTCGCCGGTGCCGAGCAGCACCTTCAGCGTCTTGTCGTCGATCTCGTCGCCGGCCTCGAGGAAGATCTCGCCGGTGGCGTAGTTGACGATATCCTCGGCGAGGTAGTTGCCGAGCAGGTCCTCGTCGGTCGCCTTGATCGCCTTCAGACCCTTTTCGCCGAGCTGGCGGGCCTGGCGCGCGGTGATCTTCTTTCCGGCCTCGACGACGATCTCGCCGGTATCGGCATCGACCAAGTCGCCGACGGCCTTGAGGCCGCGGAAGCGCTCGACGTTGAAGGGAATGCGCCAGTGGTCGCCGGCGCGCTTGTAGGTGATCTTGTTGTAGAAGGTCGACAGGATCTCCTCGCCGTCCATGCCGAGCGCCATCAAGAGCGACGTCACCGGAATCTTGCGGCGGCGGTCGATGCGGGCGTGCACGACGTCCTTGCTGTCGAACTCGATGTCGAGCCACGAGCCGCGATAGGGGATGACGCGCGCGGCGAACAAGAGCTTGCCCGACGAGTGCGACTTGCCCTTGTCGTGGTCGAAGAAAACGCCCGGCGAGCGGTGCATTTGCGAGACGATGACGCGCTCGGTGCCGTTGACGATGAAGGTGCCGTTCGACGTCATGAGCGGCATGTCGCCCATGTAGACGTCCTGTTCCTTGATGTCCTTGATCGACTTCGCGCCGGTATCCTCATCGATATCGAACACGATGAGGCGCAGCGTCACCTTCAGCGGCGCGGCATAGGTCAGGTCGCGCTGACGGCATTCGTCAACGTCGAATTTCGGTCCTTCGAACTCGTACTTCACGAACTCCAGCATCGAGGAGCCGGAAAAATCGGAGATCGGGAAGACCGACTTGAAAACGGCCTGCAGTCCTTCGTCGGGACGGCCGCCCTTCGGCTCGTCCACCATCAGGAACTGGTCATAGGATGCCTTCTGAACCTCGATCAGGTTCGGCATCTCCGCAACTTCCGGGATCTTTCCGAAGAACTTGCGTACGCGTCTGCGGCCATTGAAAGTCTGGGTCTGGGCCATCGTCGCTCCTTAGCTCGATTCTCGGGACGAACCTCGCCGCGGCTCGCCTTGCATTCCGGGCCGCCTCGGCGGCAGCCCCTGATCTGTTTTTCCCGCCGCCTGGCGGCAGCCGGTTAAAACGGGAGAAAACCCGTTTCCTGAAGGCCGGTTCGCGGCCATCAGGAAAGAGGTTCTCGTGCTTCTCGCGCTCTGTGGCTCCCTTGACGTCAAGGGAGTGGCGGGCGGCGCGAGGCCGCCCGCCGCAGCCAAAGCTTACTTCAGCTCAACCTTGGCGCCGGCTGCTTCCAGCTGGGCCTTGAACTTGTCGGCGTCGGCCTTGGAAACGCCTTCCTTGACCGGCTTCGGAGCCGCTTCGACCAGGTCCTTGGCTTCCTTGAGGCCAAGGCCGGTGATGGCGCGGACTTCCTTGATGACGTTGATCTTCTGGGCGCCGGCGTCGGCGAGAACGACGTCGAATTCCGTCTTCTCTTCGGCCGGAGCAGCGGCAGCGGCACCAGCGCCGCCAGCAGCGGCAACCGCCACCGGAGCGGCAGCCGAAACGCCCCACTTCTCTTCCAGGAGCTTCGACAGCTCGGCCGCCTCGAGGACGGTCAGCTTCGAAAGGTCGTCTACGATCTTTGCGAGATCAGCCATTTGCATATTCCTTCGTAAGGTTCGAACGTGTGTTTGTGATAGCGAGGAACGGCCTCATGCCGCCTCGTCCTTCCGGGCGTAAGCGCCGATGACGCGCGCGACCGAAGCCGCGGGTGCATTGACGATCTGGGCGATCCGGGTTGCCGGCGTGGCGATCATGCCAACCAGCTTGGCGCGCAGCTCGTCGAGCGACGGAAGTGTAGCGAGTGCCTTCACACCGTCGGCGTTGAGCGAGGTGGTGCCCATTGCGCCGCCGAGAATGACGAGCTTGTCATTTCCCTTGGCGAAATCGGACGCGACCTTCGGCGCCGCAATCGGATCCTCCGAATAGGCGATCAGCGTCTGTCCCTTGAACAGGTCGATGATCGATGCGGAGTCCGTGCCCTGAAGAGCGATTTTGGCGAGACGGTTCTTCGCGACTTTGACGGTGCCACCGGCGGCGCGCATTTTCGACCGAAGGTCGTTCATTTGCGCGACGGTGATACCGGCGTAGTGGGCCACGACGACTGAACCAGCGCTCGAAAACGCATCATTCAGGCCCGTGACGAGTTCGCGTTTTTCCGCTCTGTCCACTGCCTATCTCCAGTTGACCCCTGCCCCATCGATGGGAACATTCCCATTTAGAGGACAGGCGTCGGGTTGCCTTTTTGCCGGCCGGGCCATCCAGTAACGGATCTCCCGAACGACGCTCGAGGATCCTGCCCCCTTTCGCCACACCGACGGCAAGCCGACGGTGCGCAGACAAAAGGCAAACACGGTTCGAACCTTTCATCGGAGCCTTGGCTCCTTTGTCGGGTCTTCACCCGTCTCATGCAGGCCCACATGAATTAAGGCTGTTGGGCCGCCTGCAATCTCGGACAGGATGTCCGGAAGCCTTTCGGCTTCCGGTACCGGGCCGCCAACCAGTCGGAGGCCCGGAATTCTTTGCGGATCAGCCGGTTAGCGGCCGATCGGAAGGGTTCGTATCAGGACGCGGCGAGCGTCGCGATGTCGAGCTTGAGGCCAGGGCCCATCGTCGAGGTGACCGACACCTTTTTGACGTAGTTGCCCTTGGCGCCGGACGGCTTGGCCTTGTTCACCGCATCGGCGAAGGCACGCACATTCTCTTCCAGCGCCTTGACGTCGAACGAGACCTTGCCGACGCCGGCCTGGACGATGCCGGCCTTCTCGACGCGGAACTCGACGGCGCCACCCTTCGAGGCCTTGACGGCCGCGGCGACATCGGGGGTCACCGTGCCTACCTTCGGGTTCGGCATCATGCCGCGCGGGCCGAGCACCTTACCCAGACGGCCGACGAGCGGCATCATGTCCGGCGTCGCGATGCAGCGATCGAAATCGATCGTGCCCTTCTGGACGATGTCGACCAGATCCTCGGCGCCGACGATGTCAGCACCGGCGGCCTTGGCTTCCTCGGCCTTGTCACCGCGCGCGAACACGGCAACGCGCACCGAGCGGCCGGTGCCGTTCGGCAGGTTGACCACGCCGCGGACCATCTGGTCGGCATGGCGCGGGTCGACGCCGAGATTCATCGCGACTTCGATGGTCTCGTCGAACTTGACCGAAGACCGCTCCTTGAGCAGTTTCAGCGCTTCAGTGAGCGCGTAGGACTTGTTCGGATCGATGCCTTCGCGGGTCTTGGCGATACGCTTTGCAATCTTTGCCATGATCTCAGCCCACCACTTCCAGGCCCATCGAGCGGGCGGAGCCCTCGACCATGCGCATGGCCGCTTCGACGTCGTTTGCGTTCAGGTCCTTCATCTTCTGCTCGGCGATCGCGCGCACCTTGTCGCGGCTGATCGTGCCGGCCTTGACCTTGCCCGGCTCCTTCGAGCCCGACTTCAGGTTCGCGGCCTTCTTCAGGAAGTAGCTCACCGGCGGCGTCTTCATGACGAAGGTGAACGACTTGTCCTGGTAGTAGGTGATGACGACCGGGATCGGCGAACCCTTCTCCAGTTCCTGGGTCTGCGCGTTGAACGCCTTGCAGAACTCCATGATGTTGATGCCGCGCTGACCAAGCGCCGGGCCGATCGGGGGCGACGGCGTGGCCGAACCCGCGGCAACCTGGAGCTTGAGCTGGCCTGCAACTTTCTTAGCCATCTCTATTCCTGCCTTTTCTCGTGCCGGCCCCACTTTCTGGGAAACACCGGCGGTTGCAGTCTGGTGGTGCGGTTCCCGCGGCCGGCTAAGCCGCGTTCGCCTCCCACCCGTTCATGGCCGCGCGACCTTCGCGCCGCCTCCCCACCACCGAACCGGCGCAGGGCAACCCGACGCCTTTCGGCGCGGGTATTCGGATCAGCCCTTTTCGACCTGTCCGAATTCCAGATCGACGGGCACCGCGCGCCCGAAGATCGAAACTTCCACCTTGAGCCGCGCCCGCTCCTCGTCCACTTCCTGGACGAAACCGTTGAACGACGCGAACGGACCGTCCGAGACGCGGATCGCCTCGCCGATCTCGAAGGTGACCGAGGGCTTCGGACGCTCGACGCCTTCCTGCACCTGGTTCAGGATGCGCTGCGCCTCGGTCTCGGTGATCGGCACGGGCTTGGAGTCGCCCAGGAAACCGGTCACCTTCGGCGTGTTCTTGACCAGCGAGAACACAGCGTCGGTCAGGTTGGCCTTCAACAGCACATAGCCCGGGAAGAACTTGCGCTCAGCGTCTACCTTGCGGCCACGGCGTATCTCCACGACCTTCTCGGTCGGCACCACGATCTGCTCGATCTCGCCGGACAGGCCCTTCTGCTTGGCCTTGTTCTCGATGTCCTCGGCGACCTTCTTCTCGAAGTTCGAATAGGCGTGGACAATGTACCAGCGCGCAGTCATTTCACGACGTCTCCGTAATCGCCGAACTTAACGTCCGAGGCCCAGAATGAACTCGATCGCATAGCCCATGGCTATGTCGGCGGTGAAGAAAAAGATCATCGCGATGACCGCGAAAACCAGGACCATCACCGTCGAGATCATCGTTTCGCGACGCGACGGCCAGGTCACCTTGGCGGTCTCCGAGCGAACCTGCTGGAGAAAGGTGAAAGGATTTGTGGTTTTCGAAGCCATATGCCGCTCTGTCTTCAAGACCCGTTGGCCGGGTCTCCTGGATGATCCCGCAGGCCGGGACGTGCCGCCTGGGCTTCATGTCGGCGCCGAATCAGCGCATCCATTTCGCCCATGCAAATCGGACGCGTAAAGCCGGCTTCCCAGCTCCACGCGTCGCGTGTCTGTTCTGTCTACATAAAACCGATTCTTGATCCACGCAAGTGGCAAGTGTCCGCTTTATGGCCAAACGCCGCCTCGGAACCATCCAGTCGTTCCGTCCCGGCTATGCGCGCCTTATGCCCGAATTATCGCCATTTGGCAAGCCACCCATGGGTTTTCAAGGACCTGGTGGGCCATCGACGATATTGAAATCGGCCATTTCGGGAAAATGGCACGGGCAGCAGGGCTCGAACCTACGACCTGCGGTTTTGGAGACCGCCGCTCTACCAACTGAGCTATGCCCGTACACGCGCGCTGCTATTTCATAAAGCGGATGAGAACTCAAGTGCCCTTTTGAGGCGCGGCGATCCGCGCCGCCGATCGCGCAGTGACAAGCCACAACGCCCAGGCGCAGATGAGAAGTTCGAGCCCGAAAGTCCAGTGCAGGACGAAACTCACGACCCAATTGCCATAGGTGGCGGGAACCGCCACGAACTCGAAGGCGTGCCGATCAAATGGCATCAGCCACGATATCGGCGACGCCACCGTGTCCAGGACCATATGCAGCATGGCACCCGCGAAGAAAATGCCGATCAGCGCCGGACGGGGCCAGCCGAGCAGTCTGGCGGCGCACAGGCTCAATATTCCGGTTGCGGCCCAAAACAATGGCCAGTGCGTGATGTAGGCGTGGTGGTGGATGTGTCCACCGTCGATGAAGTGGAAGTACAGCATGTCAACGTCGGGAATCACACTGCCGATCATCGCAGCCGTCACGACGCCGGACATTTCGCGCCATTGTCTGCGCGCGAAACTCCCCAGAATGTAACCCGATGGCAGATGAGCAATGAGCATCACGTAGCAAGCCCGTTTCGGATGCTCCAACCTGCAATCCCATCGTGGCGCCATTTTTGCAGAGATTTGCAGATATTCCGCATCTTGCAGAGCGCGTCGCAACGGCCGGATCAGATCCTTTGCCAGAAATCCGGATAGGTGGTCACCAGCCCCTCCTGATCGACCTCGATTTCCCGCCGGAAGCCACTCTTCAGCGACTCGTAGAGATAGCGTCTGCCTTCGTCGAGGCACGTGTAGCGCTGCGGGCTTTTGACGATGGTCAGTTCCGGGAGTTCGATGAAGGCTGCGGCAATCTCGGCGCTTTCGCCAAGCTTCAGCCGCAGCCGGCGGATCGGCAGCGTGTTGGTGAAGGGCGTGACAGTGAGATCGGGGTCGAGCGCCCCGGTCAGGTCCCGGATCGCAACACCGTCCTTCGACCAGTTGCCGATGCCGTCGGTCTCGAGCCGGAAGCGCCCGCCACCGACAATGCCGACCTCGACCTCCCTGGCGCGCCAGTCAGGGTCGCATGAAATGCGGTAATGAACGGCGAAAGGCGCATGGTCGGCCGAGATCGCCACGGACTCGGCCGATATCCCGCCGGAATCCTGCCTCAGGACAAGGTGTTCGATGCCAGGGCCCTGCCATTGCCGCCATCGAACGAGCGTGCTTCGCGGCTCCACCGCTACGATTTCCCCGCCGGCGGCTTGTAAGGCCCGCCGGGCACGCCCCAGCCCCAGGCGGGCATCGGCTCCGTTTCCGGATCGCACGTCACGCCGAGATTGGAATTCATCTTCGCCAGCCGCGATCCCCATTCGACATAGCCCATGAAGGCGGAGCGGAATTCGGGGTCGTCGGGCAGGCCGACCTCGTCGGCGGCGTCGGCGAGAAGGTTGATCCAGCGCCGCCGCTGTTCCTCGCTCAAGTGCTTGCCGAGATGATGCATCACCATCTCGCGGTGGCCGCCATGCTTTTCGCTATAGGTCTTCGGTCCGCCGAACACCTCGCCGATGAAGGCCGCGACATGGGCGGGATGGTCCGGCGACATGTGCCTGAACACCGGACCGACGATCGGATCGCGCGCCACCTTGTCGTAGAAGGTTTGCGTCAGGCGGCTGAGCACCTCGGCGCCGCCGGCCCATTCGAACAGCGTCGGAATATCCTCGTCCATCATCGATCCTCGCCTGTCGCTTGCCGCGGACGATAGCGGAAAGATCGAAGACGGCTCAACCTGCCTCGATGGCCAGTTCACGCCTACAATTTGGCGGGCGCCTCGGCCTGGGCGTTTGGCGAGGGTGCCACGCGGCAGTTGTCAGGCTTCGGTATGACGCCGCAGATGGTGGCGCCGGTCAGCGCGTCGACCGATTGCGGTCCAGTCGTCAGCCCGAGCTTCAACATCATGTCCGGCTCAAACTGGCGATGGCTCGAATACGACTGTATTGCCGTAAGCAAGCCGCTTCCGATCGCCATGTCTTCGAGGTAGGTCTTGACCTCTTTCTCCATCCCCAGCGAATGCACGCTGAGCCGTGCCCGCGGACCGACAAGCCGGCGGACACCGCCGGCAAGCAGGATCGCGCAGGCTGAATCGCACACGCCGTCGGCATCGACGGTCAATCCGGCGCGAGCCTCGCTGTCGGCCGCGCAATCCAGCGCCGCCAAATCGCAGCCGACGAAATCGGTCCGGGCAATGGCGACGTCGAGCTTGTGCTCGCGGATCAGCCGGCCAGCCGCGAGCGCCCCAAGCACGTCGCCGCCCGGCGAGCTGACCACCAGAGGCAGCCTGCGCCCGCCAATGCTATCCAGCATGTCACGCAGCCGCTCCGGCGTGTAGGCGGTGATCGTGCCTTCGGCCGAGATCCATTCCGGGCAATCGGGATTGCAGAGCGGATTGCTGCCGCGAACGACGACGAAGCGCATGTCCTCGTCGCGCTTGACGATCTCCGGCCTGGCTGTTGCCGCAGGTGCGGGCTCGGCCTTGGCAGCCAAGGCAGCGGCCGGCGTCGCATCCTTGTTCGACGGTACCTCCCGGCAATTCGCCGGCGCCGGCCATGCCTTGCAGATCGTGGCGGCGGTGAACAGATCGACCGAATCCATGCTGGTGACGAGTTTCATCCGCAGCATGTTTTCCAGGACCAGCTGATGAATATCACTGGCCGGCGTGTTCTTCATCGTTACGAGCACGCCCTCGCCGACGCCCATTTCCCGGAAATAGGCGGCCAGCCTTTTCTCCACCGCCTTGCTCATCTCGTAGGTCTTGTAGCTGCCGGCATTCTTGCGGCTGACGACCTTCGTGTTGATGACCTTCTTCTTGCCGTTCACCACCTTGTATGTGGTCCGGTAGAGCAGTCTCGTCTTGATGTAGGTCGTGGTGATCTGATGGACGCCGAGATACGCCCATTCGCCGACCACGCGGCGTACGCCGCCGGCAAACATCAGCGGACAGGCGGAATTGCAGATGGCGCCGCTGGCATAGGGTTCGCCGAGATAGTCGGCATCCCTGCCCTTGTTGGCCGTGCAATCCTTGTCGTCCGGCATGCAGCCGTCGAACCAGGTCTTGCCGACGGCGATATCCAGCCCGCTCTTGCGGATCAGCCGGCCGAGCGTCAGCGCCGCGTCGACATTGCCGCCTGGCGAATCCACCACGATCGGCAGCTTTCGCCCGCCAAGCCGCTTGAGCATGCGCTTGAGCAGCGCCGGCGTACCGGCCTCGATCGTGCCTTCCGCCGAAATCCACTCCGGACAGTTGGGCTCACACCCCGCGGCGTTGCTGCGCACCACAACAAAACGCATCGTCGGGCCGGAATCGGCCGTCGCCGCGGCGAGGCTGGCATTGCCCATGGCAAGCAGCGCCAGGCAGACCAGCCTCAGTGACCACCATGCCCGAATGTTGAAACGGCGCCCTGAAACCACGTCCTGCAAGCCCCTTGATGCAACCTATACTAGTTGCAGCGCCGAGGCTTGCAACAGGCTTGAAGCAATAGAACGAACAATGGACGCTTTTGCGATTGGAAAAGAAAAAAGGGCGGCCCGAGGGCCGCCCTTTCCCTGTCGATCCGGCGGATGCCGGCTTCGATTATTCTTTGATGGTGACGACGATGCCGGCACCGACGGTGCGGCCGCCTTCACGGATGGCGAAGCGCAGCTTCTCTTCCATGGCGATCGGCACGATCAGCTCGACGTCGACCGTGATGTTGTCGCCAGGCATCACCATCTCGGTGCCGGCCGGCAGCGTCACGATGCCGGTCACGTCGGTGGTGCGGAAGTAGAACTGCGGACGGTAGTTGGTGAAGAACGGCGTGTGACGGCCGCCCTCGTCCTTGGTCAGGATGTAGGCTTCGGCCACGAACTTCTTGTGCGGCTTCACCGAACCCGGCTTGGCCAGAACCTGGCCGCGCTCGACGCCTTCACGGTCGACGCCGCGCAGCAGCGCGCCGATGTTGTCGCCGGCCTGGCCCTGGTCGAGCAGCTTGCGGAACATCTCGACGCCCGTGCAGGTCGTCTTGGTCGTCGGACGGATGCCGACGATCTCGAGTTCCTCGCCGACCTTGACCACGCCGCGCTCGACGCGGCCGGTCACAACCGTGCCGCGGCCCGAGATCGAGAACACGTCCTCGATCGGCATCAGGAACGGCTTGTCCAGCGGACGCACCGGCGTCGGGATGTAGGCGTCGACCTGCGCCATCAGTTCGCGGATCGCGTCCTCGCCGATGGTCTTGTTGGAATCTTCCAGCGCGGCAAGCGCCGAGCCCTTGACGATCGGAATGTCGTCGCCGGGGAACTCGTTCTTGGTCAAGAGCTCGCGAACCTCGAGCTCGACCAGCTCGAGCAGCTCGGCGTCGTCGACCTGGTCGACCTTGTTCAGGAACACCACGATCGAGGGCACGCCGACCTGGCGGGCGAGCAGGATGTGCTCGCGCGTCTGCGGCATCGGGCCGTCGGCGGCCGAAACGACCAGGATCGCGCCGTCCATCTGCGCGGCACCGGTGATCATGTTCTTCACATAGTCGGCGTGGCCGGGGCAGTCAACGTGGGCATAGTGGCGGTTGGCCGTCTCGTATTCGACGTGCGCCGTCGAAATCGTGATGCCGCGCGCCTTCTCTTCCGGCGCCGCGTCGATCTGGTCATAGCGCTTGTATTCGCCAAAATACTTCGTGATCGCCGCCGTCAGCGACGTCTTGCCATGATCGACGTGGCCGATCGTGCCAATGTTCACATGCGGCTTGGTGCGCTCGAATTTACCTTTTGCCAT
>NZ_SRUX01000009.1:189375-285915 GCF_004791545.1 Mesorhizobium sp. M4B.F.Ca.ET.214.01.1.1
CATAGCGCTTGTATTCGCCAAAATACTTCGTGATCGCCGCCGTCAGCGACGTCTTGCCATGATCGACGTGGCCGATCGTGCCAATGTTCACATGCGGCTTGGTGCGCTCGAATTTACCTTTTGCCATAGTCTCTTTCCTTGGACGGCCTGGACATTCAGTTCAGTCGAATGCGGGGCGATTAGCGACAACGGCTGAAAAACACAAGTGCCTTGTGGCTGAGCGCCCTCGCTCGGTCCGAACCCATGATCCGATTTCGGGGGGTGTGGCGTGGATATAGGGTCGCTAGGCGAAAAATGAAATGGGCGAAAGCCGCCCCGGCCGCTGGCCCATTGCCGCTGCCGCATCGGTCTGATTTCTTCGCCGCATGCAGTTCATCCCGACGAACATCCGCGGCCCGCTGTTCATGGTCGTCTCGACCGGGTCCTACCTGGTCAACGATACGATGATGAAGCTCGCGACCACCGGCCTGCCGCCTTACGAGGTGCTGTTCCTGCGCGGCGTCGCGGCGGCGCTCTGGGGAATTCCGCTGCTTGTCCTGCTCGGCTATGCCAGGCAGGTCCCTTTGATCTTCGAAAGGAAGGTGCTGCGCCGCAACCTGCTCGAACTGGCGGCGATCCTTTGCTACGTCGTGGCGCTCGCCAACATGCAGATCGCCGATTCAACGGCGCTCGGGCAGATCACGCCGCTGCTGATGCTGGTCGGCGCCTCGGTGCTGTTCGGCGAGCGTATCGGCGGCGCGCGCATGGCGCTGATCGGGGTCGGCTTCATCGGCGCGCTGATGGTGGCGCAGCCGACGATGCAAGGGATTTCGGTCTATGCCTTGCTGGCGCTCGGCAACGCGGTCCTGTCGGCCGCGCGAGATCTTGCCGGCCGCAAGGTCGGCGCCGAGGTGCCGGGCATGATCGTCGCCATTTCCGCGGTCGTGGTCGTGCTGGTCGGCTCCGGCGTCGCGCATCTCGTTTCCGAGCCCTGGGTCATGCCGGAGCCCCGCCACCTCTTGCTCATCGCCGGCGCCGGACTGTTCCTGATCTTCGGCCATTTCTTCATCTTCATGGCCTATCGCGTCGGACCGACGAGCGCGGTGGCGCCGTTCTATTATTGCTTCACCGTGTGGGCGGTCATCTCGGGCCTGCTGGTGTTCGGCCAGTTTCCGAACGCGCTCGCCGTCTGCGGCATCCTGCTGGTGGTGGCCAGCGGCCTTGCCATCGTGTCGCTGGACGAAAGAAGGCGCCGGCTGATACCGGTTGCCTAGGCCAGGCAGCCAAGCGTTTGACTCCCAGGATTTCTGGGCGGCACTTCCGTGACTTTCATTCGGGAAATCTGGAGCGGGTAGCGGGAATCGAACCCGCATATTCAGCTTGGAAGGCTGCTGCTCTACCACTGAGCTATACCCGCGCCTTACACTGAAGTACCGGATTCACCCAAAAAGCGCCATGCGCTTTTCGGTCCGAGACTTTTTCGTTTCAGGGCTTCCGGGCCGGCAGTGGTGGAGAGGGTTGGATTCGAACCAACGTAGGCTAAGCCAACGGATTTACAGTCCGTCCCCTTTAACCACTCGGGCACCTCTCCAGTCTGCCGCCGGAGCCATGCAACGAGGCATTTGCCGATCCGGAGCCCGAGTAGAAGTCTTCTCCGAAATCAGCGAAGCGCCTTATGGCGGCAAGGCTGGTGGGTGTCAACCGCACGTCCCGGCAAAATGCGCTGAATTTGACAGCATCCTCGGCAAGCCGGCTTCTGCCAGTATCCATGGCCCGACGACACGGCTATAGAAGCCCGCCATGAGCAAAGACAACAAGCCCGGAACACCCAAAGACACTCACTACGCCAAGCTGCGTCGCGCCCACCGCGACCAGAAGGCCGGCGGCGCACCCGCATTCCGGCCACGCCAGCCGCTGCCGCCGGGCGAATCCCCCGGCGACGGCCTGGTGCGGCTCTATGGGCTGCACACGGTGCGGGCGGCGCTCGACAATTCCCGGCGCAAGATCAGGAAAATGCTGGTGACGCGCAACGCGGCCGAGCGGCTGGCGATCGCCGACCTCGCCGCCCTGCCCTTCAAGGCCGAATTGGTCGAGCCAAAGGAGATCGACAGGATCACCGGATCCGATGCAGTGCATCAGGGCGTGCTGATCGAGGCCGAGCCGCTGAAGCCGAAGCGCCTTGACGCGCTTGGCGACACTCAGTTGGTGCTCGTGCTCGACCAGGTCACCGATCCGCACAATGTCGGCGCGATCCTGCGCTCCGCGGTCGCTTTCGGAGTCGGCGCGCTGATCACCACGGCCCGCCACAGCCCGCAGGAATCGGGCGTGCTGGCGAAGTCGGCCTCCGGCGCGCTCGAGCATATCGACCAGATCGAGGTGAAGAACCTCGCCGACGCACTGGGACAACTGCACGAGGCCGGCTTCCAGACCATCGGGCTCGATTCGGACGGACCGGCCGAGCTGGAGAAAACATTCGCCGGCGACAAGATCGCCCTGGTGCTCGGCGCCGAAGGCAAGGGCCTGCGCCAGAAGACGCGCGACACGGTGACCGCGCTGGCCCGCCTCGACATGCCGGGTGCAATCCGCTCGTTGAACGTTTCCAACGCGGCGGCGGTGAGCCTTTATGCGGCGCGCGCATTCCTGAAGCGCGGCTGAGACCGAAGCGGCAGTCCGCCTTAACCGGAAAGATCAAGAACGAGAAACGGATCCCAGCAACAACGCTGGAAGCCGCTCTCGGACAGGAAAGGAGCAGGCGGCTTGGGAACGTTGCGCCGCCCTCTCCTGATCCTATGCTGCCTTGCCTTTGGTTTCCGCCGCGTCGCCGCCGACCTCGAAATTCGCCATTCGCTCCAGCGCCCTGACCAGCGCCGAGTGATCCTCCTTCGCACCGCCATTGGCAGCGCAGGAATTGAACAGCTGCTGTGTGGTCGAGGTGTTGGGCAGCGAGACGCCAAGCGCCTTGGCGCCCTCCAGCGCCAGGTTGAGGTCCTTCTGGTGCAGTTCGATACGGAAGCCCGGCGCGAAGGTTCGCTTGATCATGCGCTCGCCATGCACTTCGAGGATGCGCGAGGCGGCGAGCCCGCCCATCAGCGCTTGGCGAACCTTGGCCGGATCGGCGCCCGCCTTCGAGGCGAAGACGAGGGCTTCGCCGACTGCCTCGATCGTGAGGGCAACGACGATCTGGTTGGCGACCTTGGTCGTCTGGCCGACGCCGTTCGGGCCGACGAGCGTGATGTTCTTGCCCATCTTCTCGAACACCGGCCTGGCACGCTCGAAGGCCGTTTCCTCGCCGCCGACCATGATGGTGAGCGAGGCCGCCTTGGCGCCGACCTCGCCGCCCGATACCGGCGCGTCGAGATAGTCGCAGCCGAGATCGTTGATCCTTTTCGCGAATTCCTTGGTGGCGATAGGTGAGATCGAGCTCATGTCGATGACGAGCTTGCCCTTGGACAGGCCGGAGGCGACGCCGTGCTGGCCGAACAGGACGTCGGCGACTTGAGGCGTATCAGGCACCATCGTGATGATGATATCAGCCGCCTTCGCCACGGCGGCATGGCCGGTGACGGTCTTCAGCCCCTTGCCGATCAGGTCAGCCGGCGGTTTGGAGCGATGGTCGCTGGCGACGACGGGGTAGCCGGCATCCAGCAAATGCCCCGCCATCGGCGCGCCCATGATGCCGAGGCCAATAAAGCCGATGGTTTCCATTGGTTCGCTCCTGAAATTCGTAACTGCAACTAGCCGAAGGTACGGCGCTGCCCCTCATCCGCCTGCCGGCACCTTCTCCCCGTATAGTGACGGGGAGAAGGAAGGCTTTAGGCGGCCGCGCTGCCCTGGCCGGCCAATGCCTTGAACCAGCCCAGCCCTGCGTCCGTGCCGGCCTTCGGCTTGTATTCGGCGCCAATCCAGCCGGAATAGCCGAGCCGGTCGATGTGTTCGTAGAGGAAGGGATAGTTGATCTCGCCCGTCCCCGGCTCGTGACGGCCGGGATTGTCCGCAAGCTGGATATGCGCGATGCGGCCGAGGTTCGCCTCGATGGTACGGGCGAGATCCCCCTCCATGATCTGCATGTGGTAGATGTCGTATTGCAGGAACAGGTTCTTCGAGCCTATGCGGTCGATCAGCGCCAGCGCCTGGTCCGAATAGTTCAGGAAGAAGCCCGGAATGTCGCGCGTGTTGATCGGCTCGATCAAAAGCCGGATGCCGGCCTGCTCCAGCTTCTCGGCCGCGAAAGCCAGATTCTCGGCAAAGACGTTCTCCAGCACCGCGCGGTCGGCTCCCTGTGGTGCGATGCCGGCAAGGCAGTTGATCTGCTCGCAGCCGAGCGCATGCGCATAGGTGATGGCCTTGGCCACCCCTTGCCGGAATTCCGGTACCCGATCGGGAAGCACGGCAATGCCGCGCTCGCCCTTTGCCCAGTCGCCCGGCGGCAAGTTGAACAGAACCTGCGTCAGCCCGTTCTTCTTCAGGCGCGCGGCGACGACGTCCGGCGCATGATCGTAAGGGCCGATATATTCGACGCCCTTGAAGCCGGCGCGGGCGGCGGCATCGAAGCGGTCGAGGAACTCGTGCTCGCCAAAGAGCATCGACAGATTGGCTGAAAAACGCGGCATTCTTTTTCTCCTTCTCCCCGCCGGGCTCAATCCAACATCATGATGGCCGTCGGCGCATCCTCATTGCGTTCGGCCAATTCCTCGAACTCGGTGATCTTGTCGATTTCCGTGCCCATGGAAATGTTGGTGACGCGCTCGAGGATGAATTCGAGCACGACCGGAACCTGGTGCTCCTTCATCAGCCGCTGCGCCTGCTTGAAGGCGCCGGCGAACTCTTCCGGCTTGCGCACCCTGACCGCCTTGCAGCCCATCGCCTCTGCGACCGCGACATGGTCGACGCCGTAGCCCGCTTCGGGATCGTTCGCCCGGTTGACGTTCTCGAAGGCAAGGCTGACCTCGTAGTCCATCGAGAAGCCGCGCTGCGCCTGGCGGATCAGGCCGAGATAGGCGTTGTTCACGACGACGTGGATATAGGGCAATTTGTGCTGCGCCCCGACCGCCAGTTCCTCGATCATGAACTGAAAATCGTAGTCGCCGGAGAGCGCGACGATATCGCGGTCCGGATCGGCCGCGCGCACGCCGAGCGCCGCCGGCAGCGTCCAGCCGAGCGGGCCGGCCTGGCCGCAATTGATCCAGTTGCGCGGCTTGTAGACATGCAGGAACTGCGCGCCGGCGATCTGCGACAGGCCGATCGTGGTGACATAGGTGGTGTCGCGGCCGAAAGCCTTGTTCATCTCCTCATAGACGCGCTGCGGCTTCAGCGGCACCTGCTCGAAATGCGTCTTGCGCTTCATCGTCTTCTTGCGCTGCTGGCATTCCTTCGCCCAGCCCGACCAGTCGCGCAGCTTGCCCGCCGTCCGCCATTCGGTGGCGACGTCGAGCAGCATCTTCAGCGCCGCACCGGCATCCGAGACGACGCCGAGGTCAGGCGCGAAGACCCGGCCGATCTGGGTAGGCTCGATATCTACATGGATGAATTTCTTGCCCTTGGTGTAGACGTCGACCGAGCCGGTGTGGCGGTTGGCCCAGCGGTTGCCGATGCCGAAGACGAAGTCGGCTTCCAGCATCGTCGCATTGCCATAGCGGTGCGAGGTCTGCAGGCCGCACATGCCGGCCATCAGCCGATGGTCGTCGGGGATCGTGCCCCAGCCCATCAGCGTCGGGATGACCGGCACGCCGGTGACCTCGGCGAACTCGATCAGCAGGTCGGACGCATCGGCATTGATGATGCCGCCGCCGGCGACGATCAGCGGCCTTTCCGCCTGATTGAGCATCGTCAGCGCCTTCTCGGCCTGGGCGCGCGTCATCGCCGGCTTGAACCGGGCGAGCGGCTCGTAGGCGTCGATGTCGAATTCGATCTCGGCCATCTGCACATCGACCGGCAGGTCGATGAGGACTGGACCCGGCCGCGACGAGCGCATCAGATGAAAGGCCTTCTGCAGCGCCATCGGCACCAGATAGGGTTCCATGACGGTGACCGCCCATTTGGCGACCGGCGAGGCGATCGCGGCGATGTCGACGGCCTGGAAATCCTCCTTGTTGAGGCGCGCGCGGGGAGCTTGGCCAGTTATGCACAGGATCGGAATGGAGTCGGCCGCCGCCGAATAGAGCCCGGTGATCATGTCGGTGCCGGCCGGGCCCGAGGTACCGATGCAGAGGCCGATATTGCCGGCCTTGGCCCGCGTATAGCCTTCGGCCATATGCGAGGCGCCTTCGACATGGCGCGCGAGCACGTGGCGGATGGTGCCCCTCGCCTTCAACGCCGAATAAAGCGGGTTGATCGCCGCGCCCGGCACGCCGAAGGCGCACGAAATGCCCTCCTTTTCGAGAACGAGAACGGCAGCGTCGACAGCGCGCATCCTGGCCATTTGCAAAGCCTCCACGAATTTGTTGGTTGGCTGAGAATGCCAGCACGCCCGCTATTTTTCAATTTTTTCAGAATATTTTTTCATTTCTAGAAAATGACTTTTACGATATGATTTTACTGCGCTTTCCGTTTTCCAAGAATTCAGCCTCGCGGAGCGATGAAAAACTTTTTCATTGCCAAATCGGCGAAATCGGCGAGAATGCCATCATGGAAACCAGCGAAAAACGGCAGCGCGGCCGTCCGCGCTCCTTCAACGGCCCGTCCGAAGCCGCCTCCGTGCAGTCGCTCGACCGCGCCTTGCGCATCCTTGCCATCGTCGCCGAAGGCAGCGGCCTGTCGCTGAGCGAGATATCGGCGCAAAGCGGCCTTGCCGCCTCCACCGCCTACCGCATGCTTACGACGCTGGAGAACCACGGCATGGTGGAGTTCGACGGCACCGACCAGCTGTGGTCGATCGGCGTCGAGACCTACCGCATGGGCGCCGCGTTCCTGCGCCGCCGCAAACTGGTCGATCGCGCCCGCATCGTCATGCAGGAACTGATGGAAAAGACCGGCGAGACCTCCAATCTCGGCGTTGCCGAGGACGATTGCGTCGTCTTCGTCAGCCAGGTCGAGACGCACCAGGCGATCCGCGCCTTCTTCCGGCCGGGCACGCGCAGCTCCTTCCATGCCTCCGGCATCGGCAAGGCGGTGCTGGCGCATCTCGATCCCGAGCGTGTCGCTGCCATCCTGCGCCGCGCCGGGCTTGAGCGCTTCACCGAAAAGACGCTTTCCGACATCTCGGCGCTGGCCCGCGACCTTGTCGCGATCAAGCATCGCGGCTGGTCGGTCGACGACGAGGAGCGGCACCCGGGAATGCGCTGCGTGGCCGCCGCCATCTTCAACGAGTTCGGCGAGCCGATCGGCGGCGTTTCGGTGTCCGGGCCCACCGTTCGGGTGACGCCGGAGCGTCTGGCCGAGATCGGTCCGCTGGTGCGCGAAGCGGCGACCGAGATAACCAGGATGATCGGCGGGCATTCTTCACAAGGCACTGCCGAGGCATCGCTGTTCGAGGTCAGCGCCACGCGCTTGCCTTGACTCTGGCCCGACTTGACACCGGTCCGGCAACGGGTCGAAGTCTGCGCCTCCGATCCATTCCCGCCCGGAAACGCATGAGCCTCCAGTCCGTCAAAGCCTTCTTCGCCGAGCATGCCCCCGACATCGCGGTGATCGAAACGCCGACAAGCTCGGCGACCGTGGCGCTCGCGGCCGAAGCGCATGGCGTCGAGCCGGGACAGATCGCCAAGACGATCTGCATGCGGGTCGGCGTGCGGGTGCTGCTGGTGGTCGCCCGCGGCGACGCGCGCATCGACAACCGCAAATCGCGCGACGCCTTCGGTGGCAAGCCGCGCATGCTCGATGCCGAACAGGTGGCCGAGATCACCGGCCATCCGGTCGGCGGCGTCTGCCCCTTCGGCCTCGCCTCGCCCTTGCCGATCTACTGCGATGTGTCGCTGCGCGCCTTTGCCGAGGTCGTGCCGGCCGCCGGCGCCACCAATGCCGCGGTCAGGATCGGCGTCGATCGCATGGCGGGCCTGGTCAGCGCCGAATGGTGCGACATCTGCCAGTAGCTACCCGTTCGGCAGCGCGCTCTTGCCCGCGATCTCGAAGAAGTCGAGCAGGATCGCCAGGCCGACGCCGCTTGCGGTGAAGATCAGGCCGGTGATGAAGATGCGGTTGGCCCGCTCGTAGATCGGCTTTTGCAGCGAGCTTACGTCGAGCAGCAAGGACAGCGCCCGCATCTGCAGCGCGATGCCGATCAGGATCGGCAGCACCGCCAGCAGATGGTAGGTTTGCCATGGGATCGGGTTGGCGGCCCAATGGGTGATGAAGCCCAGCGAAAATGCCAGCAGGATGCCGACGGTGGTGACCGTGCCGTTGCGGAAAACGGGCTCGATCAAGTCTTGCTTCGGATCCTGTTCGTCCAAGCGTCCCTCCTCGGTTTGGCCGTTGGGGCGAGATTAGACGCTCGCAAAATCGCTGTACACCGCCGACGGCGGAGGCTTTTCAACTTGAAAGCCTTGTCAACGCAACAGGGCCAGCCCCCCGACGGCAGAAGAAGGGGCCACGGAGAAGCCCCTTCTTCCGGTTGCCTGAGGCGGTTCACCTCCTCTCAGAGCTGGCAGTAATGACGATAGCCGTCGTAGCCGGCATAGGTGTCGGAGTACGGGTCGTAGCTGGCGTAGCGGGCGAGGCAGCGGCGGACGTGCGAGGAACCGCCGCCATATTCGTCGACATAGACGGGCTGCGGCTGCTGCTGGGAGAGCAGGCTGCCGAGCACGAACCCGCCGACGCCGGCGGCAATGCCGATGCCGATTTCGCGGTTGTGATGGTGGCTGTGGGCGGCCGAGGGCTGCACGGTGCCGACGAGCGAGCCGGCGGCGACGGAGGTGGCGATGAGGCCGGAAACAATGGTGCGCTTGAACATGACGATCTCCTGTTTCATGGAGAGGCGACATCCGCCTCTTGATCATCAGTCGTCGCGGCTTGGAAAAAGGTTCGAAGTTTTTTGAAATTTTTTCGAGCGGCGGAAAATAGTCCGTTCGGCGCGTGGACTTTGCGTCCGTCAAAGTCGACGGTGCCCGCCGACAGCCTCTGTCATCGACCTGCAGATCTCTTTGGAGGTCAACCGCCCAGGCCGGTGATGTGGCGGAGCCAGAAGGCGAGCGCGATGAAGCCGATGATGGTGGTGACGCCGGTCCAGTCGATGCTGGCCTTCTTCAGATCGCTGACGAGCTTGACCACGAGAAGCCAGGCCACCACGACAAGCGGGAAGATGATGATGAGCCGGATCATGCGAAAACCCTCGACCAGGTAATTGCATCTCTCCAGGATATAGGAAGCCGGCCGGCCATTTTCAGCATGCCACCCGGCCACCCTCGCAGGGTCCAATAGCCGCCGCGAACGGAGTTTTGTCTTTACTGGCGCACGGAATATGCTACCGGAGCGCCATGCCCTTGTAGCTCAGCTGGTAGAGCAGCGGTTTTGTAAACCGAAGGTCGGCGGTTCGATCCCGTCCGGGGGCACCAGCTGTCTGATCAACTTCCAGTCTGATGCCGCAGATCAAGAGGGGTAACGGGCGCGTTCGGGAGTGCCGCGTTCCGGCATCTCGCCGCTGTTTCCATAGCTTTGAAGGAGGCGATGAAATTACCCACACGGTTACCCCGTGGGGTGGCCACATTGGAATCTCGCACTCCGCTTTCCTCGCTCACGTTGCAGCGCCTGTCTGAATGCTTGCTGCTCTCCATCAGTCGGCGGCTTGCAGTGCGGCCTCTTGGCGAATTGTCGAACCCTGACAATGTGATCCATTTCATTGTCTCCCGATGGCCCACTGATAGGAATTGCGCCGTGAGCGGGTGCTCTCAGCGTGATGAAGTGGGAAAATGTCTGTATGCGAAACTGAACATTGGGTCCTCGACTGTGGTTCAGGCGGGTGTGCGCTTTGGGAGGGGGAGGCTGGCGAGGTCCTGTTCTGGAAATGCTACCCCACCGTCGTGTCGGCGAGCCAAGTGGTCTCCGCGCGGAGGAAATCTCCTGGTGCTGAGCGGCTTGTTCTGGATCCTTCGCAAAAGATGACACTGTGCTACTCGGACCTAGATAAGTCGCAGATCGCCGAGGCCTTTAGGGAGTTGACCGGCCGCTCGGTCGTCGCATCGCAGACCGGAGACGCCGGCGTTCGGACGTTGTGCCAGACCGGCACCTTCAATGAACTGCTTCAGGCAAGCGGGCTGGTTCTTCAGAAGTAAGCACGCCTCGGAAGACGCAAAACGGCCGTCCCCACGGTTGCAGTGGCTCATTGGGGGCGGTTCGTTGCGAATTTCGCGGCTAGTGTTGTTCGGTTTTGCTGCTTACCTAAGGCCTTCCGGCTCGACTACGCGCGCGACGTTCCTCTACGAAGCACTCGCGACTTGGCCAGGTGCGCTTGTCCTGGTGAATGTGTTGCTTACCCTGACCGATCTGTAGACATAGGCGGTCCAAATCCCGGTAAAGACGAACGAAGCCAGGGGCGTTGCCAGCGCATCTCCGCCAAGTACCTGGTTGACCGGGACAGCAAGCACAGTTGAAATCCACGCCGTATCCAAAATGAAAGCGGCAGGAATCGCAAACCACTGGACTAGAAACAATTGCGGGAAGCGGTGGCTTCGCCGCAGCATCGAAACGAGCACAACCAGCTGAAGCGCCAGAAATGCGAGATTGAGAGCAACCTCGCCATAAACCGCCAGGGGTCCGTTTGGCAGAGTCATGAGTTGTTGGAAGCCTTCGGCCGAATTGCCCAGGCCGGCGAGTGTGCGCAGTGGTGCCAGTGCCTGACCTATCGCCAGCAGCATCAACCAGCCTCCAAACCCCACCAGGTCCGCCGGGCTCTGTGAAGGTTTTCTTGCAGACTGGACAGCGAAGAAGACAGGCACGCCGATCAGCAGCAGCACTATCGCCCAATGCCAAATGGAAAACTGCATTTCATACCCCCCCCCTGATGCACCAATAAAGTGTATCAGTTTTCAATCACATCTCAAGGGGGAAGTTCTCTGAGCCGCTCGCCGAGCGGCATTTCGCCATTCAACCAATTCCGGTGTTGCCCTCCGCACGATGGCCATTTGTGCGAGCAGCTTCGGTAGCCGTCGAACTTGATGTCATGCGACAAGTCGCCGTCCGTTGGCGGATCATCGAACCGCTCCAGTCCCGTCTCAATGAACGTCAGCCGCTCACTGGCGTTAGGCTCGCTACTCCTGACCGCGCTTCAAGCCAGGCAAGGCGATCCGCTTCCAGGTATTTTAGCAAAGTTGTATAAGTGCGTTTGTAAGCCCAGGGCGTTGGCCATAAAGATGTTCTGACGACCTGCACGTGACCCAAGGCCTGCCGCGCGGATGATTTGGGTGATTTATGTCCTACGAAGGTTACCACGAGTGGAAAGGATGGGACAAAGATCAATTCGGCAGATACGACAAAGGAGAGGATCTTTTTTATGACCTTGAGGTGGCGACGCTGCTTCCGAGCCCTAGCGAAAGCGTGTCGTCGATCTTTGAAATTGGATTCGGCAATGGGTCGTTTCTCGGCTGGGCACGCGAGAAACAATATGACGTATTTGGATCAGAGCTTCAGCCAGAGCTGATTGGCCGCGCCCTGGATATGGGCTTCATAGTGAAAGATGGCATTGAAAATATGCCGGCGAGTTCGTTAAGCGCTGTGGTGGCATTCGATGTTTTCGAGCATATCCATTACTCAGAGCTACTGAAAACATGTAAATTTGCCTTCTTTGCTCTGAAACCGGGTGGCTATTTGATAGCCAGGTTCCCTAACGGCGATAGTCCATTCTCCCTTCCGATCCAGAATGCAGACGTAACGCATGTGCATGCCCTCGGTTCTGGCATCATACGTGAATTGATGCGTTCGGCTGGCTTTGTGATCGAAGAGCTTCGCGCGCCTAAGGAATCTCCCGTAACGTTGAAATCCAAGATCGCGCTTCCGATTAAGAAGGTAATGCGTTCGCTGTTCGCATACTATGTGCGGTTTGCGTATTTAGGCGGCGCTACCCCATCAACGTTCGCGCTGAACTATCTTCTGGTGGCTCGAAAACCGCACAAGGTATGAATTGCTCCGCACGATCCCGAAATCACAGATTCCAGAGAGTCTCTCGTGGAAGAGATCGATTCCAACAGCAGCGCCAACCTTAGGATCGTGATCAATTCGCCGCCTCCCCGGTTTTTGTCGCTGAGACGATCGCCGCCACCAAAATCCGGTTCTGCCGTCGTATCGCCGCGCGCAGCTCCGGTATCCTCGCCTCCTCGCGCTTCACGAACTCGATGAACATCATGTTCATGTTGTTGAAGATCAGTTCGCCCAACGCCGCCCCGTCGATGTCGGCGCGCACCAGGCCGATCTCCTGCAGGCGGGCTATCAGCGCGCGGATCTGCTCGGTCAATTCCCGGTCCAGCCCGGTGTAGGCCTGGCCGAACGGGCTGTCGGGCTGTTGCGTCGAGATCGCCATCGCCTGCCGCCACATCTCCTTGCTCAGATAATGCAGCGAATGCTCGATGTAGATGCCGAGCAGCGTGTCCAGCGCATCGCCGACATTGGCCGGCGGGCTGGCGACCACGCCTCGCCCTGCATTGAGCACCTCGTTGACCTCCATCGAGACGATGGCGCCGAGTATGTCACCCTTGTTCTGGTAGTAATTGTAGATCGTGCCGATCGACACCTCGGCTTGGGCGGCGATCGTTTCGATTTTGGCGCCCTCATAGCCGGCCTCGCGGAAAAGTGCTGCCGCCGCCTCGATGATGCGCCGGTGCCGGTCCGCCTTCTGCCTTGCTCGCAATCCGCTCATATCGCTTCCTTGCCACAAAAACAGAATTGACTCAATTTTAGAATTGGTTCAATTTTTCCTTAACAAGCCAGCAAGGCAGGGAGAACACTCGAATGTCACTGAAAACCACGAATCCGCTTTCCGCCCTGAAGTCGCAGCTTGCTGCCGCATGCGCGGCCACGGCGCTGCTGTTCGCGGCGGGCGCCGCTCAGGCCGCCGACCTCAACGCGCTGATCTGGTGCGACCATGCCGATCCGGCACTGCTCGACCCCTTCGAGACGGCCAACAACGTCAAGGTCAACGTCAAGGAATTCGAAGGCACCGGCGCGGGGCTCGCCATCGTCGAGCAGTCGCAGCCGGGCGACTGGGACGTGATGGTGATCGATTCCATCGATGTGCCGCGCGGCGTCGAGAAAGGCCTGTTCGAGCCGCTGCCGGAAGACAAGCTGCCCCTCGCCGACCTCTTCCCCGAAGTGAAGATGGACGGCTCTACGGTCGTCGGCGGCAAGCGCTACGGCATCACCGAAAAATTCGGCTACAACACCATCGGCTTCAACAAGACCAAGGTCGACCCGGCCGACATGCAGTCGCTGGCGGCACTCACCAGCGACAAGTACAAGGGCAAGGTCGCCATTTACGATTATTATCTTCCGGTCATCGGCATGGCGGCTCTGGCCATCGGCAAGAAGACGGCGGATCTCACCGAGGCCGACCTTCCCGCCATCAAGGCCGAGCTGCTCAAGATGAAGGCCAACGCCAAGCTGGTTGGCGAGGTCACCGCCAGCCAGACCGCTTTGGCCACCGGCGAGGTCGACATCCTGGTCGGCGGCGGCGAATGGGTGACAGCCGGTCTCGCCAAGGAGAACCCGGCGCTGGACTTCTCCATCCCGAAGGAAGGAGCGGTGCTGTGGTCGCAGTCGCTTGCCATGTTCAAGGATTCCAAGAACAAGGACATGGCGCTGAAATTCATTGAGTACATCATGAGCCCGGAAGGCCAGGCGCGGCTTGCCACCTCCTCCTGCTACTGGGGCATGCCGGCCAACAGCAAGGCGGCGCTGAGCGACGAGCAGAAGAAGATCCTGCGCTTCGACGAGCAGCCGGGCTTCCTCGCCCGCGCCCAGGCTTATCCGGCGCCGAACCCCGATCTCGACAAGAAGATGCAGGACGTCTGGACCGAAATGCTGCAGGCGCAGTAGGCGGCCGATGAGCGTTGCGGGAAACAGGTCGCGCGCCCTGCCCCGGGCGGGCCGTGCCCTGCCCTGGGCGCTGGTCACGCCGGCGCTCGGCTGGACGCTGGCGTTCTTCGTGCTGCCCTTCATCGCCATGGGTCTTTCCAGCCTCACGGCGCATGAAGGCGGCGGCTTCACTTTAGCCAACTACAGCCAGTTCTTTACCGACCCGTCCTATTGGCGGGCGATGGTGAACTCGCTGGAGGTGACGGCGATCGTCACCGTCATCTCGATCCTGCTCGCCTATCCCTTCGCCTGGATCCTCGCCGAACAGGTGCCGGAACGCTGGCAGCGGCTGGCGCTGATGCTGGCCGTGCTGCCGTTCTGGACCTCCTATGTCGTGCGCTCCTATTCGTGGCTGCTGGTGCTGGCACAGAACGGCGTCATCAACCGGACGCTCATAGGCCTTGGCCTCATTGCCGAGCCGCTGCAGCTTGCCAACACGCGTTTCGCCACCGTCACCGGCTTCGTGCACTTCTTCGTCATGCTGTTGACGCTCACCATCTTTGCCAACCTCAAGCAGCTCAGCCCTAGCTATCGCAAGGCGGCCGCCGACCTCGGCGCCGGGCCAGTGCGCACCTTCCTGCATGTCGTGCTGCCGCTGACCTTGCCCGGCATCATGGTCGGCGCCTTCCTCACCTTCGTGCTCTGCATCGGCGACTACATCACGCCGCAGATCCTCGGCGGCAACAATGAGCTGGTCATGCCGCAGCTCGTCATGATGCAGATCGGAAGGCGTGGCGATTTCCCCCTCGCCTCGGCGCTGTCGATCATCCTGATGGCGGTCGTAACCGTCGCCTACCTCGCCTGCGCCCGCTGGCTGAAGATCGAGCGGGCCTGACCATGCGCGCAATCGTCCGCACCGCTGCCTGGCTCTACGCGATCGCCATCTACGGCTTCATCTTCCTGCCGGTGATCGTGCTGGTGCTGTTTTCGCTGCAGGCGACGTCCTTCCCGATCCCGCCCTTCACCGGACCGTCGCTGCGCTGGTATCAGGCGGTGCTTTCCGACACGCGGCTGACTTCGGCGCTGGTCAATTCGCTGCTGGTGGCGATCCTCTCCTCGGCTGCCTCCGTCACGCTCGGCTTCCTCTCGGCCTGGGGCTTTGCGCGCTTCACGCTGCCCGGCTCGGCCCTGCTGCGCGGGCTGATCACGCTGCCGCTCACGGTCAGCTACCTCATCATCGGCATGGGGCTTCTGGTGCTGTTCAACTGGGCCGGAGTGCCGAAATCGCTGCTCGCCGCCGGCATCGGTCATGTCGTGATCAACCTGCCGCTCTGCTTTGCCGTCATCTACAGCCAGATGGGCGACCACCAGATCAACATCGAGCGCGCCGCGCGCGACCTCGGCGCGCCGGAATGGAAGTTGCTTTTGCTGATCACGGTGCCGGTGATGGCGCCGGCGATCTTTGCCGGCTTCTTCCTGTCGATGACCTTCTCCTGGGACGAGTTCGTCATCTCCTTCCTGCTCACCCGTTTCGACACCACGCTGCCGGTGGAGATCTGGAACCTGCTGCGCTCCGGCCTCAATCCCAAGACCAATGCCGTCGGCTCGCTGGTCTTCGCCGTCTCCATCGTCCTGGTGGTGTTTTTCGAGCTGACGCTGCTGCGGAGAAAGCCGGCATGAGCGCATCCCTGGTCGACATCCGCAACGTCTCGCATCGCTTCGGCCAGCAAGCGGTGTTGAAGAACGTTTCGCTGACCATCGAGCCCGGCAGCTACACCATCCTGCTTGGGCCGTCCGGCTCCGGCAAGACGACGTTGCTCTCCATCCTCGGCGGCTTCGTCACGCCCAGCGAAGGCAAGGTGTTCATTCGCGGCGAGGACTGCACGTCCGTGCCGCCGGCCAAGCGCCCGACGACGACGGTGTTCCAGGACTATGCGCTGTTTCCGCACATGAGCGTCGGCAGCAACGTTGGCTTTGGCCTGCGCATGCAGGGCGTCGACGGCGCAACGCGCACCGCGAAGGCGCGCGAGGCGCTGGCGCTGGTCGGGCTGGCCGCCGCCTTCGACAAGAAGCCGCATCAGCTCTCCGGCGGCCAGCGGCAGCGCGTAGCGCTTGCCCGCGCCTTGGTCATCGAGCCGGCCGTGCTTTTGCTCGACGAGCCGCTCGGCGCGCTCGATTTGAAGCTGCGTCGGCAGATGCAGGACGAATTGAAGGCGATCCAGAAGCGGGTCGGCACCGCCTTCGTCCATGTCACCCACGACCAGGAAGAGGCGATGGCGCTGGCCGGCCATTGCGTGGTGATGAATGACGGCCGCATCGAGGATGAAGGCGCGCCCGAGCTAGTCTATGCGCGACCGGCGACGCGCTTTTCCGCCACCTTCATGGGCGAAAGCACGATCCTTTCCGGAACCGTGACGGAGGCGAAGGACGGGTCAGTTACTATCGCGACGCCGGCCGGCGCGATTTCGCTGCCCGGCAGCGCGGCGGCAGGTGCGAAAGTCGCCCTTGCCGTTAGGCCGGAGCATCTTGTCCTCGGCGAAGCGGAAGGACACGTGTCGCTCGGCGCCGCCAAGGTGAGCGACGTCGTCTTCCAGGGCAGCTTCAAACGCGTGCTCGCCACCTCGGCTTTCGATCCCGCCCTGCAGTTCATCGCCAAGGCGCCCGCCTCGGCGACCGTCAGGCCCGGCGACACGGTGGCGGTTTCATGCAAGGCTGCCGACATCATCCTGCTGGCGAACTGAGCGGCGAGCATGCTTCCGGTCATCGAGGCCCCGGACTGGTACGAAACCATTCGCATGGGCGACGGCGTGACGCTGATCCACGAGCCGTGGATAAAGCCGTTCTACCGCTGCAACATCTGGCACGTGCGCGGCCGCGACCGCGATCTGCTCTTCGATACCGGCCTCGGTCATTTCAGCCTTCGGCGCCACGTGCCTCTGGTCACCGAACGCAAGCTCGTCTGCGTCGCCAGCCACACCCATTTCGATCACATCGGCTGCCACCACGAATTCCCCGACCGCTGCGTGCATTCCGCCGAGGCGGCGATCCTCGCCGACCCGCGCAACGAATGGACCGTTGCCGACCGCTATGCCACCGACGCGATGTTCGATTGCCAGCCGCAAGATTGGGACACGGCGCGCTACAAGATCCTGCCGGCGCCCGCGGGTCGCTTGCTGGAGGGCGGCGATGTCGTCGATCTCGGCGACCGTGCCTTCGAGGTCATCCACACGCCCGGCCATTCGCCGGGCGGCATCGCGCTCTTCGAGAAGAAGACCGGCATCCTGCTGTCGGGCGACATCATCTATGACGGGCCGCTGATCGACGACGTCTACCATTCGCTGGTCGACGACTATGTCGCGACGCTGCTTTCCGTGCGCGGCCTCGACGTCTCGGTCGTCCATGGCGGCCATTTCCCGAGCTTCGGCAAGGTGCGCTACCGCCAGCTCATCGACGAGTATCTGGCGCAAAAGCGGCAGGCGGGCTGCCATCTGCGGCAGCCCGCCTGAGCGAGCATTAGCGCATCAAGTCAAAGTGCCGGGGAAAAGCCTGATGCAGCAAGAGCAGCATGGTCTTGCGCAGCACATTGGTGTCGCGGCCGGAGGGGTTCAGGTGATCCCAGTACCATGCGCCGTGCACCAGATAGTTCAGGCTCTCCGACAGGGTGTTTATGTCGACGCCGGCATAGCCGCCGCTGCGCGAGATCTCGATCAGCAATTCGCGCGCTTCGGCGGTGTAGGCAAGGTCGCTCGGCAAGCCGATTTCATTGTAGATCTGCATGCTCTTGCGGTCGCTGGAGAACACGACGAAGACCGAAACCCATTTCGGATGCTGGCGGGCGAAGCGTTGCGCGCAGTCGACGGCGCCCAGCAGCCTGTCGACCGGCGTCAGGCCGGGCGCCCGCACCAGGGTGGCCCACAGCTCATCATATCGATCGCTGAGATACTGCAGGACGGCCCGGAACAGGTTCTCCTTGCTGCGGAAATGGAAGACGACCAGTGCGTTCGATGAGCCGACCTGCTCGGCGATGCGCTGCATGGTGACGCTCGCCAGCCCTTCCTCGGCGATGAGGTCGATCGTGGCATCGATGATGCGCTGGACGCTCGCCTCGCCGCGCTCGCGCCGACGGTCCTTGGGTGGCGCGGCATCATTCGCCGACCCCCTGCCCTCAGCCATCGTGGGCCGCTTTCCGGCAGTTGCGGTTGCCTTGCGCTGCGCCATTTTCATCGGCCTTTTCTAACCTGCGGGGGAACCTCCGGTCCCACCGCCATTTTGCGACATCGGGCGTCCGCCCGCCAGAACCCACGCGAGAGAGCCCGGGATTGCTCAAAGCGAAGGGCGGGTCCCGGCGCTGCCATACCATTGGCCCTGAGCCGTCTCATAAGCCATCGCCGCGCGAAATACATCGGCGTCGCAATAGGTGCGGCCGACGATCTGGATGCCTGTCGGCACGCCGCTCGCCGCCCTCCCCGACGGCATTGAAAGGACCGGGCAGCGGCTCATCATGTTGAACGGGGTTGTCATCACCCAGCCGAGCGACGGGTTCACCTGCTTTCCGTTGATCTCGACAGTGTCCGTGGTCTGATCGAACTCGGCCGACACCGCGGGAAGCGCGTTCGTCGGGCAGATCAGCACATCGTATTTTTCGAGCAACGGACCCAGTGTCTGATACATCCGGGCCGCCACCTCCAGCGTACCGACAAAGTCCGTGGCCTTCGATTTGCGCCCATCTTCGGCGAACCGCCGCGCATAGCTGGTCATGTCCTCGCCATGCTCCTCGAGCAATTGCGACAGCGAGGCGCCGAAGAGATGCTCCAGATAGGCCATGCCGGCCTTGAGCACCTCATCGCCCCAGCCCAGGTCGACTTCCTCGACCGTGGCGCCGAGCGAGCGGAAGACATCGCATGCGGCAAGCGTGTTCCTGCGCACATCGGCGTCCACTTCGAAGGAACCGAGATCCATCGAGAAGGCGATCTTCCAGCCCTTGATCGGCTTGTAGTCGACCGGCAGGCGCAGCTTCGGCCGCAGCGTGGCGATGTCCAGCGGGCTAGGTCCAGCCATGACATTCTGCAGCAGGATCGCGTCCTTGACGTTTCGCGCCAGCGGTCCGGTGTGGCAATAGAAGTCCAGATTGAACGGCGGCTCGTCGGGATTGCGGCCGTAGGGCGGCTTGAAGCCAACAAGGCCGCAGGCCGATGCCGGGATGCGGATCGATCCGGCTATATCCGACCCGGTCGCTATCGACGACGTGCCCGAGGCCAGCGTCGCAGCCGCCCCCCCGGACGAACCGCCCGGCGTGAAATCCGGATTCCACGGATTGCGGGTGACGCCCCATCGCCTCGACCAGGTGTAGCCGGCGCAGCTGAATTCGGGCGTCGCCGTGCGCGCATGCACGATGCCGCCGGCCTTGATGATGCGCTCGTTCATCGTCGAGGTATGGCCGCATACGGCATCCCTGGTCAGCAGCGAGCCGTGCGATGTCGGCTTGCCCTTGATGTAGCTCTCGTCCTTGATGCCGATCGGCAGGCCCTCGAGAGCCCCGGTCCTTGCGCCCCTGGCGTATTTCGCCTCTGCCTTCCTGGCCAGACCGATGGCCTCCTCGAAATGCGTGAAGGTGAAGCAGTTGATCGTCTCCTTCGTGGCCTCGGCGCGGTCGATGACGGCCCGCATCAGTTCCACCGGCGAGAGCTTCTTTGCCTTGAACAGCCGCAGCGCCTCGCTGGCCGGCATGTAGCAGAGATCGAGATCGGTCATGGGCAGTCTCCTACGGTCGGCGGAACCGCGCTTGGTGCGAAGGGACACACCGGACCGCGCGTCGCGGTCCGGCGACTGTGGCCGGACAGACTTCGGCGCGGCTATTTCTGGAGATCGGTCCAGATCCTCGTATAGAGCGCCTGCACGTCCGGCGGACAGGTCGGCATGAACTTGCCCTTGGCGGCGAGTTCAGCCGGAACCTCGACCTCCGGCGCACCCTTCATCTCGTCCGGCATGAACGGCTCGGATCCCTTGATGCCGTTCGCGTAGTGCGCGAACGCCGAGATCATCGCCGCGTTCTGCGGGTCCATGATGAAGTTCTGGAACAGCTTGGCGTTCTCGACATTCTTTGCGTCCTTGAGAACCGCGACATTGTCCATCCAGATCGGATAGCCTTCCTTCGGATAGCCGTAGACGATCTTGTCGTTCTCCATCCGCTCGCGCAGCGATATGCCGTTCCAGTTCACGCCGGCCGCGATATCGCCCCTGCCGAGGCCGTCGACGGCCGCATAGTCGAACGAAAGCCATTTCGCCTTGGCCTCGACCAGCTTGTCGCGCACCTTCTTCAGCACCTGCTTGTCGTCGGTGCAGTATTCGCCGCCGAAATAGGAGATGGCGAGGAACAGGATGTCGCCCATCTCCGGCACGACATTGATCTTGCCGACGAGCTCGGCGGGCGGATCGAGGAAAACGGCCGACGTGTTCGGGTCGCCGGAATAGACCGACTTGTTCACCGAGACGCCGGTCGTGCCCCATTGCCAGGGAACGGTGTATTTGCGGCCCGGATCGAACGGCACGTCGACCCATTTCGGATCGACGTTCTTGAAGTTCTCCATTTTGTTGGGATCGGTCTCCAGCAGCAGGCCTTCGCTGATCCAGACCGGCATGACACTGGCCGACGGCACGACGATGTCGTAGCCCGAAGCGCCCTGGCGCACCTTGGCCAGCGCCGTGTCGTTGGAGTCATAGTCGGTGACGGTGACCTTGACCTTGTAGGTCTCCTCGAACTTCTTGATGAGGTCGGGATTGGTGTAGTTGCCCCAATTGTAGATGTTGAGCTCGCCGTCGGCGCGGGCTGCGCCTGTCGCGGCCATCAGCGACAGCCCGGCGACAGTCGCGATCGATTTCCAGTTCATGCTGTTCTCCCATTGTTGGGACCGGCCGCAAAAGCGGCCTCGGGTCCGACGAAAATAGTTCCTCTCATGCGTGGCCATTCACCGGCGGAGCCGACTGGCCAACTCGATCTCAACGTAACTATGACTAAATATACAGTCAATATCTTTCAGCGGGTATTATCCCGGTTGGAAGCGCGACCCCTCGCAGGCGTAGGAAACCCGACCAATGCGCCGATGCGCCGGCAAACGTCTCATGGTATCGTCAACGACGAGGGCATTGATGGATTGGGGCAAGCCTCGGCGTGAACAGCCGCGGCTTGCAGGGTTGGGTTGGGGGTCATGCGCCTTTTTTGGGCGATTGTGCTGCTGATGACCAGAGGGCTCTTTTCCGCCGCGCGCGGCGAGGAACGCATCGCCTTGGTCGTCGCCGGTCCGGCCGGTGACGGCGCGCCCGCCGTCGCCGTGCGGATCGCGGCAAGCTTGCGGCAGATAGGTTTTGCGGTCGGGCTGCTGAGCCACGGCGAGGACCGAACCGGCCCGCAGTCCAGCAGGCCCAGCCTACGGGAGCAGATGCCAACGGAGACGAATTCCGCACCACAGGGCTTGGGTACATGCGCGCCAAAACTGTTGTCCTGATTGTTGTCGCCGCCATGTTAGGCGTGCTTGCGGTCGTCCTCGCCAATGTCTGGCTGGCCGACCAGCGGACTGGAATGGCACAGCTTGACAATGCGCCCGCAACCGCGGCGCCGCCGCCTATGAGCGGGGCGAGCGACGGCGGCTACGGCAGCCCACCGGCCGGCCTCGGAAGTGGCGACTCGGGCAGCGGCGGCGGTGGTTCCGACAGCGACGGTGGTGGTTCCGGCGGCGGCAGCAGCGGTTTGGCCGGCGGCGGCCTCGGCAACGGCGGTGGTTGGGACGGCGGCGGTGGCTGGGGCGGCGGCAGCAGCGGTTTGGCCGGCGGCGGCCTCGGCAACGGCGGTGGTTGGGACGGCGGCGGTGGCTGGGGCGGCGGCGGCAGCGGTGGCCAGGAGCCGTATCCGATGGACGTCGCCCCGGAGACCAGCCATCCCGAAAGCCAGGCCGAGGAAACCGCAGCCTACGAGGCATACAAGCGCGAGCAGGCCCAGCGCGAGGCCTATGAGCAACAACTGCGGGCACAGGCTGAGGCACTCAGGGCCGAAATGGAGCGCGCCGCGGAAACCGCCAAGGCCTCGGCCCCGGACCAGCCGTCGACGGGCGCTGGCCCGCCGCCCGCCGGCAACACCGAGATCGATCCCGGTGACGGCCTTCCGCCCCTGCCCCCTGATCCGGCACCGGCCTCAGCCCAGGACCAGCCCTCGACCGGGCCGGTCTTGGTTCCTGCCGGCGGCGCGGATGTCGATCCCGACGATGGCAACCTTCCACCCCCGCCGCCCGCTCCGGAGCCGGCCACGGAGCAGGTCGTCCGGCACCCGGCCATCGATGCGCCGGACGAGGTGGTGGCGGGTGACGTCGTGACCGTATCGATCGCGTTGACCGAGGAGCAATTGACGCCAGAGGTCAAGGTGAAAGCCGCACCCGGCACGACGGTGACCGAGGACGGCGCACTGCGCATGGCGATGCCAGCGGGCACAGAGCAATGGCCGATCGACATCGATCTCTTCGCCTCGGGCTTCGATCTCGCCGATGGCGGCAAATGGAGCCGGGCAACCACGCTCTATCGCGAAGGCGACAGCGATTTCGTCCGCTTCGAGCTCAAGGCGCGGCCGATCGGCCAGGACAGCAAGCCAGGCCAGTTCATCGCCCGCATCTACAGTGCCGGACGTTTTCTCGGCTCGGCATCGCGGCCCGTCACCATAGCGCGGACGCGGATACCCGCTCCCGGCGCCGAAGCCGCCACCCCTGCCCCGGCGATGCTGCTCGCCTCGGCGCCGAGACAGCCATTGACCGGCAGTATCGACCTCAACGGCGATGGCGACGTGCCCGATCTCGACGTCACCATCCTCTATGACGATCCGAGCGGCCTCGGCTCGGGACAGATCATCATCCATTCGCCGCATCTGGCCGGACCGGTGACCGACAGTTTCTCGACACCACCGGAAATGGCGGCATGGCTGGAGTCCGAATACCAACGCCTGCTGCAGCTCGGCCTCAGCCTGCGCGGCGCGGTTTCGTTGCAGCAGCCCGCCGCAAGCAATGACCCGGAAGCGCAAAAGCGCTTCGTCACGCTTGCCGCCGAAGGCTTCGGCGATGTGCTCTATCGCGACTATGTGCCGAAGGTGTTCAAGCATGTTTTCTGGTCGTTGCGCAGCAAGGGCGAACTGCGCTCGATCCAGATCACCTCGAACAGCCCGACACTGCCCTGGGAATTGATCCGCCCGCGAAGCGACGACGGCGCGACGCAGGACGGCTTCCTCGGCATGGGCTATCGGCTGGCGCGCTGGGCGCCGCGCAGCATGTCCTCGCAGGTCGACAATCCGCTCGACCGGCTGGTCTTCACCGGCGTTGCGGCCGTAGCCCCCTCCTATGTCGACAAGCAGTCTCTGTCGTTCCAGGAGGTCGAGATCGAGGCGCTCAGCAAGCTTTCCGGTTATCGCCGCTTCGACGGCGATTTCGTCTCTTTCGAAAAGCTCGTCGGCGAGGTCTCGACCGGCTTCATCCATTTTTCCGGCCATGGCGAGGTCAACCAGCCTGGCAGCGGCCGACCGGTTTTTGCCATCGACCTCGTCGATCAGTCGCTCGATCCCGACACCTGGCGCGCGCTGGTCGCGGCCGCCCACGGTACAGGCAATCCCTTCTATTTCTTCAACGCCTGCGACAGCGGACGCTCGCAGATGTTCGGTGGCTTCGTGCAGGGCTGGGGACCTGCGGTGCTGGCGAGCGGCGCTTCCGGTTTCATCGGCGGCATGTGGCCGCTGACCGACCGCGCCGCGGCCGCCTTCTCTGCCGATTTCTACGGCGGCATCACCACCCGGCTCAAGGACGGGCCGGTCTACCTCGCCGAAATCCTGCAAGGCGTGCGCAAGCGCTTTTACGAAACGGGTGACCCGACCTACCTTGCCTATACTTTCTACGGCAACGCCAATCTTCAGGTCGTGACGCAGTAGGAGCCGGAAGCGCGGCGACGTAGGACAGCGATCTTACAGCGCTCTTTGCGGACAGGGCATTCCGGCGGTGTCACCGCAACGCGAGGCCGTCGGCTGGGGCCGGGAACTCATATCTTCCGAATGCCGTACCAGTTCGGCGAAGACGAGGGCAAAACTTCCCAGCATCAGGAAGACGATAATCAGGCGTGTCACCGGCAATAGACAGGTCTCGACTTGCTGGCCCCCGCCAACCCATCCACTGCCGGCTAACATGGCCCATCCGGCTTTACGAGAGCTTAAGCTTCGTCTTAACCATCACGTTCGGCCATCCGGCGACACAATGCGCGAGCAACTGCCTTTCATTGCCGTCCTGTGCGGGCCTTTGCAGATGCGGGCGGCCCATGCTACCCCGGCGCTGGCGCGGTCCGGAAACGGGCCGCCGCCAGCCGCTCGTAATCGGGAAGCCATGAGCAAAGCCGCCAGCCATTTCGCCTTCGTCTCGTCCGACACCGCCGACGCCAAAGCGGCGCTGGAAAGCCTGTCGTCGCACTATGGGCAGACATCGGTCGAAGAGGCCGAGATTGTCGTCGCCCTCGGCGGCGACGGCTTCCTGCTGCAGACGCTGCGTGACACGATGAGCACCGGAAAGAAGGTCTACGGCATGAACCGTGGCACCATCGGCTTCCTGATGAACGAATACCGCGCCGGCGGCCTCGAGGAGCGCATCGCCGCCGCGGTCGCCGAGACCATCCGTCCGCTGGAGATGCTGGCGGTGACGCATGAGGGCGAGACCGTCTCTGCGCTGGCGATCAACGAAGTGGCGCTCTGGCGCCAGTCCTACCAGACGGCCAAGATCCGCATCGCGGTGGACGAGCAGGTGCGGCTCGAGGAACTGAACTGCGACGGCGTGATGATCGCGACACCCGCCGGCTCGACCGCCTATAACCTCTCCGCGCACGGCCCGATCCTGCCACTCGACGCGCCGCTGCTGGCGCTGACGCCGGTCAGCCCGTTCCGTCCGCGCCGCTGGCGCGGCGCCCTGCTTTCCAACAAGGCGACGGTGCGCTTCGACATACTCGAAGCCGAAAAGCGGCCGGTGAACGCGGCCGCCGACCATACCGAAGTGAAGGCCGTGGCCTCGGTTACAGTGCGGGAGTCGCCGACCGCGACGGCGACGTTGTTGTTCGATCCCAACCATTCATGGAACGAGCGCATCCTCGCCGAACAGTTCCGCTACTGAGCCGGTACCAGGACAGGGCCTCGATTAAGCATCGCGATTAAGCTTACGTCTTCACAATCGCAGCATTTCCGGCCGTTTCTGTTGACAAATCGTGGGCTTGCGCCTAACTCCAACGCCGATCTTGCAGGCGCGCGGCGCCTGCCGCGACGGATACCGTTGCGCTTCCCCCTGTAAAAGCCAAAGACAGCCAAACTTGTCCTCAGACACCCAGACTGCTCAAGAAGCGTTGACATTCGCGGACCTCGGCCTTTCGCCGAAGGTCCTTTCCGCGGTCACCGATGCCGGTTACACCAAGCCGACGCCGATCCAGGCCGGCGCCATCCCGCATGCCTTGCTGGGCAAGGATGTGCTGGGCATCGCCCAGACCGGCACCGGCAAAACGGCATCCTTCGTGCTGCCGATGCTGACGCGTCTCGAGAAAGGCCGCGCCCGCGCCCGCATGCCGCGCACGCTGATCCTCGAACCGACGCGCGAGCTTGCCGCGCAGGTCGAGGAAAACTTCGTCAAATACGGCAAGAACCATAAGCTCAACATCGCGCTGCTGATCGGCGGCGTCTCCTTCGACGAGCAGGACAAGAAGTTGGAGCGCGGCGCCGATGTGCTGATCGCGACCCCCGGCCGCCTGCTCGATCACCGCGAGCGCGGCAAGCTGCTGCTCAACGGCGTCGAGATCCTCGTCATCGACGAGGCCGATCGCATGCTCGACATGGGCTTCATCCCCGACATCGAGCGCATTTGCGAGATGATCCCGTTCACGCGTCAGACGCTGTTCTTCTCGGCGACGATGCCGCCCGAGATCACCAAGCTGACGGAAAAGTTCCTGCACGCACCGGTGCGCGTCGAGGTCTCGAAGGCCGCCTCCACCGCGACCAGCATCACACAACGCCTGGTCAAGTCCGGCTCCAAGCCCTGGGACAAGCGCGAGACGCTGCGCAACCTGATGAAGGCCGAAGACGCCGAACTGAAGAACGCCATCATCTTCTGCAACCGCAAGGTCGAGGTCTCGGAACTGTTCCGCTCGCTGCTGAAGTATGATTTCGATGCCGGCGCCCTGCATGGCGACATGGACCAGCGCGCGCGCATGCAGATGCTGGCCAATTTCCGCGACGGCAAGTTGCGCTACCTCGTCGCTTCGGACGTCGCCGCGCGCGGCCTCGATATCCCCGATGTCAGCCACGTCTTCAATTACGACGTGCCGATCCATGCCGAGGACTATGTCCACCGCATCGGCCGCACCGGCCGCGCCGGACGCGCCGGTAAATCCTTCACCATCGCCACCAAATCGGACACCAAATACATCGATGCGATCGAGCGGCTGATCGGCAACAAGATCGAGTGGCACGACGGCGACCTGTCGACGGTGGTCGCAAGCGAAGGCGAGGATGAAGCGCCCCGCCGTGGCCGCGGCGCGCCGCGCCGCGCCGGCCGCAAGGACGAGGACCGCAAGGACAGGGGCGAGCGCAAGCCGCGCGAGCGCCATGCCCGGCACGGCGAAGACACGCCGGCCCCGGCACGCGAGGAGCAGCCGGTCGCGGCCGAGGCAACGGTGGCCGATATCGGCGAGCGGCGCGCGCGCAAGGAAGCGATCCGTTCCGAAAACAGCGAGCGCAGGGGCGATCGCAACGACCAGCGCGGCGAGCCGAAGCGGGAGCGCGACCGCCCTGCCCGCCACCGTCAGGAAGAAGACGACGCCACCGTCGGTTTCGGCGACGACATGCCCGCCTTCATGCGGATCGTCGCCAAGGTCTGATCTCTGTTCCGTTTCGACAAAAGGCAAGCCGAGCACTCGGCTTGCCTTTTCTTGTCTGGACGGCCTTGCGGGCCCTCACATCGGGCCGGGCATCATCTTGGTCGGCTTCTCCAGCATCGGGAACTCGGCCTTGTTGCATTTCACGTTCGGGTTGGTCGGGCTGAACACGCCGTTCGGGTTGTCCTTGAGCCAGGCGTGAAGGTCGTAGTGGACGAACTCCTTCGGGATGAGCGGATAGTGTCCCTCCATCGGCCCCATGAATTTCTGGCCGAATAACGAAGGTGCTTCCTTGACGTCCGGTGTCAGCGGCACCAGCCATTCGACCCCGACCAGCTTCAGGCCCTTCTTGGTCGGCTCATAGATCAGCACGTTGGGGCGCATCGGATCGAGTTTCTGCCCGACGCTGGGAACATTGACGAAGTGGATGCCCATGGCGCCCTTCGGATAATCCATCGTGCCGGCTATCTTTTCGCCGCTGTAGTAGACGCAGCCGACAGTCGACAGATAGAGGTCGCGGATGGCGGCGGTGTAGTCCTCGTATTTGGCGAGCGACTTTTTCAAGGCCTCGATGTCGGCCTTGCCGGCATCCTCGGCCTGAGCCGTGGCCGCGCCAAGCCAGGCGCCGATGAGACCCGTCAGAGCGAGAACACCGAAGCGAACTGTTTTCGTCATGCATTCCTCCCAGATTTTCTGATCTGGCCGTGCAAGACCGAGGCGTCGAACTTCTTGATTGCGCGGCCGATTGTACCGCCCCGTCCCTCTGGAACGGTCCGATGCTATTCCTTTCCACTATCCCGGAAAAGCAGTTCGTTAGAACTAGCTAATTCTTCAGGACGACTGGGTGAACTGAAGGCTGCCAATGTCGGTTCAAACGAAAACGGCCCCCGTGGGGGCCGTCTATACGTTTCGATGCCGAAGGGCTCAGGTGAGCGGCGAAAGCTGGATCTCGACGCGGCGGTTCTGCGCGCGGCCCTGTGTCGTCGCATTGGACGCGATCGGGCGGGTCTTGCCGAATCCGGTGACGGCGAAGCGGCGCGAATCGACACCTTGCCCGGACAGATAGTTGGCGACCGCGAGCGCGCGGCGCTGCGACAGGTCGAAATTGTGTTCGTCGCCGCCGGTCGAATCGGTGTGGCCGAAAACGTCGACCGTGGTCTGGCGGAACTTGTTCAGCACAAGCGCCACCGAATTCAGCACCGGATAGAAGCCGGGCTTCACCGCGTCCTGGTCGATGTTGAAGGTGATGTCGGACGGCATGTTGAGGATGATCTGGTCGCCGGTGCGCGTGACGCTGACGCCGGTGCCCTGGAGCTGACGGCGCAGCTCGGCCTCGTTCTGGTCCATCGTGGCGCCGATGGCGCCGCCGGCGAGCGCGCCGATGCCGGCGCCGATCAGCGCGTTGCGACGGTCGTTGCCGCCGGCCAGAAGGCCAAGCCCGGCACCCGCGATCGCGCCAAGGCCGGCGCCGGCCGCCGTGTTGGAAACCTTCTGCTCACCGGTGTACGGATCGGTGGTGGTGCAAGCGCTCACCAATACAGCCGTCGCCACGACGACGAGCACAGTCTTCTTCATGAGAATGTCCCTCTCCAAACCGCGGCCATTGCAGCCGCGCCATATCAGCCCTTCCGGCGGTCTTGTAGCATGAAATACGGCGAAAAGCGGAACGGCAAAATGCCGATCAGAGCTTTTCCATCGTCGCCATGCGCGGCTGTTCCGGCCAGTGCCCCCTACCAGAGATTCTTGCCGTCGATGACGACGACCTCGACCTTGTCGAGATCGAAATCGTCGAACAGGCGCGAGTTCACGCTGATCTTCGGGTTGTCGAAGTCCGGCTCACCGGTCGACCAGTCGGGCGTTTCGGTGAAGGTGCCGCAGCCGCAGGTGGCGCAAAAGCCGTGCTTTATGGTCTTGGAGCCCCAGCGGTAGAACGAGACGTTTTCGGGCGGGCTGGTGAGCTTGAATTGCTCGGGCACATAATAGGCCCAGAGCGAGCCGCGTTTCGAACAGAAGGAGCATGTGCAATGCGTCACTGTTTGCGGCGCTTCTGAAACCTCGAATGTCGTCGCCTTGCAGTGGCAGCTTCCCTTAATGGTCATGAACGAATTCCTCTCCGTTGCCCGCCGTCCACCGCGGCAAGGCAACATAAAGAATCGCTCCTGACAATCGCCTGTCGGCAGGCTTGCCTGCCCGCTCTCAAAAACTGGAAAGCCCGATGCCCCTTGACCCGCAGGTCGGATGCCCGTCGCCTCAATAGGAGCGCGGCGGCACGAACAGGCAGATGGTCTTGCCGGCATCGAGTCCCGCCTGATGCGCGCACCAGTGGAATTCGCCGTCGGGGCTGTCCTTGACGCGCTTGTCGGTCATGGGAACCACCTCGCCCGTGCCGGCGATCACATAGCCCTCCGGCTTCTCCAGGACTTCGCCGGAGTGGGTCGTGCGGCAATCATAGTTGGCGCAGCACGAGAACGGATAGCTCCAGCCTTGCGGCAATGCCGCCGTAGGCTTGGCGTCATGCGCGTGCGCAGGCGCAGTCAGCACCACGACCACCGCGGCCGCAGCCAGGAAAAACAGGAAGCGGCCAACCGGTTCAACGGCTTTGGCCTGTCGAATTGTGGCAGCAAACATGGGAACGTTCCTTTCAAACGAGCTCCAAGCCTTTCGCTTGCCCGTTCCCGGAACGTGTCTTCCCACTGGCCGGATCGTCAGGTCGCAGATACGCCGCGTCCGGCCATAAATGCTTCTATCCCCTCAGCCCGAATGCTGGGCTGATTCCTTGGCCGGCGCAAGAAGCGGCCGCATCGGCAACGCCGCGCCGCACGCCAAACCTCTGCAGCCAGAATCGTGCGCCGGCTTGGTTAACGAGCCGTTAGCGACGGATGTCTGGTGCCGGACAACGAAATTCGGATGAAGCTGGTTCCAGCCGTTCAACCGGGAATATGCTCATCATACTGCGGCAGATCGTCGGTGACTGTGAACCATTTCGCCTTGGAACCGACGAAGATATGCGCCGTCGGGCGGATGCTCGGCGTATCCACCAGCGTCCCCATGGTGACGTGGACGTAGGCGCCCGCCCGCACTACCGAATAAAGCAGCGAGCCGCACTGCCCGCAGTGCTTGTCGTGAGCGCCGCTCGGATCGCCGAAGACCAGCAGCCTGTCGTCGCCGGCGGTCAGGCGCAGCTTGTCCCGCTCGATGCCGGCGAAGGGCTTGAAAGCCGACCCGGTGGCGCGCTGGCAGTTCGAGCAGTGGCAGTTCAAGGCATAAACGAATTCGTCCGCCACCTCGTACTGGACGGCGCCGCAAAAGCACCTTCCGGAAAGCCTGTGAGTATTTGCCTTGTCCGGCTTGGTCACAAGCGCCTCCTTCATCTGGTGAGGTGTCAGGCCGGCCTCACCTGAATATGGACATATCCTAGTCGAGATCCGCCACCGCTTCGCCCGCCCCACCCTCGATGCGGTGCGACAGCGAGGCTTCCATGAACTCGTCGAGGTCGCCGTCGAGAACGCTCGACGGGCTGGTGCTTTCGACGCCGGTGCGCAGGTCCTTCACAAGCTGATAGGGCTGGAGCACGTAGGAGCGGATCTGGTGGCCCCAGCCGATGTCGCTCTTCGATGCCTCGGTGGCGTTGGCCACCGCCTCGCGCTTCTTCAGCTCTTCCTCGTAGAGGCGCGAGCGCAGCATCTCCCAGGCCTTGGCCCGGTTCTTGTGCTGCGAGCGTTCGGCCTGGCAGGCGACCGCGATGCCGGTCGCCAGATGGGTGATGCGGACCGCAGAATCGGTGGTGTTGACGTGCTGGCCGCCCGAACCCGACGAGCGGTAGGTGTCGATGCGGACATCCGATTCCGAGACAGCGATGTCGATCGTATCATCGATGACCGGATAGACCCAGACGCTGGCGAAAGACGTGTGGCGCCGCGCATTGCTGTCGTAGGGCGAGATGCGCACCAGCCGGTGGACGCCCGATTCGGTCTTCAGCCAGCCATAGGCGTTGTGGCCCTTGATCAGCACCGTGGCCGACTTGATCCCCGCCTCTTCGCCGTCGTGCACTTCCAGCACCTCGACCTTGAAGCGGCGGCGCTCGGCCCAGCGCGTATACATGCGCAAAAGCATCGAGGCCCAGTCCTGGCTCTCGGTGCCGCCGGCGCCGGCATGGATTTCGAGATAGGTGTCGTTGGCGTCGGCCTCGCCCGACAGCAGCGTCTCGACCTGGCGGGCCTTGGCCTCGCCCTGCATCGAGCGCAGTGCCGCCTCTGCCTCGGCGACGACGCCTTCGTCGCCCTCTTCCTCGCCCAGTTCGATCAGGCCGATATTGTCTTCAAGCGCCTGGGTCAGGCCCTTAACGGCGGCGATGCCATCTTCGAGCTCCTGGCGCTCCCGCATCAGCTTCTGCGCTTCCAGCGGCTCGTTCCAGAGGCTGGAATCCTCGGCGCGGACGTTCAGGTACTCAAGCCGCTTGATGGCCTGGTCCCAGTCAAAGATGCCTCCTCAGCAGGGTTATGGCCTGCCTGATCTCGTCGACGATGTTGAGCGTTTCCGCGCGCATGGCTGCCAGTTCTGTCCAGTTGATTTTGGTCGGCGCGATACATAGGGACGGCACCGCCGCCTGTAAAGCGAAATGGCCGGCCGGATCGTGGCCCGACCGGCCTCATTCGATACGAGCCCGTCAGTAAAGTCCGCCGCCGCCATCCTGAATGGCTTGCGTGGCTTGCGGCGACAGCGCGCCGCCGGCGCCGTTCGAACCGTCGGCCCCCATGCCGATCACCCAATAGCTGTCGGCGGGGCCGGTGCCCGGCTTGAAGGCTTCGATGATCGTGCCGGCCTCGCCTTCGGCCGCCTTCATGCCGGTCTTGCGGTTGATGGCGATCAGCTTCATGCCTTCCGGAACCTGGAAGTCGATGTTGGGCGTGCCGTCCAGCGCCACGCGCATGAAATCCTTGAAGATCGGCGCCGCCAGACCGCCGCCGGTCGCGCCCTTGCCAAGCCCTTTCGGCGTGTCATAGCCCATATAGAGGCCGACAACGAGGTTCGGCGTATAGCCGATGAACCAGGCATCCTTCTCGTCGTTGGTCGTGCCGGTCTTGCCGGCGATATGGCGGCCGAGCTCGGCGATGGTGGCGCCGGTGCCGCGCTGCACCACGCCTTCCATCATCGAGGTGATCTGATAGGCCGTCATCGGATCGAGCACCTGCTCGGAATTGTCGACCAGTTCCGGTTCGGCCTGGTTCTTCCATTCGGCGGCGTTGCAGCCTTCGCAACCGCGCTCGTCCTGCTTGAACACCGTCTTGCCGTAGCGGTCCTGGATGCGGTCGATGAGCGAGGGTTTGATCGACTTGCCGCCATTGGCCATGATCGAATAGGCCGACACCATGCGCATCACGGTCGTCTCGCCTGAGCCGAGCGCCATCGGCAGGTAGGGCGCCAGATGGTCGTAGACGCCGAAGCGCTCGGCATATTCAACCACCAGCTTCATGCCCATGTCGTTGGCGAGCCGCACCGTCATCAGGTTGCGCGACTTCTCGATACCGGAGCGCAGCGTCGCCGGACCGGCCGCCGTGCCGTCGTAGTTCTTCGGCGTCCAGGTGGTGTTGCCGCTCTGGATGGTGATCGGGCCGTCCATGATCACCGAGGCCGGCGTGTAGCCATTGTCGAGCGCGGCCGAATAGACGATCGGCTTGAACGACGAGCCCGGCTGGCGCATCGCCTGGGTCGCCCGGTTGAACTCCGATTGCGCATAGGAGAAGCCGCCGACCATGGCCAGAACGCGGCCGGTGTGCGGATCCATGGCGACGAGGCCGCCTTCCACTTGCGGAACCTGACGCAGACTGTAGGCGCTGTCCGAACCTTCGTTCTTCTGCACGAAAATGACGTCGCCGGGCTGCAGCACATCCGCAGGCGATTTCGCCTTGACGCTCTTGCCGTCGACGATGTGGCGCATGGCAAAACCCATGTCCTCCTTGCTGACGGTGCCTTCGACGCGCTCCTTGACGATGTCGCCCGAGACCTGGCGCGCCGGCTGCAGACCGATCGAGAGGCCGGTGTCGGAGCTGTCGAGGACGACGGCGAGCGTCCATTCCGGCACGTCCTCCAGCCCCTTGACGTTGCCGAGCGGCACGCCCCAGTCGCCGGAGACATCGATGTGGGTCGCCGGTCCGCGATAACCGCGCAGCGTGTCGTATTTCAGCAGCCCGTTCTGCATCGCCTTGCGGGCAATCAGCTGGATCTTCGGGTCGAGCGTCGTGCGCACCGAAAGACCGCCCTCGTAGAGCGCATTCTCGCCATAGCGCGCGATGATCTGGCGGCGCACTTCCTCGGTGAAATACTCGCCCGCGAACAGATAGGAGCCGTTGCGGCGCGGCGTCACGCCCAGCGGCTCGGCCTTGGCCTTGTCGCCTTCCTCGCGCGTCACGTAGCCGTTCTCGACCATCTGGTCGATCACCCAGTTGCGGCGCTCCAGCGCGCGGTCGGCATGCTTGAACGGGTGGTAGTTGTTGGGGCCCTTCGGCAGCGAAGCAAGGTAGGCCGCTTCAGCGACGGTGAGTTCGTTGACCGACTTGTCGAAATAGGTCAGCGCCGCGCCCGCCACGCCATAGGCGCCGAAGCCGAAGAAGATCTCGTTGAGATAGAGCTCGAGGATGCGATCCTTCGAATAGGCCTGCTCGATGCGGAAGGCCAGGATCATCTCCTTGATCTTGCGCTCGTAGGTCTGGTCCGAGGTCAACAGGAAGTTCTTCGCCACCTGCTGCGTGATCGTCGAGGCGCCAACCTGGCGCCTGCCCGAGCCGAAGTTCTGCAGGTTGACGATGATGGCGCGACCGAGGCCGGTCACATCGATACCGGGATGGTTGTAGAAGTTCTTGTCCTCGGCGGACAGAAAGGCGGCCTTCACTCGATCCGGAACCGCCTGGATCGGCAGATAGAGGCGCCGCTCGCGCGCATATTCGGCCATCAGCGCGCCGTCGGAAGCATGGATGCGCGTCGTGACCGGCGGCTCGTATTTGGCCAGCACTTCGTAGTCGGGCAGGTCCTTCGCCAGGTGGCTGATGTAGATCGCCACGCCGGCGGCCACGATAAGGGCCAGCGTCGTGCCGATGCCGAAGAAATAGCCGATGAGACGAATCATGCCCGCTCCAGTCCGTGGTTCGGGAATTTCCTAAACGAAGCCGCCTGTCGCGCAAGCTTCCGGGACGGTCCCAATCCGCAATGGGAAACCCATGTCGCCACCATGTGGACAAAATACGGCAGCACGGGGTTTTCGGCTTCCCTCCGCGGAAATTATAGCGCCGGGTGTTGTCGCCATGCAACGCCGCCTGGGGTTGCAGGCGGCAGCAACGTCAGCCCCCGGTTCCCGTTCCGGCCTTCGCCGAAGCAAACAGCGCGACGGCATTGGTTATGCTCTGCGCAGCCTTGCCGCGCCAGTCGGCGCTGAGCAGTTGCGCTTCGTCCTTGGCGTTTGACAGATAGCCCAGCTCGACCAGCACCGAAGGCACGTCCGGCGCCTTCAGCACCTTGAACCCGGCGGAGCGCTGCGGGTTGTTGATAAGGCCGACGCTGGTCGAAAGCTGCCCGACCAGGGTGTGGGCGAAGCTCATCGAGAAGCCGTGCGTCTCGCGGCGGATCAGGTCGATCAGGATATCGGTCACTTCCTTGTTTTCGTCCTTGATCTCCATGCCGGCGAACTGATCCGAGAGGTTTTCGCGATCGGCAAGCGCCTGTGCCTCGGGATCGGAAGCCTTGTCTGAAACGGTATAGACGGTCGCGCCGCGAATGCCCTTGACGCTGATCGTGTCGGCATGGATCGAGATCAGGAGGTCGGCTTCATGCTGGCGGGCGATGCGCACGCGGTCGTCCAGCCGCAGGAACTCGTCCTTCTCGCGGGTCATGAACACATCGTACTTGCCGACCGCGACGAGCTTGTCGCGCAATTCGGTGGCAAAGGCGAGCGTGACGTTCTTCTCGATGGTGCCGTTGAGCCCCTCGGCACCGCCGTCGACGCCGCCATGACCGGGGTCGATGACGACGGTGAAGCGATGGCCGGGATTGGAGATCGGTCCGGTTCCGACCCTGCCGCCCTTGTCGGTCGACACTGTCGAGCCGGTGGTCAACGCCTGGTTGGCGAGGGCGGCATCGAATTCGCGCGCCGAGGCCGCCGACATGTCGATGGCGATGCGATAGCCGCTGCCGTTGTCGTTCTTGAGCACGTCGAGCTTGTCGACCGAAAACGGCCCCTTGCCGGTGAGGATCAGCCGCGATCCCTCGCCCTGATCGCCGTAGCGGACTGCCCGGACAAGGCCCCGCGCCTTCACATCCTTCGCGCCAATGGCGAATCTGGTGCGCGGCAGGTCGACGACGAGGCGACTGGGACCGCGCAGCAGGAACCATTTGACGTCTGGCTCGCGGTCGAAAGTCATGACGATGCGCATCTTGGTGGCATCACCCGCCATCTTGAAGCCGGTGGCGCCAAGCGGCGCGTCGGCGGCGCGGGAAACGCCCGAAAACACCAGGAAAGCCGCCATCAGCACAAGCACGCAGGCGGCATGCAGGATAGGCCAAGCGGCGCAACGACCCTTGTTTGCGGTGCCTGCCAGTCCCATCTCTTTCCAGTCGCTCCCGGTTTGGCGCCAGGCGCCGGGTCGTTTCATCGAAGTGCCGGTTAGGCCGCGAACTCGATTAACGATTGGTATCCAGAGAAGGTTAACCAAGCCTTTTCACGCAAGGAACCGACGGCCGGGCTTCCCTAAGGGAACTCCTTTTTGCCGGCATCGGAAATCGGGGTTGCCTTCCCTGCCGCCAAATCATAAAAGCGATGGTGGATCACTGCAATCCTGGAACCGCTTCCTCCGCAGCTTCCTGCTACAGGTCAGATGAAAGGCGGCTCCTTTCGCTTCCAGCGAAAAGGCTTCAGGTGATCGCGACGAATTTCGCAGGCGTGCGCCCGTGGCGGGGGAATCGCCTGCGTGAGGAAAACGGCCGGGTTGTCCCGTGCCGGCTCTGTATGAGCAAACAAGCTGGTCCGGTTCGTCCGGGCTTTGGTTCAAAAGGTTCTGCTGGTGCCGATGGCTTCAAGCGCAATCATGGAAAGGTCCGCAACGAACCGCGCCATTGTGGCTGCGGGCGGCACCGCCATGGCGCTCAAGCGGCGGCCGGCGGACGTTCAATTGTCCGGCACCCATGTTTACCCAGGACCGAAGCAGCGGGCTTTGCCCCGCAGGCTGCGGCTGGCGGCTGCCGGGGGGAAACGAAATAATGCCCAACAAGATGCTGATAGACGCCTCCCACCAGGAGGAAACACGCGTTGTCGTCATTCGCGGTAACCGTATTGAAGAATTCGACTTTGAATCACAGGACAAGAAGCAGCTCAAAGGAAACATCTACCTCGCCCGCGTAACGCGCGTCGAACCGTCCCTGCAGGCAGCTTTTGTCGAATATGGCGGCAACCGTCACGGGTTCCTCGCCTTTAGCGAAATCCATCCCGACTACTACCAGATCCCGGTCGCCGACCGTCAGGCGCTGCTGCGCGCGGAAGCGCAGGAGGCCGAGGACGACGACGATGAGGACGGTGACGGCGAGGAGCACCAGGCCCGCGATCGCGGCCGGCGCGGCCGCCGGCGCGGCGGCAAGAACCGCGATCGCGGCGAGCACAAGCGCGAGGCGAGCGCCGCTGGTTCGGACGAGAACGGCGAAAGCAGCGAGGCGGCAGGCAGCGAGGACGCCTCAGTTGCTGGCGAAGGCGGCGAAGACGTCGTCGAGGCGGTCGCCGAGACCATCGAAGTCAGCACTGAGGCCGAGACAGAGCAAGGCGGCCAGGACGAAGGCGCTGCCGGGCATGGCGATGAGGCCGCTTCTGACGACACCGGCGAATCTTTGGAGGGCGGCCCCACCTCGATCGCCGCCAGCGTCGACGCCGATGTGATTTCCGAGGCCGTTCCGCAACCCGAACAGAATGGCGAAGCGCCTTCGAGCGACGACGACCGCGGCATGCTGGAAGAGGTGCAGTCCTCGCATCCCGACGACCACGAGATCGAATCGGTCGGCGCCGAGGATGCGCTGGAAGAAGTCCGCAACCGCCGCAAGCCGGTGCGCCGCCAGTACAAGATCCAGGAAGTGATCAAGCGCCGTCAGATCCTTCTGGTGCAGGTGGTCAAGGAAGAGCGCGGCAACAAGGGCGCCGCGCTCACCACGTATCTGTCGCTGGCCGGCCGCTATTCGGTGCTGATGCCGAACACGGCGCGCGGCGGCGGCATTTCGCGCAAGATCACCAACGCCCAGGATCGCAAGCGGCTGAAGGAGGTCGTGGCCGATCTCGAAGTGCCGCAGGGCATGGGCGTTATCCTGCGCACCGCCGGCGAGAGCCGCACCAAGGCCGAGATCAAGCGCGACTACGAGTATCTGATGCGGCTTTGGGAAAATGTCCGCAACCTGACGCTCCAGTCGACGGCCCCTGCCCTGGTCTATGAGGAAGGCAGCCTGATCAAGCGCTCGGTGCGCGACCTCTACAACAAGGACATCGACGAGATCCTGGTCTCCGGCGAGGACGGTTATCGCGAGGCCAAGGACTTCATGCGCATGCTGATGCCGAGCCACGCCAAGGTGGTTCAGCCCTATCGCGACACGACACCGATCTTCGTGCGCAACGGCATCGAGGCGCAGCTCGATCGCATGCTGCAGCCGCAGGTGACGCTGAAGAGCGGCGGCTACATCATCATCAACCAGACCGAGGCGCTGGTCTCCATCGACGTCAATTCGGGCCGCTCCACCAAGGAGCACTCGATCGAGGACACCGCGCTCCACACCAATCTGGAAGCGGCCGAGGAAGTCGCCCGGCAACTCAGGCTGCGCGACCTTGCCGGCCTGATCGTCATCGACTTCATCGACATGGAGGAGAACCGCAACAACCGCTCCGTCGAGAAGCGGCTGAAGGATCACCTCAAGAACGACCGCGCCCGCATCCAGGTCGGCCGCATCTCGCATTTCGGCCTGATGGAGATGTCGCGCCAGCGCATCCGCGCCAGCGTGCTGGAATCGACCATGAAGCCCTGCCCGCATTGCGGTGGCACCGGCCATGTGCGTTCCGACTCCTCGGTGGCGCTGATGGTGGTCAGGGCGATCGAGGAATTCCTGCTCAAGGATTCGCGCAGCCACATCACGGTGCGCACGCCGTCCGCGACCGCGCTCTACGTGCTCAACCACAAGCGCGGCACGCTGGTGGAGCTCGAAAGCCGCTTCGGCCTGACCATCACCATCGAGGCCGACGATACGGTCGGCGCGCAGCACTATGCGATCTTCCGCGGCGCGATCGCCGAAAAGCCGGAGGGCTTCGTCGAAGCGCGCAGCCTGCCGACCTATGTCGAGCCGGAGGAGCCCGAGGACGAGATCGTCATCGAGGACGAAGACGAGGCACCCGCCGCCCAGGCCGAACAGCCGCGCCATCCCCAGCAGCAGCAACCTCAGCCGAGGTCCGGCGAGGACGGCGAAGGCCGTGACCGCAAGCGCCGCAAGCGCCGCCGGCGGCGCGGCGGCAAGGATCGCGATCGCGAACACGGCGAACGGGAGCATGGCGCCCATGCGGACGCTGTTTCCGCTCCGGCTCCTGCCGATGGCGTTCCCGCCACTGCAAGCGACGAAGCGATCGAAGCGGGCGACGAGGCTCCGGTCGGCATTGCCGAGGCTGCCGAGGCAGCGGATGACGGTCACGGCAAGAAGCGCCGGCGCGGCAAGCGCGGCGGCAAGCGCAATCGTCGCGAAGAGGGCGAAGGCGTTGACGCGGCTGCCGGCGAGGAAGCCGACGGCGTCGAGGCCGACGCGCCGGAAGCCGAGGCTGTCGCGGCCGAACCGGTGGCAGCCGCGCCCGTCGAGGAGCCGGCCGTGCCTGCTCCCGCCAATGACGACGCGCCAAGCACCGAGAAGCCAAAGAAGCCAAAGCGTGCATCGAGATCGAAGAAGGCCGTGGAGGCAGTTGCCGCCGAGACGGTGGCAGAGGTCGTGACGGAAGCCCCGGTCAAGGACCCGGCACCGGTCGAGCCGGCGCCAGCCGCCACCGCTCCGGCTGCGTCCGAGGAAGAAGCATCGGTCCGCTCGAACCGGCGCAAGCCGGCGGCGGTGGATGCTCCCGTCGTGCCGGTGATCTCGTCAAGCGTCAGCGACGAGGCCAAGGCCGAGGACAAGCCGAAGCGCGCCGGCTGGTGGCAGCGCAAGGGCTTCTTCTAAGCTTTTCAGTTGCTTGGACTGACTTTCTGACAAGAAAATCCCGCGTCGTGCACGACGCGGGATTTTTGTTTGGGCGCCAGGATCTTCTGGGCGCTAGGATCCGTCGGCGCTAAGGCGCGAAGATTGACCAGTTCATCATCCTCGCCAGCTTCTCCAGCGCGATCGAGCCCAGCTTGGAATTGCCGTTGGCATTGAGGCCCGGCGACCAGACGGCGAGCGATGCGACGCCCGGCACGATCCCCAATATGCCGCCGCCGACGCCGCTCTTGCCGGGGATGCCGACGCGAAAGGCGAAATCGCCGGAGCCGTCATAGTGGCCGCAGGTCAGCATCATCGCGCCGATGCGGCGCGCCCGCTCGGCCGACACCACCGAATGTCCGGTTGCCGGGTTCTTGCCGCCATTGGCCAGGAAGCGACCGGCCATCGCCAGTTGCCGGCAGCTCATGGCAATGGCGCAGTGATGGAAATAGACGCCCAGCGCCAGTTCCGGCGCATGGTGGAGATTGCCGAAGGATTTCATGTAGTTGGCAAGCGCGAAGTTGCGGTAGCCGGTGGCGCGTTCGGAGGCCGCGACCTCGCGGTCGATGATGATCGTCTCGTCGTCGGCCAGGAACTGGATGAAGCGCAGGATTTCGCCGATCGCCTCGCGCGGCTGGTGGCCGGCCAGCAATATGTCCGAGACGACGATGGCGCCGGCATTGATGAACGGATTGCGCGGAATGCCGTTCTCATGCTCGAGCTGAACGATCGAGTTGAACGGATTGCCCGACGGCTCACGTCCGACACGCTGCCACAGCGCATCGCCGACATTGCCGAGCGCCAGCGTCAGCGTGAACACCTTGGAAATACTCTGGATGGAGAAGGCTTCTTCGGCGTCGCCGGCAAGCAGCACGCGGCCGTCATTGGTGGCCGCCGCGATGCCGAACTTCCTCGGGTCGACCTTGCCAAGCTGCGGGATGTAGGTGGCGACGTCGCCACGGTCAGTGCGCTCGGCCATTTCGGCGGCGACTTCGGCGAGCGCCTGTTCGAGTTCCGGCATGACGTCCCCGCTATTTCAGCCAGCGCTCGATGCGCGCCATCGCCTCGACCATGTCGTCGTGGCTGCCGGCGTAGGAAAGGCGCATTGTGCGATGGCCTTGAAGCGGATCGAAGTCGCGGCCGGGCGTTGCCGCCACATGCGCCTCGGCAAGCATGCGACGCGCGAAGGCCATGCTGTCATTGGTGTGCCTTGTGACGTCGCAGAAGGCGTAGAAGGCGCCGTCCATCGGTGCGGCAAGCGCGAAGCCCAGTTCCGGCAGGCGCTTCATCAACAGCTCGCGGTTCCAGGCGTAGCGTGCCTTCACCGCTTCCAGCTCCTGTGTCGCCTTGAACGCCTCGATCGCGGCGATCTGCGACAGTTCCGGCGGCGATATATAGAGGCTCTGGGCGACGCGCTCGACCGGGCGCACCAGCGCTTCCGGCAGCACCATCCAGCCGATGCGCCAGCCGGTCATGCAATAGTATTTCGAGAAGGAATTGATCACCGTCACGCCCGAACCGTAGGCGAGCGCCGTCGTGTCCGGCGCGGCATAGGCGAGCCGGTGATAGATCTCGTCGGAAATAACGGCGATGCCGAGTTCTTCCGCCGTCGAAACCAGCGCGGCGAGCTCGTCGGCCGGGATTACGGCGCCGGTCGGATTGGCCGGACTGGCGAACAGCACCCCCTTCAGCGCCCTTTCGCGGTGCGCGGTTCTCAGATGCTCGGCATGAAGATAGGCATCTCCGCCAAGCTCGACCTCGACGATCTCGATGCCCAGCGCGGCCATGATGTTGCGATAGGCCGGATAGCCGGGCGCGGCGATGGCGACGCGGTCGCCCGGGTCGAACATCGCCAGGAAAGCCAGGTTGAAGGCCGCGGACGACCCTGTGGTGACCGCGATTCGGCTGGCCGGGACATCGAGGCCGTAATGTTCGCCATAATGCCCGGCGATCGCCTGGCGCAGGTCCGCCAGGCCCAGCGCATCGGTGTAGCCGATACGGCCGACCTTCAAGGCCGCGGCGGCGGCCTGCCGCACACCTGAAGGTGCCGGGTCAGACGGCTGGCCGACCGCCATCGAAACCACCGGCACGCCGGTCGCCTTCAGCCGGTTGGCCTCGGCCAGGATGTCCATGGCGTGGAACGGCTCGACCTCGCCACGGCGCGAAAGCGAAACAACCATTTTCAAATCCAACACGCCAGGATCCGCCCTGGCCGCGCCGCACAAATGCCCGATTGATGTGGGGATCACAAGCGCAGGAAGTTTTCGGTGCCGACTTTTCATCCTTCGCCCGCTCGTCTACCAGTGGACCTGTCATGTTGAGCCGACCCAGATCGACCACTGCCAGATCGACCATTGCAGGAACCGCGCGCGGCTTCGTCTCGCTTTTGCTTGCCGCCGCCGTCGCGATCTCCGGCTCGGTCAGCGCGTTTGCGCAAAACGTGCCTATCGTGCGCGACGCCGAGATCGAGGCGCTGGTTCGCGACTACGCGCGGCCGATCTTCAAGGCGGCGGGCCTTGCCAATGACGGCATCGACATCGTGCTGGTCAACGATCCGAGCTTCAATGCCTTCGTTACCGGGCGCCGCATGTTCATCAACACCGGCGCGCTGATGACGGCGGAAACGCCCAACGAGATCATCGGCGTCATGGCCCATGAAGCCGGCCATATCGCCGGCGGCCACCAGCAGAAGCTGCGCGACCAGCTGGAGCGCGCCAAGACGATGGCGATCATCGCCACGCTGCTCGGCGCCGGCGCCATCGTGGCCGGCGCCACCACCAACAGCCGGGGCCTCGCCGGCGCCGGCATGGGTGTCGCGGCGGGTGGCGGCGAGATGGCGCAGCGCAGCATCCTCGCCTATCAGCGCACCGAGGAGACGACCGCCGACCGCTCGGCGATCACCTATCTCAACGCCACCGGCCAGTCCGGCATGGGCATGTTGAAGACCTTCTCCCGCTTCCAGAGCGCCTTGTCGCTGTCCGGCACCCAGGTCGATCCTTACCGCATCAGCCATCCGATGCCGCAGGAGCGCATCGCCAACCTCGAAACGCTGGTCAAGCAAAGCCCCTACGTCAACAAGCTCGATCCGCCGGCGCTGCAGCAGCGGCATGACATGATGCGCATCAAGATCGCCGTCTACATGCAGGGACAGGCGGCCGCCTCGCGTCTGATGCGCAAGAACCCGGGCAGCCTTGCCTCGCGTTATGGCGATGCGCAGATCGCCTATTTGTACGGCAACCTCAATGCCGCGCTCGCCAAGACCGCCGCCTTGATCAAGGAACAGCCGAAGAACCCTTACTTCCAGGAGTTGCGCGGCGACATACTGATGAAGGCGAACAAGCCGAAGGACGCCGCTGACGCCTACGCCAAGGCGGTCAGCCTCGATCCGGCGAAATCGGGACTGCTGCCGGTCTCGCTTGGCCAGGCATTGATGGCGATCGGCACCCCGGAATCGCTCAAGAAGGCGGCCGCGCAGATCAGCAACGGTCTCGGACGCGACAAGGAAAATGCCGCCGGCTACCGTTACCTGGCGCAGGCCTATGGTGAGCTCGGCGAGATTCCGGCGGCCGATCTCGCCACCGCCGAAGGCCATTTCTATTCCGGCGACTACAGGAACGCCAAGATCTTCGCCATGCGCGCGCAGCAGAAGATGAAGCGTGGCGAGCCGGGCTGGCTTCGCGCCCAGGATATCATAAACTACGCGCCTTCGGGCAAAACCAAGTGAACCTTCCGGCCGCGCCAGGCGACTGAAGCGACCGCAACAGGCAAAAAAGGGATCGAGGATCATGAACAAGGCAATCCTGCTTGGCACGACGGGGGCGGTGGCGGCCCTCGCCATGCTGGCGGTCGGCTTCGCCGCCGGAAATCCGCAGGTGGCAAAGGCCGATACGGCGCAAGTCGCCGAGGCCGCGTCCCCGGACACCAAAATCGACCGCAAGGAAGTGGAAGGCATTATCCGCGACTATCTGCTGAAGAACCCGGAAGTGCTGCTCGAGGTCCAGGACGCGCTCGAGGCCAAGCAGAAGGAAGAGCAGCGCATTGCCGCCCTCGGCGTCATCAAGAACGCCAAGGACGAGATCTTCAACTCCACCTTCGACGGCATCGTCGGCAACCCGAACGGCAAGGTCACCATCGTCGAGTTCTACGATTACAATTGCGGCTTCTGCAAACGCGCCATCGAGGACATGCAGGCGCTGACCAAGGCCGACCCTGACCTGCGCTTCGTGCTCAAGGAATTCCCGATCCTCAGCCCGGATTCGCAGAAGGCCAGCGTCGTCTCCATGGCCTTCCACCTGATGATGCCGGAGAAGTATGGCGCTTTCCACACCGCGCTGCTCGGCGGCCAGGGCCGCGCCACCGAGTCGATCGCCATCAAGACCGCGGTCTCGCTTGGCGCCGACGAGGCCAAGCTGCGCGAGAAAATGAAGGATCCCAGCATCAACGAGGCGCTGGCCCGCACCTATGATCTTGCCACCAAGCTGTCGATCACCGGCACCCCCTCCTATGTGGTCGGCAACGAGGTGGTGTTCGGCGCCCTCGGAAAGAACGTCCTGACCGAAAAGATCGAGGCGGCGAAGGCCGCGCTCTGACCCCAGTCGGGCCCTTGCGGCAGGCGGTTTTCCGCCTGTTGTGGACAGCGAAAGAACGCACTTGCGCTCTTTTCGCGGGCGTCTATGCCCATTATAGAGGCCCAGTGCGCCGGCTTGGGGCCGGCGCCGGGAAAGGTCGGCATTCTTGAAAACGGTTTTCGTCCTGAACGGTCCCAACCTGAACGCGCTCGGCAAGCGGGAGCCCGGCATCTATGGCGGCAAGACGCTTGCCGCCATCGCCGACGACTGCAAGAAGGCAGGCGCCGACCTTGGGCTGGAGATCGATTTCCGTCAGTCGAACCATGAGGGCGACCTCGTCGACTGGATCCACGAAGCCGGCGACAAGGCTGCTGGCATAGTCATCAATCCGGGCGCCTACAGCCACACCTCGATTGCCATTCACGACGCCATCCGCGCTGTCGCGCCGCTGCCCGTCGCCGAAGTCCATCTCTCCAACATCCATGCGCGGGAACCGTTCCGCCACGTCTCCATGGTCGCGCCGGTCGCCGTCGGCATGATCTGCGGGTTCGGGCCGCTCGGCTACACGCTTGCGCTGCAGGCGCTGGCGGCACGCCTGTGACCGGCCAACAAACAGAAGGCTCGAAAATGTCTATAAAGAAGACCGGTGTTGACCAGCAGCTGATCCGCGATCTGGCGGGCATACTGAACGACACCAACCTCACCGAGATCGAGGTCGAGCTCGGTGACCTGAAGGTGCGCGTGTCGCGGCAGGCGCAGACAGTGCACGCGGTGGCGGCTCCCGCGGCCGCCTATGCGCCGGCGGCAGCCCCGGCGCAGTCCGCGGCGGCGGCCGCCGCGGCGCCGGCCGCCGACCAGTCGAAAAACGCGGTGCCCTCGCCAATGGTCGGCACCGCCTACCTGGCGCCCTCGCCCGACGCCAAGCCGTTCATCGAGATCGGCCAGAAGGTCAAGGAGGGCCAGACGCTGCTGATCATCGAGGCGATGAAGACGATGAACCAGATCCCCTCGCCGCGCGCCGGCACGGTGACCGCGATCCTGTTCGAGGACGCCCAGCCGGTCGAATACGGCATGCCTCTCGTCGTCATCGAGTAGAGCCGGGAATGTTCCAGAAGATCCTCATCGCCAATCGCGGCGAAATCGCCCTCAGGGTGCTGCGCGCCTGCAAGGAGCTCGGTATCCAGACCGTGGTGGTGCATTCGACGGCCGACGCCGACGCCATGCATGTCAGGCTGGCCGACGAGAGCGTTTGCATCGGCCCGCCCCCGTCACGCGACAGCTATCTCAACATCCACCAGATCGTCGCCGCCTGCGAGATCACCGGCGCCGACGCGGTGCATCCGGGCTACGGCTTCCTGTCGGAGAACGCCAAGTTCGCCGACATCCTCGCCGCCCACAACATCACCTTCATCGGCCCGACCGGCGACCACATCCGCATCATGGGCGACAAGATCGAGGCCAAGCGTACCGCAAAGCGCCTGGGCATTCCGGTCGTTCCCGGCTCCGACGGCGCGATCAGCGAAGAGAAGGAAGCCAAGCGCGTCGCCGCCGAGATCGGCTACCCCGTCATCATCAAGGCTTCGGCCGGCGGCGGCGGGCGCGGCATGAAGGTGGCGCGCAGCGAGGCCGACCTCGAGATCGCCCTGCAGACGGCAAAGTCGGAAGCCGGCGCCGCCTTCGGCGACGACGCCGTCTATATCGAAAAATACCTGGAGAAGCCGCGCCACATCGAATTGCAGGTGTTCGGCGATGGCGCCGGCCGCGGCGTCCATTTCGGCGAGCGCGACTGCTCGTTGCAACGCCGCCACCAGAAGGTCTGGGAAGAGGCGAATTCGCCCGCGCTCAACGCCGAGGAACGCGCGCGCATCGGCGGCATCTGCGCCAAGGCCGTCGCCGATCTCGGCTATTCCGGCGCCGGCACCATCGAATTCCTCTATGAGGACGGCGAGTTCTATTTCATCGAAATGAACACCCGCCTGCAGGTCGAGCATCCGGTGACGGAGGCGATCACCGGCATCGACCTCGTGCACGAGCAGATCCGTGTCGCCTCCGGCGGCGGTCTCTCGGTCCGGCAGGAGGACATCAAGTTCAACGGCCACGCCATCGAATGCCGTATCAATGCCGAGGACCCGCGCACCTTCACGCCCTCGCCGGGCACCATCACCCATTTCCACACGCCTGGCGGGCTCGGCATCCGCGTCGATTCCGGCGTCTATTCCGGCTACAAGATCCCGCCCTACTACGACAGCCTGATCGGCAAGCTGATCGTGCATGGCCGCAACCGCGTCGAATGCATGATGCGGCTGCGCCGGGCGCTGGACGAATTCGTCGTCGACGGCATAAAGACGACGCTGCCGCTGTTCCGCGACCTGGTCGGCAACCCCGACATCGCCAATGGCGACTACGACATCCACTGGCTGGAAAAATATCTGGCTAAAGAGGAATAGCCGCTGAGCTTGCAGTTATAATGCCGCGATGACCCGTCCCTATGCGCCCGGCTATCGCATCCCGACCGACCTGTTGCTGAAGGCCTATGCGTCGGGCGTCTTCCCGATGGCCGAAAGTGCCAGCGATCCGGAAGTGTTCTGGGTGCGGCCGGAAACGCGCGGGATCATACCGCTGGACGGCTTTCATACGCCGCGCAGCCTGAAGAAGACGATCCGCAAGCACCCGTTCGAGATCCGCTACGATTTCGATTTCGAGGCGACGATCGACGGCTGCGCCGAAAGGCGAGAGGAACGCCGCTCGACCTGGATCAACGCGCCGATCCGCGAGGCCTATGTCGATCTCTATCGGCTCGGCCATTGCCATTCGGTCGAGGCCTGGCGCGAGGAACGGCTGGTCGGCGGCCTCTACGGCGTCTCGCTCGGCCGCGTGTTCTTCGGCGAAAGCATGTTCGCCAAGGAAACGGACGCGTCCAAGACCTGTCTCTATCACCTGGTCGAGCGGTTGAAGGCGCGCGGCTTCGCGCTGCTGGACACCCAGTTCACCACCGAGCACCTCAAGCGCTTCGGCGCCGTCGACGTGCCGCGCGGCCAATATGAGAAGATGCTGGCCGAGGCCTTGAAGGGCGAGGCCATCTTCTCGCCATGAAGCCGTAGCGATCAGCCTTTTGCTGAAGCCTCTATCGGCGTTTGCGCATGGAACATCATCTTCCAGCCATTGGTGCGATGCACGTAGCCGGTGCTGACCAGCGCGCTGTAGATTTCGCCATTCTCGCGCGTCGCGTGCGCCTCGTAGGTCAGCATGACAATGTCGCTGCCGGGTTCCACCATGCCCTTTAGGTCGATGTCGAGATCGCGCCAGCGACGTGGCTTGCTGGCGGTTTTAGCCAGATCGGCATTGCTGATCGCATGCGCCATCTCCGGAAAGGCCACGAGGCATTCGGCATCGGCGTTGGCCGCATAGTAGGCCGCATCGCCGGTCCAGAATCCCCTTTCGAGGTCAAGCAATTCCTTCTTGCTGGCCGTCATGTGCTTGGTTGCTGACATCGCAAGATCCTCCATGCGCAACAGTGCGCAATCGCTCTTTGCCAACGTGTGGCGAACGAAGCGGTTCCCCGAATCTGCTGTTGGATCAGTTGGCCTCGCCGCTATCCGGCTCGGTCGCAGCCGGAGCGGCGGCGGCCTTCGGCTTGGACGTATCGACCTGTGACGCACCGGTCTTGGCGGCCTCGGGCGGCGGCACGTCCGACTTCTGCTTGCAGCCCTTCAGCCAGACGTCATAGACCGCATGCTCGACGGCGTTGAGGCCGGGGCTCTCGGCGAACATCCAGCCGGTGAAGATGCGGCGGATCTTGCGATCGAGCGTGATCTCGTCGACCTCGACGAAGGAATCAGTCTTCGGTTCCTCGGTCTCCGGCCGCGAATAGCAGATGCGCGGCGTCACCTGCAGGGCGCCGAACTGCACCGTCTCGTCGATATAGACATCGAAGGTGATGATGCGGCCGGTGATCTTGTCAATGCCCGCGAACTCGGCCACCGGATTGGTGATGCGGTCGGCAGCCACCGGCGCCGCCTGTGTCTGCGCGGCTGCAAACGTCACCGTGCAGAGGGCGAGAGCGGCTGCTGCCGCCGCCACGGCGCCCATCGAGATTCGGCTAAAGATGCTCATGCGAGGATACCGGTGGTTGCGCCCGGGTGATTCTTTCACGCCAAGGCTAGTCGCCGTTTTCAGATCAGCAAGCAGCTAAACGTCAATTGTGGCGACAAAGGACCGATCAGCACCTTGACCGTGGATTACGAACCGGGCGTCCAGGCGTCATAGTCGCCGGTCACCTGCGGGCGATGCTGGTTGGTGAGCACCGAGCCCTTCGGACGGTAGGCGGCGGGGCTGCCGGTGAGGTTCGCCTGGTGCGGTTTCTGCCATTCGCGCGGCCGGTAGTCATCGCTCGGCGGCGCCACGTCGACACGGTGATGGATCCAGCCGTGCCAGCCCGGCGGGATCTTCGAGGCTTCCGAGTAGTCACGGTAGATGACCCAGCGACGGGTGCGGCCTTCCGAATCGATGCCGCCCTCGTAATAGACGTTGCCGGCTTCGTCCTGGCCGACCTTCCTGCCGTGGCGCCAGGTGTGGAAGCGCGTTCCCAGCGTCTGGCTGTTCCACCAGGTGAAAAACTGCGTAAGGAAAGTTTTCATCCAAGTCCTCGCGGCGGCAGCGGCAGCGCCTTTATCCTGCTTATGGCGTCAGGTAACCGCGAAGGCAAGGGTTTTGCCGTGGCCGCAATGTAAATGGTTCGTGCGCTAAATCGATACAGCGGCGCGGGCGGTCGCAGCCATGCTTGCCAAGCAGTTCCCATATTTCTAAAGCTCTGCTCGCCCGCCAACGGGCGCCTGGTCGGTGCCGGCTGAGGGAGGTGAAGATTGGTCCAAGACCCGCCCGCCAGTGGCCGGATCAGCGCCGACGACATTCGCCGTCGCAAGGGCGGCGTGCCGATCGTCAGCCTGACCGCCTATACCTATCCCGTCGCCCGCCTGCTTGATCCTCACGTCGACCTGCTCTTGGTCGGCGACAGCGTCGCCATGGTGCTGCACGGCCACACGACCACGCTCGGCGCATCGCTGGAGATGATGATCGCGCACGGGCAGGCCGTGATGCGCGGCTCCACCAGGGCTTGCGTGGTCGTCGACATGCCGGCCGGCAGCTATGAGACTTCGGCGGCTGAGGCCGTCGCTTCGGCGCGGCGGATCGTCGAGGAAACGGGCTGCCAGGCGGTCAAGCTGGAGGGCGGCGTCGACATGGCCCGGCAGATCGCCGCGATCGTGGCCGGCGGCATCCCGGTCATGGGCCATATCGGCCTGCAGCCGCAATCGGTGGAGAAGGACGGCGGCTACAAGATCAAGGGCCGGACCGAGGACAATGTCGCGACCCTGTTCCGCGACGCCGAAGCGGTGGAAAAGGCCGGCGCCTTTTCCGTCGTCATCGAGGGCACGGTTGAAAGCGTCGCGGCTGACCTTACCCGCGCCATCGCCATTCCCACCATCGGCATCGGCGCCAGCCCCGATTGCGACGGCCAGATCCTGGTCACCGACGACATGGTCGGCCTGACCGTCGACCGCGTGCCGAAATTCGTCAAGGAATATGCCCACCTGCGCGATGTCGTCTCGGACGCCGCCGCCCGCTTCGCGGCGGAGGTGCGCGACCGCACTTTTCCCGGCCCGGACCACGTCTTTGCCGCCACACCCGATAAGGACAACGTATGAGCCGACCGATCGTCGTCGAAACGGTTTCCGCCCTTCGCGAGCAAATCCGCGACTGGCGGCGCGAGGGCCTCGGCATCGCCATGGTGCCGACCATGGGCGCGCTGCATGACGGCCACATCTCGCTGGTCAGGATGGCGCTTGCAAGCGCCGAGCGCTGCGTCGTCTCGATCTTCGTCAATCCGGCGCAGTTCGCGCCGACGGAAGACCTCGACAAATATCCGCGCCAACTTGCCCGCGACCTCGACCGGCTGGCCGAAGCCGGAGCGCATCTCGCCTTCACGCCAGGCGTCGCGGAGATGTACCCGGCCGGCTTCGCCACCAGGATTTCCGTCGGCGGCCCCTCCTCCGGCCTGGAATCGGAGTTCAGGCCGAGCTTCTTCGACGGTGTCGCCACCGTCGTGGCCAAGCTCTTCCTGCAGGCGGCTCCCGACCGTGCCATCTTCGGCGAGAAGGACTATCAGCAGCTTTGCGTCGTCAGACAGCTTTGCCGCGATCTCGACCTGCCCGTCGACATCATCGGCGCGCCGACGGTCCGCGACGCGCATGGCCTCGCCATGTCCTCGCGCAACGCCTATCTCGACGAGAAAGGCCTTGCGGTGGCGCGCCAGCTCAACGTGGTTCTGCGTCGGACGGCGGCCGCGCTCGCAGCCGGCGCCGACGAAGCCGGCGCGACCGCCGAGGCCCGGCAGGCGCTCATCGAGGCAGGCTTCCAGAAGGTGGACTATGTCGCCGCGCGCGAAAGCCTGACACTCGCTCCCTGGCGACGCGATCGGGAAGGCCGCTTGCTCGCCGCCGCCTGGCTCGGCACGACCAGGCTGATCGACAACTTGGAAATCCCTGCCAGCATGTAGCCGCCCTGAGGCGCCCGGTCATACCTTTCGCCCGCGGCGCTGCCCCCGCGGTGACTATCCGAGCGCCTTCTCCAGGATAAGTGCCGGCAGCCCTGATCCGCCGCCGCAATCGGCGGTTTTGCCGGCGGACGCAAAGCCTTGCGATCGGTAGAAGGCGATTGCCGCCGCGTTGACCTCTTCCACTTCGAGGCGCAGCTTGTTCGCCTCCGGAAAGCTGACCTCGATCTCGTCGAGCAAGGCCGTGCCGATCCCTTGCCGCTGGCAGGCCGGGTGCACATAGAGCTGGTGCAGGAGGACAATCTTCGGGTCGGTGGTGGCGGCGGCGAAAGCCATGCCGCCGAGCCGCTTGCCGTCGTCGGCGACCAGGAATTCGGAGTTCGGCCGCGTCAGCCGCGCCTTCAGCGAGGCGATCGAATGCCAGTCGTCGGTGATCGCCGTCACCCTTTCGACGCCATAGATGGCGTCATAGGTCGCGTGCCACGTCTCGACCAGCAGCGCGCGGATCGCAACAAGATCGCGCTCGCTGGCGGTACGGACGAACATCGCTTTATTCGATGCCGAGCTTGGCCTTGACCAGGTCGTTGACGGCCTGCGGATTGGCCTTGCCGCCGGTCGCCTTCATCACCTGGCCGACGAACCAGCCGGCCATGGTCGGCTTGGCGCGCGCCTGCTCAACCTTGTCCGGATTGGCGGCGATCACCTCATCCACCGCCTTCTCGATGGCGCCGGTGTCGGTGACCTGCTTCATGCCGCGGCTTTCGACGAGCGCGCGCGGATCGCCGCCCTCGTTCCAGACGATCTCGAACAGGTCCTTGGCGATCTTGCCGGAGATCGTGCCTTCCTTGATCAGGTCGAGGACGGCGCCGAGCTGCTCGGGCGAAACCGGAGCGTTTTCGATGTCTTTGCCGGCCTTGTTGAGGGCGCCGAGCAGATCGTTGATGACCCAGTTGGCGGCGAGTTTGCCATCGCGCCCGGCAGCCACCTTCTCGAAATAGTCGGCGATCGGCTTTTCCGACACCAGGATCGAGGCGTCGTAGGTCGACAGGCCGAGCGCCGCTATCAGCCTTGCCTTCTTGTCGTCCGGCAGTTCCGGCAGGTCCTTGGCCAGCGCGTCGACATAGGCCTGGTCGAATACAAGTGGCAGAAGATCCGGGTCGGGGAAATAGCGGTAGTCATGCGCCTCTTCCTTGGAGCGCATCGAACGCGTCTCGCCCTTGTTGGGGTCGAACAGCCGCGTTTCCTGATCGATCTTGCCGCCATCCTCGAGGACGGCGATCTGTCGGCGCGCCTCGTATTCGATGGCCTGGCCGATGAAGCGGATCGAGTTGACGTTCTTGATCTCGCAGCGCGTGCCGAAGTCGCCGCCCGGCTTGCGCACCGAGACGTTGACGTCGGCGCGCAGCGAGCCTTCGTCCATGTTGCCGTCGCAGGTGCCGAGATAACGCACGATGGTGCGCAACTTGGTCACATAGGCCTTGGCCTCGTCGGCCGAGCGCATGTCGGGCTTGGAGACGATCTCCATCAGCGCCACGCCGGAACGGTTGAGATCGACATAGGACATGGTCGGATGCTGGTCGTGCATCGACTTGCCGGCATCCTGCTCCAGATGCAGCCGCTCGATGCCGACCTCGATGTCCTCGAACTCGCCCTGCCGGTCCGGGCCAACCGAGACGATGACCTTGCCCTCACCGACGATCGGCTGCTTGAACTGCGAAATCTGGTAGCCCTGCGGCAGGTCCGGATAGAAATAGTTCTTCCGGTCGAAGACCGACTTGTGATTGATCTCGGCCTTCAGGCCGAGGCCGGTGCGGATTGCCTGCTTGACGCATTCCTCATTGATGACGGGCAGCATGCCGGGCATCGCCGCGTCGACCAGGCTGACATTGGCATTGGGCGCCGCGCCGAAAGAGGTCGCCGCCCCGGAGAACAGCTTGGCCTCCGAGGTGACCTGGGCATGCACTTCGAGGCCGATGATGACTTCCCAGTCGCCGGTGGCGCCGGGGATCAGGCGTTTTGCGTCGGGCGTGCGGGTATCGATGATGCTCATGGTGGCCTGCGCTTCTGGCTCGCGAGATTTGCGATTTTCGCGAATTTGGGTGTTGGCCTTCGCTAGTGCAATCCGCTCCATCAGGCAAGCGCAAAGCCCGCATGCTGGCCTTTTCGGCCGCCTTCGCTTATAGGACGTCCATCCAATGGAGAGTGGATGTCCACTTACGCTCAGTCCCGGTAAGGCCCTGACCTCGTAGCGAGGCAGGGCGACAAAACCTGAAACCCCGTGCCGCGAAATCCCGCGGCGGCGGCTTTTGTTGTTTTCCCGGGAATTCTCCAGATGGACATTTCGCGCATTGAACAGCGCATCCTGCACCTGCTCGCGCAGGGCGGGCGCATCGAAATGGAAAAGAATGCCAGTAAGAAGATCGCTTCGGTCCAATGCCTGACCCGCGACGGCTGGCGCTACCCAGGCGTCGATCTCGAGCTCTTTCGAAAACTGAGACGGAAGAAGGCGGTGTCCTCGTCGGGCGGCGGCCCCTACCGCATCACCCGGCGCGGGCTCGAACTCGTACGCGCCGAACTCGACAACAGATAGAGGCGTTCGCGCCTCAACTTCCGCCGACCGGCAGCGGCCGGCGGATCGTCTGTGCGTCCGCTAGGCGGTGGCGATATAGGCCCTGATCTCCTCGGCCTCGCGCTCGACATCCTCGATGCGACGCTTGACGACGTCGCCGATCGACACGATGCCATAGAGCAGGCCGTCCTTTTCCACCGGCAGATGGCGGAAGCGGCCCTTGGTCATGATCTCCATCACCTCGTTGACGGTGTGGTTCTCGTTGCAGATCTTCACCTTCGGCGTCATCGCCGAACGCACCGCAATATCGAGCGCCGCAGCACCTTCCTTGGCCAGCACGCGCACGATATCGCGCTCGGAGAGGATGCCGACGATCTTGTGGTCGCCATTGGTGATGACCAGCGCGCCGATCCTGTGTTCGGTCAGGATGCGAATGGCCTCGCTCAGCTTTTCGTTCGGCCCGAGCGTCAACACGTCATGGCCCTTCTTCTCGAGAATTGCCTTAACAGTCATGGCGTCCTCCTCAGCTTTTGCTGCCGGTTCCTGCCCTGACCGGCATTCACGTTCCGGTGAACATGGTGCGCCGTGATTGTTTGCATTTCAAGTGCGGCGCGGCCTGTCTGGCCTGCCGCGTCGCGGCAGTCCGACGGATCGCTATCTCAGTAGGATTTCTTCATCGGCCGAATGCTGATCTCCGTTACCTCGGCGGTCCACGGGAGCGTAAGTGAATCAATCACGATTGCGGCGACATCCTCCGGTTGGAGTAGCAGATCTGGCTCGAAAGCTCGTCCCTCGTTCACACATAAATTTTCGGTTCTGGTCGTCGCTGTGCGGCCCGGAAATACGCTGAGAACGCGCACATCGTCCCCATTGACCTCCTGCCTGAGGGTGTCGGCAATGGATTTGAGCGCATGTTGGGTAGCCGCGAAATGGCCTCGTCCTGCTGCGCAAGTCAGCCCCGCGCTTGAGTTGATGAAGACAATTTGACCTCTGGGTCGCCTAAGGAGAGGCAGCGCTTTCTGTGTAAGGACCAGAGGCCCACGCACATTGGCGGCATATTGCAAATCGATCTGCTTCGCAGCGGCCTCTTCCAATTTTCCGTGACTTATGATTCCAGCGCAGTGAACCAGTATGTCAAGGCGGCCGAATGCCCGATCAATACAACGACACAATTGTTTGATCGCTGTTTCATCAGTTAGATCGCATATCCTGATATTGACTTGTTGCCCAAACGGCCTGCAGAGATCGGCTGTGCAATTTAGTCGACTTTCGTCTCGACCCACTAGACATAAACGCGCCCCAGCCATTGCCAGGGCCAAGGAAATGCATCTGCCAATCCCGCCGCTTGCTCCGGCGACCAGGGCGCACTGCTGATAGAGTTTCTTGCTGAACAAAGGGCTCGCAGGATCCTTGGCCTGCGTATCGGGGCCAACATCGCCTGCGATGGCGGCCTCGGCTTTCCCGAGATTGTTGGATTTGGACATCGTCCTAGCTTCCTTTCCACAATGTATGCGTGTGGCGGAGCGCGATGCAAGATGACGAAAAGGTGTAAAGTGGTGGTAAGCCAACGTTCCAAAGCATTAGAATGATGGAGAGATTCCAATAAATAGGCTTCGAAGGGATGCAATCGGAGCAAGAATGGCGCTCGGAAACCTCACGTCTTGGCCCGCAGCAGGGATCGCTCAGGGCGTCCGGTCGCGGCGGTCGAAAACGCGCACCCCGAAAAAGCCGGCGACGAAGCCGCCAATATGGGCCTCCCAGGCGATCTGGCCGTCGATGCCGGGAGCAAAGCCGACAAGTCCGGTGACGAGGTTGATGACCATCCAGACGCCAAGAAAAGTCATGACGCCGCGCGAGCGCAGCACCGCGCCGATCGGCAGCGGCGCTCCGGCGAAGGCCGCATGGCCGGACGAGCGATCGACACGGAAGCCGTAGCGCGCGGCCGCTCCCATCATGCCCGAGATCGCCCCCGACGCGCCGACCAGCGGCGTCTGCTCGAGCGGATGCAAGGCAAAGAACAACGCAACCGCCGCAAGCCCGGTCGCCCCGAAGAACAGCGCGAAGCGAAGCGCGCCGTAGCGGTTCGCCAACGGCGAGCCGAAAGCGGCCAGCCACACCATGTTGATCACGAGATGCGCGAGCCCGCCATGCAGGAAGGCATAGGTGAAGGGGCTGGTGAAAGCATAGACATCGAGATCGTAGCGGCCGGAATAGCGCACCGGGATGAACGCTGCCCGCACCAGCAGGGCGAAATCCTGATCGTCGGTGAGCGCGTAAACGCGGATCAGGTGGACGACGACGCAGATGCCGATCACCGCCAGCACCACCGGCGGCAGATTGAATATCGGTTCGCGGCGCGGCTCGGGCGCGTCATCCGTCTGTTCGATTTCCGAAGGGCTAACCGGTTCGCTCATTCACAACGGGTCCAGGGATTCGATTGGCGAGCTTTAGAGCAAGGGCGCCCAGGTTGAAACACTTCTGTTCCTCCACGGCACCCGGCGCAGCCTCGCTTTCAATTGCTACGAACCGAAAGGAAACGAAGCGGAAATGCTCTGGCGTTCGCGAAACTCGCAACGCGCGTTCTCGGAAGCAACAAGACCCCTTCCTAGAATGCGGCCGATTTTCAAAGGGGCCACCTATCAGAATGCCGGCATGCGCGTGTTCGACATATCCGACCCCTACACGCCGATGGAAACCGGCGCGCTGGTCCCGGCGGCGCCTGCCTGCATGGTCGACAAGCGCCCGAACCGGCCGCAGGTGATCCAGTCGACCGACGTTCGTCGACGCCAACGGCGTCGTCTATTCGCCAGACCACAATGCCGGACCAGCGATCTTGGAATATGAGGGGTGACAAGCGTCACCCGCCGCCCCACCCAACGCAGCCCACCAGCCGAAGCCAACGCACCTTGCCACAAGCCGCCTCCGCCATCGCCGTCTCCGTTGCCGGCATCGAGAAATCCTTCGGCCCGACGCGTGCGCTCGCCGGCGCCGACCTTGCCGTCGCCTCCGGCGAGGTCGTGGCGCTGATGGGCGCCAACGGCGCCGGCAAATCGACCTTGGTGAAGATCCTGTCGGGTTCGCACACGCCGGATGCGGGCACGATCACGCTAGACGGCAAGGCGATCACCTTCGCCTCGCCCAGCGCCGCCAAGGCCGCCGGCATCGCGACGGTGCATCAAGCAACAGACCAGGCAGGGGCTGCCGGGTTGACGGTCGCCGAGAATCTGGCGCTCGACGAGCTCTGCAGCCCGGGCGGGCGTTTTCTGGTCTCGAACAGGTCAATCCGCAAGCGCGCGCGGGAGATCGCGGCGCTGATCGATCTCGACCTGCCGCTCGACCGCGACTTCGTCGATTTGCGCCCAGCCGAACGGCAGTTGATCGCCATCGCCCGCGCCGTCGCGGCGAGCGCCTCCTTGCTGATCCTCGACGAGCCGACATCGAGCCTGTCGGCCACCGAAGCCGAGCGGCTGTTCGCCGTCGTCAGGCGGTTGCGCGACAGCGGCATGGCGGTCCTCTACATTTCACACCGGCTCGGCGACCTCGCGGCGATCGCCGATCGCGCCGTCGTCATGCGCGGTGGCCGCATCGTCGGCGCTTTTGCCAGGCCGATCGACTTCCCGGCGGCGGTTGCCGCCATGATCGGCCGGCCGCTGGAGGCCGCCACCCATCGTGGCGAGGCGTCGACCGCACCCGTGGTCCTGTCGGTCAAGGGCGCCAGGCTGGTCGCGGGCGCCGCACCTTTCGACCTCGAACTCCGCTCAGGCGAGGTCGTCGCCATCACCGGCACGCTTGGCTCCGGCAAGAGCCGGCTGCTGCGCGCCCTTTTCGGCCTTGCAACCCTTGCCGAAGGCACTTTCGGGCTTGATGGGAAACCCTGGCTTTCGAGCGGGCCAGGACAGTCGATCGAGAACGGCGTGTTCATGGTCGCTGAGGATCGCTGGCAATCCTCGCTGCTGCCTCCGGAAGTTCCCGGCGCCTCCATCGCCGGCACCATCGCCCTGCCGCATCTGAAACGCTGGTTTCCGGGCGGCCTGCTCAGGACCAAGCGCGAGCGCAAGGTCGCCGCCGAAGCGATCGCACGGCTCGGCATCAAGGCGCGCGGTCCGGACGACACGCTCGACGAGCTTTCCGGCGGCAACCAGCAGAAGGTCGTGCTCGCCCGCTGGCAGGCGGCGCCTTGTCGGCTGCTCCTGCTCGACGAGCCGTTCCAGGGCGTCGATGTCGGCGCTCGCGCCGACCTGATCGCCGCCATCCGCGGCAGCCAGAGCGGCTCGGCCACGCTGATCGCGACCAGCGACACCGAGGAGGCGCTGGAAGTCGCCGACCGCATCCTCGTCATGCGCAACCATTCCCTTCATGCGGCCGAAGACGGCCATGGCCCGCTCAGCGACCGGATCGACAGGGTCGAGGGCGAGGAGACCGCCGGAGACCCGAGATGACCGAATTGACGACAACGCAAGCCGCCCCGCGTCCCTCGCTTCTGCGCGAGATCCGCCGATACGCGCTCTTCGCGCTGCTTGCCCTGATGGTCATCGGCTTCTGGTATGTGCAGCCCGCCTTCATCCGCTCGGCCAATCTGTTCTCGATCCTGCAGGCGGTTTCGGTGGTCGCGATCCTCGGCGTCGGCGTGTCGATCACCATGGCGGCGGATGGCTTCGATCTCTCGGTCGGCAGCGTCGCCGCCTCCTCGGTGATGGCGGCAAGCTACGCCATGGTCGTGTGGCAGATGGATGCCGCCGAAACGATGGCGCTTGTCCTGCTGATGGGCGCTCTGATCGGCCTCGCCAACGGGCTGCTGATCGTCCGCGTCGGCGTGCCGGATCTTCTCGCGACGCTGGCGACCATGTTCCTGCTGACCGGCCTGCAGCTGATCCCGACCGGCGGCCGCTCGATCACCGCCGGCATGGTGCTTCCCGACGGCTCGACGGTGCCCGGCACCTTCGATCCTGCCTTCCTGATCCTCGGACGCTCGCGGCTCCTCGACCTCGTTCCGCTGTCCGTCGTGGCGATGGCGCTCGTCGCCCTCGTCGCCTGGTTCCTGATGGAGCGCACGCGCTGGGGGCGCGTCTTCTATGCCATCGGCGGCAACGAGACGGCCGCGCACCTCTCCGGCGCGCCGACCAAGGCGTACCGCCTCTCCGCCTATGTCATTTCGGGCACGCTGGCATCGCTCGGCGGCCTGATCGTTGCCTCGCGCGTCGGCCGCGGCGACGTCTCGGCCGGCAACTCGCTGCTGCTAGACGCCGTCGCGGCCTCACTGATCGGCTATGCCGTGCTCGACAAGCGCCGCCCGCATGTGATCGGCACGGTCGTCGGCGCGATCTTCGTCGGCGTGCTCTTGAACGGCCTCACCATGCTGAACGCGCCCTACTACACGCAGGATTTCGTCAAGGGCGTCGTGCTGGTCGGCGCGCTGGCGGCGACCTTCGGCCTCGGAAAGAAGCGCTGAGAGCAATTCCAGGAAAAGTGTGTTTGCGGTTTTCGTCCGTAATTGCGGCGGCATATCTTCTCAGCTTGGCCTCGACGGGTTTAGACTGCAAAAAATTCTCTGATCCTGTCGGCTAGGCCCGCGCTCCGCCGTCCTTGATGGTAGCTATGCGAACGGGAGGAGAAAAATGCCGGAAAAAGTCCTGGTCCTGATCGGCACGAAAAAAGGCGCCTTCATCGCCGAGAGCGACGGCAAGCGCGGGTCTTGGAAGCTGCGTGGTCCGTTCTGCGAGCACTGGCCGATGAACCATGTCGTCGGCGACCCTAAGACCGGCGCGATCTACGGCGCCGGCGGCAATGAGTGGTTCGGGCCGGCGGTCTGGAAGTCGGACGACCTTGGCGAGACCTGGAAGCATTCCAGCGAGGGCTTGGCCTATGATGCCGGCGAGGAACCGATCAAGGCGGTGTGGAGCCTCGCAAGGCGCAACGGCAGCCTCTATGCCGGCGTGCAGCCGGCCGGCCTGTTTCGCTCCGATGACGACGGCGTCACCTGGAGCCACATCGAGGGCCTGCAGCGTCACCCAAGCCGCAAGGACTGGAACCCGGGCGGCGCCGGCCTCATCCTCCATTCCATCGTCACGCACCCCAGGGACGAGGAGCAGATCTGGGTGGGCATCTCGTCAGCGGGCGTGTTCTACACCTGGGACGGCGGCAAGACGTGGGAGCCACGCAACCGCGGCACACGCGCCGACTTCCTGCCCGAAGGACAAAACTATCCAGAGTTCGGCCAGTGCGTGCACTGCCTGGTGATGGCGCCCGGCAAGCCCGATCGGCTCTACCAGCAGAACCATTGCGGCATGTACCGCTCCGATGACGGCGGCAAGAGCTGGCAGAGCATCGAGAAGGGCCTTCCTTCGACGTTCGGATTTCCCGCGGCCACGCATCCGCGCGACGCCGACACGCTGTTCCTTCTGCCGCTCAACGGCGACAGTGCCGGCCGCTACGTGCCGGACGCGAAGGCGGCGGTCTGGAAGACCGAAGATGCGGGCGCCACCTGGTTGGACGAGCGCAAGGGCCTGCCGCAGGAGAACTGCTATGCGGGCGTGTTGCGGCAGGCTATGGCGACCGACAGCCTCGAGCCGGCCGGCGTCTATTTCGGCACCAGCGGCGGCTCGCTTTTCGCCAGTGCCGATGAAGGCGAAAACTGGTCGGAGATCGCTCAGCATCTGCCCGCGATCCTGTCCGTCGAGGCGATGGTGGTGAGCGAGTAACGCAAATGTCGAACGCCACCGCCCGCAATGTGCCCCTGGTCGTCGCGCGGCTCCCGGGCGTGCTCATCGACCTGTTTCCTGGCGCGCCGCGCCGGGTCGAACTGCCGGCCTCCACCGTGAAGGAAATGATTGACGGGCTGGACGCGCGCTGGCCCGGCATGCGCGACCGTATCTGCGATTCCCGCCCCGCGATCCGCCGCCACATGAACGTCTTTCTCGATGGTGAAAGGGCAACCCTGGAAACCAGGTTAGCGCCCGGCACCGAGGTTTTTGTCCTGACGGCCATCAGCGGCGGCTAGACGCACAGGGTTGCCCAAGCCTTCGGGCAATTTCTCCTCTCCCGCGCGGCAAGCGAGGGAGAGGAGAAGCGAAGATCAGTTGGTTGGAATCCAGTTGGCGGCGGCCGCGTCGCTCTGGCCGAAGGCGGGAAGCTTGGCGTCGAGGTCCTCGACCGTCTTGATGCCGTTCTTGCGCAGTTCCTCCTGCGTCAGCAGCACCGGCTTGACGACGATGCTGTGGCCCGGATCCTCACCCGCGATCAGCTTGGCCGCGGCCCGCACCGAAACCGCGCCGACGACAGCCGGATTGGTGGCGGCGGTGGCGACCCACGGGCTTCCTTCCGCGGTGATCTCCGTGATGTCGGCTGTAGACACGTCGGCCGAGTAGATCTTCACCTTGCCGGAGATGCCGAGTTCGTCGGTGGCCAGTTTCACGCCGCGCGCGAACTCGTCATAGGGAGCGAAGACGACGCTGATATTGGGATTGGCCTGGAAGGCCGCCTTGGTCTGATCGGCGGTCGACACCGCGGTCGTGTCGTTGACCGTTCCCCAGCGCGCCTTCTCGACAATGCCGGCATTGGCCTTCTTGGTCTCGTCCCAGATCTCGTTGCGCCGGTCGAGCGGCGCGAAGCCGGCGACATAGACGTAGCCCGCCTGGAACGACGTGCCGTTGTCCTTGAACGCCTGGCCGAGCGCCGCCTTGGCAAGCTCGTGATCGGACTGTTCGACCTGCGGGATTTTGGGATTGTCGAGATTGACGTCGAAGGCGACGACCTTGATGCCGGCATCGAGCGCCTTTTGCGCAACGTCCTTCAGCGCCTCGGGCTGGCCGTGGTCGATGATGATGGCCTGCACGCCGAGATTGATCGCCTGTTCGATCTGATCGCGCTGCGCGGCGGCGTCCTGCCGGCCGGAAAAGATCTGCAGGTCGATGTCGAGCGCTTTCGCCTGTTTCGTCGCGCCGGCCTGATAGGCCTGGAAGAAATCGCCGGCCGAGATGAAGGTGACGAGCGCCACCTTTACGCCGCCCTTGTCGAAGGGCGCCGGAGCACCGGCGATCCCCGCAGCGGACGCCGCACCGACGGGCACGGCGCAAGCGAGCAGGCCGGCGGCGAATAGTCCTAGAATGGAAGTCTTCATGAGAAATTCCCCGTGAATACGCCGACAAGGCACGTCTCCGGACCGCGGGATCGCCGCCGTCGCGCCTCGATGTGCGAATTCGCGAAAGGTACAGCGGCGGCGGAGCCGCCCGGAACGCAGATTTTTCTCTTTCCAAGCGTGCGATTGGCAAATGTTGCTGTTGCCAGTCACGCTGTCCGGGGATCGCGCTACGAGCCTGCGCTCGAGGCGTCTGGCTGTTGCGGCCGCTGGAGAGCTTCCCGCCCGCGCGTGCCGCGAATCGCTGCATGCGCGAATCAAAAAAGAAGCCGTCCAAGGTCCCCCCTTGAACGGCCGGTCGAGCCCCCTGCTCCCCTGAAACTCTTGACTGAAGTGCTGCCGATCGTCGCGAAACGACCGCTTCTGGAGTGGTTTTGGTGTGCCACAGGCAGGGTTCGGCGGCAACGTAAACCACTTGTTAACCTTAACGTCCCCGACCCGTGAACAAGTGTTAACGATGCTGGCACGCATCCTGCTCCGCAACGCATGTAGTCATCGGAGGGCGCCCTGTCTGTTCGCCGATGGGACATGAAAAGACAGATTGCGCGAAAGAGCACACAATGAACCAGATCGGATCGATCACGCTGTTCCAATATTGGAACCAGCTGCGTGATGGGCGCCCCGCCCCGAAGCGTTCGGAAGTGGAGCCCGCCGACATCAAGTCGCTTTTAGCCGACACGTTCATCCTGGAAAGGGATACGCGCGGCGAAGCCGTGTTCCGGCTGGCCGGGACGAGGCTTTGCGCCGGCTATGGCCGCGAGCTCAAGGGGTTTTCCTTCCCCTCGCTGTGGCGCGAGAAGGACCAACGGCTCGTCTCGCGGCTGGTCCACGGCGTCTTCGAGCAGAAGTCCGTGGTGCTCATCACCTATGAGGGCTTCAGCCGCAACGGCCGTTCCAACAAGTTCGAGCTGCTTGCGCTGCCGCTCGACGGCGGCGTCGAGAATCCGCGCTGCCTCGGCGTCATCAGCGCCGCCGAAAGACCATTCTGGCTCGGCGCCGATCCGATCACCGACGCGCTGATCGATTCGATCCGCGTCGTCGATCCGGACAAGGAGCCGATGTTCCTGAAGAACCGGCCGGCGATCAACGTTCCCTCGCTTGTTCCGTCCGAATTCGACCCGCCAGAAACGTTTTCGGCGCTCGGCCGCGCACGTCGCATCCGTCATCTGGTCGTGTTCGAGGGTGGGCGCGGCGAATAGCCGAATCCGTCTCTGGATCGAGCGCAAAGGGCTCGGCTTTTCCCCTTTGTTAACCTGCTTTGCTGTAGTTTTGCGGGTGAAATTCCTCGCATCGACGCGCGGAATGCCAACGGGGTGTAGGCAGTCATGAGGTCAACGGCGGTCGACTACGCGCCGTCCCGCGCCGAAAGGCGTAACTTTCAGCGCGTCCGGGTCAAGATCTATGGGCGCTTCATGCTGGAGGACCGCACCGAGCACCCGTGCCAGGTGATCGACATGTCGCCGGGCAATGTGGCGCTGCGGACCGAGCGGGTCGGCATGCCGGGCGAGAAGGTCATCGCCTATATCGACCACATCGGCCGCGTCGAGGGCATCGTGACGCGCACCTCGCAGGACGGCTTCGCGATGACGGTCATCGCCTCGGACCGCAAGAAGGACAAGCTTGCAGCGCAGTTGACCTGGCTTGCCAACAAGCACGAGCTCGACCTGCCGGAAGACCGCCGCCACGAACGCGTCGCGCCGCGCAACCCGATGAGCGTGCTTCAGCTCACCGACGGGCGCCAGTACCAGTGCCGCATCATCGACCTGTCGCTCTCGGGCGCGGCGGTCGAGATCGACGTCAAGCCGGCGATCGGCGTCCAGATCATGCTGGGCACGATGCGCGGCCAGGTGGTGCGTCATTTCGAGGATGGCGTCGCCGTCGAATTCGCCGTCATCCAGCGGCCGGAAACACTGGATTCCGAATTCAACACGCCGCGCGCCTGACGAACGGCGCGCGACCAGAAACGGAACCGGCCCCATAGCGGCCGGTTTTTTGTTTCGCGCCTGCCCCGCACCCGCCTGAGCTCGTCAAGGAACAACGGCCGTTCGGCGAAATGCCGTGCTTAAGAAGGCCGTCAAAATTTTAGATCAAGCTAATTCAAATTTTATGCTTATTCTATTGGGGTTTTACTCAATGTCTACTTCGGGTTTTTGCGTCAAATAAATCCGACTGTGGGATGGTCTCCTCGAACGGGGAGACTAAGCAATGAAAAAGACGAGGGGCAAGCTATTGCTCATGGCAATAGCGATGCAGCTTTCCGCTTGGGGAACGGCATATGCGGGACCGGCCTTCATGCACACCGGCGGCCGCACCACGCAGCCGGTCGGCCATTATGAATTCTGCCAGAAGCTTTCGCAGGAATGCACCGAACGCACGCCGAAGCAGGCGCCGATCGAACTGACGCGCAAGCTGTGGGCAGCGATCGTCAACATCAACAATTCGGTCAACACCAGGATCACGCCGCGCACCGACATGGAAATGTGGGGCAAGGAAGAGGTCTGGTCCTACCCCGACAGCGGCTTTGGCGACTGCGAGGACTATGCGCTGGAAAAGCGCCGCGAGCTGATGGACATCGGCGTGCCTGCCGGCGCCCTGCTGATGACGGTGGCGCGCCAGCCGAATGGCGACGGCCACGCGGTGCTCACCGTGCGCACCAGCCTCGGCGAGTTCATCCTCGACAATCTGCAGCCCAAGGTGATGGCCTGGACCGACACCCCCTACACCTATCTCAAGCGCCAATCGACAGAGAATTCGGGCGTTTGGGTGACGATCAATGACGGCCGCGAGGACGCGGTCGCCAGCGTCCGCTAAGGCGCCAATGCATGCCGCCCCGTGGGGGAATTTGGGGCGACGGCATGCATGAACAAGTTAAGGGCGTCGCCCTCATGCGACGTGCTTAGGGAGAAAACCCGGTCGAGTCCCCACCCTCCCCGTCCCCAACGACCGGGTTTTAGGAGCCGGCCCTGTCCCCGGGCCGGCTCCGCCATTTCTGGCCAAGATAGTTTAGACCCCGGCAGGATGATACGGCTCAGTAGTCCGGATTTCTGTTTGCAGCCGCCTCTGCTACAACAGCAAGCAGCGCAAACCGGGGCCTGGTTGTGGTATCTCCGGCTAGAAATCGAGAGTTCGAGAATGCGCCAGCCGGGGGACGTGCTGCATGCCGACCGAAGCCCGATCGCCGCGCCTTGCGGTTCTCATCGACGCCGACAACGCTTCTGCCAAAATCGTCGATGGTCTGTTCGAAGAGATCGCGAAGATCGGCGAAGCCAGCGTCCGCCGCATCTACGGTGATTTCTCGAACGGCCGATCGAAAGGCTGGAACGAAGTAGTCTTGTCAAAGCACGCGATCATTCCGCAGCAGCAGTTTGCTTACACGCCCGGAAAGAACGCTTCCGACATCACGCTGGTGATCGACGCGATGGATCTGCTTCACAGCGGTCGCTTCGACGGCTTCTGCCTAGTCTCTTCCGACAGTGACTTCACGCGGCTTGCTGCGCGCATACGCGAACAAGGTGTCGATGTTTTCGGATTTGGAGAGCAGAAAACCCCCTTGAGTTTTCGGCAGGCATGTCGCCGTTTCGTCTATACCGAAAACCTTCTTCGCATTGTCGAGAATTCTCAGAATGCAGCACCAGTTACGAAGCCACTTCAGCCCCCGAGCGCTGCTACACCAATACTGAAGAAAGTCATCGCTCAAATGGACAGCGAGGATGGCTGGGTGCTCCTTGGCACTTTCGGCAAGCAGCTCTCAAATCTCTTTTCAGATTTCGACCCTCGCACCTACGGCTTCGGCAAACTGAGCGATCTGGTGAGAAAGACAGCCGCATTCGAGATTGAAAATCCCAAGGGCGGAGCCATGCGAATACGGGTCAAGCCTGCGACAAAGAAAGGGAAAAACAAATCCGAGTGAAGGTGCCATGCTGGAAATTCCTGAAGACCGTTGCGAACGCGCCAGGCTGTTCAAGGCCATAGACGATGCCTTCAAGGCCGGCGATTTCGATGCGCTCGGCATTGCCGTGGGCGGCTCGCCGCGCTGGTTCGACGAGCGCATGCCGTTCGAGCTTGGCCTCGGCCATCCGCTGGAGTATGCGATCTACTGGAGTCCCCTCGCCTTCATCCCGGCTTTGATCGAAGCGGGCTCGAATCCGAACTACGGCGGCCATGCCGGATTTCCCTCTATTATCGCGGCGCTGTCCACCGAGCGGACCGACAAGCACGACATCATCCGCGTGCTGATCGAGCGCGGCGCGGATCCCGACATGCGCGGCGTCAACGACTGGACTCCGCTGCATTATGCGGTGGCGATGCGCGATGCCGAGGCGATCCGCCTGCTTCTCGCGGCCGGCGCGGACCCGGCGCTCAGAACCCGCATCGACGACTATGCGACGGCGCTGGAGGAGGCCGACAATGCCGGCTTTGAAGCCGGCGCTTCGCTGCTGCGCGAGGCGCTGGGAAAGCCTGGCTCGAATCCTGGCCGGAAACGTTGAGAGATGCCAACGGCCGCCGCCGGTCGCGGCCTCAGACCTTCTTCAGCCCGGCCTTGAAGCGCTTGCCGTTGGCGACGTAGTGCGCGGCCGAGCCGCGCAGCCTGGCGACTGCGGCGTCATCGAGTTCCCTCACGACCCGCGCGGGCGAGCCGACGATCAGCGAATTGTCGGGAAACGCCTTGCCCTCGGTGACCAGCGCGCCGGCGCCGACCAGCGAGTTCTTGCCGATCCTTGCTCCGTTGAGCACGATGGCGCCCATGCCGATCAGGCTGTTGTCGCCAATTTTGCAGCCATGCAGCAGCGCGCGGTGACCGATCGTGCAGCCCTCGCCGATGGTCAGCGGAAAACCTGGATCGGTGTGCATCACCGTATGCTCCTGCACGTTGGTCCCGGCGCCGATGGTGATCGGCTCGTTGTCGCCGCGGATGACGACGCCGGACCAGAAGCCGGCATCGCGGCCGATGTTGATGTCGCCGATCAGCGTCGCGTCCGGCGCGATCCAGTTGCTGTCGGCATCCACGAAGCTGGGCGCTTTTCCGTCGATCGCATAGGTCGGCATTGTCCGTCTCCGAATCGTCTCACGCTGGAAAGTGAGCCGACCCTAGGAGACCGGTCGCCCAGGATGCAATGGCGAGCAGGACGACGCCCTGCGCCAGCGCCCAGGCAATCGCCGTGCACCCGCACGACATCAGCGCCAGCGTGGTGATGCGGCCCTGCCTGCGGGCATCCAAAGCGTCATTGGCGAGCATGAACGGCCCCGCGCATGCCGTCGCGGCCAGCGATCGCAGTATGTGCGAAGGCGACACATAGGGCTCGACGAAGGCAAGCCTGCGGCCGCTGGCCAGTTCCATCGCCGATCCCATCAGGCCGCCGGCGGTGAGGCCGACGGCGAAAGCAAAGAGCACGAGTTCCACACCACCCATCTTTACCTTCCGTTTACCATGACGTCGCACAGTCGCATCCGACAGGCGCGCTGCAAGAGCCATGCCGCGCAATGTGTGCCGCCCGGGGACATCCAGCGGATCGGCGACCGTAACGGGGATAGCGATGAAGCAGGCGGCAACCGCGAGTGGCCCGGAATTCGAGGTTGTCGATTCCACGCTTATGAAGCGGGTGTTCTATGCCTTCGCGGCGCTGGCGCTGCTTTCGGTGGCGATCAGCCTCGGCGGCAAATGGTTGGGGCGCTCGATCGCCATGGCCGGCTACACCGACGACACGACCATCCACGAGGTGGTGATCGGCAACAATGTCATTGCCGTCCCGGCCAATTTCATCCGCTTCGAGCAGGCGCGGCGCGACGGCATCGCCTCGCGCCTCGACCTCTATATGCGCTACCCCGAGATGGACGGCTACAGCACAGCCGCCCGCGACGACTTCAACCATACGGGCGCGCGCAAGAACGTCGTCTTCCTCTCCTTCGAGCAGCAGATGATGTCGCGCGACATGAGCGGCCGCTTCGCCCCGATCTACAGCGCGCTGATCGTCCAGCCCGGCACGCCGGGACCCGGCGGCACGACGCTTTATGGCTTCACCGAGAAATCAGGCTATCTCAACGAGGTGCTCGCGGTGGCCGGCCGTCCGGGCAAGGATCCGTTCGTTGCCCGCTGCCTGAGCGGACCGAGCGCGGAGGAATCGCTGGCGCCTTGCGAGCGCGACCTCCAGGTCGGCGATGGCCTCAGCCTCACCTATCGCTTTCCCAGGGAATTTCTCGGCAACTGGCAGGCGCTGGACGCGGCGATCGCGGCGGCGGCCGCGCATGTCCTGAAGACAGGACGATAGGGCAAGTGACCACTACAAGATAAGAAGCGTTGACCGGGCTGCGCTGACGCAGGCCCGGCCAGCAGAGGGCTCAGCCCAGGTCGATGTCGAGAATCGCCATCGAGAAATTGTAGTCGCCATCGTCCTCGTCCTTGAAGACGATGCCGAGGAATTCGTCGCCGACATAGACTTCGGCCGAATCTTCCTTGCGCGGGCGTGCCTTCACCTGGAGCTTGGGATTCTGGAAGACGCGCTTGAAATAGGCGTCCAGCTTTCTGATTTCGTCCGGCTTCAACAGTCTTCTCCGATCGTCGGGCTTGCTGGGTTGAACGCGCTTCTGGCACGTCGACAATGGCGATGTAAAGGCAAGCCGGCGGCAGAACCGAAAGCGCCTCCGCATCTGCGGCCGGTTTCAGCCGCGCGGGCGGGCGCCCCGGCCTCAGATATCGAAGCTGACGACGTGGTCCATCGTTTGCGAGGGCAGGAGCTGGTCCATCTGCCTGGAAGGCTGGTCGCAACCGGTCTCGCCGACGACGCGCGCCGGCACGCCGGCGACCGTCTTGTTGTGCGGCACCGGCGACAGCACGACCGATCCGGCCGCGATCTTCGAGCAATGGCCGACTTCGATGTTGCCGAGGATCTTGGCGCCGGCGCCGATCAGCACGCCGCGGCGGATCTTCGGATGGCGATCGCCACCGGCCTTGCCGGTGCCGCCGAGCGTCACGCCATGCAGAATCGAGACATCGTCCTCGATCACCGCCGTCTCACCGACGACAAGGCCGGTGGCGTGGTCGACGAAAATGCCCTTGCCGATGCGGGCGGCCGGATTGATGTCGGTCTGGAACACCGAGGAGGACCGGCTCTGCAGGTAGAGCGCGAAATCCCGCCGGCCCTGGTTCCACAACCAGTGCGCCAGCCTGTGCGTCTGGATGGCGTGGAAGCCCTTGAAATAGAGCACCGGCATGATGAAGCGGTCGCAGGCCGGATCGCGGTCGTAATAGGCCTGGATGTCGACGCGCACCGTGGCGCTCCAATCCGGATTGTCGGCAAGCATGGCGTTGAAGGTCTGACGGATCAGGTCGGAACCGACATCCTGATGGTCGAGGCGCTCGGCGAGGCGGTGGATCACCGCTTCCTCCAGGCTTTCCTGGTTGAGGATGGTCGCATAGAGGAACGCCGCGAGCAGCGGGTCGCGGTTGACCGCTTCCATCGCCTCGTCGCGGATCGAGCGCCAGATCGGATCGACCGGCTGCACAATGCTGGGGCGGGCAATCGTAATGCTGTTCATCGACGGTCTCCGGCCTGCCGGCTCCTTACCGGCCGCACATATAGGCCAGATCATAGCACGGGGGAACTCTATTTTCCTTAGTGCTTTGTCAAATGGATTTGGTTCATCGGAAATCAAGCGGCCATGGAAAACGAACCCTTGCGGCCATACAAGGCTCGACTTGCGTCGCCTCGGCTCCCGGCGTCAAATGTCGGAAGGGTGAAGCAGCATGGAAAACGAAGCCTTGATCGACGAAGCGCTGAGAAACGAGCTCTCATCGCTCTATCGGGCACCGGACCGCCACTACCACGGCCTTGCCCATATCGAGGCGATGCTGGCGCTGGCTGGCGAGTACAAAGCCCTGCTCCACGATCCCGTAGCGGTGGACGCAGCGATCTGGTTCCACGACGCCATCTATGACAGCCAGGCCAAGGACAACGAGGCGAAGAGTGCCGCTCTTGCAGAGCAAAAACTCGCCGGCCGCACCGACGCCGTGCGCCTCGGCCGCATCGCCGCGATGATCCTCGCCACCGCGACGCACGAATTGCCAAGCTCGGGCGATGCGGACTTCATCCGCGACACAGCGCTCTTGCTCGACATGGACCTGGCAATCCTTGGCGCGGCGCCCGGTACTTTCGACACCTATGAGCAGGCGGTACGCCAGGAGTATCAATGGGTCGAGGAGTCGATGTGGCGCGCCGGCCGCGGCGCGGTGCTGAAGAGTTTCCTCGCACGCCCGCATATCTTCCACACCGATGAATTCCGGCAACGGTTCGAGCCCCAGGCCAGACAAAACCTGGCGCGATCGCTGCAAGCGCTCGGAGGTGTTAGCTAATCCGGGAACGTCTCCATGCGCTCGGCATACGGCCTGAAGCCTGCGCGTCTGTAGACGGGCTGCGCATTGGGATGGTCATAGGTGTCGGTGTGCAGCCAGAGCCGTTCGGGCCGATATGACCAGATCGCGCGAAGCGACCGGTCGAGCAGGAACGGCCCGAGCCCGCGGCCCTGGAAGGCGGGCACGAGCCCGAAATGGGTGAGTTCGACGACGGACTGGCCAACGCTGTTGAACTCGCACAGGCCTGCCGCCTCGCCGTCGACGCGCAGGACATGGACATGCGTCGCCGGACTGGCGAGCAGCCGTTCGAGGTCCGCCGCTTTCATGCGCAGCCGCTGATCCCACTGCACGGCTTCGCCGACGGCGCGGTAGAGGCCGACATAGCCGGCGATATCGAGCGTTTCGCGCTCCGCCACCGCGCCCGCGACCGGAGCGGAAGAAGCCGCGCCGGACGGCGGCTCGGTCATCTCCATATAGGTGACGAGAAGGTCGACCATGGTCCTGACAGATGCGGTATCAGAGCGGGTTTTCGGCGTAAAACTCCAGCACCCGCTGCTTGAAGCTCTTGTCGCCGACTGCCAGCATGTGGTCGCGGCCCTCGATGTGGAACGCCCGGGCGTTCGGCATCAGCGCCGCCAGTTCGTCCGGTGAGCCGCCGATGTCGTCCTTGGTGCCGACAGCGACCAAGGTCGGCTGCGCGATCCGCGCCATATCGTCTTCGCCAAGCAACTCGCGCGAGGTGGCGATGCAGGCGGCAAGCGCCCGGCGATCGCTGCGCGTCTGGTCGGCGAAGGCGCGAAACGAGCGGCCGCGCGGATGCGTCGTCGTTGCCGGGTCCTCGGCAAGCAGCGCTTCGGCGATCGGATCCCAGTCGCCGACGCCGTCGACCATGCCGATGCCGAGGCCGCCGAACACCAGCGTCGCCACCTTGTCCGGATCGGACAGCGCCAGGAACGCCGAGATGCGCGCGCCCATCGAATAGCCCATCACATGGGCGCGTTCGATGCCGAGATGGTCTAGCAGGGCGGCGCCGTCGGAAGCCATTTTCGCCGGCGTGTAGTCGGCCTCGTTGTAACTTTTCGACGACGAGCCGTGGCCGCGATTGTCGAAGGCAATCGCCCGGTAGCCGGCATCGTTCAGCGTCTTGAACCAGCCTGGCGACACCCAGTTGACATGGTGGCTGGAGGCAAAGCCGTGGATCATCAGCACCGGATCGCCGTGGCCCGATGCCGGCTGGCGATCGAGATAGGCGAGGTCGAAACCGTCATGCGAAAAATACTGCATCGGCAAAGGTCCGGATTGTTCAGTTGGGATCGACGCTCGGCGCATCGCCCTTGTCAGGCGCCGGCTTGGCCGGCCCCGACGCCGAGCCGATGGCCGGATGGCGCAACAGGTCGCCGTCCGCGATACCGTCCTTGGCGGCCGTGCCTGCCTTGAGCTCGAGCACGAAGCGCACCGGTTCGCCGGGCGAGATGATCGCCTCGGACTGCGGCTCGCCTTTCAAGATTGCCCGGATCCTGCCGTCCTGGCCGACGAAGATCAGGTCGAGCGGCATCGGCGTGTTCTTCATCCAGAAAGTCAGGTCCCTGGACTCCTCGAACACGAACAGCATGCCGTGATCGTCGGCCATATGCTGGCGGAACATCAGGCCCGCCTCGCGCTCGTCGGGCGTGTCGGCGATCTCGATCGAAAAGGAACGCTCGCCCGATTTCGTCACCGCCACCAGCGGCGTCGGGTCGACCGGCAGGATCATGGCCTGGCCGTCCGCCGAAGTCGGCCGCTGCGAATAGAAATAGGCGCCCGCCGCGACGACGATAGCCATCGCGATGCAGATCGCGCCTGCCGTCAGCCAGTTCCTGTGAAGCATGTAAAATCCTGAGCCGGGACGTCGTCCCAAGGTGTGTTGAGATTCAGGTCGGGCCGAGTCCGGAATGGTGGTTTCCGAGAGCCGGAGCGGAGCGTACTTCAGTTGCGTCAGCGCCGGAAGCACGGGAAGCCGCCATTTGCAGGCCGGCATCACCTGAATATCAACACAGCTTAGTGCGAGACCGGCAAGGTGCCCATATCGGGATGAATTTCGGCAGCCATAAGGCCTTTGTCGCCGCGGCCGAAGCGAACCAGCACGACCTGGCCGGGCCTGAGCTCGGTAATGCCGTAGCGGCGCAACGTCTCCATGTGGACAAAAATGTCCTCGGTGCCCTCGCCCCGGGTCAGGAAGCCGAATCCCTTGGTGCGGTTGAACCACTTCACCAGCGCCCGCTCAAGCCCGCTCTCCGGCGTCACGGTGACGTGGGTGCGCTGTTCCTGCATCTCAGCCGGATGGACCGCCGTGCTGGCATCCATGGAAAGAACGCGGAAGGCCTGCAGGCCGCGATCGCCCTGCTTGACCAGGCAAACGACGCGCGCGCCTTCCAGCGCGGTCTGGAACCCGTCCTTTCGAAGGCACGTCACATGGAGGAGAATATCACCGGAGACACCATCGTCCGGAAGAATGAAACCGTAGCCCTTGGCTACGTCGAACCATTTGATTGCGCCGGCGATTTCGACAAGGTCGGCGCCTTCGCCGCCGCTGTCACGCTTCAAGGCGCCCTCAAGGCTTCCGTCCCGCCCCGTAAAAGAGGCCTTTTCCCCCATAAGAATGCCCCCTTTTTTCAACACAACCGCAACTGATTCTTGACATCAGATTAACACTGCGGCTTCCGGTCTGTGCAAGACCTGACGTGCCTTTTTTCACTGTTGAGCAGTGGAATACCTCATTTGTTGTTTGCCGGCATGTCCGCAGCCGGGTGACGATGTCCTAAAATCGGACGCTGCCGCCGCTCCGGCTCTGCTTGACCATCGGATTGCCCTCTTGCCCCCGGCGCCACGGCGATTGCCCTTTGGCCGGGTGGCCCCTATGTTCCGCCGCGACGCAACGCCCCGGAGAAAGATCCCATGCGCTATCTGCACACCATGGTCCGCATCGCCGACATCGATGCTTCGCTCGACTTCTACTGCAACAAGCTCGGCCTGAAGGAAGTGCGCCGCTACGAGAACGAGCAGGGGCGCTACACGCTGATCTTCCTCGCCGCGTCCGAAGACGAACAAAGCGGCGTCACGGAAAAGGCGCCGCTGGTCGAATTGACCTACAATTGGGACCCCGAAGACTACAAGGGCGGCCGCAATTTCGGGCATCTCGCCTACGAGGTCGACGACATCTACGCCACCTGCCAAAATCTGATGGACAAGGGCGTCACCATCAACCGGCCGCCACGGGACGGCAACATGGCCTTCATCCGCTCGCCGGACGGCATTTCGATCGAGCTGCTGCAGAAGGGTCCGGCCAAGGCCAAGGCCGAGCCCTGGGCCTCGATGGCGAACACCGGCAGTTGGTAGGCCGGCAACGCCGATGTGATCGGTCGCCTATGGCGTTTTGCGAGACGGCGCCTATCTATGCAGTCATGGCGCCAGCCTCGCGAGGCTGGCGTTTTTCTTGACCCATCGGAGAACCATCCATGCCGACCAGCCGCGCCGATGTCGCCACCGAACATGCCAGCCGCTACCTGCAACAGCTCTGCAAGCACTGGGCGCACAAATTTCCGGTCGAGTTCGACCCGCACCACGGCGCCATCGATCTGACGTCGCTGGGACGCACCGTCATGGAGGCCGATGCCAAGGCGCTTCACATCGCCGTGGCAGCCGACGACGCCACCTCGCTCGAGCGGCTGGAAACGGTCGTCGCCGACCACATCAAGCGCTTTGCCTTCCGCGAGGAGCTGACCTTCGACTGGCAGAAGGCCGCCTGAGTCGAGGCATCAGGCACCCGCCTTGGTCGCCATCTCCAGCAGCGCCTGCACCGAGCGCCAGTTGCGCGCGGTGCCCGGCACTTTCAGGGTGCGTGGAACGAGATTGGCGAACACCGATTTGCCAAGCCCCTCCGGCGCGTGCAGGTAAAGCACGTCGCGTTTGACTTCGAAGCTTTCCGGGCCGGTGCATTTTTCGGCGAGCCGGGCGATCTCCTCCGCAGTGGGTTCGCGCTCCAGCGCATAGGCATGCAGCTTGGTCGGCTCGCCGGCAACCTCCGGATAGGGGTTTTCCTCCACCAGCCGCTCGAGCCAGCCGGCATCGCGCACCATGATGCGCGAATGGAACCCCCAATTCTTCTCGAAGGCGGCTTCCAATTTGTCGGTCAAGCTGGCCGCACCGCCCTTCCTTGAACGGAACACGACATTGCCGCTCTGCACGTAGCTGGCCACATCGGAAAAGCCGAGGTCCTCGAAGAAGCTCCGCAACTCCGCCATCCTGACGATGCGGTTGCCGCCGACATTGATGCCGGAAAACAGCGCGACGAAAACCGTCCCTTTTCCGCTCATATGATGAACCCGGCCAGCGTCTCGTTGTCCGTGATGTCTTGGTACTGCACGCCCTCGGCGTCGAAATTCGCTTTCAGCAGGTCGAAGTTGCGGCGGTCCTTGGTTTCGATGCCGATCAGCACCGAGCCGAAATTGCGCGCCGATTTCTTCAGATATTCGAAGCGGGCGATGTCGTCGTCCGGCCCCAGCATTTCGAGGAAATCGCGCAACGCGCCCGGCCGCTGCGGAAAGCGGATGATGAAGTATTTCTTCAGCCCCTCGAAGCGCAGCGCCCGCTCCTTGACGTCGGGGAGCCGCTCGAAATCGAAATTGCCGCCCGAAACCACGGCGACGATGGTCTTGCCCCTGATCTCCTTGCGGGAAAAATCCTTGAGCGCATCGATCGCCAGGGCGCCTGCCGGCTCGAGCACCACGCCTTCGACGTTGAGCATCTCGATCATCGTCGCGCAGAGCCGGTTCTCCGGGATCAGCCGCACCGCTTCGGCGGCAAATTCCCTCAGATGCCGCAGCGGCTCGCGGCCGATCTCGGCGACCGCGGCCCCGTCGACGAAGTTGTCTACCTTGGAGAGCTTGATCCGTTTGCCCGAGGACAGGCTCTCGCTGAGGCTCGGCGCGCCTGCCGGCTCGCAGAAGACAAAACGCGCTTCGCGATGCTGGTCGGCGAAGTAATGGGTGACGCCCGCCGCGAGCCCGCCGCCGCCGACCGGCAGCATGACGATGTCGGGCATGCGCGCGCCAGGCATCTGGTCGGCGATCTCAAAGGCGACCGTCGCCTGCCCCTCGATGATGTCCCTGTGGTCGAAGGGCGGCACCATATGCGCGCCGGCGCTCTCCGCGAATTCGAAGGCGGCGCGATAGCAGTCGTCGAAGAAATCGCCGACCAGCCTGATCTCGACGAAGTCGCCGCCGAACAGCCGCGTCTTGTCGATCTTCTGCTGCGGCGTCGTCACCGGCATGAACACGACGCCCTTTTTGCCGAAATGGCGGCAGACAAAGGCAAACCCCTGCGCATGGTTGCCGGCGGAAGCGCAAACGAACAGCTCTGCCGCATTGCCGGCGGCCAGCGCCTTGCGAAAGAAGTTGAAGGCGCCGCGGATCTTGTAGGAGCGCACCGGCGTCAGATCCTCGCGCTTCAGCAACACCCGGGCGCCGGTCTTCTTCGACAGATAGTCGTTTTCCTGAAGCGGCGTCTCCGGGAAGATCTGGCGGATGGCGGCGGCGGCCGTGGCAACGCGAGAAGAAAAACTGTTCATGGCAAATCGTCCCGAAGCGTGCTGGGCGGTTAATGTAAGCCTATTGCACATCCGGCCCCGCAAGGCCATTGTCCGCCTGCCATCAGCCTCGCCGCGGGGCATTCCCGGTATCGTTGCAAGCACTTGGAGGCGTTTGTTCATGCCTGTTGCGTCGGTCGCCCTGAAAACCGTGTCGCTGCCGGAATTCGGCGAGCCGACCCTGATGCCGCTCATTCCTCGCGCCACCTACGAGGCGCGCATCGAAGCCTTGCTGGCGCGCGGCGCGAAGGCCGGCCTCGATGGCTTCGTCGTCTATGGCGACCGCGAGCATGCCGCCAATGTCGCCTACCTTTGCGGCTACGACCCCCGCTTCGAGGAAACGCTGCTGGTCATCGTTGCCGGCAAGCAAGCAAAGCTGCTGGTCGGCAATGAGGGCTGGGGCTATGCCGAGCTCTGCGACGGACCCTATGAGCGCATCCTCTGCCAGACCTTTTCGCTGCCGGCGCAGCCGCGCGATCGTTCCGATACGCTGCCTGACATCCTTGCGGCCAGCGGGCTAAAGCCCGGACACCGGATCGGCGCCATCGGCTGGAAGCCGTTCGGCGCCGGCGATGCCGGCTTTGGGCGCAGGACGCTCGACCTGCCGTCCTTCATCGCCGACACGCTGCGCGCGTTGGCCGGCGACAGGGGCGCGGTCGAGAACGCGGCCGATCTCCTGATCAACCCGGCTGACGGCTTGCGGGCGATCAACGAGGCCGATCAGCTCGCAGCCTTCGAATTCGCCGCGACCTTTTCCTCGCAAGGCCTGCGCAACGTACTCCAGGGCATCGAACCCGGCATGACGGAGCTGCAGGCGGCGCGGCTGATGGGTATCAACGGCCTGCCGCAATGCTGCCACCCGATGCTGTCGGCCGGCAAGCGCGCGCCCTACGGGCTGCCGAGCCCCCGCCTCGACATCATCCAGCGCGGCGATCCGATCACCATGGCCTATGGCATCCAGGGTTCGCTCAACGCCCGCGCCGGCTTCCTGGTCGAGAGCGCCGCCGAGCTGCCGGAACGCATCAGCGACTACATCGAAAAGCTGGTCGCGCCATATTTTTCCGCTGCCGTCGACTGGTACGAGACCATAGGCATCGGTGTCGCCGGCGGCGCGCTGTGGAAAGCGGTGCATCAGCGCATCGGCGACCCATTCTTCGGCGTCTCGCTCAATCCCGGCCATCTCATCCATATCGACGAATGGATGCATTCGCCGGTGTTTTCCGGCTCCGCGATCGAACTCAAGTCCGGCATGGCGCTGCAGGTCGACATCATCCCGGCAACCGGCAGCGCTTATTTCACTACCAATATCGAGGACGGCATCGCGCTTGCCGACGAGCCGCTGCGCGAGGAGATCGCCGCCCGCTATCCGGACGCCTGGCGCCGCATCGAGGCTCGCCGCGCCTTCATGGGCGATGTGCTCGGCATTCGGCTCAAGCCCGAAGTGCTGCCCTTCTCCAACATCCCGGCCTTCCTTCCGCCGTTCTGGCTTTCGCGCAACACTGCGATGGCCGTCGCCGGGCGCTGACGAGATTTTAGCTGGACGCGACTTACTTCCGCCGCACTTCGCCTGCTGGGGAGATGTCGCGGAGGGTGGACGGCCCTTTTTGGGCTCGAATGGAATTTTGACGTGCGTTTGAAGACGATTTGCATTCTTGCGCTTGCCCTGCTGGTGGCAGGCTGTGGCGGCCGCAAAACCGAGGAACTGCTCGGCAGCGCCGTGATGTCTACGCCGGTGACGGAAATCGCCGGCAACCATTCGATCTTTATCGCCACGACGCGCAAGCGCTCCGACGACCCCAACAAGGTCTTCGACGGCGAGCGCTCGGCGACACTGAACTACGCCCGCGTCAACGTCACGGTTCCGGGCATCCACCAGCCCGGGCAGATCGAGCGGCGCTCACGCGGCAAGTCGGACGACCCGGCGAAATATTTCATGGCCTCCGAGGTCGTCGGCTACGACACGCAGCCGAAATTCTCCAGCGCGCTCAGCGCCGACATCGCCGCGCGCGGTGGCCGCGTCATGCTCTTCGTCCATGGCTACAACACCGGCTTCGACGACGCCGTCTATCGGCTGACGCAGATTGCGCATGACTCCGGCTATCCAGGCACCCCGGTGCTGTTTTCCTGGGCGTCCGGCGCCAAGACCACCGACTATGTCTACGACAAGGAAAGCGCCAGCGCCGCTCGCGACCAGCTGGAGGTGACGCTGCGCATGCTTGCCCAGACCGGCGCGCGGCGCATCGACATCGTCGCCCATTCGATGGGAACCTGGGTGACCATGGAGGCGCTGCGCCAGCTCGCCATCACCGGCGACCGCGATCTCGGCGGCAGGCTCGGCGACGTGGTTCTGGCCTCGCCCGATATCGACGTCGACGTGTTCAAGAGCCAGATGCGCCGCTACGGCAAGCCGGACAAGCCTTTCATCCTGCTTCTGTCCGACGATGACCGGGCGCTGCGGCTTTCCGGCCTGATCGCCGGCTCGCGGCCACGCGTCGGCGACTACAAGGACGCGGCCGACCTCGCCACCTATGGCGTCAGCGTCGTCGACCTCTCCAGCGTCAAGGGATCGGACAGGTTCAACCACACCAAATTCGCCGACAATCCCGAACTGGTGAAGATGATCGGCCAGCGGCTGCGCGAGGATGACGGCTTCGCCAGCGACCAGACGGTGACCGACCGCATCAGCCAGCTCGGGCAGTAGCTGATGGTGCCGCCCGGCCGGCGCGGTTGCCGGCCGCGCCCACTTTGAACTGGACCGGACCGGCCGTGGGCTTTATCGGATTGGTCTGAGGCGTTATGATTTTCGCCCCTTGAGGGATCCCGGGTGATCGTGCGTTCGAAGACTGTCATAGTCCTTGCCTTCGCGCTCGCCGCCACGGGCTGCGCCGGCCGGAACACGCATGACCTGCTCAACAAGACGACGGTTGCGGTGCCGGCCTCCGACATCGCCGCGACGCACGAGATCTTCGTCGCAACCACCCGCCAGCAGGCGACGAAGGACAAGCGGCAGGTGTTCGACGGAGACCGCTCGCTGACCACCAGCTACGCCCGCGTCGACGTCACCGTTCCCAAGGTGCATCAGGTCGGCGCCATCGAACGCGCCAAGGGTTCGGCCGACAGCAACCCGGCCAAGCAGTTCACCGCCACCGAGGTCGTCCACTATGGGGACCAGCAGCAATTCGCCAAGGCCGTCGGCTCCAACATCGCCATAAGCGGCGACCGCGCCCTGGTCTTCGTGCACGGCTTCAACAACGGCTTCGACGATGGCGTCTTCCGGCTGACCCAGATCGCGCACGACACGAAATATCCAGGCACGCCGGTGCTGTTCTCCTGGGCGTCGAGCGGCAAGACGACCGGCTATATCTACGACAAGGACAGCTCCACAGCCGCGCGTGACGACCTCGAGGCGACGCTGCGGATGCTGGCCAAGACTCACGTCAAGAGCATCGACATCATTGCCCATTCGATGGGGACCTGGCTGACGATGGAGGCGCTGCGCCAGCTCGCCATCACCGGCGACCGCGATCTCGGCGGCAAGATCGGCTATGTCATCCTGGCCTCGCCGGACATCGATGTCGACGTCTTCAAGAAGCAGATGATCCGCTACGGCAAGCCGGACAAGCCTTTCGCGATCCTGCTCTCGGGGGACGACCGGGCGCTGAAGCTGTCTTCCCTCATTTCCGGCGACAAGCCTCGAGTCGGGGACTACGGCAATGCGGCCGACCTTGCCAGCTATGGCGTGGTCGTGGCGGACCTGACCAACACCAAGGGCGGCGACCGCCTGAACCATGCCAAGTTCGCGGATAATCCGATGCTGGTGCAATTGCTCGGCGACCGGCTGCGCACACCAGCCGCCCTGCGCTCGACCGAACCTGACTCGGCCGAGTTCGACAATATCGGCCAAGGCATTGGAAAGGCCGTCGGCTCGGTCGCCGAGGTGGTCATCACCACCCCGTTCAAGGTGCTGACCATCGCCACCGGCGGCTGATCGATGGGCCCGCCACACGGTTTCAGATAAAAAGATCGACCTTCTGGAACGTCGTCACGTCGATCAGTCCGACATCGGAAATCCTGAGCTCGGGAATGACCACCAGCGCCAGCAGCGAGTGCTGCATGTACGCGTTGTTCAGCGAGCAACCGACCTTGCGCATGGCTTCCGTCAGTTGCTCGGCCTTGGCCGCGACTGTCTCGGCGCGCTCGTCTGACATCAGCCCGGCGATCGGCATCTCGACCAGCGCCAGTTCCTTGCCCTTGGAGAACAGGACCACACCACCGCCGACCTCACCCAGCCGGTTGACGGCCAGCGCCATGTCCTGCTTGTTGGTGCCGACGACGATGATGTGATGCGCGTCATGCGCCACGCTGGACGCCATCGCGCAGTCCGCCATGTAGCCGAAGCCGGAGACGAAGGCATTGGTGACGCCGCCGGTGCCCCTGTGCCGCTCGACCAGCGCGATCTGGCAGACGTCGTTGCGCCGGTCCATGCCGACAAGCCCGTCCTCGACCGGCAGGTCGGCCTCCAGTGCTCGCGTCGGCGCCTGGTTCTCGATCACGCCGATGACGCGTACGCGCGCCTCGTTGGCCCCCTTCGGCGCGGCCACGTCGAAATCCTTCGCCTTGAGCTTCTTGCCAAGCTTGACCGTGTTCTTGGCCGTCTTCGGATAGTCATAGGCCGGGATGTCGATGTCGAGCTTGCCGCCCTTGGCCAGCCTGACGCCGCGAGCATAGACCTCGTCGATGGTCATCGCCGCCAGATCCGAGACGATCAGCAGGTCGGCAAGCCGTCCCGGCGCGATCGAGCCGATCTCGCGCTCCAGCCCGAAATGCTGGGCGGTGTTCAGCGTCGCCATCTGGATCGCCGTCACCGGCTTCAGGCCCTGGCTGATCGCGTGCCGCACCACTCGGTCCATATGGCCTTCATGCACCAGCGTGCCGGAATGGCTGTCGTCGGTGCACAGGATGAAGTTGCGCGGATCGAGCCCGCTCTCCGTCACCGCCTTGATCTGCGAAGCGACGTCGTACCAGGCCGAGCCGAGCCTCAGCATCGCCTTCATGCCCTGGCGCACCCGCGCGATCGCATCTTCCGCGCGTGTGCCCTCGTGGTCGTCCTGCGGACCGCCGGCGACATAGCCGTGGAACGGCAGGCCGAGGTCGCGCGAGGCATAGTGCCCGCCGACCGTCTTGCCGGCCCTGACCGTGGCGGCGATCTCGCCCGACATCACCGGGTCGTTGGCGGCGACGCCCGGGAAATTCATCACTTCGCCGAGCCCGATGATGTTTTCCCAGCTCATCGCCTCGGCGACATCGGCGACCGTCAGCTCGGCGCCGGCATGTTCCAGCCCCGGCGCCGACGGCACGCAGGATGGCATCTGCACGTGCACGTTGATCGGCATGGCGACTGCCTCGTCATGCATCAGCCGCACGCCGGCCAGGCCCAGCACATTGGCGATCTCGTGCGGGTCGATGAACATCGAGGTGGTGCCATGCGGGATCACCGCGCGGCAGAACTCGGTCACCGTCACCATGCCGCTCTCGACATGCATGTGCCCGTCGCAAAGGCCGGGCACCAGATAGCGCCCGCCGGCATCGACGACCTTGGTGCCCTGCCCGATGGCGTGGCCGGCATTCGGCCCGCAATAGGCGAAGCGCCCGCCGGCAATCGCAATGTCGGTGCCGGCGATGATCTCACCCGAATGGACGTTCACCCAGCGGCCGTTGCGGATGACAAGGTCGGCCGGCTTGCGGCCCATCGCGACATCGACCAGGTGCGTCGCCATCTCGGTCCACACACGGGGTTTTGCGGGCCTGGCGGCCTTCGTTTTCGGCATTGGCGATTCCTTGGCTGTGGCCAGTCTCGCAAATGTCGGCGGGTGCCGCCAGAGCCGTCGGCCGGCATCCGGTCGGCAGGCCACGCTTGTTGACTAACCCGGTTAAAAGGCGATGCTGACCGCGGACCGAACCGTAAGAGGGAAACATGACCCGTCTCTGGAAAGCGATCGCAGTCGTCGTCTTGTTGATAGCGTCAACCGCTCTTGCCGCAGCCGAGGAACGTTGGCAGACATTGCCGGAGCCGGTGGCCATGCCCAAACCCGAGCAGAGCGGCTATGCGCCGGTCAACGGCATCCAGATGTACTACGCCGTTTTCGGTGCGGGTGACCCGGTTCTGCTCATCCATGGCGGCCTCGGCCACGCCGACATCTGGGCGAGCCAGGTGGCGACGCTTTCCAAAACGCACAAGGTCATTGTCGCCGACAGCCGCGGCCATGGCCGCTCCACCCGCACGGAGCAGCCCTATGGCTACGACCTGATGGCGTCGGACTATCTGGCGCTGCTCGACTACTTGAGGATCGACAAGACCGCGCTTGTCGGCTGGAGCGATGGCGGCATTATCGGTATCGACATCGCACTGCATCATCCGGAACGGCTGACAAGGCTCTTTGCGCAGGCCGCCAATGTCACCACCGATGGCGTCGATCCCGGCGTGATGACCAACAAGACCTTTGCCGCCTACATCGAGCGCTCTGGCCGGGACTACAAGAAGATGTCGAAGACACCGGACCAGTATGACGCCTTCGTGGCGCAGATCAGCCATATGTGGGAGAGCGAGCCGGCGTGGACCAAGGAACAACTCGGCAAGATTACCACGCCGACGGCGATCGTCGCCGGCGACCATGACGAGGCGATCAAACGCGAGCACACCGAATACATGGCCTCGGTCATTCCTGGTGCGAAGCTGATCATCTTGCCCAACGCCAGCCATTTCGCCATGCTGCAGGCGCCGGACGAATACAGCAAGGCGGCGCTGGATTTCATCGACGCCAAATAGCCAGGAAGCTGGAATGCTCGTCGGTCGCTGACGATCATTCGGATTGGCGGAAAATGGCAGAGACGATCAGGTTCGCAATCTTCGCAGTGTCGGCCGGCCTTGCCGGACTGGCATTCTTTACCTTGCATTCGTTCTGGACATGGGGCGTGCCGATCCTGATCTTCATCGCCGGCTCGGTGCTGTCCGAGTTCGCCTTCAACCGTCTGGCACCGCCTCTCGAGAAGCAGCGCGACCTGGAGGATCGGGTGCGCAACCCGCCGGCGTAAACCGTTGTTGAATGAAGCCAATTCCGTTTTGCGGCGAATAAGGCTAGGTTGTACCAGGGAGTCTTTCGAAACCGCCAGTTCGGAGAGCTCGATGCGTCGATTGGCGCTCGCCAGTGCCGGTTTACTTGCGCTGCTGTCCGGGTCGGCCCAGGCGGCGGACGTGGGCGCCGATCTGCCAATGACGGCCCCGGGCTTCGACTGGACCGGCTATTATGCCGGCCTGCAGGCCGGCTATGGCTGGGGCCGCGCCGACATGGGCTCGAGCGGCGGCGCGCCGTTTTCCGCCTCGCCCGACCTCGATGGCGGTTTCATCGGCGGCCACGTCGCCGGCCTCTGGCAATTCGACCAGGCGGTGCTCGGCGCCGTAGCCGATCTCAACTATTCCTCGGTCGACGGCGCGGCGGACCTCGGCCTCGGAGATTCCGCCGGCGCCGAGCTGAAATGGTTCGGCTCCGTCGATGCCAAGGCCGGCTATGCCATGGACCGCGTGCTGGTCTACGGCATTGGCGGCATCGCCTTCGCCGGCATCGAAGCGTCACGCAATGGCGTTGCCGACACGCGCACGGAAGTTGGCTGGACGCTCGGCGCCGGCGTCGACTATGCCCTGACGGATAAATTCGTGGTTGGCGCCCAATACCGCTACTTCGATTTCCGTTCGGAGCACTTCGATATCCCGGACGACCGCGATCAGGACGTCAAGCTTCACACCCTGGGGGTGAACCTGAGCTACAAATTCTGACCGCGAGATAGCCCGCCAGGACGCGAAACCTCCCCGTTGCTCAGGGACTTCGATTTCGACGGAAATGGGGTGGCCGGCGCCCGCAGGGGGCGGGGAATGGGTGGGGCCTGAAAGACGCCGGCCTGCGCGGATCAAGTCCGCCGCCAGATAAACTTAGCGACGCGAGCGAAAAGCGTAATTCCGTGATCGCACCAGGGCAATCCGGAGCGCCTTTTTCGATCCCGAACTGACCGAGAGGCCGGGCCGGGATCGTGCTGGAGGCACGACGGGCTCAGGGTAGCGGGATTGGCTTGTCACTGAGTGTGCGCAAGTAGGCGATCAGGTTGACCCGTTCAGTCTCGTCCGGAACACCAGGCATCTCCATGTAAACGCCTGGGGTAGTGACCATGGGCTCAAGCAGATATTTGTTCAGGTCCTCGTACGTCCACACGCCTTCCCAGCCCAGCAAAGTCTCGGAATAACGCATTTTCGTCATGGAGGCCTTGTCGCGGCCGACGACGCTCCACAAGTTCGGCCCCGTCTTGGTCCCTCCCTGTGGCTCGACATTGTGGCAACCGGCACACAGGTGGGTGAAGGAGGTTTGGCCTTTCTCAATATCGGCAGTGGCCAACTTCATCGAGATCGGGGATGGCGTTGCAAGACGACGCCGTGCGCCATGAGATAGTCAGCGATTTCGCGCAGCCCTTTGAATCTTGCCAGATGGATCGGTGTCTTGCCGTCCTTTGTCTTCGCATTCACGTCCGCGCCGGCCTCGACCAGTGCCTTCACGCAATCGAGGCAACCGAGATTGACCGCGATGTGGATCGCGTTTTCGCGGCTGCGTTTCGAATTTGGATTTGCGCCTCCGTCCAGCAACAGTTTGATCAAGTCGATCCTGCGTTTAGCCAAAGCCGGCATCAGGGCAGGACCCAAAACCGGTGTCGGGGCGGCGTTGACGTCGGCACCGCGATCCAGGAGCAGTTTGGCCGCCGCGAAATGCCCACCCTTGACCGCAAGATAGAGTGGTGTCGCCTTCCCATCGCTCTCATCGACGCCGGCACCTGCGTCGAGCGCTGCCGTGATCCCCGCCACGTCGCCCTTCGTGGCGGCGTCGTGGATAGCGGCGGCATGCGTTACAATCGGTATGTGCAAAAGCACCAATGGAAGCAAAAGCAAAACGTGGCGCATTCGCTACCCCCTTGTGACAAACCGGAGGACTAGGCACGCTTTGAGAAGGGCAGAGTTTAGTGCGAATGCCTAATCGCGACAAGGTTACTTAAGCGACTTCTAACGGACGAAATCGGGACTTTCGCGAGTGACGGGAGAGGGCTCGCAACTGAAAGCTGATTTTCGAGAAGCGTTAGCCCAAAAAGTGCCTGGAGGTCTTCCGTTCGGAATTGCTCAGTTCCAAGGTCATCTCGGATAAAAAGAGGCCGGCGCCTGTTGGGCGGGGGGCTTTGGGGTAAGACGCCGGCCTGGGCGGATCAAATCCGCCGCCAGATGAACTTAGCGACATGAGCGCAGAGCGTAATTCCGTGATCGCACCAGTGCGCTGGTGCGGACGACGGGAATCGAACCCGTACGATCAGAGATCGAGGGATTTTAAGTCAATTCCTGCCCGTCCACCATTGGGTATCCATCTCTCCTGAAAGCATTGTGAATAAAGGAAAGATCGAGGGTTTACCGTCCCCTTTTGTTCCGATAAGGTGACATGCGTAGACACGTCGCGGCTACCCGCACGGCTACCCAAGGGGAAAACGGACGATGCCGATCCTTTCAGATAATTATGTTAAGTCAGCCACCCTCCCCGCCGGCCGAGATGAACTGATCGTTCGAGATAGCAAGCTCGCCGGCTTCGCTCTTCGCCTTCGTCGCAAGGCAGACGGGAAAGCATCGAAAACCTTTATGGTGTTCCAAGAGCTTCCGGAGCGGAATGGCAAACGGAAGCGTCGCAAGATCATCATCGGCGAACATTCGGTTTTCCCTGCCGAGAAAGCTAAGGCCGAGGCCTTGGCCATCCTGCAGGCCGTCAAGGTGGGAGACGATCCCGCAGCCGCGAAAGCCGCCAAGAAGGCGCAACCGCCTTTCGAGGATCTGGTCGACGACTTCGATAAGTCGCATATCGCGGCAAAGAAGCCAGAGACCCGGAAGGATTACCGCGGTCGGATCAGGCGGAACATCCTCCCCTACTTCAAGGGCAAGCGAGTTGCGGACATCACCGCCGAAATGGTGCGTGACTTCCATCGCAAGAAGCGCGCGAACCCTACTGACGCGAACCGCTCCCTTGCCGTGCTTTCGGTAATGATGGGCCGGGCGATCGAGCTTGGCTGGCGAAAAGACAACCCCTGCATCGGCATTAAGAAGAACACGGAAACGGCTCGGGAAGACTGGCTCGACGAGCAAGACCTTCCGCAATTTGTTAAGGCCTTGGCCGTCGTTGAGGGCGATTGCGGCGACCTTATCCGATATCTCACAGTCTCGGGCTGGCGCGTCAGTGAGGCGCGTCTGTTGACATGGGACATGGTCGACCTTCCCAAGATGGTCGCGCGCCTTCCCGACACCAAGTCCGGCGCTTCTGTCCGGGCTCTATCGACGGATGCCGCCACCATCATTGACCGGCAGCCGCATCGGCTCGGCTTTGTGTTCTCGGGGCGCAAGGGCTCACAGCCCGTTTCCTATAAGCGGCTGCGCGAAGTGCTGCATTCGGTCTGCACTGCCGCCGGCATCGACCAGATAACGCCGCACGGACTTCGCCACACGGCCGCGACCTGGGCCGCAGTCTCCGGCGCCGAGGCGCATGAGCTGCGCGAGGCTTTCGGCTGGAAAACGCTGGCAATGACGAACCGCTATGTCTCGAAAGCGGAGAGCCTTGGCCGTCGCGGCGCGCAGCGTGCTGCCGACGCGATGAACGTGCTGCAAAAGCTCGCGGCCGATGTGAAGGAAATTCGCTGATGAGTCACGACGATCTTGCGATTGCGCGTGCGACCGATGCCGTAATCCTTTTGGCGAGGCATGAGCAGCTAGCCGCCGAATTGAAAACCGCCAACGGCGACGAGTATCAGACGCTTGGTCTGGTCCGTCGCTATCTCAGCGAGACCGGCATAGACGCCGAATTGATCTTCCCGATCATGCGCCGCATGGGCGAGTTGCGGGACGACTGGGTCCGCTCAGAGCGTCAAGATAGCAAAGGAGGCGCGCTCAAGCCGACCAACCAGGTTCACGCTATGGCTTTCTTGGCGGCAAGCGTCACGGTGCTGCACGATCGGAGAAATCTGGCCATCCGAAAGGGCGACGCCTACGTGGCGAAGTACGCGAAGATCGACAAGTCAAAGCTCACAAGCTTTCGAAAGAATGTCGAAGCGGAAAACCTCGCTGCCTACCAGGTCGACACCTACAAGAAGTTCGTGAAAGAGATCGGAGCCTTCACCGAGGAAGAGCTTGAGTCAGAAATTCGCCGCTGTGCGCTACTGTGCGGGGACTTTCTTAGAAACCCATAGTGTTCTAGCCGCTCATCGGCTTGATTTTCCCAGTCGCCTCATCAACCCCGAGAGCGACTGAGTAGGAACTAAGGTTCCCGTCGCTCTCCCAACACAGGGCGACGAAAATGGACGACATCGATACCAACGCTGCAGCCAAGGCATTCAATGCCCGGCTGAGCTTCTGGGCCGCATCCGGCCTTAGCGGCGCGGCTCTCTACGAAGCGCTCGCGACCGACGAAACTCTCCCTGCCTTTTTCGACCCGGAAGACCTCGCCGTCATTCAGGGTGTGAAGCCATCAGCGGTGAAGAAGCATCGCAATCGCGGCACAGGCCCGGAATATCTGCGGCTTTCGGCCAAACTCGTGAAGTACGGGCGCGCTGACTTCTGCCGGCATCTTGCCTCCAAGTTCGTTCGGAGGGCCGCATGATGACCGGCGAGCGCGAACTTCAGCTTTTGATGGAAGGCGCTGCTTGGCTCGGCAGGACGCCTAAATACCTCCGCCCCCGACCCAGTGTCGTTGAGTTGAAGGACCACTTCAACATGACGCCTGCGCAGGCCTGTCAGGCCATACGCATGTACCACGATGCGATCAGGGGGGATGTCGTCAATGACAACCATCCCGCATCCTGAACGAAAAAGCCCGGTCGCCTCGGGGCGAAGCGACCAGGCCTTAGGAGATATCTCGGCGGCGAACCAAGACTGTTACAACATTACATCATCGCCGGATTCTGCTCAAGCCATAACGATCGCCGAACGCCGTGCAAGGGCGCCGGCACTCACGGCCGAGCGAGCTCGCGAACTGCTCCTGTACGATCCCGAAACGGGCGCGCTGACGTGGCGTGTTGCCAGGGGTTGCCGTACTGGTGCGCTGGCCGGAACCCGGACGTCGCACGGCTATACGCAAGTCGAGATCGATTACAGGCTGTACAAGGCACACAGGGTCATCTGGCTTCTGATGACGGGGCGCTGGCCAAAGCAGTTGCTCGACCATCGAAACGGCATGCGTGCTGACAACCGGTGGAAGAACCTCCGAGAGGCGACGCCGGTCCAGAACTCAAGGAACAGGCGGCCTGGCAAGCGCAATTCCAGCGGTACAGTAGGCGTCTCGTTTGTGGCCAGCACCCAGCGGTGGGAAGCCTATATCGGGCTCGACAACCGTTGCGTCACTCTCGGCCGGTTCACCGACAAGGATAAGGCGATCGCGGCCCGGCGAGAGGCCGAGAAGCAGCACTATGGCGAGTTCGCCGGAGGTGGCGCAACATGACGCCATCTGGCAAGGCCCGCAGAGGGAAGCGCACGACGATCGCCGGCCAGTTCTCTTGGCAGTTGATCGAGATGAAGGCGTCGCCGGCTTTCAGGGTTTTGTCATTGTCAGGGCACCGCGTCCTGGCTCGCCTTGAGATCGAGGTGGGTCAGCACGGCGGCAACGACAACGGCAAGCTGCCGACGACGTTCGACCAGTTCGAGGAGTATGGCATTCACCGGCATGCCATCGCGCCAGCAATTCGCGAGGTGGTGGCGCTCGGCTTTGTCGAGATCACACAGGAAGGCAGATCCGGCAACGGCGAGTGGCGCCGGCCAAATCTGTTCCGGCTGACCTACCGTCCGACCGACTTAACCGAGCCGACCGACGATTGGCGGAAGATTGAGACGATGGAGGCCGCCGACCTTCTCGCGCGTGCAGCGCGGGCGGCTTCTGAAAAACAAAACACCAGTGGCGGAAAACGCCAGATTTCAGTGCGGAAACCGCACCACAAACCCGATTTTTGTAGTGCGGAAACCACCACTACTATCCATGGTGCGGAAGCCACCACTACCTCTATATCTCGGGGACAGACGACAGAAGCTCCCAAGCACATCGGCCCTGTTTCTTCCGCGCTTCTTAAGCAAATGGAACGGCGCGGCTGGACCGGCCGTCACCGCGGGAGGGCAGGCTGATGAGTGGCCTCGACAAAAACGGCTGCTGCCCGTTCGACCTGCTTGGGGTGGCGTCAGCCTGCTCAGTCCAGATCCATCGCCTGATCCACCTCGACCGAGGACTCATAACCGTCGATCCAGTCGATGTGGGCATCTGTCCCGAACGGATAGGGGTTGTCCTCAATTTCCATCCCCATGCGAGCGGCGATGACGCCTCTTTGAAATGCGCTCGAAACAGGCGTGGCGATCTTTGCGGTGTGTCGGCCGTAGAACAGCGATCTTCCAAAATCGATCAGTTCAGTCGGGTTCGTGATCACGTGACAACCTCAGCGCGGTTGAACTTCACGCGGGCGAAACATCTTCGGGCTGCATTTGGTTCCGTCACAGTTCGCGACCGGCTGTCACACAGCCAACCAATCGCCTCCGCCGTCCTGACCGCCATAGCCTTCGCCACCATCCTGGCCGTTGTCGCTGGATGGCTGCCATGACGGCCGAACGCAAACGGACGCAATGGCGAGAGGCGCAGAGCCGAAGACGCGAACGCGAAAAAAAACGGGAGGCGGTTTTCGGCCTGGCTCTCAATCCCGATCTCGTCGCAGCCGCCGTGATGGCGAAGTATCCGACGATCGATCCGGGCAAGCTTGCCGGGCGGAAGGTGTGCGAGTCGGCGCTTTCGCTGATGGTCACAGAACATCTTGTTTTCATGGTGCGCTCGTCTGGTGAACCCGCGCTTCGCGAGCGTGACCTCATCGATGTGCTGAAGACCAAAATTTACCGTCATGCATGACGGGCCAGCGCGGAATCGCGCGCGTATCCTCCAAATCAGGAAACCAATGGAGCGCTTGAATGCTTGCCCGTCTGAAGCCCGCGTCTCAACCCGACTTCGACAAGCTCCTTGTCATCCCCGAAAAGCCGGCCTCGATAGCCGAGGCAGAGGCGGTACTTCGCAAGGCCGTAGCCGCTCGCGAGGAAGGGCAGGCTCGCCACATCGAAGCCGGCCGGAAGCTCGCCAACCAGCCGCTCGGCCAGCCGCCTACGATCAGCCAACGCGATGTCGACGAGATCGGCGCCTTGCTCCAGCCGCTATTCGACGCAGAGAAGCAGGCCAAGGCTCGTCGCGACGAGGAAGTCCAGAAATTCGAGGCGAGCATCGGGCCGGCGCTTGTCGAGCCCATCGGCAAGCTCAGAACCGCTATCGACGAGGCGATCGACAATCTCGAAGCCCTGCTTGGCCATGGCGCCGCCTTCAGAGGCCGAGCCGTGGCGGCAGGCTTCGATCTAGCCAAGGTCAGCCGCCTTCCAGGCATCTGTGCGCCGACGATCGAGCGCCTTGGACTCGTCCGCGCCGCACTGAAGCACGCCGATCGGGCTTGACCAGCATGAGCGCCGATCTCCTCGCCCGCATCGCAGCACTCGAGGGCGCAATCGCGGAATTCCTCCCGGCAGCCCTGGAGCGTCGCCGCAATGGCTTCGAGCCATGCGATCGGTTGATGGCCAAGGTGCGCGCCAAGGCCGAGATTGATCGCGACGTTGTCTGCATGTCAGTGGCGGAAGTCGCACCCATCAACATGGTCGGCGAAGTCGACGACGCGATGGCGACCGCGGTCTGCGACCAATTGGAGGCGGCTCGCCTATGTCCTACCATCGAGGTTTTCATCGACAGCGAGGGCGGCGACTTCGACGCCGCTGTCCGGATCTTTCGCGCGATACGGTGGCACGCTGCAACCTTGAAGCGCGCAAGGCTCGGCCGGCGCTGCATGTCGGCCGGCGTGCTTGTCGCGATGGGCTGTGACGTCCGCATTGCCTCGCCGAACACTGAATTTCTTCTGCACCTCACGGCCGACCAGCCTGACCATCGGGAACGGTGGACGATCTATAGGCACCTCGAATCGATGCGGCGGCTGCGGTGGTCGGATCAGCAGTATCTCAACGTCATTGCCGATGCTTCTGGAGCCGATCTCGCTGAACTAGCGATTGAGGCCGCAAAGGACGAGCCGCAGCCGCTGGCCTGGTGTCTTGCGCATGGTCTCATCCATGAAATCGAGGTGCCGAAATGAAGAAGCCAAAACAGGTGACACTCAACGGCGGCCCACCGCGCCCGAGGAAGCATGTCACGGTGAAGCTCAACGAAACCGCAGTTGAGCGCCGCCTTCGCCACGCCAGCGAGGAATTCCGCCACCAGCGCGACCTCGACGCATGGAAGCGCACGAAATGAAGAAGCCCGTCATCGTTGATCAGCGTCAATCCGACCTCGCCAAGGTTGACGGCGAGATTGCGCGGCTCGGCAAGCAGATCGCCGAGAAGCAAGCGCTGTTCAAGGCCGACACCGACAAACATGCGCTCGACCAGAACATGGAGATTCAGCGTCGGCTCAAGGCCGAGATCGACACCATCGACGGCTTGATCGGCCAACTACGCGACAAGCGTTTCAAGATCGAGATCGGCGAGGCTTCGGAGATCATCGCTCCCAAGCCGAAAGCCTCACCTGTCCAGCATCGGGCCTGGGAGATCGACGAGACGCTTCTGCGCAAGCAGGTCAAATACCCCAGCGTTGTCAGGACAGAGGACAATCACAACGCCTTCGCCCAAGGGATGTTGGACCTGGTTGAGATTTGCGTCGCCCAGGCCATGGACGACTTCCGAAAGGATGGTTTTCATCCGGATACGCGCATCAGTCTGGACTTCGGCTGCACGAACATCGGTGTCTCAAAGGCGCAATTCATCTGGCTTGGCGAACGCTGCAAGGCGCTCGAGGCGCGCGTTGCCGAATTGGAGAGCAAGCCGGCGGTTGAATACAAAGGCGTCTGGCAGGCCGGTGAGACGTACAAGCGCGGCCACCTTTGCACGCATGACGGTTCGATGTGGCACGCCGAAATAGGCTCACAAGGCTTGCTGCCAGGACAGGGCGCAGCATGGAAGCTCTGCGTCAAGAAGGGCAAGGACGCGAGGGACGCGCGATGAGTGACGTTCTGGTGCAAATCGACGCTCAGCTATGCGAGGACAGGCGCACAGTCTGGCTCTACGGCTACACAGCCGACGATGCCTGCTACCTCCAGGCATTCCCGCCACTGCCCATAGAGATCGACGAAGAGAACTTCCTGCGCGACGAGTGGGAAGACGCGGCCCGTCATGGTCGCTGGAGGCCGTTCCCATGACCATGCAGAGACCCCATGGGGGGGGAAGGCAAACCGGCCAAGCTGACCCTCTGGCTACCGGTGGCCCCCCTACGCGCAGAGTTTTCACTCCCCGGTTCAACCCGCACGCGCGAGGAGTAGATAATGGGCACTAGAGGACCGAAATCATCCGCACAGCTTGCCATCGTCAGCCAGGCGCCAGCGAGTGTGGACTATTCCGCATCGGTGAAGGCACCCGCCGCGCCAGCGCACCTGTCCGCAGCCTCTCGTAAATGGTGGGACGAGATCGTGCGGGAGTATCAGCTTGAGTCCCATCACTTGCGGCTGCTCCAGGCGGCCTGTGAAAGCTGGGAGCGGATGCAAGCAGCTCGGGCCGCAATCGCGAAGCACGGGCTGACTTTTGTTGACGCTCAGGGCTGTCCGAAGGCTCGGCCGGAAGTGGCCATCGAGCGAGACGCCAAGGTCGGTTTCGCGCGCCTTATTCGCGAGCTTGACCTTGACTATGAGCCGCCATCCGAGAGTGCGAGACCTCCGGCCATCAGGAGCAATCGAGGCTGATGCCTGTCAAGCGCCGCACCTCCAAGAAGCACAGGCTGCTGGCTCAAATGAGCCGATGGGAAGACCTATTCGAATACGGCCACGACTGGTTCGGGGATCATATCGAGCTGGGCTACTGCAGCGAAGCCGAGATGAAGGCAGACGCGCCGGAGGCGTGGTCGGTGTTGGGCTCAACCTTCCTGGCAAATAGACAGACGCAAGGCCCGATTTGGGCACTGGCACAGTTCGGAGAACCGGCGAGATGCCAGTGAAACGCCGCAACGGCAAAAAGCACGTGTCGGCCCAAGTCGAGGCATGGGCCGAACTTTTCCAAACTGGCTCTGATGGCTTCGGCGATTTGACCGACCTTGGCTACACGATCGAGCACGACGACCCTCAGAAACTCGCTGATGCGCCTGCGGCATGGGCAAGGCTCGGCCCCGCATTCTTAGCCAGTCGGCCGGATTGGTGGACGGACAAGCCAGCCTGGGCGCTCCAGACATACGGAGATCCCCGGCCATGAAGCGGCGCGGCAGCAAGTCGAAGAATCGGATCGTCATCACGCCGGCAGCGGTAGAGGCTTTCAGAGCGAACGACTTCAAAGCGCTGCATCGCGCCTTGGGCTTGCGACCATGGGAAATGAGTCCGTTGCCGCGCGATGTCGAGCCGCTGGGCTGCGATCCCGAATGTCAGCCGAATTCGATGACAACTCTTTTCGACCAGTCCTTTGAGCAGGCAGTTGAGTTGCAGCGAGCTCTCTTGGAGGCGTCGGAATGTCCCCTCTGATCGCCGGCCACGCGACCGCCTGGGGCGTTGTGATGCACGATGTCATCGTCAGCCGCGGCGCATTCTCCAAGCTTCTGGCGGCCGGCAATTTTCAGCCAAAGATGTTGCTCGGCCACGAAGGCGAAGAGATCGGGCGCTGGCTTGAGTTCAGGGAAGACGATGTCGGCCTTCTGGCGATCGGCCGGCTGGACCTCGACGCGAAGCGCGGCCGGCTGGCTTTTGAGATGACCGAAGATGGCCGCGCCACCGGGCTTTCCTTGGGCGCGCCCATCGTCGGTCTGGCGAGGCCGATCACGCCAGAAGTCAGGCATTGCCGCGAGGTCTTTTCGCTTCCGGAAATCAGCGTGTGCGAGGTGCCGGCAAACCCGGCCGCACGGCTCCTGCATTTCACCGCGGGGGTTGCATAATGGCGATTGGCGGTTTCAACCTACGGCCGATCGGCCACTGGAATTTCGGCGGAACGCCAACGGCGCCGGATGTTCCTGAAGCGTCACCGATCCAGACGACGCTTCCCACGTCGGCCTATGGCCAGACAATCCCCGTTGTCTGGGGCAAATGTCGCCTCCCTTCGGCCTATATCTGGGTGCCGCCGATCCTCACCGTCACTTCGACGCATATGGAGTGGTGGGACCAAATCACGACCACGACCAGCGATATGTCGTGCCGGCTTCGCTTCGCCCGTCCTCTGGTTCCGAACTCGACATGGACGCTCAGAAAGCTCTACGCAAACGGCAAACTCATTTACGACGCTACGCAGTCCTACAGGCAGAAGGGGCTTAAATTCCGGGCCTTCGATGGCAAGAGCACCCAGGGCCGCGATCCAACCATGGTTGCCGAGGAAGGGGAAAACAACGTATCGGCCCACCGCGGCTATCTCGATATCGTACTCACAGACTTCGATATTCAGGGGCTGGGTGCGCCGCCAGTCTTCGAAGGTGAGTGGATTCAGGATGGCGCAAATGCGCATAACTACGACATCTACACGACCTTTGCCGGCACCCCCAATGCCCGCAACCTGATTCCTGTCTGGGACCAGTCGAAGCTTTACGGCTTCGACGATACGGACATTTTCCTCTACTCGATCCCCGCGGCGAAGCAGTATTTCACGTTCGATCGCGAGCCGGACATCTACAACTATTATCGGGCCTTTCGTTATAGCCGAACACTCGACCGGCTGTTCTATTTCGCGAGCGCCAGCGGCACGGGGGACTGGGACGCGGTATTGTGCGACGGAAGCACTGGCGCCGTGGTTGCAACGTCAGGCGACTCGGCGACAAACAGTTCGCTGGTCGATGGCTGTCTGGTTGATGTCAGCACCTCAACCGCGCTCGTCGTCGGCTTCGGCCTCAACGAACAGGTGTTCTGCTATCGCCTCACTGCCGACACCGTGACCAGGGCCTACCAGTCGACGGCTTCCTGGCAGGGCTATTCCGACCTGCAATGCATCACGCCCGGCCCGGTGAGCGGTAGCGACGCGGTGTTCTACCTCTGCGCCGACAATGACCTGGTCAAAGCAACGTTCTCGAGCCAGGGGACGCTCAAGAGCACGTCTGTGTTGGCGACATTTGCCGACGCGCTTCGCTATGCTGTTTATGACGATGGCGACCTGGTTGTATGGACCGATGCGGCAACCGTTTCCCGCGTCAACGGCACGACCGGCGCCGTCGAGTTCACCAAGTCTGTGCCGTACCAGATAGAAGCGATCGGCTCGCGCGATCTCGGCCCGCCTGATCTGCAGCGATTCGTTGATGAGCTATATTTTTTGCCAGTCGGCGGCACCACGTCCTACCTCACCGACCTCGATCTCGGCACGACGCGCTCGATCTCCGGCGCGAGTTCCACCGCGTCGTACTATTTCGACGGTCAGACCGACCAAATCATCTCGGAGACGGCCGGCGGCATTCCGCGGCGGCTGACGTTTGTTCCTGGCGGCGGCGAGCTTCGTCTCCTCACCGATCTTCTCACCGATTTGATGGTCTACGGCGGCGGATTCGATCCCTCGCAAGTGGCCTGTGAGGGCACGATCGACGACTTGATCGATGGCGCGGTGTTCGACATCACGGCCGGCGCCCGCGACATCGCCAGGGCAATTTGCGAGCCGTACTCAATCGCCATCTTTGAAAGGTGAAATGGCCATGCTGCTCTCGACAGGATCATTTTTTAACAACCCGAATGCCGGCGGCGGCGGTGGTGGCCCGACCGGTCCAGTCGTCACCCATCGCGGCACCTTCACGACATCGGGATCTGTCAATTCGATCACCCAGAACGGCGTCGATATCGGCGCTGCTGAAACCGGCAGGCTTGTCGTCGTAACAGGCCACATCGTTCGCGCCGCGGCTGCGCAACGAACTTTCACTGGCGCCACGTTCAACGGGTCAGGTGGCGCTGGGGCGATCATCGACCAAATCGGCATCAACGATGGAGTGAACGAAGGCGTGCAGGTCGGCCTCATGTCCGGGGTGGTGAGCACCGGCACCACGGTCGACATCGTCGTGTCATGGAGTGGGCTGCTACCGGCCGGCCTGATCAACGTCTACACCATCACAGGCCTGGCATCATCGACGCCAGTTGATACTGTCAAGGCGACTGGCAACGACCCATCAGATTCTACCCTCGCGGCGTCAGATCTCAGCGTCGTCATCGGCGCTTTCGGAGGCGTCGAGCCTTCGACCGGCGCCTTCACCTTGTCGGGCGTCACTGCCGACGATGATCGCCAGCACGGCAGCGGCGGGACCAATATGCGCGCGGCCGCAGGCCACGCGTCCGTAGCATCTGCCACGAGCGCATACACGGTCGGATGCTCGTCGTCGGCAGGCTTCGAAGCACTTGTCGCCTCGAGCTGGGCTTAACCGATTGACACCAGAGCCGAGCGCAATATCCAATTGATCGAACACCGGTGGCGGGCTCTGGGGTCGTTTATTCCACGCTGGCTTCGACCGGCGGGCTTTTTTGTTTCAGCCGATCGCTAGCCTCCAGATACGCAATGTCTATTAGGTACGTCAGCAGATCTTCACCATCCTCATGCATCCGATGGCGGATTACGCCCAGCAGGGATGCAACAAAGCGCAAGTTCTCCAGCTTGCTTGGCGAATCCATGACGCGCCTCCTAAGTTGACGATTCGTCCTCAAATATTAGCGTATGCTTTCGCGGGCCGAAACAAAAGCTAGCTTCATGGGTTCCTCTTCAAATTGGAGGTAACAACCCATGTGCCCGGCAATCGACAATGGGGGTGATCGCCAAGCCCATCTAAAGCTGCTGGCAGAGCGACTTACGAGGGAGACTGGCATCGGGGAGGAAGAGGCCAAGCAGCTGATCGAGCTGGTTGGAACCGATTGGAATTCGCTGCTACGCGAGGCTAGGTTCCTGAAAGGTCGGCATTAGAGGGTTGCCGGCCGGCACTAAAATTGTCGGGAACTGGGTGGCCTGTCACGACGTTAAGCACGTCATAAATCCCCGTTGCCAGCTCCCCAACCCTGCAGCGGGCCTACTGAATAGCCCGGCGCCCGATCCTGTCGCTCTGCCATGCTGCTGAGCAGCCGGGCTATTCGGTTCTCGCCAAATTGACTCGCAAATCCCCTCAATAATAGGTATAAGTTCTCTTCATGACCCGACAACCCAAAGGGGGCGTCGATGTTGTGTTCTGTCGTTCCCAATAATTCAGTCCAGTTCAAGCCGGCAGCGCCACTGCAGGGACGCCGAGTCCTTGTCGTAGAGGACGAGTATCTGATCGCAGTCGAACTCGAAGAGGCGATCAGAGAAGCTGGCGGCAGGGTAATTGGCCCTGTGGCTAATCCTGAAGATGCATCGCGGAAAATCGCCAGCGACGACGTCGAATGCGCCACGGTTGACATTAAGCTTGGTGCGGCCGCGACTTTCGCCGTCGCGGCCGAATTGAAGGCGCACGGCATCCCGTTCATATTCGTCACCGGGTATGACCGGACCATTGTCCCAAGCGAATTCTCGGGCGTTCGGCGTCTTGTGAAACCCGTTATGCCCGATGACCTCATCAGGCATCTAATCGAGCTGACCT